>NZ_JXQI01000090.1 GCF_000834015.1 Prevotella pectinovora | reverse complement strand
TGTCAATGATTGCAGCCACCTCTCGTTCTCCCCCGAAGGGGAGATGCCGATTACTCTGCTTCTGTCAAGGACTAATGACAATAGATCACTCCGCTTTGTCAAGGACTGTCGAAATAAACAGATGGCTGTCAAACAGTCAAGGGTCTCAGTCCCTCCCCTACGGGGGAGGTTAGGTGGGGGCTGATGTCTGAAGATTTGTTTCACATCATGACTAATTAATCTGCCAATGATTGCAGCCCCCTCTCGTTCTCCCCCGAAGGGGAGATGCCGATTACTCTGCTTCTGTCAAGGACTAATGACAATAGATCACTCCGCTTTGTCAAGGACTGTCGAAATAAACAGATGGCGTCAAACAGTCAAGGGTAT
>NZ_JXQI01000009.1 GCF_000834015.1 Prevotella pectinovora | reverse complement strand
ATGTTGTATTTGTGTTTGTGTTGTTGTTATCCTCCGATGTGATATCGGGGGATAATTTTTAAAGAAGGTTGTCTTTTCGTCTTACATCATTTCAATTCCTCATTTGTCTGAAATTTTCAGAACGTTAATTTGATTAATGGTTGTATATGGTCAATTTATTAAAAAAACAATCAAATATTTCATCTAACAAATAAATATTACTATATTTGCAAATGAAACGAAATATTAATATAAATATGGAATTTACTGCTAAACAAATTGCCGAATTCGTACATGGATGCGTTGAAGGTGATGACAATACTACTGTAAATACTTTTGCAAAAATAGAAGAAGGAAAAAAAGGAGCAATTTCGTTCTTGGCAAACCCCAAATATACTCACTATTTGTATTCTACAAATTCTAGTATCGTTCTGGTTAATAATGATTTGAAACTGGAACAGGATGTTCCTTGTACTCTTGTACGAGTGCCAAGTGCTTATGAGGCGGTGGCACAGCTCCTGCAGTTATACGAGTCTATGAAGCCAAAGAAGACAGGCGTCAGCTCGTTGGCGAGCATTTCTGCTTCCGCCAAAATAGGTGAGAATTGCTATATTGCGCCTTTTGTTTGTATCGGAGACAATGTTGAGATAGGAGATGGTTGTCAGATTTATCCGAATGTCACGATCGGTGATGGCGTGAAGGTAGGCAAAAACACTATCCTCTATTCAAATGTTTCTGTTTATCATGGTTGCAAACTTGGCAATAGTGTTACAATCCACTCTGGTTCTGTAATTGGTGCTGACGGCTTCGGTTTCGCTCCTAATGCAGAAGGTTACGACAAAATCCCTCAGATAGGCATAGTCACCATAGAGGATAATGTTGAAATCGGTGCCAATACCTGTGTTGACCGTTCTACCATGGGAAGCACATACGTGCGCAAGGGCGTAAAACTTGACAACTTGGTACAGATAGCCCATAATACCGACATCGGAGAGAATACCGTAATGTCTGCACAGGTAGGAATCGCAGGAAGTACGAAAGTTGGCTCCTGGTGTATGTTCGGTGGTCAGGTCGGTCTCGCAGGGCATATTAAAATCGGCAATAAAGTCTTTTTGGGAGCCCAGTCAGGTGTGCCGGGAAACATTAAAGACGACCAGACACTCATCGGTACTCCACCAATGGAACCTAAGAAATATTTCAAGTCTCAGGCCATTTTCCGCCGTTTGCCGGAAATGTATGCCAAAATCAATGAATTGGAAAAAGAATTGGCTAAGCTAAAGGGTGAGTCTGAAGCTTAACGATTTATTAAAGAATAATAATAGAAGATTATGTCTAAACAAAAAACGCTTAAAGGTAGTTTTGCCCTTTGTGGCAAAGGACTGCATACTGGTCTCAGTCTGACGGTCACTTTTAATCCGGCGCCAGAGAATTCAGGCTATAAAATACAGCGTATAGATTTGGAAAACCAGCCTGTTATAGAGGCTATAGCTGAAAATGTAGTAGATACACAACGTGGTACCGTCTTAGGCAAGGGAGATGTCAGGGTCTCTACCATAGAACATGGAATGTCTGCATTGTATGCCATGGGCATAGACAACTGTCTTATCCAGGTTAATGGTCCGGAATTCCCGATTCTTGATGGTTCTGCTTCCATGTATGTGGACAAGATCAACGAAATCGGCATAGAAGAACAGAATGCTCCAAAGGATTATTATATAATCAGACACAAGATAGAGATCAAAGACGAGGAGTCAGGTTCTTGTATAACGATTCTTCCGGATGAAGGATTCAGCCTTACCACAATGTGCTCTTTTGAGTCCAAGTTCATCAACAGCCAATTCGCTACATTGGACGATATGGATGCTTATGCAACAGAGATCGCGCCTGCAAGAACGTTTGTCTTCGTAAGAGACATTGAGCCGTTGTTGAAGGCTAATCTTATCAAAGGTGGTGATATGGACAATGCCATTGTCATCTATGAGCGTCAGACTACTCAGGAGAGGCTTGACCAGCTTGCTGATTTCTTGAAGGTTCCACGTCTTGATGCCACAAAGCTTGGTTATATTCAGCACAAGCCTTTGGTTTGGGAAAATGAATGTACTCGCCACAAGCTTCTTGATATCATCGGTGATATGGCTCTTATCGGTCGTCCTATCAAAGGACGTATTATCGCAACTCGTCCAGGACATACCATCAACAATAAGTTTGCCCGTCTTATGCGTCGCGAAATCCGCAAGCATGAGATACAGGCTCCGATTTATGATTGCAATGAGCCGCCAGTAATGGATGTCAACCGAATTCGTGAGCTGCTTCCACACCGTTACCCGATGCAGCTTGTAGACAAGGTGATTTCTCTTGGGGCTAACAGTATTGTAGGAGTGAAGAATGTCACGAGCAATGAACCGTTCTTTACAGGACATTTCCCTCAAGAGCCTGTTATGCCGGGAGTCCTGCAGATTGAAGCTATGGCCCAATGCGGTGGTCTTCTTGTTCTCAACACTTTGGAAGAACCAGAGCGTTGGTCTACATATTTCATGAGAATCGACGATGTGAAATTCCGTCAGAAAGTGGTGCCTGGTGACACGTTGTTGTTTAAGGTAGACCTTTTGGCTCCTGTAAGACATGGCATCTCCTCTATGAAGGGATACGTGTTTGTCGGCGACAAAGTCGTGTCGGAGGCTACATTTACCGCACAGATAGTAAAGAATAAATAGACAACATTATTATAATATGAATCAAATCAGTCAGTTGGCTTTTGTTCATCCTGAAGCGAAACTTGGGGATAACAATATAATTGGCCCATTTTGTTATATTGACAAGAATACAGTCATAGGAGATAACAATGTTCTCCAAAACGGCGTTACGATACATACGGGTGCTCGTATAGGGAATGGAAATGAATTTTTTCCTGGTGCAAGTATAAGTACCAAACCACAGGACCTGAAGTTTGTCGGTGAGGAAACTACTTGCGTCGTAGGAGACAACAACAGTATCCGCGAGAATGTTACTATTTCGCGTGGTACAGCCTCCAAAGGTACTACAATAGTAGGCAGCAACAATCTGCTTATGGAGTGTGTTCATGTGGCTCACGACTGTGTCATGGGTAATGGTTGTATTATAGGAAATGCTACTAAATTTGCAGGTGAAGTAGTTATTGACGACAATGCCATTGTCAGCAGTACCGTGTTGTGTCATCAGTTTTGCCGTATCGGTGGCTATGTCATGATTCAGGGCGGAAGCCGTTTCAGTCAGGATATTCCCCCATATATTATTGCTGGTAAGGATCCTACCAAGTACTGCGGAATAAACCTAATAGGTTTACGTCGCCGCGGATTTAGCAATGAGAAAATCCAGATGATACATGATGCCTACCGAATATTGTATTCCAAGGGACTGATTTCTGAAGGTATAGCTGAAATACGTTCAACATTGCCTTCTTGTCCGGAGATAGATTATATCATTGATTTCGTACAGTCTTCTAAACGTGGTATTATCCGTTGATGAAGAGAAGTTAACCCAAATCTTGTTGATGATTTGGAATTAATAGTGTTAAAATAGTGTTTGGTTGGCTTCTTTGCAAGTTGCTCGCCAAACACATTTCGTTTAAAAACATTGTATACTCCATTCTTGTATTCATGAAAAATACTCTTCTCGTTATTCTTGGGCCTACAGGTGTAGGCAAGACGGAACTATGTCTTCGCGTAGCCGAGCATTTCCGTATTCCAATTATCAATGCCGATTCCAGACAATTGTTTAGGGAACTTCCTATAGGTACAGCTGCTCCAACCTCGGAACAACAGCAACGCGTGAAGCATTATTTCGTTGGAAACCTATCGCTTGGTGATTATTATAGTGCTTCAAAATATGAAGAAGACGTGATGGATTTCCTGTCTGGTTATTTTTCCAGCGATAGAAAATTGGCTTTGATGACTGGCGGCAGCATGATGTACATAGACTCTGTTTGTAACGGGATAGACGATATACCTACCATTGACGATAAAACTCGTCAATGGATGAAAGACAGATATACGACCGAAGGGCTGGAGCCTTTGTGTGCTGAATTGGAGAAACTTGACCCTGAATATTATTCAATTGTTGACAAGAAGAATCCCAAAAGAATAGTTCATGCTTTGGAAATATGTCATATGACAGGCAAGACATATACTTCATTCAGAAAAAACAAAATAAAAGAACGTCCCTTTGATATCATTAAAATAGGTCTTAATAGAGACAGAGACGAACTCTATGAACGTATTAACAAGCGTGTGGATGAGATGGTCGGTTCGGGACTTGAAAAGGAGGCACGTGAAGTTTATCCTTTCCGCCATCTCAACTCGTTGAATACAGTTGGATATAAAGAGTTGTTCGAATATTTTGACGGTAAATGCACTCTGGATGAAGCCGTTTTCCGTATAAAGTGTGACAGTCGTAAGTATTGCCGCAAACAACTTACTTGGTTCAGAAGAGACCCGCAAATCAAGTGGTTCCACCCGGACAATATTGAAGAAATCATAAAATATATAGAAACAATGATATATATCTAAAGTAAATTTGTACTTTTGTTCTGAATTTACGTAATTGTTAAATAAATGTAGACATTATATGCTTGATAAGTTGAGAAAAATCTTTGTTCTTGTCATTAAGAAGCTTGGTGCTTTCTTCAGATGGTATAAGAACCTTTATAAAGGTAGGGCATGGTACACAAAGACCATACTAGGTTTCTGTTCCAGTATAGTGGTATTTATCATCTATCTTGGAATGGTAGACATAAACTTCCTATGGCTTTTTGGTAGCTCGCCTGGCTATTTCTCCGGAATACTCGATCCTCAGGTAAGCGAGGCTTCCGAGATTTATAGTGCTGATGGCAAGATGATAGGAAAGTTCTTTAATGAGAATCGTACTCCAGTGAAGTATGATGAAGTGGCCCCGTCATTTTTCAAAGCATTGGTCGATACAGAGGATGAGCGTTTTTATAAGCATCTTGGTATCGATCCTATCGGTTTGTTCGGTGCCGTGAAAGATGCTGCCACTCATCATGGTGCGCGTGGTGCTTCTACTATAACCCAGCAGTTGGCAAAGAATATGTTCAGAGTGAGGAAGAACTATTCTACTGGCCTGCTCGGCAAGATACCGGGTCTTCGCATCTTGATAATGAAGAGCAAGGAGTGGATTATTGCTGTTAAACTTGAGACGGTTTATTCAAAGCGGGAAATAATCACGATGTATGCCAATACTGTAGATTTCGGTTCTAATTCGTATGGCATCAAAACGGCTGCAAAAACCTATTTCAACACGACCCCGAAAGATTTGAAGACTGAACAGGCTGCAGTGTTGGTTGGTATGTTGAAGGCTACCACATTCTATAATCCGAAGTCTAATCCGGAGAACAGCAAGAACCGTCGTAATGTTGTTCTCAACAATATGGTGACGCATGGCGATTTGTCTAGAAGTGTCTGCGATTCACTTTCAGCACTTCCGATCAAGTTGGATTTCAATCAGGAAGAGAATTATGACGGACAGGCAAAGTATTTCAGAGAGGCTGTGTCAAGACATCTGAAAGACTGGTGTAAGGAGAATGGCTATGACCTATATAATAGTGGATTGAAGATCTATACCACTATAGATTCCAAGATGCAGGAATATGCCGAGGCGGCTGTTACCAAACAGATGCGTCAGGTACAGAAGAATTTCAACAGTCATTGGGGTAACCAGGAGCCATGGCGCGATGAAAATGGTAATGTAATACCAGGATTCATAGAAGGAATATTGCAGAAGCAACCTTATTATCAAGAGCTTCTTGCACGTTTCCCTAACAGTCCGGATTCAGTGAGTTATTATGTCAACAAACCACATAAGGTGAAACTTTTCGATTATGAAAAAGGAATGATTGAGAAGGAGATGAGTACTGTTGACTCCATTCGTTATATGGTTAAGTTCATGCATTGCGCTTTTGTTGCGATGGAACCTCAGACCGGTGCTGTGAAGGCTTGGGTAGGAGATATCGACTTTGACACCTGGAAATATGACAAGGTGGAAGCTGACCGTCAGCCTGGCTCTACATTCAAACTGTTTGTATATACAGAAGCGATGAATCAAGGACTCACTCCATGCGACAAGCGCCGTGATGAATACATCAGAATGGAAGTGTATGACAAGGTGAAGCATGAGAATACGATTTGGACTCCAAGCAATGCAAACGGCAGATTCTCAGGTGACTCCATTCCGTTGAAGAGCGCATTTGCCCGAAGCATCAATTCCATTGCCGTAAGGCTTGGGCAGGAGATGGGCATAAAGAATGTGATAAACACAGCGCATCAGATGGGTATTACAAATGAACTTGATGACGCCCCATCATTGGCTTTGGGTTCTTCTGATGTGAGACTCCTCGATATGGTTAATTCATATTGTACTGTTGCAAACAATGGTAAGCATGTGCTGCCTTCATTAGTTACGAAGATTGTAGATAGAGAAGGTAAAGTCGTTTATCAGGAGAATATAGAGGAGCAACAGGCAATACCCTATAAGAGCGCATTCTTCATGCAGCAGCTTTTGATGGGCGGAATGAGAGAACCTGGTGGAACGTCCCAAAGTCTATGGGGATATGTAGGCAATGCCAAGGATACGGATTTCGGCGGTAAGACAGGTACGACAAACAACCATTCTGACGCATGGTTCATGTGTGTAAGTCCAAAGCTTGTTGCCGGTTCATGGGTAGGTGGCGAATACAGATGTATTCATTTCCGTACTGGAGCATTAGGTCAGGGTAGCAGAACGGCATTGCCTGTATGTGGCTATTTCATGCAGTCTGTCATGAATGATCCTAATTTTTCAAGATATCATGGACATTTCGACAAACCGAAAGATTCTGACATTTCTTACGGAATGTACAATTGTTCAAGTTATGTTGCTGTAAAGAAGGATACGACCCAGACAGACAGTACGGCTGTCATTATGGAAGACGAGGTGTTCCTGGATGAAAATGGAAATATAATTCAGGGACAAGAATCTCAGCATAAGGCCTCTAAGGCAGAGGATGCCAAGCCTCAAAGTGAAGCTGAGCCAAAGAACAGCAAACCGAAGAACCACAACATGTCGTTGGATGATTTCTGATGACGATTTTACGAATTGGATAAATGCCTTTTCATTCGCCATATTCAGAGATTGAAGTCTTCTTCAAGCCTCTATGAGAAAGAGAAGGTGTCTCGAAATGGAAGATATCATTGATACTGAAAACGAGGAGTTCAAGAAGGCTCTTCAGATAGTTAACTTTACCCGTCGTTCGCTTTTCCTTACAGGAAAGGCGGGGACGGGTAAGTCTACTTTCCTACGATATATATGCCAGCATACAAAGAAAAAACATGTAGTGCTTGCACCTACAGGTATTGCCGCTATTAATGCCGGTGGCTCAACGCTTCATAGTTTTTTCAAATTGCCATTCCATCCATTGATTCCGACGGATTCTCGTTTTTCGAATAGGAATATCAAGGAAACTCTCAAGTATAATGGAGAGAAAAGAAAATTGATACGTGAGGTGGAACTTGTCATTATAGATGAGATAAGTATGGTTCGTGCAGACATTATCGACTTTATTGATAAGGTTCTGCGAATCTATACACGAAATATGAGGGAACCGTTCGGTGGGAAGCAGTTGCTTTTTGTTGGTGATATATATCAGTTGGAACCCGTGGTGAAAGAAGAAGACCGCCAGTTCCTGCGCCCTTTTTATCCATCACCTTATTTCTTTGATGCACATGTTTTCCGTTCTTTCAAATTGGTGAGCATTGAGTTGAGAAAAGTATATCGCCAGACCGATTCTACATTCATCAATATATTGGATCATATACGGACTAATATGGTTACTGCAAATGATTTGCAACTTCTCAACAATAGGGTGGCGGCAGTTTCCCCATCAGATAGTAATGGTCTGTCGATAACACTCTCTACACGGCGTGATACAGTTGATTACATCAATCAATGCCAGTTGGATAAATTGCCAGGCGAAGCATCAGTTTTTTATGGTGATATAAAAGGGGATTTCCCTGAAAGCAGTCTGCCTACTCCTATGCAACTAGACCTTAAAGTAGGTTCCCAAATCATTTTCATAAAGAATGATTTGGACAAACGCTGGGTGAATGGCACCTTAGGAGTCATTGAGGGCATAGACGAAGGGCAAGGCGTTATATATATCGTTTCCGAGGATGGCAGAGAATTGGAGGTAGAGAGGGCATGTTGGAGCAATATGCGTTATACATATAATGACAAGGAACAGAAGATAGAAGAAGAGGAGATAGGTTCTTACACTCAGTACCCGATACGTTTGGCATGGGCTATTACTGTTCATAAAAGCCAGGGACTTACATTCAGACATGTCAACATAGACTTTACTGGTGGGGTGTTTGCCGGTGGACAGACTTATGTCGCACTTTCACGTTGTACTTCTTTGGAGGGAATAACTCTGAAAGAGCCAATACGTAGGAGTGATGTTTTCGTGCGCCCCGAGGTAGTTGCCTTTTCCAGAAATTATAACGATTCTCTTGTTATCAACAAGGCTTTGTCTGAATCTAAGGCGGACAGGGAGTATCATGATGCGGTCAAGGCATTTGACAAGGGTGATATGGAATCCTTTCTCGACAACTTCTTCAAGGCTATACATAGTCGTTATGATATAGAGAAGCCATTAGTCCGGCGGTTTATCCGTAGCAAACTGAATGTGGTAAATAAGTTGCGTGCTGAAAACCAGCGTCTATTGGAAGAGAAGAAAGAAAAAGATGATTTTCTGAAGCGTCTGGCTGTAGAATACGTCATGCTTGGCAAGGAATGTGAAAAGGAAAAAATGAACGATGCAGCCATTGCCAATTATAAGAAGGCTCTGAAGCTTTGCCCTGATATTCCTGAAGCCAAGCGTCGCCTGAAAAGGTTGCAGAAATGATTGAAATAAAAGTATTAGTCTTTAAGCATGTTTTATGAATGCTTCAACCCGAATCGGTCATTAGGGCTTGCTTGGATTTTGCTTTTTAGAAGGATGGGTTTTGTTTGGCTTTTAATGAGTAATAGCGAGCTATTGCGAATTAAAAACAAGCAAAAGGCACCTTATAAAAAAACAAAAGACTGCAAGCAGTTATTAAAATTATACATTTAACGGCCTAATGACCGATTTGGGTTCAAGACTAATACTTTTTGATGATGGAATATCAGAAAATGATTTGTTGGATTAACGTCTGTGGTTTTACATTTTCAGCTCGTTGATTTCTTCCATTTCGTCCTCGTCAAACCATTTTGTCAGTTTGCTCTTGGCTTTCTCCTTGATTTCTTCAGAAACATCGCCTATTTTGCCGATTACATATAGTAATACTGCCAAATCGTCTCCCAAACCTACGATTGGAATTGCATCCGGTATTACATCAAGCGGACTGACGAGATAGCCTAAAGCTCCTACAATGATGGCTTTGTCCTTGATAGACACTTTGTCGCTCTGCAAGGTGTAATATAGCACGAGTGCGATGTATACAAGTTTAGCACCGGCACGTTTGGCTATTTTCGCTATTTTCTCCAAGAATTCACCATTTGTGAATTTGTTGGAGTATGACATAAAATCAGGTAATTCCATTTTTATTATATTTTACGTTTCTAATTAGTTGTCTGACGCCACACCTTTATAATGTAATCGTCTTAATGATGGCAAAATTACAAAAAAAACTTGTATGTCCCAAATGATACATTTGTTCATCATTTGTTTACTTCTTATTTTTAGTAATTCTTATGCTAAATCACAGGTCTTTCAGCAATATCTCTCTTTGTTTCTTGAGATATGCCGAATGTTCAGCAATTACTTTGTTCCATTTTTCATGGTTCGCCTCAGACATATTCAGTTTAAGTTCCCATTTCCCCTTTGTTTCATATTTGTCGATAAGTCGCCCTACGCTGAGTCTTGATATGTCTTGCGCCGGCTGATATACGCTGACATCTCCCTTTTCATCGCCTGATATTTCATTGATGAGTCCGAGATCGATGAGCTCATATAGTATGTTTTGTGTTATGCGTATGGGGATGTTCGTATTGAGCTTCAGTTCAAGGGCCGTGTACGGTGATTCTCCTTTTTCAAAACGCTTGCATATCATGCTCATGATCAGCATACTCATTATCATGCGGTATCGCGGACTGATTTCGTATGTTTCCGTGCGGAAGGCATACTCTTCCATATTCTGGCTCGTATAGCATAGCTCTGCGCCGAAAAGACATATCGACCATGATATCTGCACCCAGAGCATGAAGAGCGGTAAGGCTGCGAATGAACCATAGATTGCATTATAACTGCTTACCCAAATCTGCGAATGGATATAGAATAGCTGTAGTCCCTGCATGGCAACGCCTGCCAAAACTCCCGGCCAAATGGCGCATTTCAGTCTTACCCTTATGTTTGGCATGAATACATAAAGGGCTATGAAAATGGCTGACATCAAAACGAAGGGCATGATATCCCACAATATCCTCACCATCGGGGCAAACAATTCCATGCCCTCTGTCTGGCTTGTCACCGTAGCTACGAATATTGATATACCGGATGTGACGACAATGATGATAGGGGCTAGGATAAACATTCCCATATAGTCGGTCACAGTTCTGAAGAAACTTCTCGGCTTCTTCACCTGCCATATATTGTTGAATGCCAGTTCGATGTTTCTGATAAGCATCGTTACTGTCCATAACATGAAAACAAGTCCGATACCGAGTATGATTCCACTTTTGGTGTGGATCAGATACGAATTGACGAAGCCGATTATCGTTTCGGCAGCCTGTGGCTGGCTCGACAATACATTTCTGAACCACTCTTCTATGTATTTGTTGTAGCCGAACCCCCTTGCTATAGCGAAGACTACTGCCAGGATAGGGACTATTGCCAGGAGAGTGGAGTAGGTGAGTGCGGCAGCGTTGTTTATCATTCTTTTTGTTGTAAAACTCTCAATGGTCAGTATCAGCATTCTAAAGGATGCGATGATCAGCCGTTGTGATTGAGGTTTGTTGCTGTAGTCTCGCCATATTCCTACTTTGTAGAAATCAGTTATGTTTTTTATTGTCATTTGATGCTATAGATCGTTTTTTGATTAAGATTGATTATGCCAGATATCGGATGCAATAATCTCCACCAGCCATTACACACCATATTGTTTAGTCGGTTTTTGCTTAATTGTTGCTTTTCGTTTTTCAAGCAGATCCTGATGGCTGATTTGGGATGAATTATAAAAATGAAAAAGAAAACAGTGTCCCTATAAGCCGAGTTCTGTTCCGGTAATGCCTCTCGACGATACCGGCGCCTGCCATTTATCTAGAACATGAGTCACCCCATGTCTCAAGCATTCTACCCTCCATCGGAGTTAGTCGGACGGGCAATCCTCAAACGATGGTTTACATGAACTTGCAGCCTCCGGACGACACAGCCCGCTGGTCACCCAGCGACTGGTGGTCTCTTACACCACCTTCTCACCCTTACCATCCTTCTTTTGTTTTGGATAATATAGTGAAGACTCGAATCCTCGCATTATTATCAAAGGATGGCGGTTGTTTTCTTCTGTCGTATCCTACTGTTGCCAATAGCTTCCATTTTCAGAAGCGGAGCACCCTATGCTGCCCGGACTTTCCTCTCGTAGCCAGATGCTACCAGCGGCAGAGCCGGGACGCTGCATTCTTTTCAATGCAAAGTTACAAATAAAAATTGGAATATGTTGGATTTGTATTCCATAATTTGAAATATGCTTGTCTTTTTGGCATTGACTATAAGATTTTCTTACTTTTTGTTCCTGATAATTATGTTGACATCATTTTATTGTATGATTATTTGTGTGTTTACAACTCTTGTTTTGTACGTATGTTTACAAAAGAG
>NZ_JXQI01000089.1 GCF_000834015.1 Prevotella pectinovora | reverse complement strand
CATATCAGGTGGCGACAGCGGCGGGGTTCCACCTCTTCCCATTCCGAACAGAGAAGTTAAGCCCGCTTGCGCCGATGGTACTGCAATGCAATGTGGGAGAGTAGGTAACCGCCTTTTTTCACTTTAAAGCTTGAATCCTCCGGAAGAGCAATCCTCCGGAGGATTTTTTTTGCGTCTGTACGCATCAGAGGCTTCCTTGGTCCTCATGCAGCGTCATGTCTGTTTTCATCAGGCGATAATTGAATTGTCCGGACAATTACCAGATGGTTTTTGCATGCAGAAACAGACGGAAGTGACTGAATTATAGACACTTCCGAATATGTGACCAGATGGTTGACGGTTTTTGTTGAATTTTAGTTTTGATGACCGTCTGAGGATAAAGAAAGCGGATTACAGTTCCCTACCAGGAGATGTAATCCGCTTTGTGGCTCAGAATGCGTAATGTTATCGTATTACTTTATTCTAACTTGTCTGGGCGTTTGAATTGTTGCTTTAGTCATTCACGTTACCCGTCATGTTGAAACCCTTTGCAAGGCCGCCCTCGCTTGTCTCTTTGTATAGCGATGGAATGTCGTGTCCGGTGCGCTTCATTACCTCTACAACGCGGTCGAACGAAACGCGGTGAGATCCGTCGGAGAATGCGGCATAGAGATTAGAGTCGAGTGCTCGGGTGGCAGCGAAGGCATTGCGTTCGATACATGGTATCTGCACCAATCCACAAATAGGGTCGCAAGTCATACCGAGGTGGTGTTCCAGTCCCATCTCTGCTGCATATTCTATCTGAGACGGGCTGCCACCGAACAACTGGCAGGATGCTGCTGACGCCATGGCGCATGCTACGCCCACTTCTCCTTGGCAACCAACGTCGGCTCCGGAGATGGATGCGTTTTTCTTCACTATGTTTCCTACCAGTCCCGCTGTGGCAAGAGCGTGCAGTATTTGTTTGTCTGTGAATTCGTGGCTCTTTGATATATGATATAGCACCGCTGGCAGCACGCCGCATGCTCCACAGGTAGGAGCGGTGACGATTGTTCCGCCTGAAGCGTTTTCCTCACTCACTGCCAGAGCATAGGCATATACTAATCCTCTTGTCTGCAGCGACTGTTTATAGCCACTTGCTTTCACGTAGTATGTCGGTGCCTTGCGTGGCAGATTGAGCGGTCCGGGAAGTCTTCCTTCACGTTTAAGACCACGTTCAACCGCCTCTTTCATCTTGATCCATACCACTTCGAGATAGTCCCACAGACTGCTGTCTTCGCATAGCTGCACATATTCCCAATAATTTCTTCCCGTGCGTTCACACCATTTCATTATCTCTGTCATGGAGTTCATTTCGTAGACTTCAGGTGAGTTGAACATGTCGTCATCTCCTTTGCCTTCAGAGAGTGCACCTCCACCTATGCTGTATACCGTCCATTCGTTGATAGGCTTCTCGTCATTTGTGAGCGACTTGAATTTCATTCCGTTGGGATGGAACGGAAGGAACACGTCGGGTTTCCAGATTATCCTTATGGGAGCAACAGGTTCCAATACCTCGATGATGGCTATGTCTGTCATGTGTCCTTTGCCCGTAGCGGCAAGACTACCATAGAGAGTCACCTCGAACGAGCTTGCTCCGCGGTTGTTCTCCAGAAATATCTTTGCGGCTTTCTGTGGACCCATCGTATGACTGCTTGATGGTCCCTTGCCTATTTTGAAAAGTTCTTTAAGCGTTTTCATATCTCTATTACCTTTAAAATGCAAAATTAGCGGAAAATCATATCAATAGCAAATGCAGAGTTGACTTTTTTCAGTTTCTCTCTCTTCCTGTTTTGATATTAAGAGCTTGTTATTACCTTTTATCCTTGATATTTACGTTCTTGATGGAAAAATGTCCTGACAAATCGTTTTATTTTTGATAAAAATACGTATATTTGCGCCTGATGACGACAAATAGGTTAATACGCGGAATGATATGGCTCAGTAGGATTGGCTGTTGCCGGGGCTTCGGAATACAGTCGCCTTGGGCTTACAGCCTCGTCAGATACGTCATAAATGAGCATTACCCGTATTATGCCTACGAACGTCTGGCAAAGGATTTTCCTGAGGCAGATGCCGTGAGACGCAAGATGGGTGAGTTCTTTCTCCGTCTCGCCAACCATGCCCAGCCGGAGATGGTGGTGGCGGTGGGCTTTGATGATGAAGACATGAAGCGTGACAAGGCTTATTTCCGTGCAGGCTGCAATTCTCTGCGTTGGACGGGCATTGGGCCGTGTGATGCGGATCCGGTGCTGGAAACGCTTGAAAATGCACCGGGGATGCATATTCTGCATGCCAATGCCCCTGCAATAGATGCAGAATGGCTGACGGAAGCGGTGAAGCGGTTGCGGACCGGTGATTTCGTGGTAGTGGATAGGTTGAACTACAACAAGGCGGTCTGGCAAGATGTAGTGGGGAGACTTCAGAATATAGTGTCCTTTGATATGTATTATTGCGGATTGGTATATGTCGATCCGAAACGATATAAGCAGAATTACAAGATTAACTTTTAAAAATCTCAAGACTATGGCAATAACAAAGGTTTATACAAAGACAGGCGACGAGGGCATGACGAGCTTGGTAGGAGGAGTGAGGGTGAGAAAGACAAACCCTCGTATCGAGGCATACGGCACCGTGGATGAACTCAGTGCGCAGCTCGGTCTGCTTGCTTCCTTCATGAAGGATGGCGACGACAAGAATATGGTGATCAGCATTCAGCGCACGCTGTTCACGGTATGCTCATATCTCGCTACCGATACCACTCAGACCAAGTTGGCACCTTCGTATACCATCGACCCGCAGGAGGTGACGGTGCTGGAAGAGGAAATTGACCATCTGAACGGCAGTCTGCCCCGACAGACGTCATTCATCATCCCCGGAGGCTCACATGAGGCAGCTCTCGCACATGTATGCCGCACGGTATGCCGCAGGGCGGAGAGGCGCATATTCTTCCTCGGTGAAACCACCAATCTCGATGGAAATGTATTGCAGTATATCAACCGTCTTTCTGACTATCTCTTCATGCTCGCACGCAAATTAAACTTTAATGACGGTGTGAGAGAAAAAATATGGAAGAAAAACTTGTAGATAAGAAAAAAAACATTATTTTTGCGCTCAATTTTATAATAGGCAGCGAGCTGGCATGGTGATGCTGCCTGGTATCGCAAACTGATAATTTATATTTACTATGTATTGGACACTTGAATTAGCTTCAAAGCTCGAAGATGCGCCATGGCCTGCAACGAAGGACGAATTGATTGACTACGCAACTCGTTCCGGGGCGCCGCTTGAAGTGTTGGAGAATCTGCAGGAGATAGAGGATGAGGGTGACGTCTACGAGAGCATCGAGGATATCTGGCCCGACTATCCGACAAAAGAAGACTTCCTCTTCAACGAGGACGAATACTAATCGCTCAAAAAGCTACACAAACAGCTAAAAGCGTTGAATATAAGCGGTATAGGAAATCTATAGTAAGATTCCTATACCGCTTTTTACGTTCTTTTACCGCCAAATAATTGAACATTTGTTTTGTATTTTAATCCATATTCTGTAACTTTGAGCGTATTTTTATATTATACGCAAAAAAATAACTAAGATAAATATATAAAAGCCTATGGCAAATTTATCAAAGTCAAAATACATCACTTATTGCCAATGTCCCAAAGCATTGTGGCTGAAGCAGTACAAACCAGAAGAAATGGTTATCGACCCATTGACGCAGGCCCGTTTCGACGCAGGTACCGAAGTGGGCGAACTGGCTAAGCGTCTGTTCGGCAATTTCGTGGAGGCAACCACCTATAAGACGGCTGCCGACGGAACACAGCGCCTCGACCTCGGAGCGATGGCTGCAGCCACACAGAAAGCCCTTGCCGAAGGTGCTGAGAATATTGCCGAGGCGGCGTTTATATACGACGGATGCTATTGCGCCGTCGACCTGCTGCACAAGACTCCACATGGCTATGCCATCTACGAGGTGAAAAGCAGCACCAACCTTAATGAGCTGGAGGTGTATGCTCAGGATGTGGCGTATCAGAAATATGTGCTCACCAATTGCGGACTGAACATCACTGGCACTTATCTTGTAAACATTGATAACGAATATGTGCTTGACGGCAAACTCGACGTAAAGGGATTCTTCCGCATAAACGATATCAGCGAGGCCGTTGCCGAAGAATATGCCAAAGTCGCAGTCCAAACCAAGGCCGCAAAGAAGGTGCTTGAAGGCGCAGAACCTAAGCAGCATCTGGCTGAACATTGCCGCAAGCCCTACGCATGTGCGTTCTGGAACTATTGCAGCAACAATATCATCCCTTCACCATCAGTATTCGATCTGTACCGCATGTCTTTCAAGAAGGCATTGGAGCACATGAACGAAGGCCGTCTGTCGTTGGAAGATATGAGACAGGAGAAGCTCACAGACCTACAGCAGCTGCAGCTGGAATGCACATTGAACGACACAAACTATATCGACCGCAAAGCCATCGGCGAATTTCTCAAGAAACTCTCATATCCGCTTTATTTCCTCGACTTCGAGACCGAGCAGACCGTGATACCGAAGTATCAGGGTACGCATCCGTATCAGCAAGTCACGTTCCAGTATTCGCTCCATTACATCGAGCACGAAGGTGGCGAACTGAAGCATCGTGAGTTTCTCGGCATATCGGGCGAAGACCCTCGCCGTGCCCTTGCTGAACAACTTTGCAAGGACATCCCGCTCAACGTCTGCACCACAGCCTACAACAAGGCTTTCGAGTGTACTCGTCTGAAGGAACTGGCAGAGGCATTCCCCGACCTGGCGCCACATCTTCTCAACATCGAATCGCACATCGTAGACCTTCTCGACCCGTTCCGTGCCGGCTATTATTACCTGCCAGCCATGAACGGTTCGTTCTCCATCAAGAAGGTGCTCCCGGCATTGTTCCCCGATGATCCGGAGCTTGACTACCACAACCTCAGTGGTGGTGTTCAGAATGGCGGCGAGGCAATGAGCATTTATCCTCAGATACAGTTTATGGAGCCGGAAAAGCAAAAGAAGGCTCGTCGGGCATTGCTCGACTACTGCTGCCTCGACACGCTGGCAATGGTGAAGCTGTGGGAGAAGCTGAGGGAAGTGAGTGAAGAAAAAACAACTAAAACATTTAAAAATATGATGAACAACAGTTTTATAGCAAACTGTCCCCAAAACGAGGATAAAGCTATAGAAAACCTATTGAATGCATTTATAGACAACTTAGACAAAAAATCAAAAGAGCAATATCGCCAAGTTCGCAATATATTAGAAAAAAAATAGAATTCAATACCGATGCTGAGAAGAATTTTCTGCCTCTGCTTGTCAAACTTATTGCAAGCGGCCGCATAGATGATTGTAAAAAAATGATTGACTTGGTAAGACATTCGGTATATGTCTACAAATGGCCTAAAAAGCAAAAAAGCTACAGCACATACTGCAACAAGTTTATCGACTTCTTGGAAAAGTTGCTCAACTCTACATCAAAAAAAAGCACAGGAATAAAGAAAGACATTACTTCTAAATGCACAACTCCTGCGCTTACCGGCACAGAAGAGCATTGGCTTAAAGAAGCCTTTCAAGGGTATAAGGTATACTCACACGAACAACTGATGAAAAAGTTTACGGCCAGACTACGCAGTCAAGACCGCATTTCAGGCAATAAGGTATGGTTGCCCTTAAGATATATCTCAAAGCTCTACAAGAAGAATGGTAAGGCTAAAGAGTTCTCTGACTGGCTGAATAATATGGCAGAAGAAATCTTTGTTCACTACGAGGATGATAAAAATGAAATAAAAAGCGTACAGTTTAAAACACAGCAAGTGTACCTCGTCTTTAAGGAGAACTCTAAATGTAAAGGCACATACGATGTGTATGTTGCATTGTCAAGGGAGAACAAGAAATACAAAGCATACACTCCAACTGGAGAAGGCAATACCAAAGTAGCTATGACTGTAACAGATATATCAGATATTGCCATTGACCATGTGAAACCTATTGATAAAACCCTTAGAGATTTGAATAATGCAGGAAAGATTGAAAACCTAAAGAAGGTTTCAGATGCATACCAGGAAATGATAAAAAAATCCCAGAATTCTGATAGTAATGCAGAAAACGCATCGCTTGACGGGTTAAATGTTGATATTGATGCTCTTACTAATGAACTCAATCTTATAAGAGAAGATGGAGTACTTAGACTTATGCACACCAAATACAACGGAAAGAAGAGCAACTCATCTACATATAAAAAAATCATTAAGATTAAAAATAAGAATACATACTATGGCATATTAGGAAAAGTCATTATTGACGGTGAAGATGAAGAAAAAAAGCGTTATCTTTATTATAATCTCAAAGAGCAGAATGCACCGATGCGAGTTGCATTAAAAGAGCTGAATGGTACAGAAGTACAGATAACCAAGGCGATTATTGACTACATCTAATCATTCCTGATTTTCCGGCATCACATTCCGGTTCTTCCGAATAACTAAACTGGGTGCAAAGGCAAAAAAGCATTACCTTTGCACCCAGTTTTATTCACTTAAGCAAAATAGTGTTATGACAATATAAGTAAAGAATATGAATACTACAGAAGATATGAATACAAGATTGACAAAAGAAGATCAAGCAATAATCAAGAAAGCCAGACGCAATAAGTGTTCTGGACCAATCTACAGCGAGGATGGACTTCGCTTGTTGAGAGTACTCGGCAATCCAGAGTACCTTGAAGTGAAAGACGGTGTGAAGGCTATTTGTGACTATGCATTCCAAGGACTTGTATATCTTCGTGATGTGGTGTTGCCTGCATCTGTTGTCGACTTGGGCGAAGGAGCTTTCGCAAGCTGCCACAAACTCTTCAAGATAACAATGCCTGGAGTAGAATTTATCGGGAAAGAGTGTTTTGGTCTTTGTTATAATTTAAAGGAAATAGCCTTACCTGAGACATTGCGCCAGATTAGAGCAGGTGCCTTTGCTTGCTGCAAAGCTTTGGAAGAGATAAAAATTCCAAGTCACCTGAATATTATCGACAAGTCTGCATTCAGAAGTTCCGGACTGAAAAGTCTCAACATCGTGATAAGCGAAGACTGCAAATGTCTTGTTTATGACAAAGCCTTTGCAAGTTGCAAGCATCTGGAGTCTGTATATCTAAACAAGAATGTGAAGATTGTGGAGCAAATGGCGTTTGCCGACTGCATTTCACTAAAGACGATTGAGTTTGAGCAGCCGTCATTGACATGCTGTGCTGGTGAAATAAACGCAACGATGCTTATCGGCTGCACATCTCTCGAAAAGATTATAGTGCCAAAGAACAAGTACAACCATTATCCGGACTTCAACATCCAAGGCTATGAGTCCGCTCAGTTTGAGACTCGCGACTTCAATAGTCTTGTGACTCCGAAGGAATAACCTATGAGATTACGCCTCGTGTGCGCTACAAAAGAAAGGCACATTTAAAATAGAATCATGCTTTTGGAGTATTTGACCACAGTATACTATCGCATTGAAGGCAAACCAAATGACCTTCAAGAGATATATGACCAGTATAGGACGCTTCTAAACAAGAAACTGCTTGAAGAGGGTAAAGACAAGTCTGTATCTTACGCAAGTATGGTGTATAGTCTCGGAGTAGATACCAAAGAACAATATCTTCGGGGCAACATTATAAAATGTGAGTTCGTAGATAATTCATTGAGTATTGAAGCCGAGGAAGATTGGGTGACGGCAGACTTCCGACATCCGCTTGAAAGCCACTATGAAGGTATGACCATATACTATATGGTGGAAAGTTATTGCGATGAGACTTATGCAACAAATGATGCAGAGGGGAAATATTTCCCGACACGCGTCAGTGTGGACTTTCATTTGAAAGAGCCGGTTTTGTGTGGTTACGAGCGGTTCAACAGTATGGATGAGGCATTAGCCTATTTCGCACGTGTCTTGAAACGTGACACTCTTACTGTTGATGACATCCACAAGTGGAACTGTGAGCATTGGAAGGACGGCTTCATCTATTTCAATGAGTATAAGGTTGATTTACGATGATGCAGTTGTCGAGATAATAACAGAGACTGCCGAAACGCTGGAAAGGGAGTAGGCAAAACTTTTAAAAGACATGAGACATGTTTCTCTTTCTATGTGGAATCTTGATAGTTGTGTTTGGCGGCTACATACTGATAAGTCTCATACAACTCGTCTTTATGATTATTGGCTGGATTATCCAAGCCATATTCAGTATCTTTGAATAAGATAGGCTGCGGCTCAGCATAACGTTCAAGCAAGCTTGACGTTCTGCATTCACCTTGCACTATCTTTGAATAAGATATGATTGCAACAAAAAGTTGATTTTTTGTTGATTTTCTATGGTCTGATTTTTTTATTTCAGAAAAAAGGGATACTATTCGCGCGACAACATTTTAAAACATAAAGAAATATGGTGAACAAAAACGAAACAACAAACAGTGAAAAGATGCCTATCATCGACAACGATGAGGCTTTGCGTCTTATCGACCTCATCCAGCAGGGCGACTCCAATGCGGAGAACGAGTTGGCAGAACTCGGTTCTGTCTTTGTCAAGGCTGTGGCAAGGCAGTATGTGGACAAGGGACTCTCTGACGAAGAACTCATTGCAGCCAGTCGTTACGGAATGTTACGTGCCAGCCACAAGTTCGACAAGTCGCGTGGCTTCAAGTTTGCCTCGTATGCCGTATGGTGGATGCGCGAAGCTATTCTGCAAGAGATTCGTAAAAAAGAAAATAACTAAAAACGAAGGATTTCGATAAGCCAGATGAGCAGAACCGAGCTTGCTCGGGTTCTGCCATGGCGAGAAATCGTGTCTTGAAAAGAAAAGAATATGATACATAAAGGTTTGGGAGACATCCGAGCACTTACACTCATCCGAGTGGTTCTTGAAAGAACAGAGGACCAAGAGTTGAGAGAACAACTGCAGGAGTATCTTCAAAACAACGAAGAGCTGTGGGACGATGCTCACATGGCAGACTTCTATACATTTGCCACCACTCTCGCTAAAGAGTGGCTGGCAAGTAATCAGTCATAAAGTAACTAAACAAAATCACAAACAATGAAAGAGATTGATGCAGAAATATATTTAAATTGGGATAATAACGGAGCTACTGTCAAATTCTCTGACGAGGAAGCGGATAAGTTGCTGGCATTATGGAAAGAAGCCCAAGATACAATTCTCAAAGACATGGAGGAAGAGGACTATTGGGAGAAGTTCGACCCTTGGTTGCAGGAGAAGGCTCCAGACCTATACGAGAAGATAATGAAAGCCTTCCACGAGGAATTTTGGGAAAGAATAGGTTGCTATTCAAGTGATGAAGGTGATGATTTTGTCTCTATTTCTTATGATATAGACGGAGCGTATCTTGACGACAGCAATAAAATCGTAATCAATCAGATTTTTCCTCCATCAGAATAAAGGTCTAAACGAAAAGAAAATGAAAATATATCTGAAAGTAAAGAAAGACAATGCCTATTGCATTACCAGCCTTTGGAGCAAGCACATCAAAGAGCAAATTCTGGAAACTGTCAAAGAAGTAAGTAAGAATTGGATGTTTGAGCCGAAGTTATATCCTATGTTTTATCAAGAGGATACGCATAGCCACTTTGTTGAAGCAAACAACGAACGTTTCTTCTTCGAATGGTTGATGTACGAGCTTTGCTTTGTGTGGGAACTAAACGATTTCGAAGGATACGAAGACGAGTACTCTGATCTTGCACGCGAAAGAGATGTATTTTTAGATAAAGATAAGGTAGAGCCTCCCAAAGAATACGTCTATATCGGTTCGTACATATATGAACAGGAAGAACCGCTTACTCTCCCAGGACTTGTGTTCGACCCCGAATACGCAGAGGATGGTGAGGTGTTGGCAGAATGTATGTTTACGAGTGATTTTGAAGACGAAAAATTAAGACGGGAATATATGTCTAATGGAAACGATGAGGAATGGGAAAAGGATACTCCAGCTTTGTAGCATAGCCTTGTTGGCATTGTCTATATGCTCTTCATGTTTGAACAAGTCTTCCGATACAAGTCTCGATAAGAGCTATGGTAAGTCTGACTCTACCGAGACTTACCATACAATAGTCTCTGACGACAGTCTCGTGACAGCTGTCTGGCATAATACAGGCGAAGGCGGAACCGCACCCGACATTGACTGTGTGGTGAAATTCAAATCAGAAGATGGCAAATTGCACGAAGAGCATCGCCCTCTGCTTCGACTTGCTCATCCTAATGATGATTACAGCCACCATGAAGTGCAGAAGATTGTAAGTCTTGACGATGAGTACGGCAATCGCTCCTACGTGTTCTTCCTCTCCGCTAAAGTGGAAAGCAACGAGTACGCTCGCGACATTGTGGCTTTCGAGATAGCCGGTGACAGTCTGCGACCATTGTACAACTATACCATAAAATAATTGAAATATGGGCATTAAAACATTCCTCGCATCACTAATGATGCTGATAACCATAGCCGCTATGTGCTCGCCGCTGTACCTTGTTTGGCTCGGATTCACGATGGACGGCTCTGCATTAGTGCGTATAGGCTTGATAGTCGTCGGACTTATCCTGTGCAGACTATTCAAACCAATATCCAACTTGTTTGACAAGGATTTTAAATGGTTCTGACCAATGAGAACTGGAAATATAAACATACATAATAATACAATTCAATGGAGAAATATAATATAGGACAAGAGATTCTGAAGGAAGTAAAGGCAAAGTACCCTTCAGTAACGGCTTTTGCCAAAGACTTGTGCAAGTCCAGCTCTGCCACATACGAGATTTTTGGAAAGACGAGTCTCGACACCGACCTGCTGCTGAAAGTATCGAAGCTGCTTGATAGAGACTTCTTCCGCGAGTTCTCGGAGAAATGTCTGAATGGAGAAGTGGCTGTGGAGGACAAGGATATGACAGAGAATCATATCAACTGTCTTTTGCCGGAAGACGAGCTGCATGTCTTCACATATGATAAGCACGAAATGGTTCTTGAGGAGTACTTCCTGCTACCACGCAAAAAGCCACTTGTGGCATTTTGCGGATGGAAAGATAGAGAAGAGGAGATTAAGCTAACATGCGTAATAGGCGAAAATATCTTTGGTAAAGGAATGGTGAGGTCGCTTAGAGTGGATTCAAATAATTTAGCCGACTTGGAGGCACAAATCCCTATATTGACATCCATTCCACAGAAAGCGTTCGTTATTCTATACCGCGGTAGGGGACTGGACAACGGATACGACTATGTGATTCTCCTGACAGAAAAACTGCTTGCTGCTTCAGGAAAGCACGTCGTGTTGATATGTAGTAATAGAAATTGGGTGTCAATAACCAATGACAAAGCTGTATATAGCTCAAATGTCGAACCAACATTCGACACATGGAAAGATCGCATCTTCGCATGTGTGTTGGATAATAGCCAGAATGACTTTGTATACAATCGCGAGCTTTACTATGCGATAAAAGGTTGTGGCTATATAGATGCCATCAGTTGTTGTTTAGGCTTGGGTACATCTGGTATAGACGAAGAAAAAGTGAAGCAACTCATAGCAGAAGCCAAGGAAAAACTAAGCACTTTCAAGGATACTATCATCAAAGAAGATGAAGAAAGAGAACGCCATTTGATAAGTTCACTTGTTGTTCGTCCTGAGGATAAAAAGTTCGAAAGATACATGTCAAAAGACTCCGTCAGCATCTGGATTGATATCTCCAAAGCTACAGGCACCATCCTTGACTGGCAAGGTTCGTTTAAATCAATGATTTTTGGTGACGATCCATGGTACTCAGACGCTCCCATGTAACAAGTAGATTTCGCTCACCCTCCCCAATCTGTTTAAATGTAATATTGTATTTGATAAAAAGGATATAACTCACAGCCAATATGCCAAAGAAGATAACATTCAATGACATTCTCCAGAACAAGATAAAAGACTTTGTCGGCACCAAGCGGTGGAGCAATTCACAATTTGCTTCACACTACTCGGACACTTCAGATCGGTGACGGCAGGTGCGTTGTGCTCAACAAAGCTAACGAGTGGAGCCAGCCAATCTGTTTGCGATGATGGTATAGAAAAAGTTACTACACAATTACCGGATGTGCTCTCTCATTACAGCAGGACAGTCAGTAAGGACGACATGAGCATTGCTTTTATGCTATAATTACAAGAATATTCTATAAAAAAACAAAACAATGGATAAAAATCAAATGAAGGATATGCATGTAGAAATGGGTCTTGACTCAGAAAATGTCATAGACAGCAGTTCGCTCGACCCTCTGTTCGAGGAAGCTGCACGCATAATCGTAACAATGCGGTCGGGCTTTGCCTCGTTGATTCAACGGCGCTTGTCTATCGGCTACGGCCGTGCGGTCAGACTTATGGACCAGTTGGAAAAGGCCGGAATCGTGGGCGAGGCACAGGGATGTAAGCCGCGAGAAGTGAAGATTCAAGATGAGAACTGCTTGGAGAATCTGCTTGTGGCATTGCGCCGAATAACTAAAATCAGTAACATTATGACTAACGAATAAGCATACAAAGACATAAAAAAGCATGTTGAATAGCACTAATGTCGGTGACGGCGATTACTTCCATACATTCTGGCAAGAGGACATTCATTGTCGCTTTTTCTCATGCTACCATAGCCGCTATGTGTTCACCGCTGTACCTCATTTGGCTCGGATTTACGATGAGCGTCGTGGTGCTAAGTCAAAAACAGAAAGGGCTGGATCCCATGCAAGGAGTCCAGCCCTTTTGCGTTTATGTGTCGGTAGAAGCAGCCGGTTACAGCTGTCTGCCGAATATTAACAGATTGATGCCAAAGATAACGGTTATTACCAAGGCATGGTAACATCATTACAGATACGCGGTAACGATATTTCCTGTGCGTGGTAATGATGTTACCTGTGTGTGGTAATGATATCGTATTATGATGTATGGATAGTAAAAATCAACGAATACATTTTGTATTGTCTTTAATTTGCATTATCTTTGCTACAGAGTTTTATATTCTAACAAAAAGATTAAGGAGGTGAATTTATGAATACGGCAAAAACTGCAACACAGGCTGTGTTGTCAAATAAAGGCGATATGACTTCATTCAGATATGCCGACTACAACATTCGTTTCCGCACTCCAAGCATATTGAAAAAGTATGTGGACGTAAAATCGTGGGATGACGGCTATATAGTAGTTATGGCAGACTATGAGGGTATGGGCATAACGGAAGAGTATATTGACTTGGTGCCAATACTCAAGAACCTCTATATCAAGCCAGAGACTTTCTTAAAAAACATCCAAACTGTAAAAATCGGAGACTATGAATAATGACGATTTATTAAAGGTGAGTTCCGCAGCAGACATGATAGTTTGCGGCTATGCATTTTCGAAGACAGACGACTTCAACATACGTGTGTTAGACCTTAAAGAACCACATCACGCATTGCTTATGTCTCCAAAAGGTGAGGTATTGGAAACCACAATGGACGATGTGGAATTAAGTATCGTTGAAGGCTATTGGAAGAAGAATCAGAAATACATGGAGGAGTCGTATGCCTAAATATTTTGATTTCAAAGTTTCTGGATACTTTCTTTACTTCACTTCGCATTGCGTCATTGAAGCTATGCACGTACATGCCAGTGACAGGAAACTGACCGAAATAGGTTCCGCGAAGTTTTTTGTAAAAGGCAATGGTGATACCATAGTAAAGGCACGTGGCATACTTACCGATAAAGACATTCGTGTAATACGTGAATTTATAAAGGACAATTACAAGGAAATGTATCTTTGTTGGGCAAAGATGAGTCCAAACGGATTTTAGGGCAAATAAATTAAAGCATGATACAAAACAATAAATGTTAATCAGATGGATGTTTCAACTTATATTCGACCTAATACAAAAAAACTTTATAGAAGGATATGATTTGCTAAGAACATTTCTTTCAGAAACGAAAAGTCGTTTTGCTTCAGATTCAATAGAAGATATATGTTATGATGGAAAAAACTGCAAATTAAAACTATGTCAGGAATGCGATTTGTCTTGTGACTCTCTTGAAGGATTTTTTATGAGATTCCTATACCGCTTTTTCGGGCTTTTACCACTTGATGATTCTTACGACAAGTCCGTATCTAAGTGTCTGAAGCGATGAACAGACTTGTTTTTCTTGAAAGAGTGAGTGAAAATAACTTTCAGAAAAGTTGTAAGTTCCCTCTGTATTTTGTGTATTTCCACCTGATAAGTTCGGGAAAATGTCATGTCTGGCACAAATCGTTAGTTATTGGTGCGGATATGAGGATTGAAAGAGACATCCAGCATTCTTGAATATGATATGAAAATAGCGATATGGGATAATCTTTGCGGATTCCCTATATCGCTATTTGTTATGGCTCATTCATTGATAGGTTTTCATGTTCGGACTATGTGGCTGCCGTCGTGTCAGTCATCATCTCTGTCCTTGTGGTGTTTGTGGTGTTTGTGGTGCTTGTGATGTTTGTCATATTTCTTATAGTGCTTGTCGTGCTTCTTGTCGTGCTTCTTGTGGTGCTTCCAGTGTTTGTCGTGCTTATAGTGCTTGCAGTGCCTGTCGTAGTAGTGCGGACGGTGGTGGCAAGGGCGGCAGTCGTGTTTAGGATATTTCACGTAGATGTTGTGTACGTATGCCCTGTCACGCCAACTGATGGGACGGTAGAAGTAATACGACTCGCAGAACCTTCTCCATTGCTTTGGCGACATTATACGCCTTAGCTGTTTGTTGCGGTATTGCCATCCATAGCCATCGATGTCGCGATAGCTGTTTATGCCGTTGAGATATGAGAGGTTTATGCTCAGGATGCTGTTGCGGTGAGCCTTGCTCAATCCCAGCTCCACCATCATCTTGTCGGTGATGAAGCTGGCTTCAGCCTGAATGTTGGTAAGTCTCTGGGCGTTCGCGGATGTTATCATCACGATTGCCGCTACGATTGCTAATAATGTACGTTTCATAATCCAGATTTTTTTGAGGGTTATTACTTGTTTTTCTGCTGCAAAGATACGTAATCTTGCTCTCTGCCGCAAAGGGGAAACTATATGCCTGTGTATGGTTTTCCCTAAAGTGAAGGGGGAAATCCGTGTTAAACCCAAATCGCTTTCTATGTTAATATCCAAATGTTTTGACCATTATTTTCAATTTATGCTGAGATTTTATATTCAGGGGTGAATGTTTGGCGATTTCTGACCATGGCTGTGACCAAATGTACAAGTTTGT
>NZ_JXQI01000088.1 GCF_000834015.1 Prevotella pectinovora | reverse complement strand
CCCCGCAGGATAACCCATCCTGACATTCCCCAAGGGAAGGAACAAGTTACTATGCTTTGTCAAAGACTTCTTCAGACAATCATATCAGCCCCCACCTAGCCTCCCCCGTAGGGGAGGGACAGTTACTCTTGCTATTGATAAACCACTGATAATCAGACGACTACTGACGATAAATATTACTTGCAAGGGTATCTGTCCCTCCCCTACGGGGGAGGATAGGTGGGGGCTGATGTCATTTAACCAGAGTAACCTGTTCCTTCACTTGGGGAAGGTTACTATGTTTTGTCAAAGACTTCTTCAGACAATCATATCAGCCCCCACCTAGCCTCCCCCGTAGGGGAGGGACAGTTACTATTGCTATTGATAAGCCACTGATAATCAGACTTCTTCAGACAATCATATCAGCCCCCACCTAGCCTCCCCCGTAGGGGAGGGACAGATACTATTGCTTTTGATAAACCACTGATAATCAGACGACTACTGACGATAATATTACTTGCAAGGGTATCTGTCCCTCCCCTACGGGGGAGGCTAGGTGGGGGCTGATGTCATTTACCCAGAGTAACCTGTTCCTTCACTTGGGGAAGGTTAGGATGGGTTGTACTAAAATCCCTCCCACCCTATCATGAGGGCAAGAGGGAAAATGGAGTCAGAATCAGACAGTCTTGTTCTTCTCCTTGTTCGCAGTGTCTACGAGCATCTTGTCACTTTCACGCATGAGAGTATTGAAGTTCTTGAACGACATCGCCTTGGTGAAGGCCGAACGGGTGAGGTTGTCCTTGTTTTCGGTCTGTGATGAGATGAAACGCAGTCCGCAGTCCATGATATTCTCTGCGGCGTTGAACTCCTCATACTTTGCTGCAGGCTTCGAGGTGAGATTGAGGTAGAAAGTGCCGAGGTCGCCGAGCTGCACCTTCTTGCTCTGTGCCACGAGTTCGAGCAGACAGTCCACGAACGACATCATCACTCCCGACACTACACCTCTTGGGAATCCCACGTTGTGGTTTGCCATGTGGGTGATGAGCTCGTCGAAGGTCACGGTGTCGATGTGTTTCGCCTTAGCATACCACATCTGGTAGAATTTAGAGTCAGCAACGTTGTTCTGGAACAACTGATAGTAAAGTTTGCCATTCTGTACTTTTGACATGATAATAAATTTTTAAGGGTTAATGATAATTGTTACTTGTTCAACGGGTAGTTCCGTTTTACATTTGCAAAGTTACAACATCCCCCAGGCGAGTTTTACGGTTATGGCGTGTTAGCGTTGGTTGATTAAAGTTATAGTTGAAAGAAAGTTCAGTTTAGGGGTAAAAAGTTCATTAACCCTGCTAAAAGTGCCACCTCCATTTACGACAGTTTCCATTATGGAAATAGTCACGCCATACCAATAGAAGAAGGAAATGAAACCGTTACAACTTGTAACCGGTTGACATTTCGTGCAGCCGACTGATTTGTCTTCTGATAAGCCGCTTTCCATCCCTACGATTTGTCATAAGGACTCTTTATGCAGTCTACCTATAATATATATGCAAGTTTCCAACTTGCTCTGCAGTAGACAAGTAGACAAGATACGAGTAAACAAGGAAATATAGATTTTAGTTCAAAGACTATTAGATGTATTATTTTTCGACATCAGGTTCGGCAGCCATGCTTATCCCGTCGCTGACATTCATATTATATTTAACCTCTGAATGTATTCTGTTCTTCTTGAAATTCTCAGCCTGCTCGAAGATTTCCTTAAACACCTCATCCTTAGTGTAAGGCGGATATTTCTCCTTGGCGAGAGTCAGGATTATTGCCACTTTCATGCTTGCCTTAATATCCTCACGCTTGTCCCAGTCGATAAACTGACATTTGTCGTCAACAATGCCCTTAATCTCCAGAGCCATACGTTTGAACTGCTCTTCGGTGAAGTCGCCGGCGAATCCATATTTTTCAGCCACAGCCTTCAGAATATCATAGAATGCCTTCACTTCAATATCCGGAATGCCATCCGGCAGTTGTGACTCGTCCTTTATCTTATTAAGCAACTCTGTGAGCTGGGCAGCAACCTCGGTGATAATCTCATCAGCAAATACGAGGTCATCGGTTCGGTCATTATAACGCTTCACGATTTCATTGAGTCGCTGCGTAAAGTCAACGGCTTTCACCTTGTTCACTTTAATTACGCTGTCTATGACACGACGAAGCAGTTTTTCAAGCAATTTCACCTTTGTATTCTTCAGTGGCAAGCGGTTGATACGAGCCATATAGCTATTGGCGAGAAGATCAATCTCCTCAGCGTTGTCCATCACCATATTGTGCAGCAGCTCCACCTCCTCACTAATCAGCGAGTCGTTCACCATCTTCAACACACGCTTGTTCATCTTTGTAGCATCAGGAGCCTCGCCCTTGGTGAGCTTGAATATGATACTCTTCACGCCAGAGAAGAAATGCGCCTCATTCACCTCCGTCTGTTTGATGCTGTCATCATTATGACACATCTTGTATGCAGACACCATGATGCCTACATGCTTCATGAAGCGGTGTTCCTTCTCGTCAGTCTGCTGCATGAGTTCCGCTCCCTGATTGAGCGTATCAAGCTGCTCCAAAGGCGAACCTGTCCAGAACTTTGCATAGTCAAATGGATAAATCATACGGCGAAGCATGTCAAGCTCGTCGCGGAACAACTTCAGTGATTGTTCCACAACCTCGGTCGGTGTCTCAGTCTGTCCGCCGTTGGCATAACGCCGCATTGCAGCGTTCATGTTCTTCTTGATGCCAAGATAGTCGACAATCAGGCCCTTTTCCTTTCCCGGATAGTTGCGATTCACACGGCTCACGGTCTGCACAAGATTATGCATCTGCAGCGGTTTGTAGCAATACATCGTATCGAGGCACGGCACGTCGAATCCCGTAATCCACATATCCACAACGATTGCGATCTTGAGGTTCGACTTAGGTTCTTTGAATTGTAGGTCGAGTTTTTTGCGTTCATCGTCAGGTCCGAGAAGATTATACAGTTCCTCAGGGTCATCCTTTTGTCGTATGAACACCATCTTTATCTTCTCAATCGGACGAATCTTTTCCTTTTCCTGTTCAGTGAGCTGTTCACCCTCAGCACAAGGACGCACCTCTGTCCACTCGGGACGCAGCTTCACAATCTCCTTATAGATGGCATATCCTATCTCGCGGGTAGCACACACTATCATCGCCTTGCCCTCAACGGTAGCCCCTTCTTCCACACGGCGTTCATAATGCAGCACAAAGTCGGCAGCCAAACGATGTATAAGATCAGGATTGGCAAGCACCTGCTCCATCTGTGTCATCGCCTTTTTCGAAGCCTCTATCTGGTATTCGTTGCTACCTTCCTCCGCACAGCGGTTGTAGTAGTCCTCTATCTCCTTTACCTTCTCCGAGTCGATGATGACATGCGAAGCACGCCCCTCATACACTATCTTTTTCGTGATGCCGTCTGTCACGGCATCAATCATTGTATATTCGTCAACAATACCGCCGAACACCTGCAGCGTAGCATCAATCGGCGTGCCGGTAAATCCTACATACGTAGCGTTTGGCAGAGAGTCATGCAGATACTTGGCGAAACCATAAGAGCGCTTCACTCCCTCCTCTGTAATCTGCACCTTCTCGTCCACACCCACCTGTGAGCGGTGAGCCTCGTCGCTGATACAGATTATGTTGGCACGCTTCGACAGTAGGTCAATGTCTTTTGAGAACTTCTGAATCGTGGTGAGAAACACACCGCCACTGGTACGTCCCTGCAACAAAGTCTTCAGATGCTCCCGGCTTTCCACCTGCATAATCATCTCATCGCCGATGAATTGTTTGGCGTTGAGCACCTGTCTCGAAAGCTGGTCGTCGAGGTCGGTGCGGTCAGTGATAAGCAGAATCGTGGGCGAACAGAGCACCTTGCTGCGCATGAGCAATCGACTGAGGAAAAGCATGGTGAACGATTTTCCGCAACCCGTAGCACCGAAGTAAGTGCCGCCCTTGCCGTCGCCATCGGCATTGAGGCGAGAATGCAGAAGTACATTGTCGTAGAGGGCGCGTGCAGCATAATACTGCGGATAACGGCACACCACCTTCATCTCGTTTTTCGTAGTGTCGGGGAAATAGATGAAGTTATGCAGCACGTCGAGCAGACGACCCTTGTCGAACAATCCAGCCACCATTGTCTTCAGCGACGGAATGCCGTTTATCGGGCGGTCCTTCGGCTCCACCTTTCGCCACGACGTAAAGAAATCGTAGTCAGCAAAGAGCGACCCGAACTTGTTGTTCACACCATCGGAGATAACCACGAAGGCGTTGTAGCGGAACAGACGCGGTATGTCACGTCGATAGCGCACGGTGAGCTGTTTGTAAGCATCCTCAATAGTGGTGTTCTCCTTGATAGCATTCTTGAACTCAAGCACAACAAGCGGCAGTCCGTTTATATAGACTATGGCATCCGGTATGCGCAGCTGCTCAACGCCCTGCACCTCCAGCTGATTCACGATGCTGTAGCGGTTGTAGTCCTTGTCGTGATTGCCGTTTACCGGGTTTTTATGCTTGCGGTTGAAGTCAACCGGATAGATGTAGAGATTAGGCTTGGCGGGGTCCTCGCGCTTCATCGAGAAACCGTTCATCAAGAGTTTCATGAAGTCGCGGTTCTCGTCATAGAGCGTGCCTCCTGAGGTCTGCTCTATGCGACGTATTGCATTCTCCACCTCCATTTCTGTTATTGCTTCGCCGGCATAACGCTCCTTCAGATAAGTGCGCAAGTCGTCCTTCTGCAGCACTTCCGTCTTGTCCTTCCTGACAATAGTTTCGCCTGGTCGGTAGTCGTAGCGCTGTTCGAGGAATAGCTGTATGATGGATGCCTCCAATTGGGCTTCGTTGAAAAAAGGCATAAGCTATATTTTTAAAGTCCTACATTTTCCTTACGCAAGAAATCAGTGATTTGCTCCTTGCTTGGCAACTCCAGCTGATATTTAGATATAAACATATTAGGATCCACGCCAATAGTAGCATACTCTGCCATTTCCTGTCCCACTTCAGTACACAAGAGAATTCCGATCGGTTCGTTATCATCCTGCAGCATGACGTTTTTCCTCCAATATCCCAGATACATATTGAGCTGAGCCACATCCGTATAATCCAGTCTGTGAGCCTTTAACTCAAAGATAACGTGTCGTTTTAATATGCGATGATAGAATACGAGGTCAGCCTTATAGTATCTGTCGTCAATAAGCATCTTCTGCTGCCGTGCTTCGAAACAGAATCCCATACCCAGTTCCAGGATGAATTCCTGCAAGTGGTCGATAATTGCACTTTCAAGATCCGACTCCTCCCATACGTCCCTTGCTTTCAGTCCAAGAAACTCAAACACGAACGGCGACTTCAAGTCAGTATCTATTGATGCGACCTCAGCCTTTTCGCTTACCATTTTTGCAAGTGCCTCCGGCTTTTCACTCCATCCACTACGTATATAATAATTAGAATCAATCTGTCGCTGTAGCTCCCTTACGCTCCATGTTCCGCGTATAGCCATGGTCTCATAGAATGTTCGTTGTAGAGGATCGTTAATTGCCATGATAGCAGTAAGATGAGAGAACGACAATTTGTTGAAAAGCAGCTGTGGGTCGGTAGTCAGCACAGGCTCTGCTTTTACAGTGGTGGGTAATTGGGCAGACACTGTCTGCCTAATTGTAACCTCCTTAGAATTAGCGATATATAATTGGGCAGACAACGACTGCCCGATTTGTGGAAGCGAACAGACAAACGAGTAAATCTGTACACCCAAAGACTTGTAAGCAAGATAGAACTGCTTATATAGCTTCAGGCTACGATAGCTGAAAGTCTTACTGTTTTGCAGTTTTTCTGCGAGTCTTTGCAGTATCTGCTCACCATATAAAGCCCGGTCCTTACCCTTCAACTCGTATTCCACGATGTAATATCCCGTGAGCCATGCCTTTGCAGTGACGTGACGGTTGATTATCAGTCGGGCATTGTTTTGCAACGCTCTGTCTGTTGTCTGAATCTGTGAGACCAGTATATCGAAACTTACATCTTGAATTTCCATATGACTATGAGAGTTTTGAAGTTAGGAGAGAGAGGAGGGTGCGGAGGTGGAAGTTTTCTTCTGCAAGGTTGTCTATATAACGAAGTATTCTTGTTGCAAATTTATTAAAATCAATTATAGTTTTTGAATCAGGTATAAAAAACGACAATCCATTTAAAATAGTTTGCGTCAATAGAGGTTGTCCTGACCCTTCGCTCACTTTATTGAGCTCAAGAGATTTTAGAACAAAAAACAAATATCCATTATGTCCATCTCTTGATGTTCCTTTTATAGAATTATCATTAACCCAACATTTTGCTTCATTGTAATATACACATCCACAATTTGCACCTACACGCCCAATAACAATGACATTTTCAGCATTATTGTCTTCTGTAAAGCCAATTATGCCATTTCCACCATAAATTGGAATACTACCGACAGAAGGTTTTATCGCTTTACCATTTGAAAAGTTTGCAATATCTTCTAAGCATCCTTTTCTCCACCCCTCCGGCAGATTTTCCTCATCAATTCCTTCCACGAAAGTATGGTGATAAATAGCTTGTGCGGTTTCTTCGAGTTTTTGTATAAGTGCCTCGTTGTTTGCAATGCGGTGCTCCACGGTCTGATATTCAGACACGATACGGCGCTGCTCCTCGATTGGAGGAACAGGAAGCTGCATGTCGCAAAAGTCGCTCCATTCCAATGAGCCACGAACACCACCAATAGCGTAGAAAACAGCTTCTCTATCAAATTCTGAGCGTGAAAGGTACATTTCTAAATACTCGGGCATCAGTTCTTTCTCATCGTTCACTTCGAACATTGGATATGCAGGAGACATAATTGCAGAATCTTCCCTAAACATTGCAACAGGCATCTTGCCATCTCTACTTACCTGCATAAGACTGCATGCAAATTGATTTTTCTTTATGACTTTATATTTTGACAAGTCAGTTCCAATAATGTTAGCCACAGAAGGAATGAACTTCTTTTCCACAGTTAATCCTACCAGTTTGGTACATTCCAAATCGGTATTTCTATTATCTATCAAGTGTATGTAATTGCCAATCGACTTATATTTCAATTCCATAAGCAGCAAACAATTTCTTTATTTCTTGATCAAGAGTCGTTCTTTCTTCGTTCAAAGTCTTTAATTCAGCACCAATAGTCTTTATTTTTTCATCGAAATTTTCCATACCATTTCTCTGAATAAATTCTATATATTTACTTGGCACAAGAGAGAAGTCTTTTTCCTTGAGATTGGTCAGATTGACCGACTTACAGAATTCGGGTTCATCGCTATAAGATGTTTCCCATCCCTCTTGTTGCCAATTATGATATGCGGTAGTCACCTTATTTCGATCAGCCTCTGACAGCTGTACAAACTTCTTTTCATATGGTTCTCCCATATTTCGCATATCGAAGAACATAACCTCTTTCTCACGATCACGATAATGACGTTCCTCACCGTTCTTCTCAACGCAGCGCGCTTTCTTGTTGTTGTTCAGAATCCAAAGCGTAACGCTTATATCCGTAGAATAGAATAGCTTTCGAGGCAAGATGACTATCGCCTCCACCTTTCCCATCTCCAGCAGTTTCCTGCGGATAGCCAACTCCGTGCTGTCAGCCGAAAGAGCACCATTAGAAAGGATAAAGCCTGCCACACCGTCGGTGGAGAGCTTAGAGAGAATGTTGAGAATCCATCCGTAGTTGGCGTTGCTCGTAGGCGGCACATCAAAGCCTGCCCAACGAGGGTCGCTGGTCAGTTCATTTTCTGTGCGCCATCCGCTTTGGTTGAACGGCGGATTAGCCATTATATAGTCAGCCTTCAAGTCCTTATGTTGATCATTGTGGAACGTGTCGCCAAGACGTATGTCTGCATTGATGCCACGTATGGCGAGGTTCATGCGCGCCAGCTTGTATGTGGTCTTGGTATATTCTTGTCCGTAGACCGAGATATTCTTCTGGTTGCCGTGGTGCGCTTTTACGAACTTCATCGACTGCACGAACATACCGCCCGAACCGCAGCACGGGTCATAAATTTTGCCGTCGTATGGCTCAATCATCTCAGCGATAAGATTCACGATGCTCTTCGGCGTGTAGAACTCACCCTTGCCCTTACCCTCGGCAATGGCGAACTTACCCAGAAAGAACTCGTAGACACGACCGATGATGTCGTTCTCCTCGTCTTTGAGCGTGTCGAGCTTGTTAATCTCGTCGAGCAAGGCGGCAAACTTGGAGCGGTCGAGTCCGAGATTACTGTAATAGTTGGAAGGCAAAGCGCCATCGAGCTGCTTGTTAGACTTCTCGATGTTGGCAAGTGCGTCGTCTATAATCTGGAAGATATTGTCCTGCTTGGCGTTCTCCATGATATACGACCAACGACATTCTGCAGGGATATAGAACACGTTGTCTTGAGCGTAGAACTCCACCATGTCAGCATAATCATCGCCGTACTGCTCACAAATCTCCTTATGTTTTTGGTCGAAATGGTCGCCGGCATATTTCAGGAAGATAAGACTCAGCACCACATGCTTGTATTCGGAAGGCTCCACCGATCCGCGCATCTTGTTGCACGACTCCCACAGAGCTTCCTCCATGCTTTTGGTAGGTTTTGCCTTTGTTGCTTTTTTTGCCATTGTTTCTGTATGTATTTTATCAATCAACGATAAGGTCCTTCATATTAACTGAGAGAATGTCTGCGATTTGTTTCAGAACATCCAACGACGGTTGTGTTCGATTGCTGCAATAAGCATTTACCGAACTGAAACTCTTGCCGAGGTCTTTGGCGAGTTGAGTTTGTGATATACCTTTCTCAACAAGTACAAGTTTGATTCTATTCAGTTTCATAAATTTAGACTTTTAATATGGCAAAGATAGAAATAATATTTCACTAAACCGAGAGTTTGCCTCACTATTTCAGCAAAATCAATCAAGAATGCAGCATATACACATCATTTCTTTAATTCCATTATTTTCTAATTTTGCAAGTGGACTTGCAGAATTGCTTCCCTTAATTTGGACAAACAAATTCAAGCCATGTCATTCCTTACCCAGCAATCCTCTTATCTCCTTATCGAAGTCAGAGTCAATACGTTGCGTCTTATTGAATATGTCATATTCTTCTTCCGCTTTCTTCTTGGCTTGCGCTGCCGATATTTTTCCTTTATCGGGCAATATCTGATAGCGCCGGAAAGTTAGAAACTCATTGACGCTTGCAGAGAACTGCGCCATATTGAATGTGTTTTCACGCTCAATGAGGTCTTCAATATAGTCGAAGAAGCCTGTAACGGCACGCTCCAGTTGTCGGATTTCCTTCTCTTGCAAGTAGTTCTTGGCAATAGATACGTCCGACTTTAAGACACGCCCGTCAGGAGCGTTCTTCCATGTGGTCAATCCCATGTGGTCTTTCGTATGGTCTGCCTTTGAATAGATAATCTCCGCTGCGGTCTGCCCTGTGATGGCAAAGTGGAAGCGGTTTTGTATCATCGCATAGAAATCTTTTGTTGTCGGAGAGTTCTTGTCATAGTCGGTGCTACACTCTGCATAGATGTCCGTAATCTGTTGCCAAATGCGGCGTTCACTCGCACGGATAGAACGCACACGTTCAAGCAATTCGCGGAAGTAGTCTTTGCCAAACACCGCCGTTCCCTGCTTCAACCGCTCATCGTCCATAGCGAAGCCCTTCTTTATATACTCATTGAGAATCTTCGTAGCCCATTGGCGGAAACGTGTGGCTTTCAGAGAAGACACGCGATAGCCTACGGCAATGATGGCATCAAGTGAATAGAATGTTGTTGTGTAATTTTTGCCGTCAGCGGCAGTTGTTTCCATTTTGGAAATAACTGAATCCGCAGCAAGTTCTCCCTCATCAAAGATATTCTTCAGATGCTTACTGATAGCCGGCACGCCAACGCCAAATAGTTGTGCCATAGCCTTTTGCGTACACCAGAGAGTTTCGCCCTTTATTACGACTTGCACCTTGCCGTCGGCATCCGGCATATTGTAAAGCAGAAATTGTATTTCGTTACTCATTATCTAAATCCAAGTCATCAAGTTTATTTTCTATTTCCTCAATCTGCGGCAATGCCGATGCTACATCAGCAAAGAGTTTTTCCGTTTCGTATTGCGCTATACCCATTGGTTGTGTAATGCCACGAAGCGAGAACTCAGCTTTCTTGTTGCTTTTGGTTCGGCAAAGAAGCAAGCCTATGGTAGGTTTGTCTTCTGGCGACTTTACCAAATCATCAACAGCCGAAATATAGAAGTTCAGTTTGCTCACGAACTCTGGCTTGAACTCCACGGCTTTCAACTCCACCACAACATAACAATGCAGTTTGAGGTGGTACATCAGCAAATCGATATAGTAATCATCACCACCAACCGAAATATGGTATTGTCTGCCTATGTATGCAAAGCCACGCCCCATTTCAAGCAAGAAATCAGTAATCTTGCTTGTCAATGACTTTTCTATATCCAGTTCGTTTTGCAATGCAACAGTGCCGATGAACGAGAAATTGTAAGGGTCTTTGAATATGTAGCGAGCCAAGTCGGACTGAAGAGGCGGCAAGGTCTGTTCAAAGTTGTTGATTGCATGTCCTTTTGCATGGATATATCCATTGTCAATCTGAAGGAGCATCACATCACGACTCCACCCATTCTGTGCTGTTTCTGTTATATAGTAGGCACGCTGTGCTTCGTCTTTTACCTTTGGCAGCAATGAAATATGATGATACCAAGAAATTTGAGCAAGCGGTACTTGCACAAACTCCCTGCCTTCGTTCTCTAATTCTGCAAGTGTCGCTTGCAGAATTGGCAACTTCCTTAATTCTGCAAGTGGCACTTGCAGAATTGGAAAATCGGGATATGCTGATGCAAAGCGTTTCATATATCGCAAATTACGTACAGAATAGCCTCGGTCATCAGGATAACGAGAGATCAAATCCTTCGACAGTTGCTCTATAACCTGTTTACCCCAACCTTCCTGCTCCTGTTTCTGCAATATACTTTTACCAATGTTCCAATACAAGGTCAAAGTACCCACATTCACATTAAGAGCCGTATGAAGTTTGGCAGTATCAATTAGGTGTTCAATATCTTTACGCCATTGTGCATATCCATTTGGCAATAACGTGTTGCTTCCCCTGATCATTTCGTTCATAGTGCTACTCCTTGTCAATATTATTAAACGACATACAACGCAATTGGGCTAGTATCTCTTTCTCCAAACGGTGACTCTCCTCAAACTGTGCTTTCAGCGTTGTCTTGTATTCGTACATGCGCTTGTGTTTGACTGCATTCAGAAAAACGTCTATCAATATATTAGTCTTGGTATCATATGCATTGATATTGTCCAAGTAGGTATAGCCCAACTTACATAGATGGAGAGCTGCAGGCACTTGTACCCTGGTATTCTCAGTGAAGTAAGGATTTCCCATAAATATAGATTTAGTCAAAGTTAATGATTTCACTTACATTGACATTCAGCAACTCTGAAATTCGCTTCAGTGTTGCCAAATCAGGCTGTGTCGTATTGGTACACCATTTTGAAACAGTAGTCTGATTAACACCCAACTGTTCCGCAAGCCATTTATTGGTCTTTTTATTCTTTACCAATACAAGTTTTAATTGATTTAATTCTTCCATACAGTCACTATATTGCTTTAGATGCAAATATAATGATTTTTAATGACAAAGTAGAGACAAAGAATGATTCTTTAACAAGATGTAACAATAAGAACACTACACTCTCCCATTCACTACTATTATCCCCAATCGGTCATTAGGACGTTTATAGAAATATTTAATTACTGCTTGCAGTCTTTTGTTTTTTATAAGGCGTCTTTTGCTTGTTTTTAATTCGCAATAGCCCGCTATTACTCATTAAACCCCAAACAAAATCCACTCTTCTAAAATTCCAAAATACAAGCAAGCCCTAATGACCGATTTGGGATTATGGAAATAGTCACGTCAGGCAGCTATATCATCAAGAGAAATCCCTACGATTTGCCTGAAGGGTTCTTGATGCAGTCAGCCTATATATATATTATGTATAGGAAAACGTCGGTTGGAATTGAAATTACGATTTGCTCCCGTCATCAAAGTCGGGAGCAAAAGTGGCGAGTCCCCGATTGGAACATTTGACAAACGCTGTCTGTCATTTTCAGCAGGACGGGCAGAATAGAATGATCATCGTGCACTTAACTCCAGTCCCCTAGAATGGTTTAGCCCGACATCGCAGATCCTGACGTTAAAGGATATGTTGGCGCCGGGGATGTGGGCAACTGATGTAGTGAATAAAAGAAAATCGCCCATATTCTGCTTTTTAGGGCAAGAATATGAGCGATATATGGGATGGGAAAAAGACAGAAATATTTTATTTTTTAATTCCTTCTTCTACAGCTTTCTCAAAAACTTCTTTTGTACAAGGTTTTCTGAAAATCCAGTATGAAGTAGATACAGATCCTCCTGTTCCTTGATAACTGTATCCCTCTGTTGACGTTCCATTAATGTATAAATTCCATCCTTCAGAAAGAAAGTACATAAGGGCTGCTGCTGGTGTCTTGAATTTTATTGGGTCTCCATTTGCATCTTTCAACCTTTCAATTGATTTGCCGTCATCAATATTCACCTTTAAACCTTCTTTGCTAAGATTGCCATAAAATGTAACAATCTTGTAAAGATAATAGTCGTCATTCTGCGCCATCATAAACAATGGTGAAAATACAAGTAACATTAATATAAGAACTTTTTTCATATCTGTATTATTAAATTAAGTGGGTGACCTTCATCTTCTTATACATTTTTCCACCTAAGCCTAACATTGCCATGGTATTATCCTTAATGATAAGCTCACCTTTCTGCAGCCCTGCAATTTCAGATTTTATTTCCTGGAACTCTCGACCGGTAACTCCGAAGAGGTCTTTTATTATACTATCAGAAATGCTCTGCTGCTTCATGATCAACGGATATTGTGCATTAGCCAAGAAATCAAAATACTTACTCTTGAAGCTATCCATGTTTTGGGTGGCAAGAATAATACTTAATCCCTTGTTTCTACCAACAGCAATAAGATTGCGCAAAGGCTGATTGTCGAAGTCCAACATATAATGAGCTTCGTCAATGATAGTGAAATGACGTATCTGCACATAGTCGTCATTCACAGCTTGCTTCGGCAGCTGCTCATAAATGTTGTTTAATTTCGATATAACAAAATACACAATAGCCTTAGCGATAGGTCCGTCTTTAGGGAACGCATCCATCTTAATGATAAAGCACTCGTCTGTAAGACTGACGCTGTCCGTCTCTGCAAAAAGATGGTTGCGAACCAATTGCTTCAAAACAGATGTCACGCTATCATCTTTGTCTGGATTAGCCATTTTGCCTTGGTAATGTTGCAATATCAGTCCAAACGTCACAGGTTTACCATTCGTTTTCTTATATGCGTCAACGATAGCTTCACTCAGGCGGTTGCTCATGTTAGCACTAATACTTGTTCTTTCGATTGCACAGAGAGCATTTGCCATTTCAGTAGAATACAAGTTGATTTCATTGATGCTTCGTCCACTGAAATCCTTGAATGGAGAGAACGGCAATGGCTGTTGCACTGGATCGAGTATGCATGAACGGTCAACGTCAAATAGAGCCAGCCAACTGTTGTTAGCAGGATCAGAGAACTCACCTTTGTAGTCAAACAGAAGGAAATTCACTGGATATGGCGTATCTGTAGACAGCGATCGCATCTGTTGTATAAGGACAGAAAGGAGATTGGTCTTACCCGAACCAGTGGTACCTGCCACAAGCACTTGTGCATTGGCAACCGAGCGACCGTTAATGTTAAGCGTCGCTTCCATGTCGTCGCCATATTCGCCGATAAGAAGTTCAAGTGGCGGTATGCTGTTTGATGAGCGACGGCGACCGTTTTGAACAAAGAGGAATGAGTTCAAGTTGTCCTCGTCCATAAGGTATTTCATGCCACGATACATCTCCTTTGCTACGATTCTGCTGACCAAGGAAGAGTCTTGCCAATCTACATTGCAATCTTTGTATCTCAGTTTCAGCAACGCTGAAAACAATGATTTGTTGTTGTCTTTAGTGAAAAAGCTGGGCATAATACGCATACCGGTTTTAGACAACTGTATGTTTTTAAGCGCATCTATATCTCGCTTTTCTGACAAGCCAAGACTTGCAATAAGACAGATACGCATAATCTTGTTCATTGTAAAAACAAGTTGTTTGCCACCACTCACTTGTCGGGAAAGGTTGAAACGGCGTTCCATCAATTCTTTTAACGGCAGGATATCCTCAGTTATACCCTCTGCCTGGCGTATATTTTCTAAAGCTACTTCCATAGTTCTTTCTTCTTAATCGTTAAGTGGTGTGCCAAAATATCCTTCCTCCACATGAGTACTCTGCAATTCAACATCACGCACAAGAGTGTATGTGCGCGACACGAAAGGTTCGAGTTTCGGGTAATCTTTGTCTTTTCTTATCTCCGAGGTTGTGCATAGCAGGATGGTCTGGTCTGCCAGTCCTGGGAAATACTCTTCCATCAAGACATCGCGACTTTCTTCATCAAGCACACCCATCACGGTGTCAATCATCACAGGAGGATTATAGTCGCCCAAGTTACGCAGAACCTTCAGGAGAACCTGGATAAAAATCTGCTTTGACGCAGCGTTAAGCTGATTAAGCGATATTTCGTTTCCTGCTTTGTGGAATAAACGTATGGTAAAGTTCTCCATAGAGTCGCTCAGCTCCACCTTAGCGATACAGCCTTTGTATGAAATGAGCAACTTGTTAAGCTGTTCTTTCATATCCTCTTCAATCTTCATCTTCTTGCGCTTAAGCAGAGAGTCTGCAACATCCTCAAAGAGAGGTTTCAACTTGACAAGCGTATCAAACTTCACATCCGGCTCCTGTTGTATCTGCACATCATACTGATGTATGCGACGTTCCAGCTTCTCGATAGCCAGCTTCCTGTCATTTTGTTCCTTCTTCAAGGTTTCAAGCTGGCGGCTATTATCCTCATAAGCCTTGATAATCTCTCCATTGCCACTTACGAGACTACGACGCAGAATGTCAATCTGCTTCTGCTGATTGTCATAGTTTTCTATTCGCTTTTCCAAGTCATAATGCAGGTCATTCAGCTGCAAGAACTCATTTACAGAGTTAGCGTTCAAGAGATTCTTAAGAGCTTCAAACTCTGTATCATCAAGAAAGGCATATTCGTCTTTTCCATTGAGGCTTTCCTGTTGGTTAACCAGGAACGACACCACCGTTTCATTATCAACATTAGGTGCGCATAAAGCCTTAGCTTTAAGGAACGATATGATCTTTGCTGTAACGTCGCGCATCTGCTCTAACGACAGGACACCTTGTCGTTCAAGCTTCAAAGCATCTTTCTGACGTATAATATCATTTACCTCATTGCTTATGCCCAGCGCCAGCTTAGGGAAAAACACGTTTATCTCCAGTGTGTCAACCACTTGCTTAAGCTGTTCATTGTATCGCTGCGCCAAGTCGTTCGTTTGCTTGATGTCTGCCTCTAACGCCTCTATTTTCCTGGTTATTTCGGCAGAACTCTTTGCACCCTCTTTTGCAGCATCATACTCCTCTTGTATTGAAGTCAGGTATTTGTATATCTTATCCTGCTCTTCTATATTTCTGTTCTGTTCCTCAATCATCTTGTTGCGCTGCTCGCAAAGACCATTATATTCTTCAGCCTCCTTTTGCGCTTCAAGTCGTCTTGCTGCCCATTCCTGCTGCAAGTGTTCGGCAGCATTTTTCAACAGGATGTACTTGTTGAAGCCCATCACGTTCTGGATATTATCCTTGATAATCTGGGCGAACACATTTTCCTTCAGCAACTCGCTCGACTGCATGGCATCAAACAAGAAATATTGCGACAACTCCTGAGGTAGGTTTGCCTTTATGATTTTGTTCACTTGCTGTTCAGCCATCGCACGCTGCTGCAAAGGCATGGCAGTACCATATACGAACGTGTTGCCATTCATATTCAATGTTACGCTTTCCACGGGCTTGTCACTGGGGTTGAGAGCGTATGTGCGCCGAAGCATATATTTTTGCGTCTGCCCCAATACGACACCATCGAAAGCCAATTCCAACATTATTTGTGGAGTGACTTTGCCAACGGCACCATTGTTAAGCAGCTCCATAAAATGAGCTTTGTCCTTAATCTTCAATCCATAGAGTGCGCCACAAATAGCTTCAAACAATGTTGTCTTACCGCCACCGTTCATACCTCCTATGAGGATGATCGGCTGATCCGGACGCACGGTGAGGTCAAGATCGAGTGACAGATAAGTCTTATAGTTGCTTATCTTGATACGACGTATAATCATCAGCTGTCCTCCTTTACTTTATCAGAGCAATAGCCTCTGCAATGATAGTTTGCGTGTCGGCATCGCTCATTTCTATTTTGTCCACTCGCGCAGCATGAAACTTGCGCAATATTTCTTCTTTCAACCAGTCGAAGTCGACCTGATGCTTTTCGCACAAAGTGCTGATAAGCATCAAGTCGTCCTGTCGGATACCATAGTTGATAAACTTTCCATCAAGTCCCTTTCCCATAGTGTGCTGTTATTCTTTATAGTCGGAAGGATAGAAGCAGTCCCAATTTATAATGTCGGTAGTGTTTTCTATCTTCAGTGGTGAGTATTTCCAGTTGCTGCCGTCAGCAATGATTACACCTCCCTTGAGGTGCTTGCCTTGGTTTTCCTCGCTTGCCATATAGTCAATCAGGGCATTGTGTTTTGCCGGAGCGTCCCCATCGCTGCCAACACTCTTTGTGTCGAAGAGGAATATCTGTCCGTTCTTCATACGGATAACGAAGTCAACATAGAACAACGCCTTCGCTCCTGTTCCATCCACATAACTTACGGCATAATGTTGCTTTCCGCTGTCACCATTCTTATACCACCAGTCAATATACTCAGTGTTGGCTTCAAGGTAAGCCTCGAACATACGTTCAGGAGACGAAGCGTTGCGCAGCTGCACGAAGGGCATAAGCGCATGGTTCTTCACATCGTCTACAACGACGTTGTTATCCTCTTTGTATAGACGGTCGGCAGGCACTTCCCATTCATATTTCACAAACGATTTCTCCGACTTCTCTCTCTGTCGTTGTGTAAGAATGGTGAGATAACGATTAAGCGCACGTGAGATGATTTCTTCAAAGCGGGGGCGGTTCTTGTGATAGAGTATCACCTTCACAGCATCCGTTTCAAACAAGCCGAACAGTTGTTCCATTGCCTCCTTCAGAGCCATGCCAAGCGTAGGAATGCTCACTTTTTCAAATTTTGATCTGATGAGTCGGGCACAGAACACATTGAAGGTAGCGCTAAGCTCCTGCATGGTACGTATGTACTTAGCCTTGTTTGCAGCGAGAGTCTGTCCTACTTCTCCTGTAATGTTCAAGTCCTCGATAATATCCACGCCGATACTCCGCACTTTAAACTCTATCTTATTCATCACCGCCCGTCTGTTCTTTGACTGTTGGTTTTCGTGTGTCGATTCGTCTTCATCGGTAGTGGACGGTGTTCCACACAATTCTTCCTCTGTGAAGAGCAATAGCTGTTGGTTCTTAATCTGCAACTGTTCCTCAAACACCTTAATGAGCAACGGCAGGAAGTCGCTGCCAAGACGCTTGCGGCCTATGGCAGGACGGTCGCAGTATTCCGACTGCAACGAAACGTTGCATAGGTTAGCCCTTCTCACCGTATGGATTGTAGATAGGTAATCCATGTCTTCAGGCTCTATCTTTACCAGGTTTTGGCTGATGTTGGTATATACATAGCCCTTGTTCAGCCTGTCGTCCTGATAGAACTTCTGTTCAGGCATACGCAGAATGCGACCAACGGTCTGAGCGCCGAAAGTGAAGCTTTCTATCTTGCGGAAGATAAGCAACACAGCAGCACGAGGACAGTCCCAACCGAGCGCGATGGCTTGTTTGAAAAGCAGGGCTTCTGTCATATTGTCGTTTTGCTCCAGTCCGTCCACATTCACCTTTTCACCACTCAGCCATACCGCAAGGCGATTGTTGGCAGTGTTCATGCCGTGTATTGTGTCGAGATACAGGGTCACTTCGTCCTTGATGCTTGTGTCCTCGGTGCTCATAGATTCAGAGCCGTCGTTAGGCAGCTGGATAAGCAACAACGGATTTATGTTGACTCCCAGTCGCTTATAGGCTTCCGCAAGTTCATTGCGCTTCTTAAGAGCCAAACTTACAAGATGCTGCGTGAGCGACATTTCGGGAGTCGAGAAGTCAAGTGCAGGATTGATCACCACGCCTTCCTTGATCATCTGCTCTTCGATAACATGCTGGCGATGCACCGTCACCTTCTCATCAGGGTGAGCCGTTATAGGGGTGGCAGAAATGCGTATCTCCAGTTTCGGCATGATATTCTGCAACACCTTTTCCGACTTCTTCGCATTCCTTCCTGCAAACATGTGCTCCTCGTCGATGATGACGATGAGCGGTATTTCTTGTTCTATCTGGGTGCGACGGGTAAGGTCGTAGAGCGATGCACTCTGTTCCGTGTCGCGGATCATAAGCGCATTGTCCTTGTAGATGCTCTCCCAGTTGACAAACAGGATTTCGCCTGGATGTATATATCCGTTGGCAGAATGATCCATATCGTCATAGACAACGGGATGCAGCTCGCGTGTTTCGGTGAAGAAGGTCTTCATCTTGAAATAGCTCTGCTCGTGCAGCTTGTTAGGGGCTATCCACATAAATGCCACTTCGGAGCATGGCGCGTCAGCACGCTCAGTCAGTTCGGTGCAGAGGCGCATAAGCATCTCTGACGCCATGATGGTCTTGCCGGCACCAGTAGGTGCTTCAAAAACAAGGGTGTGTCGCTGTCCGGCAAGCGACAGTAAGTTGATAGTTTTATCAACCAATTCTTGAACTGCCTTCTGCTGATATTTCAGTACTTTCATGCTTCGCCTCCTTCCTCATTCATGTTGTCGTTTTCTCCAAAGTCGAGTGTCTGTTGTGCGTTTGCTTCGGCTTCTGCCTGTGCTTTCATCTCCTGCAACGCTTCGTCAAGGAATTTTGGCTTACGCTTGGGCAGCACTCGCTTGTATGCCTCATAAATGGCAGATGGCAGGGCGCATAACTTTACACGCTCGGCTACATCTTCGAAATCGTCGGTGTATGGGTCGGCGCCTGGCGAGAACACGTAGACCATAGTTTTGATGCCGTCATCCTCGGTTTGCGCCATGAGCTGCACCAATAGCTGTATGGCACGCTCCTCGTAAATGACAAGCATACGGTTTCCTTGTCCGTTATCAAAATAGCGGGCAATGTTAGGATTGATTTTCTTTCCGCAGAATTCTGCCTCTGTATAAACATCGTTCTTGATGCAAAGCATATCAGTAGCAAGACGAACAAGCTGGCGCATATTCTTTACGCTCTTGTCACGAGAGAGGAAGTTGGTGCGGTAGTAGCGAAGGTTGTTGTCGTGCAAGCCTTCCACTTCTTCACCCTTGGGTGTAGTGTAGCCTTGGATTACTCGCTTGTTGCGCTCGTAGGTAACTTCCTCACAGATGTTGTTCTCGTTGTTGGTAACAAGGATACATTGGCGATGTCCTCCGTCCTCAGCATTGAGTTGCATGGTGGCGTGGAGAGTGGTACCGGAGCCTGCAAAGAAGTCGAGGATGGTGAGTTTTTTATCAGGTGTAAAATTAATTAAATATTTTATAAGCGAGACAGGTTTGGGATAATCAAAAACCTGACCTCCAAATATATCAAGAAGCATTCTTCCTGCATTTTCAGTTGTATCTACACCTACATTAACATCTATAAAATTAGGTGGAACTTCAGGAGAATAGTTTGATCTCTTGTACGACAAAACACCTTTTGCAGATAATTCTATCTTAATACCCTCTTGAATATTTTTATTCAATGTTTCCTGTATCCAAATAAAACGATTTCTAAATCTAACCTCATTTGCATTTTTCCCATTTTCAATTACCAAATCGTTCAATAACTCGTTTGGAAATTTTGTAGTTCCATATGTACCAGATTTAATTAATCCAGATTGCTTAGTACATGATATAGAGTATGGAGGGAAAGCAAGGACCTTATATGTGTTTTGTGGTTTAGTAAAAGGATCATTACTCTTGCTAATTTTTTTAGCACCTTGAAATGTTATGTCATTTGTTGGAGATTTCCAACAAAGTATATATTCTACCGTTCTTTTTATTTTTTTAGATAAAGCAGGAGGTGTTGCAGACTTAAACCAATTCCACTGGCCGACAAAATTCTTTTCTGAAAAAATTTCATCTCCTAATATTCTAAGTTGGGCAATTTCGTTTTCATCAATAGAGATAAAAATTACCCCCTCCGAAGAAAGTAAAGACTTCGCAATCTGAAGTCTTTTATTCATAAAAGACAGCCACTTAGAATGACGATAGCCGTCTTCACGGTCTACAAAAGAATCGTTGTAGACAAAATCCTTATTGCCTGTATTATAAGGCGGATCGATATATATCACGTCAATCTTGCCATCGTGAGTATAAGCGAGAGCGGTGAGCGCTTCGAGGTTGTCACCCTCGATAAGGATATGGTTGGGCGCATCGGGAGACTCGCTCACGATGGCACGTTCTGGCACCTCCGTGAGAACCGGCAGTTCGTCCACAAGACGTGTTTCTATTTCTTCCGGCTTGTCCTCCCACACCAAGCCATACTTCTTCTGAGAACGAAGAAGCTCAACAAGCGAAGCCTTCTCTTCGTTTGTCAATCCTTCGAGCTGCGTTATTTTTTTCGCAAGTTCATATTTATTCATGTTCAGCGTTCTGTTTCGTTAGAATTTAAATTTATTTAATTATCAGTATCACTTTCATTAATGAGCAACTTTCGCATCTCGTCCATATCAGGCAAAGCATTTCTTAGTTCCTCACGATTGATTTCGCTCGCCATTGGCGAGCATTTTTAAAGAGAGAAGCATTTTATATCTATAGTGTCTTGACTTATAGATAGTTGCAATTTGGCAGCCGATGGCTGCAAAATTAAATATTGTGTCCAATACTCATAGAAAGTTCGCATATTATGAATACTTCTTGCCGAAAATCCACGTAAACCAGGAAGCTCACGGCGCAATTGTTCGCTTATGCTCTCAATAATGGACGTCCCCCATTTTTCTTGACGTGAGCGGTTTGATACGTAAGCACCAATACCAAAGTTAAGTGATAATTCTTCACCCGTAACCATTTTTGCAGCCCTGTATTGACTATGCAAAATTGCTTCTTTAATGACGCTTACCGCCTGTTTATATTGTTGTATAGAAGATTCCATATTATATATTCTCATTGAATTTTGTGTCGTAAAGCAGAGTCTTAATATCCACCTTAAGTATTTTTGCAATTTGGTCAAGGGTTTGCAAATCAGGCTGCGCGGTATTTGTGCACCATTTGCTCACCGTGCAAGTTGACTTATTAAGCTGTTCAGCTAACCATTTTCCCGATTTGCCTTGCTCAACAAGAACCACTTTAATTCTATTTAGATTTACCATAGTTTCTAATTTATTAAATATAAAAGCAAATTTATCAAAAAAAGAGTAAAACAACGAAAGGCAATATTGATTTTATTAAATTTTAAGATAAGAGGATTTTGTTAGAGTCAGATAGATTTAGTTATATAAAAAACCGATGGCACCATTTACTCTTGGTATCATCGGTTTTATAAGTGATAAATACACCTGTCAGATTCATTCAATAGGATATCCTTCTTCCTTTATAATCTCTTTGAGGACACTAACCTTTGCAGTAGAAGCAAAGGAAGATATTGGTGTGATGAAAAAGGGCTGATATTGGGCACGGGAGGAGAAGGAAATGTGCCCAGGTGGGGCAACGTGCTTGCCCATGTTGGGTAACGTGCTTGCCCCACTTGGGCAACGTGCTTGCCCAAAAACGGGACAAAAAACGGTGTAGAGAGGAGGGGGTGCGTCACCACCTCGCAAACATATCGAGCGATAAACCGCAAGTATAATGACAGAAAATGAGAACAAGTCTGATGGAATCAGCCCCACCCTCGGTCTCGAACCCATCCTAACATTCCACGTAGGATAACCCATCCTGACCTTCCCAAAGGGCAACCCATCCTAACCTTCCCAAAGGGAAGGAATAGGTTACTCTGGCTAAATGCCATCAGCCCCCACCTAGCCTCAAACCTATCCTAACCTTCCCCAAGGGAAGGAACAAGTTACTCCGCCAATTGTCATCAGCCCCCACCTAGCCTCAAACCCATCCTAGCCTTCCCCAAGGGAAGGAACAAGTTACTCCGCCAATTGTCATCAGCCCCCACCTAGCCTCCCCCGTAGGGGAGGGACAGATACCATTGGTTACATGATTATCGTTTGTAGTTATCTGATTATCAATCGTTTATCAATAGTAGTAGTAACTGTCCCTCCCCTTCGGGGGAGGTTAGGTGGGGGCTGATGTTCATTGGCAGAATTGATTTGCTGAAGTCTTTGACAAAGCAGAGTAACCTGTTCCTTCCCTTTGGGAAGGTCAGGATGGGTTATCCCTTTGGGAAGGTTAGGATGGGTTGCCCTTTGGGAAGGTCAGGATGGGTTTAAAGGTCAGGATTGGTTATCCTCAGAGGAAGAGACGGCTTGTAAGCGGAGGCGGAGGAGACGGTGGTGGATGGCATGGCGTGCCTTGGCGATATTGAAGCGGTAGACTTCGTGGGCAAGGACGAAATATACGATTGTCTGGATCCAGAGGGCACGGTATTCGGTGGAGACGTCGGTGAGGGTGGCTCCCATGGAATTCATCCTCACGAAGCCACGGATGCCGAAGGTGGACGGGAAGAGCCACGACACCCCCTGCCAGAAAGCCGGGATGTTGCTCTGCGGCCACGATACTCCCGACATGAAAAGGAGCATGACGGAGGAGAAGACCACAAGGAGCATCACGTTCTCACGATAGCGCATCATTGCCGAGAGCGTCATGCTGAAGAATATGCACGAGAGCAGATATGGCAAGGAGAAGAGAGCCAGCTGGCTCAGCGTGACAAGACTGATGAAATTGAAGAAATACGGTACGGCACACAAGAGGTATGCCGCCATCACAACGTATATCATCAGGTATGCCATCGCCTTGCCCCACACGATGCGCATCACGCCACGGTAGCGACGGTGGATAGGCACGAGAAATCCGTAGTTGTTCTTCTCCCTCGCCGTTCCTGCCGCCATTCCCACACCCAGGAGCAGCGTCTGCTGGATGATGAGCATGAGCACTCCGGGGATGATGAAGTTGCCATATCCCGCCGTGTTGTTGAATATCGGCACCTCCTGGAAGTCGAGCGGCCGGGTGGTGATCTCGTTCTCGCGGTCGGTGTAGTTGCCCGAGAGCTTCACCTGAATCCTGGAGTTCAGTTCGCCCTGAATAGCCACGCAGGTCTGGAAAATCGCCTTGTAGGCAAGCATGATGCTCATGTCGCAGTATACCCCCACGTGGGTCTGCTCCATGCGGTTGAGCCTGGTCTGGAAGTCCTCAGGAAAGTATACCACTCCGTAGGCATCGCCACGGCCAATGCGCTGGCGCGCCTCGTCGAGACTGTTGCAGCGCAGAGCCACGCGGGTGTCGGGCGAGGCGTCTATCATACGGGTGAATTCGCGGCTGGTGTGGCTATGCGAAAGGTCGACTATCGCCACGGGCACCTCACGCGCCACCTCATTGTTGTATATCCACGAATACAGGAGCGGATATGCCAACGGCACCACGACGAGGAAGATGAGCACGCCCTGGTCGCGGAACACATTCTTGAGTTCCTGCAGGCAGATATAGCAAGTGTCGCGCAGTATGTTGAAAAACTTGTTCATTGTTGTCATTCATTTGGCGTTATCGGAAATCATACATCCACAGAATCCGGGACGCACTATTCCATATACTTATATTCCCTCATCGCCTTGCGTATGTTGCCAGCCACCAGCATCGGCAGCAGCGAGAAGGCAATCATCGCCACGAGGTTGACCCATGCGTAAGAGAGGGGGAAATCATTGAATACGCTCGTCTGATAGATGCGGAAATAATGCCGCAGCGGGAACATCTGTGCTATGCCTTCGATGGCAGGATCCATGGCGAAGACGGGGAACGCCGTACCGACGAGCGAGAAGCTGAGCACAGCCCACAAGGAACAGGTGCTCATCGACATTCGGAGCGACGGCATGAGTCCGAACATGAATGCCCCGAATCCCTGGGATGCCGTGACGGCGAGGAGTCCGAGCAGGAGGATGTGGAATGTTCCGCCACTGTGTGGGAATCCGAGGATGCCGTAGACATACAGAGAATAGAGATAGAAGACGCTGAGGAATATCAGCGTCTGCGGCAGCAGCTTGCCGAGCAGCAGCGTCCATTTGTCGTCCCCTGCCACAAGGAGGAGCTTCCGGGCACGGTTGAACTTCAGTTCCGTGCCGAGCGAATAAGGCGTGAGCAGGAAGATGAAGAGCATGAGGCATCCCGGCACGAGCATCGTGGTGAGATAGAAGTTATAGTTGGTCCACGGGTTCTTCACGGCGTGTAGGTCAACGGCGATGGGCTGCAAGAACGCCATTATCTGCTTCTGTGTGTATCCCCTGGCCTGCATCGTGGCAGAGCCGACACCAGCCGAACCGAGCGTCGCTATGGTCTTGAGGTCTTTGTAGAGCAGTGCGCCTGCCGTGAGCGAGGTGTATGAATAATAGAAGGAAATCTTGGGCTGACGTGAGGCGAGCAGCTTGTCGGTGGTTCCCTTGGGGAAATACATGAATCCGTAGATTTCGTTGCGCTGCATCGCCAGTCGCGCCTCGTCCACACTGTTGTAGTATGCCACCACATCGGTGTTCTGGAAGGCGTCGAGCTTACGGGTGAGCTGGCGTGTGGTGACGGTGTTGTCGAGGTCTACTATTCCCACCGGCATCTTGTTGGGCTGTCCCTGGTCCATGAGCGTGGTGAAGAACACCATGACGAACATGGGCAGCAGGAACATGCATATCAGATACACCGGCGTGGTGAATATGATATGCAGCTCACGCAGGAAAACGGCAATGAACCCCGTGCGTCCGGCAGGGGTCTGCATGCCCTCGCCCTGTTCTGCGGTCAGCGGATCAGTATGCTTTGTCTGAGTCATTTTATATCGGGTTGTGGTTTCTCCCCCACCGCTGCCGAAGAGACATGGAGAGGGAGATGTGTGGGGGGCAATTACTTTATCACGAGCGTCATTCCCGGACGCAGACCATCGGTCTTGCCCACTGGGCGCGCCTTCACCTCGAAAGTCTTGAGGTCGTATTGTCCGTTAGACTTCGTGGCCTTCCACACGGCGTAGCTGCCCTGGTCTTTGAGGTAGTACACCTTCATCTTGATGTCTTTCTTGAAGGCTGGCGAATAGGCGGTGAATTCAGAACCCACCTTCATGCCCGAGAGCTGGTCTTCGCGCACGTTGAAGGTTCCCCACATGTCGCTCATCACCGATATGCTCATGATAGGCGAACCGGTTCCGACGAGTTCTCCCACGTTGGGATAGATGTCGCTGACCTCACCCTCCACCTGTGCTATCTGCACCGTTTCGTGGATGTATGAGTTCACCTCCTGCACTGCACCACGGGCACGGCTCACCTGTGCGGCGGCGGCAGCGCGCTCCTCTTTGCGTGCACCCTCCTTGGCCATGTCATACTGGCTCTTGGCAGCCTTCTCCTGCGCCTCGTAAGCCTTGTATGCGGCGAAAGCCTCATCGCGCTTCTGTGCGCTCATCACTCCCTCGCCGAAGAGGCGCTGCACACGGTCGTAGGTCTTCTTGGCGATGTCGAGACCCGCCTTTGCCTGCTGCCAGAGTTCGTAGGCACCCTGTATCTGCTGCTGGCGCGCGCCGTTGTCTGCCATGTCTTTCATTGCCGATGCCGCATCTTCGGCTCCGAGTGCCTGTGCCTTCTTAGCCTCCACTTCGGGAGCGTCGAGGATGGCGAGGGTGTCGCCCACATGTACGTAGTCGCCCTCTTTCACTCTGAGTTCGAGAATTCTGCCGGGCACCTTGCTCGATACCCTGTATTCTGCCACTTCCACTTCACCCTGAATGATGTCGGGCTGGCTGCCGAGGGTGAAATAGCCTATCAGCCCTGCCAATACGACAACCGCCGTGAATCCAGCGGTTGCCAATGCTATACTTTTCTTTTGTGCTTTATTTTCCATTGTTGTTATTTATGTTGCAAAAATTCAGCTCACTATCGGTTTTCCTTAAACCCAAAACGGTCATTAGGCCGTTCAATGTATTATTTTAATACTGCTTGCAGTCTTTTGATTTTTATAAGGCGTCTTTTGCTTGTTTTTAATTCGCAATAGCTTGCTATTACTCATTAAAAGCCAAACAAAATCCATCCTTCTAAAAAACAAAATCCAAGCAAGCCCTAACGACCGATTCGGGTTAAAAGAAGCTTCTCCTAACCTCCACTAAAGGGACGGGACAAGTTTCTCTGCCAATCAATTCAGCCCCCTCTCGTTCTCAAACCCATCCTAACCTTCCCCAAGGGAAGGGACAAGTTACTCTGTATCTTGATTACAGCAAATCAACAACAGCCCCCACCTAGCCTCCCCCGTAGGGGAGGGACAGATACCATCGGCTATCAGACTATTGTCTGTAGATACCTTATTATCAGTTACTTATCCGCAAACGGAGTAACCAGCATCTCCCCTACGGGGGAGAACGAGAGGGGGCTGATGACAATTAGCTGTAGTAACCAGTCCCTTCCCTTGGGGAAGGTTAGGATGGGTTTGAGGCAAGGATGGGTTTGAGGCCAGGATGGGTTTGAGGTTAGTCCTACATCTGTCCGATAGCTTTCTTGAGGTTCACCTGGGCAATCTTTATCTCCACCTCGGAGTCTATTTTCTGCGACTGCGCCTGCATCCATGCGGTCTGCGCCTCCATCACATCAGTGGTCTGGAGCACACCCTCCTTGAATCCCACGTTGGCACAGCGAAGGTTCTCCTCCGCCTTGTCCACGTTTTTCGTCGCCATAGCATATTTCTTACGTGCCTCCTTGAGCTTGAAGCTGCACTGGCTCACCTGGAGGTCCACCTTCTCTTGCGTCTCGGCGAGTTCGAGTTCGGCAATCGTAGTGGCAGCCTTGGCGGCGCGCACCTTGTAAGTGCCGTCCATCCAGTGCCATACGGGGATGCGTACCACCACGCCCACGTTCCAGACGCCGGCGAACTTCCTTGTGAATCCGTCGTACACGTTAGGGTTTGTCATGAGGTATCCTCCCGAGAGGAGCACCTGCGGCAGATAGGAAGCCCTGGCGAGTTTCGTTGCCTGGCGGCTGATGTCCACGGTATTGGAGAGCAGTTCCAGTTCGGGGCGATACCAGTATGCCACGGTGTCGGCACCGTTTACCGAATCCTCTTCGATGGCGATAGCCGAAGCCGCCTCGTCAGCAAGCGTGATGTCAGACTCCACAGGCATTCCGCAGGTCTGGCAGAGGAGCATCTTGGCAAGGGAGAGACCGTCTTCCACCTGCGTCACCGCCATCTCCGCCTCGTTCACCTTCACGCTGACCTTGAGTCCGTCAGCCTTGGTTGCCACTCCCGCCGTGATCATCTTCTGCACATCGTCGTCGAGTTTCTGCACGAGCTGCAGGAAGCTGTTGGCGAGGTTGAGTTTATGGCGGAGCGACACCACGGTCCAGTAAGTCTGGTCGATGTTCTGCAGCGTGTTCTGGCGTGCCAGTTCCTCGTTTACGGCAGCCATCTTCTCGTTGATGTCGGCGATATTGTTTGCCGCCGTGATGGCTCCACCCATATATATCGGCTGCGTCACCATTGCCGAAGCCATATACATGGCGCGGTTGTTGGTGCGGAAGCCGTCCACCACATCCTGTCCCAGATGGTTCAGCGTTCCCTGCAGTTTGGGGTCGCTGATGCCGAGCAGTCCGCCGAGCGAGGTGCCGATGTTCTTGAGTGTGGACTTCTGGGTGTTGTTGAGGATGGAAATCTCACGGCTTGAGAATATCGCACCACCCATCACATCGAGGCTCGGCAGATATTTCGTGCGTGCCGACTTTCTCATCTGTGCCGCCATCTCTCGCTGCACGCGTTTAGATGCGAGCGTCTTGTTGTAGCCCAACGCCATGTCGCGGCAGGTCTGCAGAGAGAGCGGTCCGCCGGCCATCACCCTGCGTGCTGCCTGCACCTGGGGCGACGCCACACGCGCCTCACACTCTATTGTGTGTTGTGTTTCGTGATGGTCCGTCTCCTGAGCCACAGCAGTTGCGGTGAGGAGGGAGAGGACTATCGTTGCTTTTAATCTGTTCATTATGATATAATTATCGCAAGTTGACAAGTTGACAAGTTGACGAGTTGACGAGGAAATTAGCAGTGCGGACTCCTTGTTTACTCGTATCTTGTGTCTACTTGTCTACTCATTATTTGAATGTGAAGTTGCGCTGTCCGATGAGGTTGCCGTCGGCGAATACGCTCACACTGTATGTGCCGGGGTTGAGAGTCTCGCTCACGTTCCAGTACATAGTCACCGGAGTCTCGTTGCCGGTATATTCGATGGTCTTCGCCATGGTGTATTGCAGCGAACGGTTTTCATACTTGAACGATCCGCTGGCTCCCATCACTCCACCAGCCGGTGTGGTGATTCTGACATAGAGCTGGCGCTTGCCGTTCTGGGCTGTAACGTTTCGTGTTATGGTGAATCCCACGGTGATGAGCTTGGCGTCCTTGATTTTCTTCACGTTCTTCTTGGCTCCGTTTTTCTTCTTGGCTCCCATGGTGATGCCGGTGGCGTCGAGCTGTGCGGCGATTGCCACCTTCTCAGAGAGTGATGCCTTGTCGGAGTTGAGACCTTCGATCTGTCGGGTTGCCTCCTCATACTGTCCCTTCACACGGGTGTTCTCAGCTGTGAGGTTCTGATTGAGACGATTGAGGGAGTCGATCTCGAGCACGTAGCTGCGGATTACGGCACGGCATGTGGCAAGCTCTTTCTTGAGGCGTGCTATCTCGCGAGCGTCACTGCTCTTCACGTTTTTGAGTTCCTGCAGCAGGGCTTCGGTGCGCTCCTGTTCGCGGGTGAGCTGTGCCACGATGGAATCGTTGTTGATGCGTGTCTTCATCTCCGAATACTGGTCGGCAAACTGCTGGTATTCGTTCTCCATCTCTTTCTTGTCCATCTCGGCGAGCTCCTGCATAGCCTTGTTAGCCTGTTTCTCTTTCTGCAGACTCATCGTGAGATAAGCTATTCCGCCGAGGAGCAGCACTCCCACTACTACCAATGGTATCAATACTTTCTTGTTCATATTGCTGATGTTTAAATTGCTACTAAATAAAAGCCTGTCTTTCCATTTTGCAAATTTACTTTCTTTTTAGCAACGACTGAAAAAAATTACGTTACTTAATATTTAACTAACATAAAATTATAGGGTTTTAAGGAAAAATAGAACAACATGGAAGCCTGGCTATCCGACAATCGGTAAAAAGAACAACAGGTCAGGCTATCCGCCAGTCGGTGATATTGCCGACGGAAGAGTCGAAATTGATGCCCACCTTAGTAATCAGTTTGCCAGAAAGGGCAAAGCGCTCGGCATAGTTCTTCAGGTCTATCTGCTTCATGGCAGCATCGGCATCCTTGTTGAGTTTCAGTTCTATCAGGTAAAGGCGGTCGGCAGTCAGCATCACGATATCCACCCTGCCCTTTGGCGTGTGCACCTCCACATCCACCACATAATGAGTGAGCAGCGTGAAGATGATGAAAAGCATCTGCTGATAATGCCCCTCATGATTTGTCACGTTGCAGTATGGCACCGTGGCGAGGAATGTCTGCAGCAGCCTCAAGGCACCGTCGATGTCGTTCTGACGGATGAGCACCGACATCCGGGCTATCGCCACATCACCCTGCTCGGCATACGAGCCGTCGAGATAGTTGGGCAGCAGACTCTCGAAGAGCCCCACCTTCACCTCCTTGTTAGGCAGGTCGAGGGTGTATAGCTGGCTTATCTTGTCGTAGCCCTTGATGGTGATATAGCCGCTCTGATAGAGCAGCGGCGTGATGGTCTTCATGGTTTCCGTCGGCGAGTCGAAAGCCGACGACTTGGCACACATCCGCTGCAGGCTCGCCGGCTGCACATTGAATCTCTGCAACATATTGACGAGATATGTGGGTGTGCCCGATGCGAACCAGTAGGAATCGAAGTCTTTGTTGGCGAGGCTGCTGAGCAGGCTGAAGGGATTGAACACTCCCGGCGAATGCGCCGAGAAATGGTAGCCGTCGTAATTCTCCTTCAGCTTTGCCACCACCTGCCGCGGCGTCAGCTCGTTGGCCTGAGCCAGACCGTCGATGCCGTCCTGCATGTCGTCCAACAGTTCCGTTTCCGTTATGCCGCAAATGCCGGCATAGTCATCCTTCATGGAGATGTTGCTGATATTGTTCAGTTCGCTGAAGATGCTGAGCTGCGAGAATTTCGTGATGCCGGTGAGGAAGACGAAGCGCAGATATGGGTCGCAGTCTTTGAGCGGACTGTAGAAATTGCGCATGATGTCGCGCATCGCCACGAGTTGTGACTCTTCATGCGCCACATCGAGGAGCGGGGCGTCGTATTCGTCGATAAGCACCACCACCTGTCGCCCGGTCTTCTCATAAACAGCCATGATGAGGTTTGTCAGCCTGAGATTGGGCGCCGCGGAATGGAATTCCACTCCGAAGCGTTCCTCATTCACCTTCAGTATATATAGCAGATACTCCTGCAGTCCCTCCACATCCATGTGTTTGGCCCCTGCCATGCTGAGAAGGACAACGGGATATTCCGTCCATTCCTTTTCCAGCTTCTCTATCGCCAGTCCTCTGAAGAGGTCTCGCCTTCCCTCGAAATAGCTCTGCATGGTGGATACGAGAAGCGACTTGCCGAAGCGTCGCGGACGGCTGAGGAAATAATACGTTCCGGCAGCATGTGCCATGTTGTATATATACTCCGTCTTGTCTATATACAACATATCGTTCTCTCTGATTTTGCTGAACGTCTGTATTCCTATGGGATATCTTCTTTGGGTCATGATCTCGTATCCTCCCTGCTTGATTATAGAACGGTCATCAGACCGCATATCGGGTTTTCATTACTGTCTGCACAGTATTTCAGTTCTCATTCCACTTCCCCTCCCTTCTGCCCCGAGGCATACCGGGTGGGGAAGCCGTCACTCCTTCACGGGCACGATCTTGGTCTTGGGCTGCTCGCGGTTGCGGCGGTTTACCATTGTCACCACTGCCTGTGCGAGATTGAGGAACGCCTGTCCGGTGATGCTCTCCGGATGGCAAGCCGCCGGCATTCCCTTGTCGCCGTCCTCACAGATGCTCTGCACGAGAGGAATCTGTGCGAGCAGCGGGATATTGAGCTCTTCAGCCAATTTCTTGCAGCCCTCCTTGCCGAAGATGTAGTATTTGTTTTCTGGCAGTTCGGCAGGAGTAAACCATGCCATGTTCTCCACCATTCCGAGGATGGGCACGTTCACCTTGTCGTTGCGATACATGTCGATACCCTTGCGGGCGTCGGCGAGGGCAACGCTCTGCGGAGTGCTCACAATCACGGCTCCCGTGATGGCGAGGGTCTGGAGCAGAGTGAGATGGATGTCGCTGGTGCCCGGCGGCGTGTCGAGGACGAAATAGTCGAGGTCGCCCCAGTTGGCGTCGGCGATGAGCTGCTTCAGGGCATTGGATGCCATACCGCCTCGCCACAGCGTTGCGGTGTCGGGATTCACGAAGAATCCGATGCTCAGGAGCTTCACTCCATATTTCTCTATCGGCTGGATGAGTTGGCGGCCGTCCACCGGCACGGCATACGGACGCTCGTCCTCAACATCAAACATCTTTGGCATCGACGGACCGAAGATGTCGGTGTCGAGCAGTCCCACCTTGTAGCCCAGACGGGCGAGCGAGATGGCGAGGTTTGCCGACACGGTGCTCTTGCCCACTCCGCCCTTTCCGGAGCTTACGGCGATGACGTTTTTCACCTCCGGGAGCAGCTTGCCCACTTCAGGGCGCGGCTTGGACTTATATTCCAGTTTGATGTCGATGGTCATCTCCTTGCCGGAGTCGTCGCCTTCGTGCTGGCTCACAGCATAACGGATGGCAGCCTCGGCAGCCTTGACTGTGGATTTCAGGAACGGGTCGGTGTCGCGGGGGAAGATGAGCGTGAACGACACGCTGCTGCCGGCGATACGCACGTCGTCGGCGAGCATCTCGCTCTCGATGAGATTCTTCTTGGTGCCTGGATACGTCACGGTCTGCAACGCATCGGTAATGAGTTTAGGATATAATGTCATTTCTGTCTTGAATTTATTTTCATTGAAGATAACCGCATAGCAGACTGACCGCGCCGCTGACACGCCCCACACTAAACGGGGATGCCACGCCGGGAATGCCGCGAAACGGCAGGCGCCGCAGACTGTCGCCATACGAAAAAGCGCCAACCTCACAGACGTCACTGCAAAGTTAGCGTTTTTTTATTTATCCTGCAAAATATAGATGGGTCACTTTGCCGAATCCTTTCCGCTACGCTTCGTGCGCTTGTAGCTGCGGTATTCGTCGAGCGGGATTTCCACGTCAGACTCTTCGAGAGTGCCGGCGGCCGGCAGACGGAATTTGAGGTATTTGATGTTCAGTCCGCGGTCTATCCACTGGTTTTCATAATATGTGTGGATGGAGAGGATAGAACGGGTGTCGTCGTCGAGCGACTGGTCGTGGTAGAGGTCTTCGGTCTGCATCAATACCGGCAGTGCGTTTTTCTCCACCATGAGTCTGGTGTATGTGAAAAGGAAGTTGGAGTCTGTCTTCAGATGCACGAGTCCTCCGTCTACGAGGAAGCGGCGGTATCTCTCCATGAAGTATGTGCTGGAGAGACGCTTGCGCGGATTCTTCATCTGCGGGTCGCTGAAGGTGAGCCATATCTCCTGCACCTCGCCCGGGGCGAAGAAGCGGTCGATTATCTCGATGTTGGTGCGCAGGAAAGCGGCATTTTGGAGTCCTTCCTCCAGAGCCTGCTTTGCTCCGGTGTGCATGCGCGCTCCCTTGATGTCGACTCCGATGAAATTTACGTCGGGGAACATGCGTGCCAGTCCCACGGTGTATTCTCCCTTGCCACAGCCCAGCTCCAGGACAATGGGGTTCTGGTTGTGGAAATATTCCTCGCGCCATTTGCCCTTCATCTCAAAGGGCACGTTTTCGATTACTGAATATGGATACTGGAAGACATTCTTGAATGTCTCCATCTCTGCGAATTTCTGTAGTTTTCCTTTACTCATTTATGATGTTGTACGTGGTTCAGTGTTCAACGCTTTGTCCGCGTTTGGTCCTTTTCTTCTTTTTTTATTGTGACGAGGGCCACTATTATTGCGAAAACGACCATCAGACCTACTGTCAATAGTTTTATCATAATCTTTTCCGTTAACCCAAAACTATCATTAGGACGTTTAGTTTGGTTTTTAATTACTGCTTGTTGTCTTTTGATTTTTATAAGGCGTCTTTTGCTTGTTTTTAATTCGCAATAGCTCGCTATTACTCATTAAAAGTCAAACTAAATCCACTCTTCTAAAAAACAAAATCCAAGCAAGCCCTAATGAAAGATTTGGGTTTAACAACAAAGCCCCTACTAATAAACACAAGGCAAAAATACAAAAAGCGAGAATTGTGTAGTATATATTGTTCATCTCTCCGAAGAAAGAAGATAACAACAATGCAGTCAAAATATATTTCGCCACATCCAAGAACCATCTACCAAATTCCTGCCTCATGTATTTTTGCCTTGAGAGTATATCGAATTATCTATACTTTATCTTAGTCGATAATCACCTTAGTCCATCCGTGTGTGTCAGGCTCGATACCATACTGGATGTTGCGCAGATGTGTGTAGAGCTTGTGTGAGATAGGACCTGGCTTGCCATCCTTGCTGAATGTGTAGCGCTTGCCGGTGTCGAGGTCGTCGATATAAGAGATAGGGCTGATAACGGCTGCTGTTCCGCATGCTCCTGCCTCCTCGAAGGTCTCCAGCTCCTCTTCCGGGATAGGGCGACGCTCTACCTTCAGACCGAAGTCCTCAGCGAGCTGCATGAGGCTCTTGTTGGTGATTGAAGGGAGGATAGATGTTGACTTAGGAGTAACGTAGGTGTTGTTCTTGATACCGAAGAAGTTGGCAGCACCACACTCGTCCATGTATTTCTTCTCCTTGGCGTCGAGATAGAACTCACAAGCGTAGCCCTTCTCGTGTGCCAGATGGTTGGCCTGCATAGAAGCTGCATAGTTTCCACCCACCTTGTACTTACCGGTGCCGAGAGGAGCTGAACGGTCGTACTCGCGTACGATGACGTATGGGTTGGTAGAGAAACCGCCCTTGAAGTATGGACCTACCGGTGTGACGAAGATGATGAACACATACTCTGTTGCAGGGTGAACACCTACCTGGGCGCTTGTTCCGATGAGCAGCGGACGGATATAGAGCGATGCTCCGCTCTCGTATGTTGGGATGTACTCCTGGTTGAGGCGTACCACCTTTGCCACCATCTCCTCGAAGAGCTCTGTAGACACCTCAGGCATCATGATGCCACGGCATGTAGACTGCAGACGGGCTGCGTTCTCGTCCATGCGGAACACGCGCACCTTACCGTCCGGGCAGCGGAATGCCTTGAGTCCCTCGAATGCCTCCTGTCCGTAGTGCAGACAGGTAGCTGCCATATGCAGATTAACGTATTCACTGGAGCAGACTTCAATCTCGCCCCATTTGCCGTCGCGATAGTAGCAACGCACGTTATAGTCTGTCTTTCTGTAACCAAAGCCTAAATTAGACCAATCCAAATCTTTCATATTGTAATCGTTTTAAAGTTAATCTGCCGCAAATTTAGTAAGAATATTCATTCTCTGCAATAAAAATCGAGGGAATTTCTTTTTTTCTGCAAAATCACCCTCGCCAAAGGGCACAGAATTGCCGTTTTGCATCAATATCGGGCATCAGGGCCGGCTGATTGTGGAATGCAACGGGACGGGTACTGTAGGCAGATAAAAGTCAAGGCAGATGGAAGCGAATCTGATATACTGACTGCAACGGGTACAGGGGGCTGTCGGCTGAACATACGGAGCGGTGCCCACTGTCATTCGTCGAGCAGTTTCTTTATCTCGGCGTCGGTCTTCTGGAGCTTCGCCTTGCATTTCTCTATCAGTTGCTTGGCGGTCTTGAGCTGGTCGCAGAGGGAGTCGATGTCGAGTTCTCCGCTTTCCATCTTGCGAACTATTGTTTCGAGCTGGGTGACAGCTTCTTCGTAGTTGAATTTCTTCTCTGACATGATGTTTTTTTATTTATAAATGACTATTATTTTTGTTGGGATGATGGCATGAAGGCGGTTCATATATATCATGACAAATTACTCTGCCTATGATTTCTGCCAATCACATCAGCCCCCTCTCATTCTCAAACCCATCCTAACCTTCCCCAAGGGCAACCCATCCTAACCTTCCCAAAGGGAAGGAACAGGTAACTCTGCAACTGATTTCAGCCAATGACATCAGCCCCCACCTAGCCTCCCCCGTAGGGGAGGGACAGATGCCATTGGCTTTTGATTATTGTCTGTAGCTACTAGATTGTCAGTGGTTTATCATTAACAATGGTAACCAGCTTCTCCCCTACGGGGGAGAACGAGAGGGGGCTAATGTGATTGACTGAAATCAGTCGCCAAAGTAACTTGTCCCTTCCCTTGGGGAAGGCTAGGATGGGTTATCCTACGGGGGAGGATAGGTGGGGGCTGATGGCAGTATCCAGAGTAACCTGTTCCTTCCCTTGGGGAAGGTTAGGATGGGTTGTCCTTGGGGAAGGCTAGGATGGGTATACCGCCACTGCCTTCGCCTCCACCCTACCCTTTGCGAGCCTCGTCTCCACCACGTCGCCGGGAGAGAGCTGGCAGCTGTCGGTCACCGCCTTGCCGTTGTGCGTCGTTATCGAATATCCTCGGCTGAGCAGCAGCTGGGGATCGAGGGCGGCAAGGCGCTGACTCATCATCTCCATCCTGTGGCGCTCCGCCGTCATGCGGCGGTCTACTGCCGGCCGGATACGTCCTTCTGCCATCTGCAGCCTCACGCTCTGCCGCTCCACTGCCGCAGTGGCTGCCGTGGCGAGGCGCGAGGAGAGGGTGTCGAGACGCGACGTCTGCCGTGTGGTGACGAGCGAGAGATATGTGGGTATGAGATGCGTGATGCGGTCGAGCCGCTGCGTCTCGCGCTGCATCAGCAGCCGGGTGTTGTCGTGGATGCGGCGTGCCGCCGTGTCGATGCGGTCGGCAACGGCTTTCAGATTGTCGATGAGCAGTGCGGCGGCTGCCGTCGGCGTCTTCACCCTGGTGTGTGCCACCATGTCGGCAACGGTCTCGTCGCGGTCGTGTCCGATTCCGGTTATCACGGGCAGGGGGAAGTTGGCGATATTCTCGGCGAGCATCAGCGAGTCGAAGCCGGAGAGGTCGCTTGTGGCTCCTCCGCCACGGATTATCACCACGCAGTCAAACCGGTCTGCCCTGCCGTAGATGTCGTTTAGGGCAGCCACAACGCTCTGCTCCACTCCCTCGCCCTGCATCGTGGCAGTGAAGAGTTCTATGGTGAAGGCGAAGCCATATCCGTTGTGTGTGAGCTGATGGCAGAAGTCGCCGAGTCCTGCCGCCGTCTGGCTCGACACCACGGCGATGCGCTGGGCGAAGAGCGGCAGGGGGAGCTGTTTGTTGAGGTCGAACACCCCTTCTTCTTTCAGCCGCCTCACTATCTCCTGGCGGCGGCGCGCCATGTCGCCGAGGGTGTATGTGGGGTCGATGTCGGTCACTATCCATGAGAACCCGTAGGCTTCATGAAACTGCGGATACACCTTCATCAGCACCTTCATGCCTGCCCTTGGCTGTGCTCCCGTCACGGTCATGAACTTGGGCAGGATCCTGCTCCACGTGCCGCGCCAGCATTTTGCCGATGCCTTAGCCACGGGGGTGTTGTGGAGGTCGTCTTTCTCCACGAGTTCCATATAGCAGTGGCCGTTCACCTGGCGTGCCTCGCTCAGCTCGGCTTCCACCCAGTATTCCTCCGAGAGGGTCTGTTCGATGGTCTGCCTCACGAGGTTGTTGAGTTCAAAGAGTGTGTAGTGCATATCTGGTATATGTGTGTATTTCTGCAAAGTTACAGATTTTTCTCTTTCCATCCGCCCGGAATAAAAAAAAATAATCCCCGCCTCCGGTCATATCGTGCCGGGGGCGAGGACTGAGGTTATCCCTGATCGGTCATCAGCGTTCGTCTGGATTTTCTCTTTTCAGAAGAGTGTATCCTGTCTGCCTTGTACGGGTGGCGCTATTTGCAGCCTATGGGTTTCTTGCCGTTGAGTGCCGGGAAGTGCCACTTTGAGCACTGCCGTATTGAACAGCATAGCGAGGGCAAGGAGGAGTAGGGCTAAGGCGTTGCGGCGGTTGGCTGTGCCTACATGAATGTGCGTCCCCATTTGCCGGTGAAGTTAAAGGATGTAAGATAGAAGTAGTTTATCCTTCCGTTATCTATCTCGTCTTTGAAGATAGTGTATACCATCGGCTCGGTGAGCTTTGTAAGATCGAGGGCCTCATATATCATGCCTCCGCCGTCTTCGAAGTCAATATCTGCCTTATAGAGCATGTCGTTGCTCCATCTGAAGTAGCACACCTTGGCTCCGTTGTATGGGAAGTCCTGGCAGGCTTCCTTCTCTGCCACCCATTTCCCTACGCCTTCGAGTCGCTCATAATCGGAGCCGCCTGCAAAGAACACTTTGTATTTGAACACGAGCACGTTGTCCACCATCTTTCCCAGGCGCAGCGATGTGGCACCGTCGTAGTCGGTAACCTCGGCAACGTAGAGTCCCGACTGTCCTTTCACCTTACCTATGCGCCAGCTCATGGCCTGTGCCATCCATCCTGCCGTGGCGTCGGGGTCGTCGGTTGTCGTCCATACATATGGCGTGTTCTGACATTTGTTCACCATAAACGGCTCCGGCACCACTTTTGTCATCACAGACTTGCTCATGTAAACGGTTTTACCTTCCACATTGGCCTTCACCCAGTCAGGGTTGTCGCCCTCGTCGGCAACGATTTGTGCGTTGGGCAGCCACCAGCCCTGGTCGTAGCTTTTGTATACTGCCACTTTCCTTGCTTTGGTGCTTGGAGTTTGCCTCATGTTTGCAGAGTTTCCTTTGGGGTGATAGAGTGCCTTGGGGGCATCGAATGTAAGACTTCGGAGTACTTGGCTAGCGGTCTGTGCCGTAGCAGAAAGACTCATCGCGATGAGTGCGACGAGAAGAGAGAATCTTGTTCTTTTCATAAATAGTATTGTTTTTTTTTAATTAGTTTTCATTTTACTTGCCACACCTCTGTCCGCATAGCTTCGCTTCTGTGTTTGCCAGTGTGGATATGGTGTCTATAGGCAGACCGACTCATAGTAGCCTCTTTAGGCAAAGGGTCTGTTCAGATGTCTTGTCTTGCTTGCGTCGGCAAATGTAATGAAAAAATCTAAACAATCCTAAAAATTACTTGATTATTTGTTTACGAATATATTAAATATGGTCATCACTCTATTTTTTCCATATCGACAGGAAAAGGGAGTGCCGGGACACTCCCTTTCCCGGCGGTATCAGATGACAAATAAGCGGGCAAAATGTTTATTGATAAATCAGCAAACAGTGCTACTACCCGACACCACCCAAGACGAATCCAACCTCCAGCGGGACCTCATTTCGAGAAATCCGGCACGCCATATCCATACACGTTGTCAGGATGGCTGAAGTTGTCGCCGAGACTGCGCACGAGGTCTATTATCTGCAGCGCCGTCATCTCGCGGTGCTCCTGCCACAGACATGCCGTGAGACCTGCCACGATGGGACAGGAGAAGGAGGTTCCCATCACCGACGTCAGTGTGCCGCGCTCCGAGAGTATGTTCGTCGGACTGCCCTGCGCCATCACGTCGGGCTTCACCCTGCCGTCGGCAGAGGGTCCCACGCTGCTGAACGAGGCGTTGCGGCGCTCCGGAGTGACGGCTCCCACACACAGCATATCACGGGCGTCGGCAGGGAACCCGATCTTCTTCCATGGGTCCTGACCGTTGTTGCCGGCACTGTTCACGAGCACCATGCCGCGGCTCGCCACCGTCGACGCCATACGCGAGATGAGTGCCGTCCTGCCGTCCTGCTGCCAGTAGGAGTAATAGTTGGTGAAGGGCTTGTCGTAGATGTTGAAACCGAGCGAACAGCTTATCACGTCGACTCCCGCACTGTCGGCAAACTCTGCCGCCGCAGCCCAGTAGTCCTCTTCCACTGGCTGCTCCGACTGCTGGTCTTCGCAGCGCAGCAGCCAATAGGCGGCATCGGGAGCGGCTCCCACATACACCCCCGGTTTGTTTATCGCCAGGATGGAGAGCACGTTGGCGCCATGCTCCATCTCGGCAAAGATGCTCCGCGACTGTGGCACCACAAAGTCGGCATAGCCTACGAGGTTTATATCCCTGAACGCCGGAATGAGGTCGGCATTCAGAAAACCGGCATCCATCACTGCAATCGTCATTCCCTGTCCGCGGAATCCCCTCTCATGGAGCTTCACTCCACCCACCATCTCCAGCTGCGGCTGCGCCACTCCGTGGGAAGCGTGTATCGAGGTGTCGCGCTGCTCTATCTCGGTGTGGTATTTGGGGCGCGGCGGTGTAGGCACGATGGAATCCGGCGACACCCACACCATCCTGACATCGCTGACGAAGGGCAGCAGGGAGAGGCGCCCGGTGGCTTCGCCGTCCTTCGTGCGCACCACAATGGTGTTGCTCCAGCGGCTGCGGCTCACCACCTTCATCCCCGGCAGCTTCTCCACCTCGTCCACATACTGCTGCGCCACGGGCACATCGAGCGTATCCACGCTGATTCCCTGTCGGCGGCGTCTCTCCAGTGCCTTTGCCGAGAGGAACGACAGTGGATTGCTCATCATGTGAATCGATGGCAGCTTGTCGGTGAGCGTGAGTCTGTACATATAATGCTTGCCTCCGGGATATGGTATCTTTGCCGAACCGTTGTTGCGTGCCTCTGCCGGAAGCATCGTCGTGAGCAGGAGTGACACGAGGGTCACTATCATGGGTAGGAGTTTATCGTTTCGCATAGTGCGTCTGTATTTATATATAATATGGTGTGTATGTATATAGAATTATCGGAATGCAAAAGTAAACAAAATAGTTGAAAAGACAAAGATTAAGTTTAATCCATACAGACCTTCCCCAAAGGATAACCCATCCTAACCTTCCCAAAGGATAACCCATCCTAACCTTCCCAAAGGATAACCCATCCTGACCTTCCCAAAGGATAACCCATCCTGACCTTCCCAAAGGATAACCCATCCTAACCTTCCCAAAGGATAACCCATCCTAACCTTCCCAAAGGATAACCCATCCTAACCTTCCCAAAGGGCAACCCATCCTAACCTTCCCCAAGGGAAGGAACTGGTTACTCTGCAACTAACTTCCGCCAATCATATCAGCCCCCACCTAACCTCCCCCGTAGGGGAGGGACAGTTACTATTACTATTGATAAACGATTGATAATCAGATAACTACAAACGATAATCATGTAACCAATGGTATCTGTCCCTCCCCTACGGGGGAGGCTAGGTGGGGGCTGAAGTCAGAGGCAAAGTAACAACTTTTATATAAGAAAAAAAAACGTAACCCCCCAACCGGCACAATCACCGGTTGGGGGGCTGATAATAATGGAGTTATGACACACCTTTCTATTTCTTCACTCTCTTCACGCCGTCCACGATGTAGATGCCGGCAGGGAGTTCGTTCCATTGCTGGGTCTGCTTCACGCCCGTCACGCTATAGATACCCTTTGCGTTGGCTGATGCGTCCACTGTGATGTCGCTAATGCCGTTGGTGACAGGCTCAATCACCACCTTTGTCTTAAGCACCTCGCCGTTCAATACCACAGCCCTTATCTGTGCGTCGAACTCAGCACCGTCGGGTTGTGTGATGGCGCAGTCCTCCAGGATGAGCTTGCCGATGAGTGAGATAGATCCGCTGCCGAAGCCTTCTGCCTCTACGTAAGAGTTGCGCACGATGAGCACCTCCGTCTCTGCTCCAATATAACCAGCTATGCCATAGCCACCCTTGACAAACAGACTGGTGTTGTCGATGGTTACGGAAGCGCTCTCCATGTCTAGACCGCAGAATCGCTTGCTCGTGAGATGGAGCGAACCGTCGCCGGTGATGGTAGACGTCTGATTCAATACCAAGCTTGCCATGTCGGCTGTAACGGTGTTCTTGCCTATCAGCTTGACGGTGAAGTCGGAGACAAGCTTGTTCACAATGCCCGTTCCATCGGTAGTGTTTCTTTCGATGGTGGCGTTGTCAAGAGTGAGAGTTCTTGTGTCGGGGTCGTAAGAGGCGTTACCGCTCACTCCGTAGATGCTTGTGAGGTCTTTGCAGTTGAGTGTTGTCACCGGCTTATCGGCGATATAGATGCCATAGCTGTCTGGCTCAATCACCACCTTGTCGGTGACCAACTTGTCGTTGAGCACCACAGCGTAACTGTTTGCATCGAAGGAAGCACCCACTGGCTGGGTGATAGCGCAGCCGTCAAGCACGAGGTTTTGAAGGTCGCAGATTGAGCCTGAGCTGCCAGTTGCCTCAACGTATGCGTTGCAAATAGTGAGCTCATTACCTGATGTCTGAAATATTTGTCCGGAGATCCCCCATTCTCCTTCCGCATATATCGTGACGCCTTCAACTGTGAGCGAAGAGGGCAGAAATAATCCACAATTATCACTGCTCTTCAGTCTGAGAGTTCCAGAACCACTAATGGTTGATGGTTGCCATATCGTAATACATGCATCATTTGTCGTAATAGTGTTATTGCCGACTAAATTAATCTTCAAGCCTTTTACATCTCTATTCCAAATTCCAACTTTTTCGCCAGTTATGTTAATAGTAACATCCTCCATAGTAAGAGTCTTAGTCTCGGGATCGTAGCTCATCTTTCCATCCACACCGTCAATGACGCTGAGGTCCTTGCAGTTCTTCTTTGTCACATCCACGTCGGCAATCTTGATGCCATAGTAAGGCTCAATCACCACCTTGTCGGTGACCATCTCACCGTTCAATACCACGGCATTATTCAGTGTACTGAACCAAGCACCGTCGGGTTGTTTGATGGAACAGTAGTCAAGCACAAGGTCGGCGATATCGCAGATGGAACCCGAAGAGCCCTTGGCTTCCACGTGGGAGTTGTGGATGGTGAGCACCTCTTCTTCCACGTTTCTGTTTGTGGATATGCCCCATAAGCCCTCTGCCTCCAACCAGCAGTTGCTGATTTCGAGAGGACAACCGCCGTAGAGCAAGGCGCATCCGTTGCTCTTTACGCTGAGTTTTCCGCCGCTGTTGCTCCAAATTGTCGTCTCCTCTTTCAGGTATATGCCAGCCGCGCCAGTAACATAAATGGTGTTTGTGCCGATCAACTCTATCGTAAGGTAGTCGCAGGTTTCGTTCAAGATGGCGTTATAGTCATTTGCCTCAATAGTGGCGTTGTCGAGCGTCAGGGTTCTTGTGTTCGGGTCGAAATACACCTTGCCGCTCACTCCGCTGATTTCGGTGAGGTCATAACGGTTGTAGCCTGTAATATCCTCTCCGGCAATCTTGATGCCATACGTTTCTTGCGCCATCGCGAACGCTGACGACATCATCATTATCACAAGCATGAAGAACATGCGCATCCAGGCTCCGCCTCTTGCAGAATTCTCAAGGAGCCGCGGGATGACTGACTGTTGGTTACGGTTTAGTTTTTTCATAATCAGTTGGGTTTTAATAATTAAACATGTTTTTGTGTTATGCCCCTAAAGGCATTGTTTTGCCACTAAAGGCATTGTTTTGCCACTAAAGGCATTGTTTTGCCACTAAAGGCATTGTTTTCGCCTGCAAAGTAAGCGATTTCCGGATAAAGTCAGTAGGATATAATTTACAAAAAATGGCCAATTTCTTACAAAATCACCTGATTTGTAAATTTCGCACATGAATTTACAAAACGAGACTATAGAAAGACTGCATTTTGGGGGACTGCACAGAGGAATATGTAGACACAACAGTGAAGTATTAATGATGCTATTGACTAAGGGAAAGGGAGCGCCACAAGCACTCGCGAATCCATAGAAAATCCCAAATTAAACCCAAATCGGTCATTAGGCCGTTTAATGTATAATTTTAATAACTGCTTGCAGTCTTTTGCTTTTTATAAGGCGTCTTTTGCTCGTTTTTAATTCGCAATAGCCCGCTATTACTCATTAAAAGCCAAACAAAATCCACTCTTCTAAAAAACAAAATCCATGCAAGCCCTAATGACCGATTTGGGTTAAATCAAAAAAACAGGTCTAAAATGATCAGTGATGATTTATCCGTGTGCATCGGTGATATCCGTGTTTCATTTTAGACCGGTGGACATCGCCGAAGGCTGATGGACACCATTTCTCACGGATTAATTTATACCTTATTTCTCACAGATTAATTTATTCCGTGTTGTCGTTGTGTGTCCCCAGCCTTCGGCGTGGACACAAATCAAAAAAGAAACACGGATAGCACGGACTTGACACGGATTGGTCTTTCACGGATTTTTTTGATATTATTGAGCTAATGATTCTTGGATTTGGGGTTGATTTATTGGGATTTGCGAGTGCTGGGGCACTCCCTTTTCCTGGCGGTATCGCTATTGTTACTCAGCATATCGACAACAGCCCCCACCTAACCTCAAACCCATCCTAACCTTCCCAAAGGGCAACCCATCCTAACCTTCCCCAAGGGAAGGAACAAGTAACTCTGCAACTGATTTCAGCCAATCATATCAGCCCCCACCTAGCCTCCCCCGTAGGGGAGGGACAGATGCCATTGGCTTTTGATTATTGTCTGTAGCTATTAGATTGTCAGTGGTTTATCATTAACAATGGTAACTAGCTTCTCCCCTACGGGGGAGAACGAGAGGGGCTAATGTGATTGACTGAAATCAGTCGCCAAAGTAACTTGTCCCTTCCCTTGGGGAAGGCTAGGATGGGTTATCCAACGGGGAGGGACAGATACTCTTGGTTCGTCGCAAACAAGTGGACAAGCAGGATTCTGCTTAAGCCCAGACGGAGTCTGCCATATTGGGGACAAATGGGCAACATCCGTGCAGCAAACGTGCCCAAGTGGGGCAACGTGCTTGCCCATGTTGGGTAACGTGCTTGCCCCAAGTGGGCACGCACCGTGCCCAAAACTGCACAAAAATCCCAATGAAATGAAACGTTTGACACATCAACAAGAGTAACCAGCACCAACAAGTCTTTAACCTGCACCAACCTGTCTTTAACAATTCGGAGTAACCTACACCAACCTATCTTTAACAATTCGGAGTAACCTACATCTCCCCAACGGGGGAGAACGAGAGGGGGCTGAAGTTCATTGGCAGGAATCATTGTCGGAGTAACTTGTCATGATATATATGAACCGCTTTCCGACATCAGCCCCCACCTAGCCTCCCCCGTAGGGGCGGGACAGATACCATTGGCTATATAATTGTTATCTATAGATGTCTTATTATCAAACATTTGTCATTAACCAGAGTAACCTGCATCCATCTGTCTTTAATAATTCGGAGTAACCTGCATCAACCTGTCTTTAACAATTCGGAGTAACCTGCATCTCCCCAACGGGGGAGAACGAGAGGGGGCTGAAGTTCATTGACTGAAGAAGTCTTTGACAAAACAAGAGTAACCTACATCTCCCCAACGGGGGAGAAGCTGGTTACCATTGTTAATGATAAACCACTGACAATCTAGTAGCTACAGACAATAATCAAAAGCCAATGGCATCTGTCCCTCCCCTACGGGGGAGGCTAGGTGGGGGCTGATGTCAGTGGCTGAAGAAGTCTTTGACAAAGCAGGGTAACCTGTCCCTTCCCTTGGGGAAGGCTAGGATGGGTTATCCTTCGGGGGAGGCTAGGTGGGGGCTGATGTCATTGGCTGAAGAAGTCTTTGACAAAGCAGGGTAACTTGTTCCTTCCCTTGGGGAAGGCTAGGATGGGTTATCCTTCGGGGGAGGCTAGGTGGGGGCTGATGTCATTGGCTGAAGAAGTCTTTGACAAAGCAGGGTAACTTGTTCCTTCCCTTGGGGAAGGTTAGGATGGGTTTGAGAACAAGAGGGGGCTGATGTCTGTGACAGAACAACATCATAACATCAATCAAGATACCATAACCGTATGAAACTGGACACCGGAATTTTCCTTTTCGATACTTTTGCGTGAAATTATCCATACAGGTAAACGGAAACATTACGATAATACACTAAACGGCCATCTGACCATTCAATGTAGTATTCTACCCACAAAACGGTAATCTGAACATTCAATGTAATATAAAAAATAAATTCCATGAGAAACACCACAACGAGAATCGCAAAAGAGCGAAAGACAAGATCGAGGAGAGGCAGAAAAGCTGTACGCTCCTACCCCATCGCGGCATCACGCAACGATGACCGCATACTGAAACTGCGCATGGACCACGGTATTGAGGGCTATGCCGTGTATCACATGCTGATGGAGAAGATTGCCGAGTCTGACAGATGCGAATATGCAATAGACGACTACAAGGTGTTGGCATTCGACTTCCGTGTGGACGAACAGCTGGTGAAATGCGTGGCGGAGGACTACCACCTCTTCTGCTTCAACGACGGACGCCTGTCTCTCAACCCCAGCGACATGCCGGCTGATGCCGGTGAGGAGGGCAGCGAGGAGGACGTTGAAGAGGGCGGAAACGACTGTACGACAGCTTCAGAACGCCCATATACAGGCACTTCTGCGATGGTTTATGCACAAAAGAAAGAAAAAGAAAATCTCCCCCTGCATCCCCTAAAAGAAAAAGATAAAGAAAAAGAAAGAGCAGAAGAGAAGAGAAATTCTCTCGCTGAAGACAATGGCGGAGAGAATGACAGTAATCTGAAAACCTCAGAAAACAAAGCTTCTGACTCTCCTGACAAGGGAGAAAAAGACTGTGACAAGGGCGAAAAAGACTGTGACAAGGGCTCTGGAACGAAAGAAGCGGCTACTAAAGAGAAAGTAGAGGCATCGGCAGCTAACGAAGATGGCAGTTGTGTCAATACTACCAGTTCGCACAGTAAAGGAAGTACACCATCGGCAGCAGGCGGCAAAGAAGCGCGCATCGAGAGCTTTCTGGCATATTTCAGCAACTACTGGAACAGTGTGCTGACATCCACGAACAGCAGGCTGCGCCCCATCAGGGTGGTAAACGGCGAGAGGCGCAAGAGGCTCGTCAGGCTCCGACAGAACTATACCGACGAGGAAATCAGCCGCTTCGTGTTCCGCGCCGCGAACTCGCCATATCTAAATGCCCGCGACGGACGGTTGCGGCAGCCTGCCGACCTGAACTGGATGCTGTCTACCGACGACCGCATAGTGAAGATCATAGAGGGGAACATGTAGGGCGCCCTTATGTTAAAATCGTGTTAAAACGCCGTTTATTTCGCCGCTAACCCTCATTTCACACCCTTCGTAGCGGAATAAACGCTATTTTTTGCAGGAATTTGCAAAATATCGCTATCTTTGCAAAAGAAAAAAGGCAAGACTATGTGTGACATCATCGGAAGAAAAAAGGAAATAGCAGAGCTCAGACGATACTACGACAGTGGCAGGGCTGAATTCGTGGCAGTATATGGCCGCAGGCGTGTGGGAAAGACATTCCTCGTAAACGAGGTGTTCCACGACGACATGGTGTTCCAACACACAGGATTGTCGCCATACGACAGGCAACGCAAAGTGACGCTGAAAGCCCAACTGCAGAACTTCTATTTCTCGCTCATCCGCCACGGGATGGAGAATATAGCCCAGCCGAAATCGTGGATGGAGGCGTTCTTCCTGCTGGAGAGATTCCTTGACACTTGCGACAACGGAAGCAGACAGGTGGTATTCATCGACGAACTGCCATGGATGGACACCGCACGGTCGGGATTCCTTACTGCCCTGGAGGCGTTTTGGAACGGATGGGGAAACATGCGCCACAATCTGCTCCTTATAGTATGCGGATCGGCAACATCATGGATGCTCGACAATCTGATAAGCAACAAAGGCGGACTGTATGGACGACTGACGGGAGAGATCAAGCTCTCGCCATTCACACTGAAGGAAAGCGAAGATTTCTATGCGAGCCGAGGGATAAAGATGTCGAGATACAACGTGGCGCAGGCGTATATGGTGATGGGAGGAATACCGTTTTATATGAATTTCTTCAATCCGTCATATAGTCTGGCACAAAACATCGACACGCTGTTCTTTGCCCGCAACGCAAAACTGGGAGACGAGTTTGAACGACTCTTCAACTCCGTTTTCGACAATGCCGACGACTGCATGCGCATCGTAAGGCTACTCGCCACGCGACATGCCGGATTCACAAGAAAGGAGATAACCGAAAAGACAGGACTGAAGGCCAACGGCGACCTCACAAAGATGCTGAAGGCACTGATAGGCAGCGACTTCGTGATAAGATACGTGCCGTTCGGTTCGGGCGGCAGGGATGAGCGCTACAAGCTCGTGGACTCATTCTGCTGGTTCTGGCTCCACTTCAAAGAGAGCAAGGAAATAAAACAGGAAGACTACTGGCAGCGGCATCTCAGAGAGAGCGACATCGCCTCATGGAGGGGAATAGCCTTCGAGGAAATTTGCTTCCTGCATATAGCGCAGATAAAACAGGCGCTGAATATCGGCGGAGTGTCATCGGTGGAGTCGTCGTATGTGGTGCGTGGAGAGGGCGAACACGACGGCATGCAGATAGACCTGATTATAGAACGCGCCGACGATGTGGTGAACCTGTGCGAGATGAAATTCTACAAATCGCCATTCACACTGACAAGACAATATGCACAGACGCTGACAACCAGGCTGCAGAAGATGGAGGAAAAATATCCTGACTACACCTTCCACCTCACATATATCGGCGGCACGGAACTGGCGAAAAACGAATATTCCGACCTTTTCGTATCCGTATTGACACTTGACGACCTCTTCAGATAATCCCACACAAGCGGTCGCCAGCCGGCTGGATGCAGCGTTCAATCACTGCTTGCAGTCGTGCGGCTTTTTACTTCGCCTTGCAGCTTTTACCACAAGGCCACTTTTCCAGCCACGCCCAAATCTATGGTCCAACTTTTCCAAAGTGCTTGTCAAGCACATCGTCCAATGGGGTAAGATTCATCTGTGCCATAATTATGGTAACGAATCTAACTCATACTAAATTGGACTTTGGTTGAATATCAGGAAGTTAGGCGTTTGCCTTTATAATATAGGTAACAATATGGAAACGAGCGGACTTCTGCTCGTTTCTGTATTTTGCAATATGCAAAGAACGCCTTAATTCGGGGACAAAGATTCGATATTTTTCTAAATCTCGCATAGCTTACAAGGAGAAAACCTTGGAAATTAGAACTTTTTACGTTAAAATCCATATTTGACAAGCAGATTTTGAAGAAAAATATTTGGAGTGTCCAATAAAAAAGAGTATTTTTGCAGCAACAAATCCCACCACGCCTCTCAACGATGCGTACCACGGTGGGACTTCGCTTTTTATAAAGGGTATATGGATTACGACAAACAACCGATAAACGTAGATGAACAGGTTGCCTTGCTCCAGAACAGAGGGCTGGTGATAGAAGATATTGCAATTGCCAAATTGCAGCTTCGCAATATCAGTTATTTTCGTATTGCCAGTTACCTACGATATATGGAGGAAGACAGACAGTTTCATCATTATAAACTGGGTAGTACATTTGAACAAGCCATCGACCTTTATCTCTTTGACAAAGAACTTCGTCAACTTATATTCAAGGCAATTCAAGATATAGAGATTTCTCTTCGGACCAAAATGATTCAGATATTCTCTATGGAGCATGGCGCATTTTGGTTTATGGATGCATCATTGTTCAAGAATGCAGACTTTTATGAAGGCTGCCTTGACAATATCAAGAAAGAGGTGTCTCGTTCAAATGAAGATTTCATCAAGGAGCATTCCGAGAAATATACTTTCCCTTCTCTCCCTCCTGTGTGGAAAACATTGGAGGTCGTTTCGTTTGGTACGCTTTCCAAATTATTTTGTCTGTTCAAGGACAATCGTCTCAAAAAGCAAGTGGCAAGAGAGTTTGGACTACCTCAATACACTTACTTGGAAAGTTGGATAAGGTGTATAACCGTGCTTCGCAATTGTTGTGCTCACCATGCCCGTATATGGAACAGGCGTTTTGCCTTGAAGCCACAATTGCCAAATCGGCTTCCACTTTCTTGGATTGCTCCAACCCAAAAGCCTATCAAACTTTACCATCAGTTATGCACCTTATTATATATGGAGCAAACTATAACTCCTTGTATGGATTTAAAAAGCTCTCTACTCAGATTGTTTGCAGATTATCCCAATATTGATTTACATGCCATGGGCTTTCCACAAGGATGGGAAAAAGAACCTTTATGGAGATAGCAACAAGTGTTCGGATATAAGTCTATCCAAGCACATGCTTGTTGAATTCGCGCTTTGGCTGCTTTAGAGCTTAATGTTAACAAATCAAAGTTAATGCTTTTATTTTGCAAAATAAAAGAAATGACCTTGATTTCTTAAAATCCAGCCTATTTGTTTGATTTTAGTATTATATGGCATCTTCAGCTTATGAAATAGCCAAATCTAAGAGTAGTCCCTGATTTTCGAGAATCAAAGATTTTGAAGAAAACAACGCCCGATAGGTCTATCTTTTAGCAGGAAACAACGCTTGATAGGTCTATCTTTTAGCAGAAAACAGCGCTTGATAGGTCTATCTTTTAGCAGAAAACAACGCTCGATAGATCTTTCTTTTAGCAGAAAACACCGCTCGATAGGTCTTTCTTTTAGCAGAAAACAACGCTCGATAGGTCTATCTTTTAGCAGAAAACAACGCTCGATAGGTCTATCTTTTAGCAAAAAACACCGCTTGATAGGTCTTTCTTTTAGCAAAAAGCATTGAAAAACAGTGTTTTCGCCAACAAGCGCATCGACATAATCCCCCTATACGCCGTGTCGAAAATATTTGAATGAATTACACGCCATATCACCTTATTATATATATAGCAACTTCGCGACTTGAGAAATAGCGGAGAAGATATGAGTAGGTGACGGAAAACTCCTCGTCAACTCGTCAACTCGTCGACTCGTGAAATAGCGGAGAAAGGCGGAAAGGTGGAGAAATATTTTGCCGTGACATAATAAAGACGTAACTTTGCACCCGGTCGGCAAACTGCCGGCTAAGGGGTGCTGCCGCCGTTGCGGATGCTGAGACCATACCCTACAGACCTGATCCGGATAATGCCGGCGTAGGCGAAAACGACTACAATGACTACACTCCCCTTGATTCATTAACGAAAACGACGGGCAATATGGCAACTCTCAGAAACCATAATGCCCACCGCTATTGGCTTCATGACTGATCGTGGAGAAACAGGGAAACACATCTTTAGCTATCAGGCAGTCAAGAGTATCTGTCCCTCCCCTACGGGGGAGGTTAGGTGGGGGCTGGAAGTCTGCGCCCTTGACATTTCATGACAAATTACTCTGCCAATGAACATCAGCCCCCTCTCGGTCTCCCCCGTAGGGGAGATGCTGGTTAGCATTGTTAACGAAAAACCATTGACAGTCAAGTAGCTACAAGCTACAATAAGACAGTCAAGAGTATCTGTCCCTCCCCTACGGGGGAGGATAGGTGGGGGCTGGAAGTCTGCGACCTTGGCATATCATGACAAATTACTCTGCCAATGAACATCAGCCCCCTCTCGGTCTCCCCCGTAGGATAACCCATCCTAACCTTCCCGAAGGGAAGGAACAGGTTACCCTGCCAATGAACATCAGCCCCCTCTCGGTCTCCCCCGTAGGATAACCCATCCTAACCTTCCCGAAGGGAAGGAACAGGTTACCCTGCCAATGAACTTCAGCCCCCTCTCGGTCTCCCCCGTAGGGGAGATGCAGGCTACTCCGCTCCGGCAGAGATTGGGAGATGGAGGGTACTCCGCTTCGGCAGAGATTGGGAGATGCAGGTTACTCCGCTCCGGCAGAGATTGGGAGATGCAGGGTACTCCGCTCCGGCAGAGATTGGGAGATGCAGGCTACTCCGCTCTGGCAGAGATTGGGAGATGCAGGAACAGATGCCGCGCAACTGATTCCCACGACAGAAAAGGGAAGCCAAAAGTAACAAAACAACAATAAAAAAAAAACAGGTTAAGATGAAAAGAATCAACCAAGTGGCAATGGCAGTGGTATGTACGCTATGCGCACAGAACGCCCTTGCACAGAAAGACGTAGACACCGTGAAGGTGCGCCAGCTCAACGAGGTGGTGGTGAAGGCAGTGAGAGCACAGAAGAACGCTCCATTCGCCGTGGCAAACATCGAGAAATCGGAACTGAAAGACTTCTCCACAACGGGCCGCGAACTGCCATACCTCTTCTCTCGCACACCGGGAATAATATCATGGAGCGAGAACGGTATCGGAACGGGAACGACATACCTCCGCATGCGTGGTGCTGCGGGAAGCCGCATCAACGTGACTCTCGACGGAGTGGCACTCAACTCGCCTGAAGACCAGCAGGTGTTCTGGGCTAACATGAACAGCTATGCCGCACTGCTGGGCAGCGTGCAGATACAGAGAGGTGTGGGAGCGTCGACAAACGGTGACGGTGCGTTCGGAGGTTCGATTTCGCTCGCCACACAGGCGCCTCAGGTGAAGCCGTTCGCCGAGCTGACCGGCTCCTACGGCACCTACAACACCTACAACACGGGTGCAAGCTTCTCCACCGGACTGCTCTTCAACCACCTGATATTCGACGGAGCATACCACGAAACGGCAACCGACGGATTCGTTGACGGCACTCGCGGACGCTCGGGCTCATACTACGGCGGACTGACATGGCTGGGCGACAACTTCCAGATAAGATACAAGAATATCGGAAACTTCGAGAAGACCGGACAGGCCTGGAACTATATCACCGGACCGGAAGGAACTGAGTCTTACAAGCAGATATACGAGATGGGCCTGGGACGCAGCAACACACTGCTCGGAAACTACGACAAGGATGAGAACGGCAACTACAAGCTTACTCCATTCACCTACCGCGACGGCACTCCATGGGACCGCACGACGGACAATTTCTACCAGAACCACAATATCCTCTCTGCCACATGGCAACCCTCTGAACACTGGACTCACAATGCCGCCCTGCACTACACCTACGGACGCGGATACTACAAGGACCTGAAAGTGAAGAAGTCGCTGGCTGAGAAATTCGGCATCAACGAACGCAACGACGCAGGCAAGTTCATCAAGAGCGACGCCGTGAGACTGAAGGGACTCACACAGAACGCCTACGGACTGGTGTACAACGTGAACTACAAGGACGAGGAGTGGGACGTGACCGGAGGAGTGAACCTGCAGCAGTTCCGCGGCAGCCACTGGGGATATCTCACATACATCAAGGACGAGGCACTGGAACAGAAATACTTCGACAACCACGGCAAATACAAATACTACGACTCCGACGCACGCAAGGATGACTACAGCGCATTCGTGAAGGCAGCATACACGTTCCTCGACAACTGGAACGTATTCGCCGACCTGCAGTACCGCCACGTGGGATACAAGACCGACGGCATCAACGACAAGTTCGTGACGGGAAGCGACGGCAACTACTACGCACAGCGACTCGACGTGGACGACGACTTCAACTTCTTCAACCCGAAGGCCGGAGTGAGCTACACCAACGGCGGACACAAGGCTTACGCATCGGTATCGCTCGCAAACCGTGAGCCGGAGCGCAACAACTATACCGACAACGGCAACTATCCTTACCCGAAGAAGGAGCAGGTGACCGACTATGAACTGGGATACCAGTATACTGGCAACAACTGGCACGCCGGAGCAAACTTCTACTATATGGCCTACGACAACCAGATTGCACAGACAGGACAGACGAGCGACATCGGCGAGGCACTGACCACAAACATCAAGGACTCCTACCGCATGGGTGTGGAGCTGACCGCAGGATGGGCACCGCTCTCATGGATGAGCGTGGAGGGAAACGCCGCTCTGAGCCAGAACAAGATAAAGGACTTCGACGAATATCTGGGCGACCACGTGAACCACTACGACAAGTCTACCCTCGCCTACTCGCCAAGCGCCATACTCAACGGATTCCTGGATTTCCACTATCAGGGTTTCAACGCCACATGGCACACCAACTTCGTGAGCAAGCAGTATGTGGACAACTCTGAGAGCAGCGAGCGCCAGCTGCCAAGCTTCTCTCAGACCGACATCAACATGAGCTACACCATCAACCTGAAGGGCTGCGGACTGAAGAGCGTGAAGCTCGGTCTCGACCTCAACAACATCTTCGACCGCCACTATGCCGTGATGGGCTACGACTGGGGATGGTATGAGGGCGACACCCGCAAGTCTTATCTGGGATATGTGCCGGCAGCGGGATTCACGATGATGGGTAACATCACGCTGAGATTCTAAGATGACGGGGAAACATCCCATCGAGATTATAAATGACGGAATACTTCCCACTGGGATCATAAGACTACATCATGACTGAATTTATCACCGAACACTGGCTCGACATCTTCACCACGCTGCTGGGCCTACTGTATATCTGGCTGGAATACCGCGCACATATCGCCCTCTGGCTCGTGAGCATCATAATGCCGGCTCTCGACATCTGGCTCTACTGGAGCCACGGGCTATACGGCGACGCCGGAATGGCGGCATACTACACCCTCGCCGGCATCTACGGATATGTCATGTGGCGATACGGCACGGCGATAAAGACGCTCTTCGCCAAAGGCGTGAGGATGGGCGACGCACCGAAGAACGCATTGCCCATCACCCACATGCCGGCAAGGAGATACGCTCCGGTGGCTGTGGCGTTTGTGGCGGCATGGGCGGCGACATACTGGATTCTGGTGAAGTTCACCAACAGTACGGTGCCGCTGCTCGACTCCTTCACCAACGCCCTGAGCTTCATCGGTCTGTGGGCGCTGGCAAAGAAATACATCGAGCAATGGCTGTTCTGGATTGCGGTAGACGTGGTGTGCTGCTATCTCTATGTGGTGAAGGGCATCCCCTTCAAGGCAGGACTCTACGGACTATATGTAGCAATCGCCGTAGCCGGCTACTTCAAGTGGAAGCGGATGATGAAAGAACAGACTGTCAGGGCATAGCAACCGCCGACCGGACAACATATAACTGAATAAAAATAGAGGCCATCAACAAGAGGTGGTCTCTATTTTTTTTGTATCGGAAAATATTGCAACGGGAAATTATTGCATCGGATAATATTGCAACGGATAATATTGTATCGGAAAATATTGTAACGTGAAATAAATGTCGTTCATCAGGCTATTTCCCCTATCGGCAATCAAGACTATAACCGCCTGTTCCATCCGTCACTAAAACACGAATCCATCCACGGCATACAGAGGAACATTGGTGACCCATTCCTCCTCCTTGTAGTCGTTCATCGAGATGCGGAATGCCTTGGGCGACTGATTGTCGGCAACGAACTGGCGCAGGCTTTTCGCCCTGACGTTCGTTTCTGCCTTTACCTCCAGCGGCACGATGGCATCTTCGTCATCCTGAAGCAGGAAGTCTATCTCCTGTGTGCTGGCTGCCTTTGAATAATAATATGGCGAGTATCTGAGGATGAGCTGCTGGAACACATACTGTTCGGTCAGCGCTCCCTTGAATTCGGTGAAGATACTGTTGCCAGCCACTATAGTAGTGGGCTTCAGACTGGACATGGCGCCAAGCAGCCCCACATCGAGCACGAAAATCTTGAACGCCGCCCTGTCTTCATAACTCACAAGCGGCAACCGGGGAGCCTTCACGTTACACACCTTGTATATCAGTCCGGCATCCTGAAGCCACTGCAGGGCTATCTCATACTCACGCGCCCTTGCCCCCTCTCGCACTACTCCATACACAAACTTCCTGTTCTCCTTGCTCAACTGTGCCGGAAGCGATTTCCACAAGTCCACGATGCGCGGCACAATTTCTGAAGGGGCATGCTTCGACATATCCCTCTGATAACTGCTGAGTATCGCCGTTTGCAGCGCCCTCACCTCCTTCCAGTCCCGGTTGCGACTGAAGCTCAACACCGCCTCGGGCATCCCGCCTACAAAGTAATAATACCTGAGCAGCTCCTGAAACTTGGGCGAGAGCATCGCCATCATATTCCAGTCGCCGGCCATCAGCACTTCCGACAGGTTCTCCTCTCCCATCGCCATCACGAACTCCACGAAGCTCATCGGATGAAGGGTGAGGAAATCCACTTTTCCCACGGGGAACGACTCTCCGCGATGCAGCTCTATCCCGAGCAGCGATCCGGCAGCGATAACATGATATCCGGGAGCATTCTCTGCAAAATATTTCAGCGAAGTGACGGCATGCGGAGCAGCCTGTATCTCATCGAGGAAAATCAGCGTGTCGCCCTCACTGCACGTCACACCCGTCACGGCACCTATAGCCGTGAGAATCCTCGGAATATCGAAATCCTGTTCAAAGAGATTGCGCAATATCTTCATCTCCTCAAAGTTGACATAAGCCAGCTGCCTGTAGTTTCGGTGTGCAAACTCCTTCACGAGCCAGGTCTTTCCCACCTGTCGCGCCCCCTCCACTATAAGAGGTTTACGATATGCCTTTGCCTTCCATTCCTGAAGCGCTTTGATTGCCGTCCTTTCCATACCTTATACTTTTAATCCACAATAAACATACTGAACATACTAAGTCTCAAGCACTTAGCAACTATTCAAGCATCATTCCATACACATTTCGTGAGGGAACGAACACCATTACTCACACATTTCGTGAGGGAACAAATGCCGTTTCATACACATTTCGTGAGGGAATAACGCTGCAAATATACACATTTTATGAGGGAATGCAATAGGTTTCTCTCACATTTCGTGAGGAAACGGACGAAAAAATCCGGCAGGAACGCGACACGCAGGTCAACGTTTCTGCCGGATTATTATAATGCCTTTGTTTTAACCCAAATCGGTCATTAGGGCTTGCCTGGATTTTGTTCTTTTAGAAGAGTGGATTTTGTTTGGCTTTTAATGAGTAATAGCGAGCTATTACGAATTAAAAACAAGCAAAAGACGCCTTATAAAAAACAAAAGACTGCAAGCAGTAAATATAAAATACAATAAACGGCCTAATGACCGTTTTGGGTTTAACCCCAATCGGTCATTAGGGCGTTTTGGGTTTAAACTTACTTGCAGTTAGGACACCAAGGCTTGAGCTGCTTGAAGAAATCGTTGCCCTTGTCGTCAACGAGGATGAATGCAGGGAAGTCCTCAACGGTGATCTTCCATATTGCCTCCATGCCCAGCTCCGGATATTCCACACACTCGATGCTCTTGATAGAGCTCTGTGAGAGCACTGCAGCCACACCGCCGATGGTGCCGAGATAGAATCCGCCGTGCTTCTGGCATGCGTCGGTGACCACCTGTCCGCGGTTGCCCTTGGCAATCATCACGAGCGATGCTCCGTGTGACTGGAACTCGTCAACGTATGGGTCCATGCGGTTGGCAGTGGTAGGTCCCATAGATCCGCAAGGATATCCCTCCGGAGTCTTTGCCGGTCCGGCGTAGAGGATAGGATGATCCTTGAAGTATGCCGGCATCTCCTCTCCTGCGTCGAGACGCGCCTTGAGCTTGGCATGTGCGATGTCGCGCGCCACGATGATGGTGCCCTTCAGGTTGACGCGGGTGCTGACAGGATATTTCGTGAGTTCGGCGCGCACTGCGTCGATACCCTTGTCGAGGTCGATCTCGATACCCTTTGCTCCCTCGCCCGGCTTGCGGTATTCCTCAGGAATCAGCTCCGACGGGTTGCTGTCCATCTTCTCGATCCAGATACCGTCGGCATTGATCTTCGCCTTGATGTTGCGGTCTGCCGAGCAGCTCACTCCCATACCGATTGGGCAGCTTGCGCCGTGGCGTGGCAGACGGATCACGCGGATGTCGTGAGCCAGGTATTTGCCTCCGAACTGTGCACCGAGTCCGATCTTGTGTGCCTCCTCCAGGAGTTTGTTCTCCAGGTCGATGTCGCGGAAGGCGCGTCCTGTCTCGTCGCCGGTAGTAGGCAGCGAATCGTAGTATTTTATAGAGGCGAGCTTCACGGTGAGCAGGTTCTTCTCAGCCGATGTACCGCCAATAACGAATGCGATGTGGTATGGCGGACAAGCTGCCGTTCCGAGGCTCTTCATCTTCTCCACGAGGAATGGGAGCAGTGTGCCCTCGTTCTGTATCGTGGCCTTTGTCATCGGATAGAAGTATGTCTTGTTGGCAGAACCGCCACCCTTTGCCACGCACACGAAGCGGTATTCGTCGCCCTCTGTAGCCTCGATGTCGATCTGTGCCGGCAGGTTGCAGCGTGTGTTCACCTCGTCATACATGTTGAGCGGTGCGTTCTGGGAGTAGCGCAGGTTGTCCTCGGTGAAGGTGTTGTAAACACCGCGAGAGAGAGCCTCCTCATCCTCGAAGTCTGTCCACACGCGCTGTCCCTTCTCTCCGTGGATGATGGCAGTACCGGTGTCCTGGCAGAACGGGAGAATTCCCTTAGCTGCCGTTTCGGCGTTGCGCAGGAACTGCAGGGCCACATACTTGTCGTTTTCAGAAGCCTCCGGGTCGCTGAGGATCTTGGCCACCTGCAGGTTGTGCTCTCTGCGGAGCATGAACTCCACGTCGTGGAAAGACTGCTGTGCCAGGGCTGTGAGCGCCTCTTTAGTCACCTTCAGGATTTTCTTTCCTTCGAACTCTCCTACCGACACACCCTCTTTGGTGAGCAGATAGTATTCAGTATTGTCCTTGCCCATCTGGAACATAGGAGCATACTTGAAATCTGGTTTTGTTGCCATAATGTTTTGTTTTTATAATATTATGTGTCTTTGATTTTCTTTTTTCCGCCTTGCGCCGGCTTGTCCATAGGGGCGTGAGCGCATGGCCTCGTCATGCTACAGTCGTATTGCGGGGGAAGCCAAGGCTTCCACCACGTGCAAAGATACAGTTTTTGATTGGAAATGCAATGACAAGGAGTAGATTATTTTTGTGTTGCCTGGTCTTGAGGGGGATGCGATGAGGAGACATCTGTAATTTGAACCGTAAAAACCGACAACGCCAGTAAAGGGAGTGGGTCTGCACTCCTTTGTCTTAGCCAATACATCGGCTGATGATTTTAAGACAAAAACCAAGATAAGCCCCAGGCGGATTACTCTGCTTCTGATTTCAACCAATCACATCAGCCCCCACCTATCCTCCCCCGAAGGGGAGGGACAGTTACTATTGCTATTGATAAGCGATTGATAATCTGATAACTACAAACGATAATCAGACAGCTGCAAACGACTGTCATGCAGTCAATGGTATCTGTCCCTCCCCTTCGGGGGAGGTTAGGTGGGGGCTGAAATCTGTATGCGAAGTAACTTGTTCCTTCCCTTTGGGAAGGTTAGGATGGGTTTGAGGTTAGGTGGGGGCTGTTGCCGATATGCTGAGTAACAACAACTTTTATATAAAGACAAAAACCAAGATAAACCCAAGGCAGATTACTCTGCTACTGAATACAGCCAATGAACATCAGCCCCCACCTAACCTCCCCCGAAGGGGAGGGACTGTTACTCTGCTTTGACATAGACTGGTGAATGCAGGTTACTATAGTTAATGATAAGTCACCGATAATCAGATTGCCATGGGTAATAATCAAATTGCCATGGATAATAATCAGATAGCCAATGGTATCTGTCCCTCCCCTTCGGGGGAGGTTAGGTGGGGGCTGGATGACAGTATGCGGAGTAATAATTATTGTTCCCCCCACGGCACAGAATTACAAATAGAGAACAACATCTGTGAGTACCAACGACAACACGCAATTACAATATCTGTGTTGTATATTCGCTATTGCCCGTCGCAAAAGAGATTTTTCACCATAATATATATGTTGAATCAGTTTTTTAGTTTATCTTTGCATAAGATAATCTGTTCATATTAGCATATCATAAGACAACGACATAGATGAAAGAATTCGTAATATCAGAAGTCAAGGCCGAAACAGCCGTACTCGTGGGACTCATCACGAAGGAACAGGACGAGGCCAAGACCAAGGAGTATCTCGACGAACTGGAATTCCTTGCCGACACCGCCGGCGCCGTCACCGTGAAGAGATTCACGCAGAGAGTGAACGGTCCCAACCAGACTACATACGTGGGCAAGGGAAAGCTCGAGGAGATAAAGCAATATATACTCGACGAGGAAGACGCAGAGAGAGAAATCGGTATGGTGATATTCGACGATGAGCTCTCGGCAAAGCAGATTCGCAACATCGAAAACGAGCTGAAGGTGAAAATCCTCGACCGCACATCCCTCATCCTCGACATCTTCGCCATGCGCGCACAGACCGCCAACGCCAAGACGCAGGTGGAGCTGGCGCAATACCGCTACATGCTGCCACGACTGCAGCGACTATGGACCCACCTCGAACGACAGGGAGGAGGATCTGGTTCGGGAGGCGGAAAGGGAAGCGTGGGACTGCGCGGACCGGGTGAGACGCAGCTCGAGATGGACCGCCGAATCATCCTGCAGCGTATGTCGCTGCTCAAGGAGCGACTCGCCGAGATTGACAAGCAGAAGACCACACAGCGCAAAAACCGCGGCCGCCTCATCCGCGTGGCACTCGTGGGATATACCAACGTGGGAAAGTCTACGCTCATGAACCTCATGTCGAAGAGCGAGGTGTTTGCAGAGAACAAACTCTTCGCCACACTCGACACCACGGTGAGAAAAGTGGTGGTGGAGAACCTGCCGTTCCTGCTCGCCGACACCGTGGGATTCATACGCAAGCTGCCCACAGACCTCGTTGACTCCTTCAAGAGCACCCTCGACGAGGTGCGCGAGGCCGACCTGCTGCTGCATGTGGTGGACATCAGCCACCCCGACTTCGAGGAGCAGATAAAGGTGGTGGACAAGACTCTCGCCGACCTGGGATGCGCCGACAAGCCGTCGATGATAATCTTCAACAAGATAGACGCATACACATGGGTGGAAAAAGAGGCCGACGACCTCACGCCTGCCACAAAGGAGAACATGACCCTCGACGACCTGAAGAAGACCTGGATGGCGAAGATGGGAGACGACTGCCTCTTCATCTCGGCACGCGAGAAGATAAACATTCAGGAGATGAGAGACGTGATATACAAGAGAGTGAGAGAGCTGCACGTGCAGAAATACCCTTACAACGACTTCCTGTATCAGGACTACAGCGAGGAAGAACAAAATTAAAAAGAACCCCATACACCACACACACATCATGCGCACACTCACACCATCAGAGATAAAGCGGCTCGAAGAGAACCGCTGCCACGCTGAAGACTGGCAGAAAATCACCGTGGGAGAGAACTTCTCTGCCGACAGGCTCTACGACGTGCAGTTCATAGGAGAATGCAGCATAGGGTCTAACAGCGACACCGTGACCACGGACATGGGATACGAACTGCCCACCGGAATTCGACACGCACGCATCATAAACTCCACCATCGGAGACAACACCCTCGTGGAGAACGTGAGCGCATTCATCTGCAACGCCGACATCGGCGACAACTGCATCGTCAACAACGTGAGCGTGATACAGACCACCGAAGGCACCACCTTCGGACAGGGAAACACCATCAGCGTGATGAACGAGGCGGGAGAGGGAAACGTGGTGCTCTATTCCGGACTCACAAGCCAGATAGCAGCCCTCACAGTGCTGCCGCCATGCTTGGGCGAACAGTATGACGACGCCGACGCCACCATAGAAGCCCGACGTCAGGCTAAAGACGCCGTGAGGAGAATGGTGATGGAGGAGGTGATGAGCCGGATGCCGAAGCGCACGCTGATAGAAGACAACGTGCACATCACCGACACAATAGAAATCACCAACTCCTGGATAACCCAATGGACAGAGGTGAGAGGAGCGCAGCGCATCAGCGAGACCACGCTGTGGAGCCGACAGGACAACAGCGTGTTTGTGGGAGCCGGAGCGATAATCGACGGATGCATCGTCACCCTCGGCTCGTCGGTGAGCAACAATGCGATAGCCAAAAACTGCTTCATCGGCGAGAACTCCACGCTGACCGACGGATTCTCAGCCACCGACAGCCTCTTCTTCGCCAACTCATACATGGCCAACGGAGAGGCATGCGCCGCATTCTGCGGACCGTTCAGCGTGAGCCACCACAAGTCAACGCTGCTCATCGGAGGTATGTACTCCTTCTACAACGCCGGTTCGGCAACCAACTTCAGCAACCACGCCTACAAGATGGGACCCATCCACTATGGCATCATGGAGCGCGGAGCCAAGACGGCGAGCGGCGCCCACATCCTATGGCCGGCACATATCGGAGCCTTCACGATGTGTATGGGCAAGATTGCCACACATCCCGACACCTCGTCGCTGCCGTTCTCATACGTCATCGGCGACGGCACCGACACCTACATCGTGCCGGCACGCAACATCGCCACCGTGGGCACCTACCGCGACACCGCAAAATGGCCACGCCGCGACATGCGTCCGCAGGGCAGCCGTCGGAGCATGGTGGACACCGAGTGGCTCAACCCCTCAACGATGACCAAGGTGGTGGAGGCGAAGGTGACGCTCGAAGCCCTGCGCGACCAGAAGGGGGCCAGAGAAGTGTATCAGACCGCCGACGGGTCGCTGATAAAGCGGTCGGCGCTCGAAAAGGGAATATCGCTATACACGCTCGCCATAAAGCTATATCTCAACCGCCATCTGAAGTCGGCCGACGAGGAGGCGGACTACAACACCTCGTTTGACGACACAACGGCGAGCCAGACCTTCGGCAGACCGCTCAGCAGGGGAGCGTCGCTCTTTGCCGACCTCGGCGGAATGCAGATAAGCAACGCCAGCGTGATGCGCATCGTGGACGCCATCACCAGCGGAAACATAGACACCACAGAAGACCTCATGGCTGAGATATGCCGCTACTACGACGGCGGAAGTCTCGACACCGACATCGACAGGAAACTGGCGCTGCGTATCGCTGATGCCATCTACGGATGGAACAGTATGGATGCCGACGACCGCCGCCGCCTGATAGACAGCTGTCATGAGGCGCGCCGCGAATGGTATGACATGGTACGCCGCGACGCCGAGCGCGAATACGAACTGGGCGACGTGGACGATGCCACTCTGAACGGATTCCTGGCAAAACTCGAAGAGGAGGAGCCGGCTTCGTGAATCAGAGAGGGACAGATTGGGTGGACTTGGTAAGTCTATCATGATATATGAAAAGACTAATTGCCACCAGCCCCCACCTAACCGCTAACCCATCCTAACCTTCCCAAAGGGAAGGAACTGGTTACTCTGCCAATGACATCAGCCCCCACCTAGCCTCCCCCGTAGGGGAGGGACAGATACCATTGGCTGACTGACTGTCATCGGTTTGTCATAAAGCAAGACTAACCTGCATCCACCAGTCTATGACAGTAACAGAGTAACCTGCATCCACCTGTCTTTGACAATTCGGAGTAACCTGCATCTCCCCTACGGGGGAGAACGAGAGGGGGCTGAAGTTCATTGGCAGAGTAACTTGTCCCTTCCCTTGGGGAAGGTTAGGATGGGTTTGAGAACGAGAGGGGGCTGAAGTTCAGTTGCAAAGTAACAACAAAAAAAACAAGAAAGAACAAATTATATCCTAAAATAAATATTATGAAATTAAAGTCAATGTTTGTAGCCTGTCTCGCCGTGTTTTCCATCGGCACACAGGCAAAAGATTACAAGTATGTGGCGGTGCCCGGCGACCCTATGCACGCCCGCATCTACACCCTCGACAACGGACTGAAGGTGTATCTCTCGGTGAACAGCGAAACACCGCGCATCCAGACCTACATCGCAGTGCGCACCGGCAGCAGGAACGACCCTGCCGAAACCACCGGACTCGCACACTATCTGGAGCACCTCATGTTTAAGGGAACATCAAAGTTCGGTACCGTAGACGCCGCCAAGGAGAAGCCATACCTCGACGACATCGAGCGCCGCTACGAGCACTACCGCAAGCTCACCGACCCGGCACAGCGCCGGCAGGCATACCACGAAATCGACAGCGTTTCGCAGATTGCCGCAAAGTATTTCATCCCCAACGAATACGACAAGCTCATGTCGTCAATCGGAGCCGAAGGCACCAACGCCTACACCAGCAACGACGTGACATGCTATGTGGAGAACATCCCCTCAAACGAGGTGGAAAACTGGCTCAAGGTGGAGAGCGACCGCTTCCAGAACATGGTGATACGCGGTTTCCACACAGAGCTCGAGGCTGTGTATGAGGAGTATAACATAGGACTGGCAAAGGACAACAACAAGCTCTGGAACTCGCTCCACAAGCTGCTCTATCCCACACACCCATACGGCACCCAGACCACTATCGGCACCCAGCAGCACCTGCAGAACCCTTCTATAACAAACATCAAGAACTACTTCCGCAGCTACTACGTGCCAAACAACGTGGCAATCTGTCTGGCTGGCGACTTCGACCCCGATGTGGTGATAGCACAGATAGACAAGTATTTCGGATCATGGAAGAAGAGCGACAACCTCTCGTTCCCCACCTACGCCCCCGTGGCTCCCATCACATCGCCACGCGACACCACAATCGTGGGACAGGAGGCATCGTGCATGATGCTGGGATGGAAGTTCGACAAGGCTGCATCGCTGCAGTCTGACACCCTCGACGTGATTTCTGAAATGCTCTCAAACGGCATGGCGGGAATCCTCGACCTCAACGTGAACCAGAAGATGAAATGCCAGTATTCCGCAGCATTCTGCAACGGAATGAACGAATACTCTGAGTTCATCCTCTTCGGCCAGCCGATGCCGGGACAGACTCTCGACAGCGTGCGCGACCTGCTCCTCGGTGAGCTCGCTAAGCTCAAGACAGGCGACTTCAGCGACGACCTGCTGCCATCGGTGGTAAACAACATGAAGCTCAACTACAACAACCAGCTCGAGAGCAACCAGTGGAGAGCAAACGAGTTCGTGCAGGCTTTCGTGAACGGAAAAGACTGGAACGACCACGTGACATATCTCGACCGCATCTCCCGGATGACAAAGCAGGACATCATGGCATTTGCCAGGAAACACTTCGCCGACAACTACGTGGCAGTGTACAAGAAGGAGGGTGTGGACAACACGCAGAAGAAGATAGACAAACCGCAGATCACCGCCATCCCGTCTAACCGCGACCTGCAGAGCCAGTTCGTTACAGAGATCATCAACTCTAAGGTGGAGCCTATCAAACCACGCTTCGTTGACTACGACAAAGACCTCACCAAGGCGCAGACAAAGAAGAAGCTCCCCGTGCTCTACGTGAAGAACAAGACCAACGACCTCTTCGTGCTCAGCTATCGCTACGACTTCGGCGAGGAGGCAAACAACATGCTCGCCTATGCTGCCGACTATCTCAGATATCTCGGCACAGACAAGATGACCGCCGAGCAGCTCAAGCAGGAGTTCTACAAGCTGGCATGCGACTACAGCATCAACGTGAATACCGAGAATATGAGCATCACCCTCAACGGTCTGAGCGAGAACATGCCGCAGGCGATGACTCTCTTCGAGAACTTCCTCCAGAACGCCAAGGTGGACAAGGAAGCCTTCGGCCGCTGGGTGGAGAGCGAACTCAAGGCGCGCCAGGATGCAAAGATGAACCAGGACCAGAACTTCAGGGCTCTCGCCAAATATGCCATGTATGGCCCATACAACACTCAGCGCAACATCCCAAGCAACGAACAGCTGAAGAACCTCGACCCGCAGAAGCTCATCGATATGCTCAAAGACCTGAAGAACTACAAGCACACCGTGCTCTACTACGGACCGATGGAGGTGAAGGACATGGCAAAGGTGGTGGACAAATACCACGCACTGCCCAAGAAATTCAGAGCCGAACCTGAGAGCCGCCCATACAAGATGGAGCTGACTCCTGCCAACGAGGTTGTGATTGCGCCATACAAGGCAAAGAACATCTACATGTATCAGTATCACAACGAGGGCAAGAAGTGGACACCTGAACACGAGGCGATGATAAACATGTTCAACGGATACTTCGGCGGCGGCATGAACACCGTGGTGTTCCAGGAGCTGCGCGAGAGCCGCGGACTGGCATACAGCGCATGGGCAAGCTATATGACACCATACCGCCCGGCCGACTCGGAATTCTTCCTCACCAGCATCATCTCTCAGAACGACAAGATGACGGACTGTATCGCCACCTTCAACAGCATCATGAACAACGTGCCGCAGTCGGAGAAGGCATTCGAAATCGCCAAGCAGGCAGAAATGAAGCGCATCGAGGCAAGCCGCACCACTAAGCTCAACATCATCTACAGCTATCTCAACGCCAAGAAGCTGGGCTACGAATACAGTCTGCAGCAGAAGGTGTATAACGTGCTCCCGAAGATCACGCTGCAAGACCTCGTGAAGTTCGTCAACGAGAACATCGCCAACAAGCCTTTCCGCTACATCATCCTCGGCGACGAGAGCGACATCGACATGAAGTCGCTCGAGAAGATCGGACCGGTGAAGAAACTCTCTACAGAGGAAATCTTCGGATACTAAACCGGGGACAAGTAGACTAATAGACGAGATACGAGTAAATAAGTAAACGAGTTACTAGTAAACGAGAGACGAGTAGACAAGTAGACAATCAGACGGGCAGTCAAGCTGACAAGGATATTCCTTCGTCGGCTTGTCTGCCCGATGTTTTTATTAAGAGGACATGTATTCATTTTCAGACAAAAACCGGGATAAAACCCTGTATCCTTTTGCGAGCCTTACGGCTTGATTCCTGCCACACAGGTCGCCCTTACGAGAGCAAGCTCTCGACAGTCTACCTGTATGACAGGAATCGGTGGCGACCTTGTCACCACCTCGCAAAAGAATACAAGCGATAAACCAAGATAAACCGGCTGCACAGGAAGCCGTTTCCTATTCGTAATTCTGAGCCGTGTGGAAACAATAATTATTACTCCGCATACTGCCATCCAGCCCCCACCTAACCTCCCCCGAAGGGGAGGGAGAGATACCATTGGCTATCTGATTATTACCCATGGCAATTTGATTATTACCCATAGTAATCTGATTATCGGTGACTCATCATTAACTAGAGTAACCTGCATCCAACAGTCTTTGACAAAGCAGAGTATCTGTCCCTCCCCTTCGGGGGAGGCTAGGTGGGGGCTGATGTCATTGGCTAAAGAAGTTTTTGACAAAGCAGGGTAACTTGTTCCTTCCCTTGGGGAAGGTTAGGATGGGTTTGAGGCTAGGTGGGGGCTGATGTTCATTGGCTGAATTGATTTGCTGAAGTCTTTGACAAAGCAGAGTAACTTATTCCTTCCCTTTGGGAAGGGTAGGATGGGTTTGGAGGCTAGGTGGGGGCTGAAGAGATTGACTGAATTCAGTAGCAGAGTATCTATCCCTCCCCAACGGGGGAGGCTAGGTGGGGGCTGAAGAGATTGACTGAATTCAGTAGCAAAGTAACTGTCCCTCCCCTTCGGGGGAGGTTAGGTGGGGGCTGATGTCATTGGCTGAAGAAGTCTTTGACAAAGCAGGGTAACTTGTTCCTTCCCTTGGGGAAGGTTAGGATGGGTTTGAGAACGAGAGGGGGCTGATGTGATTGGCAGAAATCATAGACAGAGTAATCCGCCTTGGGTTTATCAAGGTTTTTGTTCTTATATAAAAGTTGTTGTTACTCAGCCAATGAACATCAGCCCCCACCTAGCCTCCCCCGAAGGGGAGGGACAGATACTCTTGGTTCGTCTAAAACAACAAGAGGACAAGTGAAATTCAGTCTTTTTTAAAAAGCCCAAACGGAGTCTGCCATATTGGGGACAAATGGGCAACATCCGTGCAGCAAACGTGCCCAAGTGGGGTAACGTGCTTGCCCATGTTGGGTAACGTGCTTGCCCATGTTGGGCAAGCACCGTGCCCCAAAATGGTACAAAAGTATTATATGAAACGCTTGTAAAGGAACGTATAGCAAAAGCCACAGAACTGATGACCGCTCCGTGGCTTGGTGACGGTGAAAAAAAACTTGGCATGATTTGAGCCTCATATTTTTTCTCACTCAAATCATACCAAGTTATTATATAGGGTGTCCAATTCTATGTTCTCGTTTTTGAGTGCGTTCTTGTAACTTAACTCCTTAAGAATCAGTAAATAAGATATAAAATATAATACAAATATAACTATCAAAATATCAGCTGTGAATTCACTCACGATTATATTTTACTTAGCGAATGATTATCAATGATTTAGATGGTTGTTACATTGTTTTTGATACTAAAAACAGGAACATGGAACTGGACACCCTACCTATCAAGTCATATGTCTTGTACATCTTTTTGTCTCCAAAGTACACGTGGCTCTTTACATCATTAGGTAAATTTTCACCTCCGATTGTCCATTTTGCAGCATCAATATCATTTATTCTGAAATCAGGACAGGTAATAAGGAAAGAGGCATCGACAACCGATTCCATATTTGCAGGGGTTATTTTGAAGAGTTCGTAATACTCATTCTTTGTAATAACCTGTTGCAGACAATCTCCGCATAACCTGTTGCAGTTTTTTATATTTCCTGAATAACACTGATTCACCCGAATGTGCCATTTATGTCAATCGTACCATCGAGTCTGAAAACAATTTGCAAAGGTATGAAAAAATCATTTTTTCATCCACCTCCTCCCCCACCACCATTATTTTTTATGATTTATTAGTATTGGCAGAGATGCTTGTAACTTTAGCTAAATGAAATCAACGTGCAGGTCTGTTTGTAAAAGTTTCGTAAAAAGGAGTATTGCCATACTGATATATAACCAAAAAACGTTATCTTTGTCAATTAATACAAAAAGCAATTATACCAATGTAGTTACTAACGAAAATAGATATGGATATAAGTTCTGTTCGTAATGTCAAATAGTCCTGAATAAACTTAAATCATAATTCCATCAGAATGGATTGCTGTATTTTTGCATAAAAAAAATGGAAAAAGGAGATGAACTAAATTCATACGTCTTTAATTTATTCGTATATGATTTGGACAACGGCGTTTTTGAGTTTTTTACAGGCTGGAAATTCTTTGGTATAGATGTTAAAGAGGCCGTTTCAAATGCTGAACAATGGATAGAAAAATCATTTCCCAATTTTGACAGCCTTGAATGGGTTATTGAAAGAACAGATGTAAAGAGACAAACGCATTTCTTTATAAATAGTATTCCAATAGACAAATATATATCAGCATACAATAATGTAAAAAACAAATAATTCAGATGTCAATACAAGAAGAATATAAGTACTTTATTGAAAACTGCACGAGTACTCCCAAAAGCTATAAAAACTATAGCGACTTTTCGCGTATATGCAAGACCTTTGCATATATAAGAGGATTGAATGATTTTGATATATACAGTATCACGACAGTAAAAGAACTTGAAGAATTAATCATTACTCTTGAAAGTAATGATGATTTCAATAAATACAATAAAAAAGGAGGAAATCAATATTCTAATGCGCTACATTTCTATTTGCGATTTTTAAAAGCAAAAGAATTCTTTTCTTCAAAGGATGAAAGTGACAATGTTGCAAAAGAGACGTTGCGTCCTTCTCTCCAACAAATATTCTACGGTGCCCCAGGCACCGGTAAGAGTCATACTATAAAGGAGCAGACGAGGGGTGAGGATGTAGTTCGCACTACGTTCCACCCGGATAGCGACTACTCAACATTTGTAGGAGCATATAAGCCGACGACCAAGACTGTGCCAGTAACGACTGTTATTGGTACGAAAGCCGTACCCGTTGAAGGAGCTGACGGCAAGCCCATGACAGAAGACAAGATTGTCTATGAGTTTGTTAGTCAGGCGTTTCTGCAAGCCTATATAGAGGCATGGCAGAAATTCAACCAACTCGGTGCCGGTGAGGAGGCAAAGAAGGAATACCTGATAATCGAGGAAATCAACCGTGGCAATTGTGCCCAAATATTTGGCGACCTGTTCCAGTTGTTGGATAGAGGCGCACATGGCTTCTCTGAATATCCGATAAAGGCGGATGCCGACATGCAGAAGCAGCTGCATAAAGCATTTGCCGGAGTCACCATACCGCAGGAGGACGAAATCAATAAACACTTTGATGAAGAAGACATCGTATCTCAGGTGCTGAATGGCGAAGTGTTGTTGTTGCCGAGTAATCTGTATATCTGGGCAACGATGAACACCAGCGACCAAAGCCTCTTCCCGATAGATTCAGCCTTCAAGCGTCGTTGGGATTGGAATTATGTGCCAATAAGTGATGCCGGCGAGCGTTGGGCGATAGACGTAAATGGTGCGAAATACGACTGGTGGCAGTTCCTTGTTGCAATAAACAGTCGTATCTATGACGCCACATATTCAGAAGACAAAAAACTTGGTTATTTCTTCTGCAAGGCAGAGAATGGCGTTATCAGCGCGGAGAAGTTTGTCAGCAAGGTTGTGTTCTACCTTTGGAATGATGTGTTCAAGGATAGTGAGTTTGAGGGCGAGGCTTTCAGCGACGGAGATAATGGCAAGTTGTCATTCGACAAGTTCTATATCACAGAAGCAGGCAAGACCGAGGTCAACGAGGAAAAGGTGGAACGGTTCTTGAACAATCTGGAGTTGAAACCAGTTTCAGAAAATGATGACGATGAGGAATACAAGGGTCAGAAAGAAAGCACTGATGATGGAGAACAGAGTGAATGGACAGAAACAGAGAAGAAACGCTATGAGTATTGGGATGCCTTCTTGAAATACGCTCCAAAACATAGCCAAGATTTTGCAACCTATTTTGGCGGAATAAAGAAATCTACCAAAAGCCATTGGAAGAATTTCTTTGTAACTGGAACGGATTTTTATCTTGTTGCCATCCAACAGCGTAGAAGACATGCTATTGAAATGCAAGTTTATTATGACCAAACTACTGATGAATACTATAGGTTGTTTGCCCATAAAGACGAAATAGAAAAAGAGATGGGTGTAAAATATGAATGGAATGAAATTCCTGACAAGAAATCAAGTATTATCAGCGAAGAGAAACATGATGTGGACTTTGAAAATAAAGAAGATTGGCCAGTCCAGTTTGATTTCATCATAGACCGTCTGCTACGCATGAGAGCGGTGTTCCTCAAATACGCTAAAAAGTAGAAGTCATGCGCATACTGATAGAAGAATACCAATACGATGTCGCCGATGTGCGTGATGTGCTGCAAGGTATTGATGCCTTGGAGAACGTGGAAGGAAAGGTATCGGTGCATTATGTGGGATATTTTTATAATGTCTCACAGGGCGACTGCGTGTTTATTCTTCCGAAGGTGCTGCTGCGTGATGTGGACGGACAGGAACTGGCTTTCGGGAAGTATCGTCCGGAAAGCATAGTAATGCCCGAAGGTCAGAAGCAGTTGACCAATGATGAGCGGGATTTTCTGTATGGATTCGCAGTGTGGATCTACCGTGCGATTGTGGTATACAAGAATGACAAGACGAATGATTCCACCATCGTCTATCAAAAGAAAATCACACAGGCTGGGTTTGGCAGTCGCAGACTGAGCAACACCTTTCTTGACATATTGCTTGCGTTGTTGCAGTTCAACAAAGACAACCAGAGCTTCTTCTTCTTTGTGCTGAAAAATCTCCATGCAGGATACAACAAGATAAACTGGACACGCACTATAGGCACGACAACGGCGATAGTGCAAGACGGAAATGCGGTGTATCTGAATCCTGTGAACAAGAAAAGGACGATAAACTTTGACGAGGAACTGCTCGTCATATTCTTCTCTATTCTGAACTATATAGGCGAAACGTATGGATTCGAGAAGAATATCAACTGCAACTTCGAGCTGATTCGCGGAAAGCAGTTTGAGAAATACCGCAAAGGTTATGGCAAAGTACGTTTGCAGCAAATTAAATATAAGTATTTCTCTGACAAGGCATTGCAGCTGTGGAAGCTCTGTTATGCCTTCTTTGATGAGTCAAGGCAGGTGTTCGTGAATACCAACCAGAAAGAGTATCTGTTGGTGAAGAGTTTCCATATCGTGTTTGAGGCAATCATCGATACATTGATAGGAGACAATCCGTTGCCGGATGGAATGGACAAGAAGCAGGAAGACGGCAAAATCGTAGACCATCTCTATACTGCCAAGAGTCTTGTCGAGGGCGATACCGGCAATACCTATTATATCGGAGACTCAAAGTATTATAAAATGGGAAACGAGCTCGGCAAAGAGTCCGTTTACAAACAATACACATACGCCCGAAATGTGATACAGTGGAATCTCGACATTTTCAACGATGGCCGTATTCCGTCATCAGGCGTGAAGCTGCGTGATGACGAGACAGAAGGATATAATATCATTCCAAATTTCTTTATCTCGGCAACGATGGACGGGAAATTTGATTATGGCAACGACGGCATAAAAGAGACCGACCGCAAGAGCAACCGCTATATGTCGAAGCAGTTTGACAACCGTCTGTATGACCGTGACACGTTGTTGCTGTTCCATTATGATGTTAATTTTCTGTTTGTGCTGTCCCTGTATGCCAAGAACAATGGTGGCGAGCAGAGGAATTGGAAAGGAAAGATACGCAAGAAGTTCCGTTCGGAGATTCAGACCTGGCTCCAGCAGGACTTCCAGTTCTATGCCATGAAGCCACGGCCGACGGTGAACGTAAAGGAATATGTGGAAACGCATTTCAGACAAGTGCTGGGAAAAGTATATACCCCATTTGAGGAGCAGGATATTTTCTCGCTTGCCCTTGACAAGAGTGATAAAGAGAAGAATGAGGTGTTGCTCGCAGAATTGGGAAAGTCATTTGTGATACGCGAATGTGAGTTGGGAACAGATCCCAAAGACGTGTTGCCGGCGAAAGAATCCGGCGCCATGCCAGCTATGCCGGGTGATGCTGGTGAAAAGAATGTCTTTACCTGTCTTGTACGCAAGACCGACGAGAATTTCAAGGCGTTTGCGGAACACCGAGGTAAGTATTATGTCATGGAGAGAATACCAAGCATAAACTTAATAGGCATCAAGTATCTCCTGCCGATGGTCGGCGGTATGATAGACGGTTATTACGATGTGCAAAGAATCGGCATCACAGAATATGACGGCAAGGCGGCACTACGCATCAGACTTGGTGATTATCATCCGATAGGCGAAGAGTGGGTGCAGATATACAGAGTGAAGATGCAGCCAGGAGAATTGATTTCGCTGGATTATACTATGAAAATGTATACAGATTAACCAAATAAGTATATGGAAGAAGTAAAGCGAGGAAGAGCTAAGAGGAAACTTCTGAGGGTGATGTTTCCTGATGGAAAATCAATATGCTATAAAAACGTTACAGACACGATGATTGCAACGTTGCAAGAACTTGGCACGGAAGTCATATCCGACATCAGATTGGACTTGTGTCATCTGCCTTTGTTGTCAAAGGAAGTTTATCCAAAATACAAAGACTGGATGAAACCGGTTTGTGATGGATGGTATTTAAATACGCAATCAAATTCAGAAGGAAAGTTTTTGCAATTGACAGCAATAAACAACCAGTTGTCTTTGGGCTTGAATATAGAACTTGGTACTGATTTTGAGGCACAAGAAAATCCCAATAAAGAGAGACGCACAAGAGTAAAAGACAAGTTGTTGGTAAAATTCCCTGACGGCAGATATTTTGCCAATAACAGTACTTTAGACACGTTTCTTGAGGTGGTTTGGGAAATCGGTATTGACGAAATAAAGCGCAAGGAACTGTCGTGGGGCGGTAATCCTTTGGTAACATCAACAAAGATGTTCAACAATCAAGTGCAAGTAGACAGCCAACGCTGGATAATAGTGCCCAATACGACAAGAGATAAAGTAAAACTTCTTAGAGTTATAGGTGCTATGTTTCATATAAAAATGGAGATTACCTCTATCTAAATGGATTTCGCCAAAATCGTCCAAGACAATATAAATCTGAGACCACATCAGATAGAAGCCAAAGCCAAGATTTTTGATGCGTGGTCAAAATATGATTCAGTGATGTTGCAGATGCCTACAGGCACAGGCAAGACCTACTTGTTTACATCATTGATAAATGACTTGTTGTGCAATTACAAAAGGGAACACAAAGAAATAAACATATTGGTAGTGGCACACAGGACAGAATTGTTGGACCAGATATCTGCCACATTGTCTCGGTTCGGGATAGCGCATGGATTTATACAAGGAGCGAGAGAGCAGCATTTATGGAAGAGAGTGCAAGTAGGTAGCATAATGTCACTTCTGACGGATAAGAATTATTATAATGTATGCAGACAGAGATTTGATTATATAATAGTGGACGAAGCGCATCATTCCCTTGCTGATACATATATGAAATTATTCAATCTGTTTCCGGAAGCCAAGAAATTAGGAGTGACGGCTACGCCGTGGAGATTAAATCACGAGTCGTTTCTGTCACTATACCAGCACTTGATAACATCACCACAGATTTCTTGGTTCATAAACAAAGGCTTATTGGCAGATTTTGATTATGTTTCCATAAAGCCGAATTCAGAAGTGCAGAAGCTCGTGAATAATTCAGAAGTTACTTCAACTGGGGATTTCTCAAATACAGACCTTGACAACACCTTTAACAATCAGCGCATACGCGCAAAGGTTTATGAATCATACGAGAAATTCGCCAAAGGCAGACAAGGTATTATCTATGCCATAAACAAGCGCCATGCAGCAAATATTGCTGAACTATACAGTAGTCATGGAGTCAATGCCGTAGCCGTTGATTGCGACACTCCAAAAGAAGTGCGCCATGATCTCATTTCATCCTTCAAAGAAGGAAAGATAAAAGTACTGGTAAATGTAGACATATTCACGGAAGGCTTTGATTGCCCGAGTGTGAGTTTCATACAACTTGCACGTCCGACAAAATCGTTGGCATTATACATACAGCAGGTTGGACGTGGACTTCGTGTAGTAGAAGGAAAAGAGAAGACCATTATCATAGACAATGTAGGACTATACAACTATTTCGGTTTGCCGGATGCTAACAGAAAGTGGTTGTATCACTTCAAGGGGCATGAAGATGTCGTGCATGAAGAAAACTCACGCCTTTTTAGTAATGAGGGCGAATTTGTGGCAGAAGTTGATGAAAGCAGGTTCAGAGAAGACAATGAGAGAATGATGGTAGTCCGTGGTGCTCAAGACGCATCAACAGACGATAGCGCTGAACCGAAGAAAGCATTGCGCCAGAAAATGGAAATAAAAGAGTTCTCACTATGTGACTATTATCTTGTTCGAGGGACAGAAATGGCTTTCAAGGTCTATCCATTTGTAAAGAAGCATGGCAAATCAACGGAAGCTGTAGGAAATTGTGTTTATGAATACAATGAGAAGGCAAAGAGAATTGTGTTTGGCACAGATACCTTAAAGAATCATGCAATTGCCAATACCAACATCAAGTTGCAGTCACTTCTTTCTTTTGTCGCGATGTTGGCAAGTATTAGCTATGATGATATTCTTGATATAAGCAAACTCTATCCTAATGTGAGTCAAGATGAAATGACATTGTTTGAAATGCTGGAAGCGATCAGCAAATATAAGAAACAATGAAACTGTGATGGATATTGGAAAGGCTGGATATCTTAGCTCGCAGCTGACAATTCCAATCTGTTTTTCAATATCCCCAGTGTTATCTCATAAATATCAGCTTTCTGCTTTTAAAAAAATAGTGCTCTAATATGATGATTCGTCACTGTTTTTTGTTTTTATCAATTATCAGAAGCTTTATCCCCAATCGGTCATCAGGGCTTGAATATTTGTTAAAAACGGATTCAAATATTATTTTCTTTCCGCCGAACGGGCGATATGAAGGAGAAAAACACTATATTTGTAAATTCTTAGAAATCCCTGCTGTCATTTTGCGAAGCCTCAACAACCGACGCCAAGCGAATAATCGGAGCACTGCCGAGGAGGAAAGCCTTGCCTATGGCATCGGCAATATGACTGTAAACCCCAATCGGTCGTTATGGCTTGCTTGGATTTTGAGTTTTTAGAAGAGTGGATTTTGTTTGTAATAGCGAGCTATTGCGAATTAAAAACAGACTAAAGACGCCTTATAAAAAACAAAAGACTGCAAGCAGTATATATAAAAAATACAATAAACGGTCTAATGAACGATTTGGGGTAAGCACCCCATGACTCCAGCGGCAGCAGGACACGGATATAAACAAATAGGAATCATAACAAAAAAAACATAACACCACACGATGACCACCACGCCGAAGACAACACTACCAGAGGAGTTCTCCACATACACCCGGGAAATCATGGGAGAGCAGCGGTGGACGCGTTTCGCTGAAGCCATGGGTGAGGAACCGCCGGTGAGCGTGAGACTGAACCCGATGAAATTCCGCTCCGACAGCATGGCACTGCCGGCAGAGGAAGACGAGCCCGTGGAATGGTGTCGGGAGGGACGCTATCTCAAGGAGCGGCCGATGTTCACTCTCGACCCCCTGCTACACGCCGGAGCATACTACGTGCAGGAGGCTGCCTCGATGTATATCACCCAGGTGATACGCGACCACGCACCCGCCGACCGTCCGCTGATGGTGCTCGACCTGTGTGCCGCACCGGGAGGGAAGTCCACCGCCATGCGCAGTGTGCTACCCGAGGGAAGTCTGCTGATGACCAACGAACCGATGCGCCCCAGGGCAAACATCCTGATGGAGAACATACAGAAGTTCGGACACCCCGACGTGATAGTGACCAACAACTATGCCATCGACTACCAGCGCAGCAGACTGCAGTTTGACGTGATACTCGCCGACGTGCCCTGCTCCGGCGAAGGGATGTTCCGCAAAGACGAGGGGGCGATAAGGGAATGGTCGGTGGCTAACGTGAAAAAATGTGCCGCACTGCAACGGGAGATTATCACCGACATCATGCCGTGTCTGAGAGACGGCGGACTGCTCGTATACTCCACCTGCACATACAACAGGCAGGAGGATGAGGAGAACGTGGACTTCATCTGCTCTGAATGGCAGATGGAAAAGCTCTCCGAGAGGCATTTCATTCCGGGCGAGACCCGATCAGAAGGTCTGTATATGGCGGCTCTGCGACAGACGGGAAGCGATGCCTCGCAGCAGACCACAATCAGTATGCTCGACTCCTCGGCAACGAAAAAGGACAAGAAGCTGAAACGGCGCGGAAAGGCGTCGGCAGAACAGGCCGTGAAGGGGGCTAAGGAGATGAGCGGATGGATAAAGGGAAACGAGGACTTCAGCATCACCACGCTCGGACAGCGCTTCGTGGCGGTGAGGAAACAGTGGCGCAACGTGTATGACACCGCACTGGAGAAGTTGCGCGTGATGCATGCCGGCATCCGACTGGGAGAGCCGAAGGGCAAGGACATCATACCTGCCGAAGGTCTCGCTCTCTCAACGGCATTCAACCCTGAAGCCTTCGCCACGGCGGAACTCGACCGCGACACTGCGATTGCCTATCTCAGACGCGAACCGATACAGTTACCGCCTGACACACCGCGCGGATTCGTGGCTGTGGGGTATCAGGGGCTGAACCTGGGATTCGTGAAAAACCTGGGCAACCGCACCAACAACCTCTTTCCGCAGGAATGGAGAATAAGGATGCAGAACGATGCATAGGTCTGGTGTCAGCCACACCTGGCCGCAGACCCATCATAACCGCAGACCCATCCTAACCTTCCCCAAGGGACAACCCATCCTAACCTTCCCAAAGGGACAACCCATCCTAACCTTCCCAAAGGGACAACCCATCCTAACCTTCCCAAAGGGACAACCCATCCTAACCTTCCCAAAGGGAAGGAACTGGTTACTAAGGCTAAATGGCATCAGCCCCCACCTAGCCTCCCCCGTAGGGGAGGGACTGATACACCAGGACATCTATAGTCCTTCGACATACAGAGTAACCAGCATCTCCCCTACGGGGGAGAACGAGAGGGGGCTGAAGTGATTGACTGATGTGATTGGCTGATGTGATTGGCTGATGTGATTGGCTGATGTGATTATCTGAAGTCTTTGACAAAGCAGAGTAACTTGTCCCTTCCCTTGGGGAAGGTTAGGATGGGTTTGAGAACGAGAGGGGGCTAATGTTCATTGGCAAAACCATTGGCTGATGTCGTCTGGAAGCAGCGAGCACCATAGTGCTCCAAATCCGGAAAAATCCCAACCGAATCCAAGACTCATTGGCAAAATAATATCAAAGAAAAAAATCCGTGAAGACCAATCCGTGCAAAGTCCGTGATATCCGTGTTTTTTCTTTGATTTGTCCACGCCGAAGGCTGTGGACACGATGTCAAAGGATGGAAAGGATTCCAGTGTGAAAGCATATAGTGTCCATCAGCCTTCGGCGATGGCCACAGGTCAAAAAAAACAAAACACAGATAACACCGAGGAACACGGATTAATCTTTCACGGATTATTTTTTGACCTGAAATCTTTGGATTTCTATATGGATTTCAGAGGATTTGCGAGTGCTTGGGGCACTCCCCCATTCAACAAATGAGAGATTTGCAAAACTTGAATAAGTAACATATAATAAATACGACAAACCTAACAAAAAAACATAATTATGCTGACAGCAACCGAAATACAGGAGAAAGTGAACGCATACATCGCATCACTGCCCTACGAGAGAAAACCAAAGTCGCTCTACGACCCGATAGAATATGTGCTCGCCGCCGGCGGAAAACGCATACGCCCGTCGTTCGTGCTCATGGCATACAACCTCTTCCACGACGACGTGGACAGAATACTGCCCGTGGCTACGGCACTGGAGACCTACCACAACTACACACTGCTACACGACGACCTCATGGACAAGGCGGACATGAGGCGTGGCCGTCCCACCGTACACAAGAAATGGGACGACAACACGGCGATCCTCTCCGGCGACACAATGCTCGTATTGGCATACGAACACCTGGCGAAATGCGACACCAAATATCTCAAGTCCGCACTCGACCTCTTCACCGAAACGGCACTGGAGGTGAGCGAAGGACAGCAGTTCGACATGGAATTCGAAACGCGCAACGATGTGGCTGAGGAGGAATACATCGAGATGATACGACTGAAGACGAGCGTATTGCTGGCTTGCGCACTCAAGATGGGTGCCGTGGTGGCAGGGGCTTCGGATGCCGACGCCAACGCACTGTATGCCTTCGGAGAGAAGGTGGGACTGGCGTTCCAGCTGCAGGACGACCTGCTCGACGTGTATGGCGACCCGAAGGTGTTCGGAAAGGCTATCGGCGGCGACATCACATCAAACAAGAAAACATTCATGCTCATCAACGCCTTCAACAGAGCAGATGCCGGGACGCGTGCCGAACTGGAGAGATGGACCACGGCGACGGAATTCGATCCGGCAGAGAAGATTGCTGCCGTGACGGAGATTTACAACAGGCTCGGAATCGACAAGCTCGCCGAACAGAGGATAAAGGAATACTTCGAACAGAGCAGACAGCATCTCAACGAGCTCTCGGTGAGCGACGACCGCAAGGCGGTGTTGCGCGAATACACCGAGAGAATGATGAACAGAAAGAAATAACGAAACACCCACAAAAAGAGAGGAAATGCCATACAGAAGACTCCCCAATACCGACAAGTCGAGACTCAGTGCACTGAAGACGCTGCTCGACAACAACGACATATACATGGCCCGCGACAGGTTTCTGGAATGGAAAGACATAAACCAGGCGCGCACCTGCTACGACAAGCTGCTCACGGCAGTGACGCAATACGAGGTGGACAAAAAGGCGCAATGGCGGAGCGGAACGAAAATAGACCAGCTGCAGAAAAAGGCTTACATGTATGAGAGCCACTTCATGCAGGTGTTGCTCATGGCTGTGACAAGAGGGGAGATAAAGCGCTCTAACCTGAAACTCTACGGACTGGAGGAGACCGCCACCATGATTCCCGTGGACAACAGCATAGGGTCAATAACGGAATGGGGACCGAAAATCATCAGCGGAGAGAAAAACCGCGTGAAGAAGGGTGGCAGACCGATTTACAACCCCACGATAGGAATGGTGGAGACCCACTTCGACATCTTCAAGGAGGCTTACGACAAGCAGAAGGCGCTGCAGAAACGCACAAGCGAAATGGAGCAACGGCTCAAGGAGATACGACCCGAAATCGACGAACTGATACTGCGCATCTGGGACCAGATAGAGGCGCACTTCAGCGAGGAGGGAAAACTCGTGATAGACCGAGTGGCCGACTGTGAGCGCTTCGGCATACGCTACTACATGCGCCGCAAGGAGAAACGCAAGATGCAGGAGAAGGAAAAGGAAAACAAACAGGAGAATGAACAATGATTGACACGCATACTCATATCGACGGCGAGGAATTCGCCGAAGACCGCCCGCTGGCCATACAGCGGGCACAGGATGCCGGAGTGGAGAAAATCTTCGTGCCGGCAATCGACCTCAAGAGCATCGGCAGCGTGGTGGACACATGCCGGCAGTTTCCGGGCTACGCCTACCCCATGATAGGTCTCCACCCGGAGGAGGTGAAAGAGGACTGGAAAGACGCAGTAGGCCAGATGCGACGGATTCTCGACGAGCAGAGGCAGAAAGCACCGTCGGCAGACAACCCTCCGTTCATCGCCATCGGCGAGGTGGGACTGGACTTCTATTGGAGCCGCGAATTCGAGAAAGAGCAGCTGGAGGCTTTCGAGGAGCAGGTGAGATGGTCGATAGAGGCCGACCTGCCGCTGATGATACACTGCCGCAAGGCACAGAACGAGATGGTGGGAATACTGCGCCGCTACGAACGGGAACTGCGCCGCGGAGGAGTGTTCCACTGCTTCACGGGCAACGAGCGGGAGGCAGAACAGCTGCTGTCGTTCGGCAATTTCAACATCGGCATCGGCGGTGTGCTGACATTCAAGAAGAGCCATCTGCCTGAAGTGGTGCCCCACATCCCACTCGACCGCATCGTGCTCGAGACCGACGCTCCATACATGGCTCCCGTGCCGATGCGCGGGAAGCGCAACGAGAGTGCCTATGTGGCATACGTAAGAGACCGCCTCGCCCTCGCCTACGGCATCTCCCCCGAGGAAATAGACCGCCACACCACAGCAAACGCCAAGAGGATGTTCCTGCCGGAAGGATAGAATGCCATAAGGATGTTTCTTAAACCCGAATCGGTCGTTAGGGCTTGCTTGGATTTTGTTCTTTTAGAAGAGTGGATTTTGTTTGGCTTTTAATGAGTAATAGCGAGCTATTGCGAATTAAAAACAGACAAAAGACGCCTTATAAAAAACAAAAGACTGCAAGCAGTAATTAAAAAATACAATAAACGGCCTAATGACCGATTGGGGTTAAAGGAAGGATACTATAGAAATCCCCCGACCTGTCCCAGAATGGACAGAATCGGGGGATTTTATTATAGGCAGGTATCAGGTTATGTAAACACAAAAGGATGTAGCTACCTGCCTTGTTTTCTTATCAGCCGAGCAGAGGTTATGGCACTACCACCTTGACTGTCTTCTCTCCGGCCTTCACGATATACACGCCGGGAGCAAGGCTGACGGCATGACGACCAGCCGGAACAGTTGCCACTGTCTTGCCCTGCATGTCGTATACATCAGCTGAGTCATAGTCTGTAGACAATGAGATGCTACCGTGGGCCACTCTGATATCAAGGGCGTTGCTGCCGGTTGAGACACTGCCTACTGCGGTTTCTATGCCATTCACATACACACGGTCTGAAGTTTCAGATACATAGTTAGTGTAATCCTTGGTCCTCATCGCCGTAACATCATAGGCATAAGTATACTGCGGGTCGAGATCCGTCACGTTGAAACCGCTTCCTTTCGGATACATCACCGAATACGGAGCTATGAGAGTCTCGCCCTTGCGCACATTCTGGCGGATGGTTACCTCATCGATGAAGAAAGGTTGGCCATACATGCTCATGAATGCCAGGATGACGTTCTCACGCAGGTTCTTGTTGTCGGTAGCGTCGAAGTGGATTGTGGCAGATGTCATTCCCGTGCCATTCAGCGTGAGCGGCATGATGCGATGGTCGGTGGCTACATTGTCGGTGTAGTCTTTCAGGAGCATCACGAAGAGAGTGTCGCTGGCAAACGTGTTGTATGCCTTCACGTCTACATCAAACGCTCCGCCGTCGCAGGTGAGGTCGAGGTGCGGCGATGTAACGAGTCCTGCCAGACCCATCCACACGTTGGTCTGCTGTGCTCCTGCCATTCCATCAGCCAGATAAGGCAGCTGCAGGAGCCATTCGGTCGTTGTGTATCCGTTTTCAGCCAGATTGAACACATATGTGTATGGGTTATAAGGATTGTCTATGGTGCCCTGGTCAATCTTGTTGAAGTTCTCGCTCAGCACCACCACATTCTGCATATCCTCTTTGGGCTGCAGCACCTTCATGATGTTGAGCTTGTATCTGTCGGCATTGTTCAGCTCCGTCCAGTTTGCCGTGAACGAGGTTTCGGTGACATTCGTTGCCTCCTTTGCCTCCACCTTCACTCCGAGAATGCCGTCTACCCACATGTCTGGCGATGGCTTCGACACCACGCTTCCGTTCTTGGCTCTCACATTGTAGAAATATTCATAGTTGGGGTCGATGTCCATGGTGTAGCAGGTGTCGGTCAGTTCCTTGTCGAGCTGGGTCACCGGCACTCGCTGTGTGGCATAGTCTATCTTCACATCGTCGATGGCGAAGTCGACGGAGTTTTTCTGTATGAAGAAGAACTTCACCCTTGTCATTCCTTCTCCTATCTGTTCTGATGTGAACGAGTATTGTCCGCCTTCGGCCTGCATATAGTAGTTTGGCATATTGGCGATAGGTATCCATCCGTCTTTCTCGTTGTATACGGCTACCTGCACCAATGAGTAGGTATAGTCGGTTTCATTCTCCATATTACTCGGTTTCACCCAGAACGAGAGTGATGTTATCGGGGCCGGTGTCTCGGGCGAAATGATTTCGTCGCCTACGGCATCCAGACAGAGCGACAATGGGGCCGAACTGTAGTTGCCCTCGGATGTGTATACATCCTGTGAGCCTTGTGCCGACAGATTGATAGTCCATCCCTCCGGATAGCCGGGGTTGTCCTGGTTTATGGTCTTGCCGTCGGCGTTGATGTTGATACCGTCGAAATTCTCCGACAGAGAGCCTGGCTCCACACTGTGTTCCGGCATCTCCTTGCGGTATACGTTGAGGAGATACGAACTCGCCGTCGTAGTGGGGCTCCAGCGGGCTGTAAACGAGGTGGAAGAGTTGTTTACTGGTTGCAGCACCTGTGGCGCCGGTATCTTGTTGGCCTTGCGCGTCACCACGATATCGTCGAGCAGGAGGTCTACCTCCTCGGCAGAAAACTGGAATATATTGTTGGGATTGAATGTGGCCTGGTCAGTGGCGAAGGTGAATTCCTGCCACTGGTCGGAAATGTCAAAATCACGGTCGTCAACGGGACCTTCGTTGTTGTCGCACAGTGCCACACGGATGACGCCCTCGTCGCCGGCTTTCAGACATCTGGCGCGGAACTTCAGCACTACGTCTCCGCTGAGTTCCATCTCCGGTGTGCTTATGAATCCTCCTGCAAGACCACCGTATTCAGACTCATACATGCGTAGCGCACATGCCTGTCCTGCCTGGTATACCTCATTGCCGGTCCAGCCCTTCGTTCCCATGAGGTCTGCCGGCAGCACATAGTTCACGCTGCCTCCTCCGAGCATCTTGGTGTCGGGTTCGGCGTTGGTACCTGCTGTCCATTTGTCGAAATGCTGGTCTACAACTGTCTTGGTGGGAATCTCGTCGTCTGCACGGTTGGGCAGACTGTGGCATTCTGATGTTCTCGGCATTGCTTTCATTGCCGCTCGGGCAAACTTGCCCATCGGTGTTTTCTGGGCGTAGGATACTGACGGCAGAAGCATGAGAGAACACAACGTTGCCGAAATGATCATGTGGATATTCCTCATAGATGACATGTTTTTTTAAAAGGCAGCACTGCAAATAAATATGTCTTAAAACCCTAATTAGCATAGAAGCATCAGCCTGCCACAATGCTGCCACAAAGCAGGCGACATTTCCAAAACCGCGTCAAAAATAGTAAAATTATTCCATCTAGCAAATTATTATAGACAAATTCTTCCTTTATGTCATCAAAATACCAACTTTTGCAAAATAGAGGTTTCAGATGCGACTTTAACCCAAATCGGTCGTTAGGGCTTGCTTGGATTTTGTTTTTTAGAAGGAAAGATTATTCTTACAGACTTTTTCAAACACTCCTATTATGCTCATGAAGAGTGAGTTCTGAAGGTGTTCACATGTCTGGTATATGACACATGCCAAAAAATCCCCCACGGTGTGGGGAACGATTCCCCCTAATGTGGGGTTTCATTCCCCACGGCAGGGGGAGATTTTGAGCATGAAAATGGTGTTTTTCTGACCAAAAATCACAACACGCCCGTTTGGAAGTGCAGACTGAACGAATGATGGATTTCAATTCGTTGTGAAAGCCGTCTGAGGCCAGAGCTATTAGATGTGATGCGCGCTTCAAATCACTCCAAATGTCGGATGAGCCAACTTTCTGCCCTTTTTCTTTTAAATATTCAAGAAATAGTCGTATCTTTGTCATTACAAAAAAGTTGTAACATAAAACATGTAATGGCGTATGACACTAAGTTACAAGAAATTAGCGAATCCTTTCGTCTATCAAGGTTATGAAAGCCCTGAGTATTTTTGCGATAGAGAGGCAGAAACAAAGACTTTACTTTCCCACTTGAAGAACTCCAGAAAAGGAGCTGGAAGAGAAAAAGGGAAAAGGCAAATAAGCCTTCCTCCTCATCTTTAAAGCGGTCTTCTGACCGTTTTTATTTTTGCCTAATAACTTCTTGTTGCACTTATATTGTACGTATAGTTATAGCGGTGAATCCCATTGAAAATTTCCCTAAACTTATTATATTACTAGTTACTACATACAATGATAACCAACAATTTATCTTCAAGTTTTTCATCTGTCGCCATACCCCAGATGCATTCTGTATCGCTTGTGAAATAACCACTAATTAGTGATACTATCTGGTTCATCTCATCCATTTGCAAAGGATTCTTGGAGGATGTAGCTATATACAGTATTACTTTATTGTAATCTTTATGGCAGATATTGCTGTAGCTGTTCATTTCACGAATGATACTATCAATCCTCGTTTCACTAAAATGTGGAAATGAAATGATTCTTCTTTTAAGTATTGCATTAGCATGATAGAGATAGTCAAGATCATTTTTGTCTATCTTAATTTGCATGCCATTCTGTGTGAGTTGGGCAATAAGCTCTTCTAATTCTTCACCTTGACTAATATTCGATTTAATGTTGTTATCTATCATGATAATATTTGTTTTGAGATAAACAATACAACTTCTTTTGTCGATGATTCTCTGAAATTCCAAAAGACATTACCATCGTCTGGTAACTCGTCAATATATGTCTTGATAGGATAAAATACTTCCCCAAACGTATCTGGATTATAATGCTCAACAGTAAATGTCAGCAGATAGTTAGCATGATTTGGATTAATATTCTTTCTCAATTCTGAAGTTGCTTCACTAATTTTCTCGTTATAAGCGCAAGAATGAACAGAAAGTTCATTTCTGCCTTTAATCATCGTAAAAAAGTCATTAAAATCAAAACAGACTAACCCATGAATTTCTACATTGTGACGAATCAAAGACAAAAAGCTTTTGAATTCATTGTAAAATTCATCCTTGTTAGTGAATGACAGAACAGAATCAATGTCTGCCATTTCTGGAACTTGCAGCTCTGAGTCTATCAGAACTGCAATAGCCCGCTTAGCTTTCTTATGATTGGCAAGTACATTCTTAATATTCTGAATACCATTTTTTGATGATACCAGTACCATATTCATCAATACATAAGAACTATTCCCTAAAGAATAGATGTGTTCTGAACGTAGTTGGCTAATAACCAATTCACTGACTTGATCAGCCGCAATCAACCTTACAGATTCTAATACTATTTCTTCCATATCATTTAACCTTCACAAACATTGTTCTAATCGCAAGAAGTACCATTATTCCAGAAATTAGTAAACTAATTGTCTCTCCAGGAATCCATCTATTTCTTGGATCATCATTGAATATACCTAAAAGCCATTTTGTTTATAGCATGTTCTCCTTCCATTTCCGGAAGAAAGTAAATAGAAGGAATATGTTCAGTTGATATATTGAGAGCACTTCGCAATGAGAAAATCGTTTTTCCTTGTGCAGGTTTTCCCATGAGCATTGCTAATTCTCTTTTGTGCCAACCGTGTGGCAAATAATCAAGTCCATGATTACCTGTAATTACTGCATCTATATCTATGAAATCGAAAGACTTGTAATTGTTGTCAAGGATTTTGTCAAGAGCAGTGTAAATCTCATCTTCAGTCTCATAAGGAATGGTTCTAAAATATCTATTCCCATTTATCATTGCTGATAAGGAAGATGAATGCTTGTTATAAAAAACAAACACAGGAATATTATGAGCTTCTGCATATGCCAATTCGTAACCAACACCAAGAGAAGCATTAGAGCATTCTGCTATGACCATATCACATGACTGTAGCCAGTTAACATCACGTTCATAGATATGTGAGTCGATTATCCGAGTCTGCTGCTTCATGCTAATTGCAGTTTTGCCGATATGTTCGGTCAGCACTTTATCTTTCCGGCTGATATAATCAATCATCCTTTGATATAGTTCTGCATCAGCTCTGCCACCACGAATGGAGTCTGCGAAATAAACTTTGTTGTTCATACTGCTTTACTTTTGTAATTTGGTGCAAAAGTAAAATGGAGCTATGCCAACTGTGGGCATAACTCCATAAAAGTTTTATTTCTCCATCAATTTACCATGACCTAAGCCAGAATTCATTAAAAATATCGCTCTCTGTGTCTTCTGTTGCTTCAGGTAGCAAATCATAGAATGAAAAGATATTGAAGCCAAACGATTCCGCAATTTTGTATGATTCGAATTTGGGATCATCGCGATCAATACATGTGATTAATGCATAATGTTTCTGCCAGATATCATTATCATGTTCTTGATCTGCATAATGGCGATCAAATTTCTTTTTATATACTTCTAATTGGTTACGTGGTACTCCGTCATCATCATAGGAATTATGAAGCATCGTATAATATTTGTTTTCTATCAAAATAGCATGATGCTCTGTTTCTCCATTGCACTGAAGAGCTACTTCTACCCAAAGATCAATATTCCAGTATTCTTTCCATACCCTTACTTCTGATACTATTACGTCATCTGACATTGGTATTTCTAAAAGCAAGCCTAACATATACCTACAATAATGTCTCAGCAGAGGTTTGTTGTCGATATCACATTCCTTGGCAGCTCTTCTCAGCGTCCATGATAATACATAATCCATAACTATCTCAGCTTTGCCGTCTGTTTCGCTTGAATCACGCATCAATCTTGGTAGCGATTTATCTTTAGTGTCCATATTTCAACTTTATTTATTATACAACCAATATTCAAATTCAAGTATTACTATTACATTGAGGAAAGATGTGAGACTATATCACTTAGAAGTGACTTTGTCTCTCTAATAAATAAATCTGTATCTTTAAGTCTATTTGTCATTTTCAAATATCCAATCCAACCTACCTTATCTTTACTCGTAATATAAGGACTGAATTTATCTATGGATTGTAGTGATGCCACCAATGAATCAAAATTATCACCTTTACACTGGTTTTTCTCCAAATAAGTAATTCCTATACTTTTTTCGTCTGCTTGGTTTATCAACGCAAGTTTTAAGATGTTTCTTCCTTCAGAATCCTTAATAAAGAATCTCACCCAGTCATTTTGGTATTCAGCTTTCTCAAGATGTAATTGATACTCGCAGAAATTATTTAGGCAAGCGTAAATATACTGCCATCTTAATAGACTTTCGAGTTTGATATTGTCACGATCATATCTTTTCTTTTTAAAATCATTGACCGCAGTTTTCATTTTCTTTTCAAAATTGCTTATATCGATGTTTTCTCGATCAATAGAGAATGCTAACCCTAGAGCTTTTCCTACTAATTCCATCTCCTCTGAAGACCAGAAACTGCTAGTGTGATTGATACCATAAACAGGGATATCTCCGATAACTCCATAATCTAACTTTACCAAATCTGATAATAGTGGCTTCGTATTTTCGACAATGAGATCAGTACAGTTCTTACCCCCTAAACAGATGATGTGCTTTGGATGAATTTTTTCAATCAGTTTCTTAGTATATTGGATAGATTCCAACTGTGCTGATTTGATTTCTTTTCCGACTAAGTCATTCTCATCATGGGTTGAGAAAAATGTAGCGTTGGTAAAAACAAATTGGCTCTCATTATCCAGCATAGAGCCTAGACCCGCAAAATCAAGAATAGAGCGTAAATTCGTTAGAATACGCCATTTCTGGATTGTTTCATGCTTACCTTTATAAGTATTGCCTAAAAGTAAATCTTCACTTTTCTCGAATCTATCTTTAAGAAACGTACCACCATGACCAGGATTAATACCTATTACCATCAATTCTACAGGCTTGTCATCTGTGATGTCGGTCAATTTAGACTGAGTGTAAAAATCCATATTCAGCTTAGAAGCAAGTGGCAAGTAGAAATTATAGGTTTCCTCTGCCCATTCTTTCAATTCTTCTTGAATCTTGCACATAATAATCGTTTTTTTTATATTATTTTTCTAATAATTTTAAATCCTGTGCTTCCTGAATGAATGAGAGGAAACGTTCGTCGCCATGGAGGGTGTGGCCTGTTGTCCACTCAATTATATCAGCATGTGGAACACCTGCTTTATCAAGAATTTTAGCTACGATTTTTCGCTGCTCTTCTGTCTTGGCTAAACATCCCCAATAAGGTTCTATTTCGCTATCGTCATGGATATCATACCAACAGCCCAATTCTACTCCTTGAATGAATAATCTAAAGCCGATATTGCTTACTTCAATATTATAAGACTTATGAAGATCAGCATATTCTAGAATGCGATGTCTCCAATCCTGCATCAACTCAAAGGAAAGCTGCTTCTGTAATTCGCGCATCCCAGACTTCAATTCATCCAATTCGTTTATTTTTGCTAAAATTGTTTTCCACTGCTCGCTTTTATTCTGAATTTCAATGTCCTGCTCATTCTTTAGCAGTTTATCGCGCAAAAAATCTACTATTTCCATTGCTAGTTTTTGATTAAATCTATTATCAAATATACCATTCAAGAAGTCATAAAATTGCATGATTGCAGATTTCAAAGGCAATTCCTTTTTTGGAATAAGCGATAGACAATCTTGCTTCAACCATTCCAACAATTCCTTATCTACTACAGTAGTACGTGAAGAGAACTTCTGCATTAAATCTTTCTCACAAGTTGTACACTGAGGACACGATTGCCCGCAATCACATAAACATCTACAAGCGTCATTGGTTTTGCAAGCCCGATCCTGATTGTTGCTATTCCAATCTTCTGGCAAGCGAAAAACCGACATTGGTAGATGCTGAAGAAATTTGTTATCGTGGTATTTAGGCAAAATGACTATGAAAATCTGGTTGTCACGAAAACGATTATTCTTGCGAAGCGTTGCAATATAGCGTGCCAATTGATTGCGCTGGAACACAGCACCCTTTAATTTATTTTCAATAACAATCGCATATTTACCTGGTTCATGAATGCAAACATCAATATGTTCCTTTTCAGTTGTAACGACCGGAGCTTTTACCCAGTTCATGTCGAAACCACAGGGCTGTAGAAATCTACGAATAAATGATGTGCACAACGGGTTTCTCTGTTCTGGAGCATATTTAAATATGTGAGCTAAAATTAAGCTTGTGAAAGGTTCATTCACCCCTGCTAAGTCCAAAAGGTTAAATGCATAAGGTGTTTTATTTTCTGACTCTGAAATACGCTTATACAACTGTTCCGAGAGAACAAGTAGATGATTCATTTTTACAGTCTGTTCCATAAGTCTTTAGATATGTAAAGCCATCATTATGCCGAATAGATTGTTTCATCCTTGAAAATATATCTTCCAGGAAGTAGATCTTCAAAAGCCATGTTGTCAGATGTTGTATAGACATCATCCAAGTGGCCAATATAGCCTTCGGGAACTTCGAATACAACCCCGTTATCCTCAAAGGAATGAAGTTGAAGCACAGAATTCTTTGTCTTTACATCAGAAGGTAAATTCTGATACTCAAATTGAACTTCAATAATCACAATGCTGTATCTTTAATTATTTTCATTTATTCTTCTCCCAGATACCTTTGCCAATACGAGCTATTTCATCGCGGAGCCACTGGGGCTCGAGCACTTCAAGGGAATCGCCTTGACATAGAAGCTCTTGTTGGAAATCGATAGAAGGTCGTACTTGGAGTTCAAAAATGCTGTAGGAATTGGTATGTTCCAACTCTTTTTGAGCACCTGATGGAAGTAAAGGAAGATCGCGAAGATAATGTGCCTGACGTGCATCCACTTTCAATAGTACACGCTGAATGGGGTAGTTTTCATCTGTGATAATACCAAAACATCCGTTAAAATATTCTTCTGGTGAAAAATCGACAGGATATTCAAAGGTGTGAGAGGATAAACGGAAATTCTTGATGCGATCAAGGCAGAATATGGTAATGAAGCCTGTTGACCATGCCTTACCAACCATATACCAACGTTGTCTGAACAACTTTACACAGAGTGGCATTACATAGTGCTGACGTGAATCTCCTCGCCAATAGTTATAATAGGTTATATGAATCAAACAATCTTTCTTCATGGCATCTATTATCGAATCCAAGTACTTCATACCAGAAGGAATATCCTCGAGAATAATCCTATTCTTGATGGACTTACTTCCAATAAGAGAATTGGTCACAGAGTAGGTGCTAAGTAGCCAGTTCTCAATACTGTCGTTATGTAAATCACTGGTATTGCTGATATAATATCTATATAGCCCACCTTTTTCACACTCAATCAATAGACCGAATGTATCGAAAATGTTGTCGCGCCATTTATGAAATGTGCGTTTAAGCATTTCCTCACCGCCACTTAGATCTACGTTGTCCATCCATTTGCGGTTAAGATCCTCAAAAGTAATCTGACCTGCTCTGTTGATGGTCTCAACGATCCATACAAGTTTGTTTGTCTGATTCAATGCCATATTCGTAAGTTTTAACCTTTATTTGTGGCAAAGTTATACAAAAGGTATGTCATTCACGGGCATAACCTTGATTTTTTTTTGTTTTCTAGTGGATATCATTATATAACTAGTTTTTTGTGGCAATTTTATAGAAATAATTAGTGTTTACTGAATAATTTATAACTCTCTGATATTTAAGTTTATATAACTTTATTTCTTCGTTTGCCTAACTGGAAAATCGCACCTTTATAATCGAATGCTCATTCGGTACTGGCAAGAGAATCTATCGAGCCAATGACATAAGAGCCAAGCTTTCTGATACAGCACGATGCTGGACGGGAATGTGCTACTTCGTTAAAAACGTGATGGAGTTCCTGAGGGAACTTTGTCTTGCCCTGACCGAAATCTGGCGGTTTTTCATCATTGTCGTCGCTATGAGGGGCTACGTCTGCTACCCTCTGTCTGTGAACAGATAATAATTCAGCAGACCCTAATTATAGAAATTCCATGATAGATTTTCTATAATCACATGGCAAAGGGCAGAAAATAGAGTACGTCTTTCAACTTTCTGCCCTTTTTCTTTTTAATATTCAAGAAATAGTCGTACCTTTGTCATTACAAAAAAGTTGTAACATAAAACATGTAATGGCGTATGACACTAAGTTACAAGAAATTAGCGAATCCTTTTGTCTATCAAGGTTATGAAAGCCCTGAGTATTTTTGCGATAGAGAGGCAGAAACAAAGACTTTACTTTCCCACTTGAAGAACGGAAGAAATATTACCCTCATCTCTCCTCGAAGGATTGGCAAGACAGGACTTATTAAGAACACCTTCTACCATCTCAAGGAAGAAGAGAATGATGCCATATGCCTATACCTTGACATTTTCGCCACCAAGAACTTGAATGATTTTGTGGAGCAACTTGGCGTTATGGTCATCAACGACATTGTGCGCAAGAACGCCTCATTCTTCGAGAAGACCATTGCTTTCTTCAGTGCCTTACGCCCAGTGCTTAGCATGGATCCATTGACAGGCGAACCGAGTGTCTCCATCACGGTGGAACCAACACAAGAAGATATTACTATTCGTAGCATCTTCAATTATCTCAACGAGAGTGGCAAAGAGGTATATATCGCCATCGATGAATTTCAGCAGATAGCTGAATATCCGGAGAAGGGAACGGAGGCTTTGCTTCGCTCCTACATTCAGTTCGCCCAACATGTACACTTTATCTTTTCTGGCAGCAAACAACATTTGATGGCAGAAATATTCGGCTCGCCAAAACATCCATTCTACCAAAGCACAGAGATGATGGGCTTAAAGCCACTGAAATGCGACATTTACTATAACTTCTGCCAAAGCTTCTTTAAGCAGAAAGGTGGTGACTTATCAAAAGAGATTTTCGAGCATATCTATCAGCAGTTCGATGGGCATACTTGGTATATCCAATGCATTATGAACCGCCTTTACGAATCAGAAAGCCAAGTAGAAAACATGTCGCAAGTCAATGCCGCTCTCCTTTCCATCCTTGAGGGAAGAGAACCGCAGTATGAGAGCATGACGCAGTTCTTTACAGAAAATCAGTTTGCTCTTCTCAAAGCCATTGCCAAGGACGACATCGTTGCACAACCGACAGCAGGCAAGTTCATCAAAGGTCATAAATTGAGCGGAGCCAGCAGCGTAAAGGCTGCTCTTAAGATTTTAGAAGACAAGGAATTGGTATATAGAACCAATGACGGCTACCACATCTACGACAGATTCATGGATCTGTGGTTAAAGAGAATATAAACAAGAAAATAATAACATGAAGACCTCTTTAGATTTTTTCGACCATATAAATACCCCATAACCTCCTATCCACAACTGTGAGGAAATTATGGGGATATTAATATAGTATAGTTCCGAAAGGATAGATATGGTTTTATTCCTCCACTCTGCCGGGATAAGCCTCGAGGGCCTTGCGCAATACGACGAGGGCCTTTTCGAGGTCTTCCTTCTTCAATACGTAGGCGATTCTTACCTGGTTGCGGCCGGCACCGGGGGTGATGTAGAAGCCGCTGGCAGGTGCCATCATGACTGTCTGGCCCTCGTAGCTGAACGATGAGAGACACCAGCTACAGAACTTGTCGGCATCGTCTACCGGCAGCTTCGCCACGGTATAGAAGGCGCCCATCGGTGTGGGAGAGAATACTCCGGGGATGTCGTTTAGTCCGCTGATTAGACAGTTGCGGCGCTCCACATATTCGTCGTACACCTCACGGAAATACTCGTCGGGAGTGTCCACCGAAGCTTCGGCGACGATCTGGCCTACGAGAGGAGGCGACACGCGGGCCTGGCAGAATTTAATCGCCGTGTCTCTGATTTCCTTGTTTCTGGTGACAAGGGCTCCGATACGCACTCCACACTCACTGTAGCGCTTGCTCACGGAGTCGAGAATCACCACGTTCTGCTCTATTCCCTTCAGACTGCCTGCGCTGATATATGGATTCTCCGTATAAACGAATTCGCGGTAAACCTCGTCGGAGAAGAGCAGCAGGTCATGCTTCTTCACCATGTCTCTTATCTGGTCCATCTCCTCTGGAGTATAGAGGCTTCCGGTGGGGTTGTTGGGGTTGCAGATGAGGATAGCCTTGGTCTTCTCGTTGATGAGTTCTTCGAATTTCTCCACTGCCGGCAGTGCGAATCCGTCTTCAATCTTGGTGGTTATCGTGCGCACCTTGATTCCTGCCGGGATGGCAAAGCCGAGATAGTTGGCATAGAGAGGTTCGGTGAGAATTATCTCGTCGCCCGGGTCGAGACAAGCCATGAATGCTATCTGCACCGCCTCGCTTCCGCCGCAGGTTATCACGATGTCGTCGGGCTCCACATTGATGTCGTATTTCCTGTAGTATCCGGCGAGCTTCTTTCTGTAGCTCAGATAGCCCTCTGGAGTGGAATATTCCAGGAGCGTCCTGTCGATGTTTTTCAGAGCGTCGAGTCCCACCTGCGGTGTAGGCAGGTCTGGCTGTCCGATGTTGAGGTGATACACCTTCGTTCCTCTTTCTTTCGCTGCGGCAGCCAGTGGAACCAGCTTGCTGATTGGAGATTCAGGCATCTCTTGTCCGCGCATTGATACTTTACTCATATCTTTTTTTTGTTTTTTATGATATTTGATATTAAATCCAATACGGTCATCAGACCGTTCAATGTGATATTATATAACAGCGTGCAGCCTTGCCTCTGTCAGCCATCTGCCGCAAAGGGCCGATGGAATCAAGTGTGTGTGTCTTGAAGTGAGGAGACAGGTTCTGTCACCTGTAGTGTCGCGTTTTTCTTTCATTAGATACAGCCCCGAACGGTAATTATTCTGCTCAGGGTCCAGCCCCGAACGGTAATTATGCCGATTTGGGTTTATACAGGGCAAAGATACGATGTTTGTAAATGATTATCAAGTTTTTTTCATGAAAATATTTGAAAAGCAGTCAGAAATCATCTGCCGCCTCTTATACTCCGAAAACCTTTTATGCCCTCTCCCACTCCATCCACGGCAGGGGCATGAAGAAAAATGTGAACGCAAAATGCGGTTATGTCAGGCAAAAGTATTACCTTTGCAGCAGAAAAGCGGCAGTCCAGACTGCACTGGAGTCTACAGTCAGCCTCAAAAAGAAAAAAGGAAAGGTGCTCGAGTGGCTGAAGAGGCACGCCTGGAAAGCGTGTATACGTCAAAAGCGTATCGGGGGTTCGAATCCCCCTCTTTCCGCTATAAGTCTACAGACCGGCAAGCGATGAAGCCCGATGGTCTGTAGACTTTTTTCGTTATATTGCCTATGCTCTGAGAGTGTTCCCTTCCGCTTTTGCCTATGTTTTAGGAAAGAACTGCCATGGTTTTGCCTATGTTTTAGGAAAGTTTCCGCCGGTTTTGCCTATGTTTTAGGAAAGTTTCTGCCTGGTTTTGCCTATGTTTTGGGAAATAATCATTACCTTTGCAAAGTGAAACAATGTTGTAACTATCATGATATACAGGCAATTAATTGAAGATTTGACAGAATGGAGCAGACGCGGAAACCGCAAACCGCTCGTTCTGCGCGGGGCACGCCAGGTGGGCAAGACCACTCTCGTTGATGAATTCAGCAAACAGTACGACTGCTATATAAAGCTGAATCTCGAACAGAGCGCCGATGCCAAAGCATTCAGCATATCCGATGATGTGGCTGAGATATTCCAATATCTGTGTCTGCAAAAGAAAATAGTTGTCGACAAAAACAAGCGCACTCTGCTCTTTATCGACGAGATACAGAATGAGCCGAAAGCAGTGGGGCTGCTGCGCTATTTCTATGAGGAAATGCCGTGGCTGCACATCATCGCAGCCGGGTCGAGACTTCAGACGCTCATAAAACAACGCATATCGTTTCCGGTGGGAAGAGTGGAATACATGTCGCTAAGACCTTGTTCGTTTCTCGAATTCCTGAACGCCACAGGAAACGAGCCTCTGGCTGAAATGATACGCCAGCTAAACGTTTCGCCCGTATATCACGATATGCTGACAAGTCTTTTCAACCGATATACTCTCGTTGGAGGAATGCCTGAGGCTCTTGCTGAATATGCCGCCCACGAGGACATAACAAGGCTGTCGCCGATATACAGGTCGCTGATAAACGGATACAACGAGGACGTTGAAAAATATGCCAGAAACACCAATCAGACCAATGTGATACGTCATCTGCTCACGCATGGTTGGGCGGAAGCCGGACAAACCATCACATTCAGCCGGTTTGGCGGAAGCAACTATACGAGCAAAGAGGTGCACGAGGCTCTCGAGGTGTTGCAGAAGGCATTCCTGCTCAGTCTGGGCTATCCGATAACGACGGTAAAGGCACCTGCCATCCCTGCCCTCACAAGACAGCCTAAACTTATTTGGCTCGACTCCGGCATCATGAACTTCTCAGTTGACATACAGACCGAATACCTGCAGAACCGGTCGCTCACCGACGTATGGAAAGGACATGCCGCCGAGCAGATTGTTGCCCAGGAACTGCGTATCGCCCTCGACCGCAACTACAGGAACGAGCAGTTTTTCTGGGTCAGAGACAAGAAGGGGGCCACGGCTGAAGTGGATTTCGTATGGCAGCACAACGCCTCTATCATACCTATCGAAGTGAAATCCGGCACCAATGCCCACCTGCGGTCGCTGCATTCGTTTATGGACACGGCAGACTCCACAGATGTAGCCATCAGAATATGGCCCGGCAAATACGGAATCGACGAAGTCACTACCCCCAAAGGCAAGACATTCAGACTGATAAACCTACCATTCTATTATGTAGGAATGATTGACAAGGTGATTGACAATGAGGCTTGACGGGAATTGGGTGCCTATTTGGGGAGCAAGAGATGATGCGACGGGAATATCATTCTATGAATTTCCATCAAACGCCAGACGTGCCAAAGGCATTTGTTCAAAGTTAATTTCAATGAAGTTCTTGTAATTGGCTTTTGCAAATTGACGGACCTTGGCAGTATGTTTTGCTTGACAAACTCCATGAGGTCGAGGCTTACGTTTCGTGTATCCATAATTGAATGATATAGATATTTACTTGCAAAATCAGTTTATTATGGCTAAATTTGCAAGAAACAATTGATAAAAAGACCAATAACAGATTAAAACAAATATAATGGATGAAACAAATGTAAGGGTTAATTCTCTTAAGGCTTGGATTCTTGCCGCACGCCCCAAGACGCTCACCGGTGCTGCCGTGCCCGTTATGATAGGTATTGCCTGTGCCGTGGCTATGTATGGATGGTGTGGAATAAGGGTTGTGCCAGCTGTGTTGTGCATGCTGTTTGCTTTGATAATGCAGGTGGATGCCAACTTTATTAACGACTACTTCGACTTTATGAAAGGTACTGACGACGAACAACGTCTTGGTCCGAAGCGTGCCTGCGCACAAGGATGGATAACGGCATCGGCTATGCGTAGTGGTTTATTCGTTACTACTCTCTTGGCTTGCATCGTTGGACTGCCTCTGGTATATTATGGTGGTTGGGAGATGATAATGGTTGGACTGGCATGCGTTGTCTTCTGCTTTCTGTATACCATATCGTTCTCGTACATCGGACTTGGCGATTTGCTTGTGCTCGTATTCTTTGGTATTGTGCCTGTTTGCATGACCTATTGGCTCACGGCTCCTCCTACCGCGCTTACGTCTATTCCGTTTGCCGTGGTATTGATGTCGATAGCTTGCGGACTGATTATTGACACATTGCTCGTGGTGAACAACTATCGTGACATCGAGAACGATAGGCGTGCAGGAAAGCTTACGCTTATTGTGCGCATTGGCGAGCGCGGCGGACTGGTTTTGTATCTTATGCTCGGACTTGTAGGCACCATTCTGGCTATTGTAGGAGTTGTGTTACTCGATTGGCACGACGGACAATGGACACAATCGCTATTAATTATATACACGCCATTCCATACATGGGCGTTCAACGAGATGCGATATATAAGGAAAGGTGCCGAGCTTAACCGTGTGCTTGGAATGACGGCACGCAATATGTTTATATTCGGATTGCTTGCATCGGCTGCCCTTGTATTTGCCAACTGATGACAAGCCGACTGTGTCAACTTTTTCCTGACTTCGTCATTGCGTCACCCAAAATCAGGTGACGCAAAGATAAAAATATTGTTTATCAATCACTTATAAAATAAGTGTTCCTTGAGTGACAAAGTCAGGAGAACATAAACACCCGATTTCTGTACCATTATATACCTGTTTTGGGGCAAGTAGCGTGCCCAATGTGGGCAAGCTGCTTTCACACTTGGGGCAAGCACGTTGCCCCAAGTGGGCAGAATCCGTATCAGTTTTCAACACAAAACGTCCGTTGGTTTTTTAGTGGATTTTGGTACTTCTGAAGAAGGCATCAGTGTTTTGGGATAATTATGTTATAACAGCCCGTTAGTGCGAATCAGGAACAAATCGGCACCACCGTCCCGTTGCCTGACGACTTTATCATACATTATGGACAAGAAACAGACGGTAATCGACTTTTTCGGTTGCCACCTTATTATATTGTAGACAAATAACCAGAATTACTCAATATAATAACCAGAATCACTTAATAGATTATGACGAGACTAATGACTACAATGACTGCCACTGCCACGATGGCGGCGGAGGCGATGCAGGTGGTGAAAGACCTGAGATGGATGATAGTGTGCATAGCGGTGCTGATAGTGACCGACCTGTGGTTCGGCGTGTCGGAATCGCAGAAACGGAAGGTGCCCATCAGACTGTCGAGGGCAGGCCGGCGCACCTGCAACAAGCTGATAGACTATTTCGCATATCTCTTTTTCGGTGCGATAATGGGAATGGCGATTTTCGAACCGCTGGGCATCGCCAACCACACCACCACGGCGGCAGCAGGACTGTCGCTGGCTTGCGTGTGGGAGATGGACAGCATCGTGAACCACGTGCTCGCACTGCATGGCTATGCCGGCAGGTTCTCGCTCATGCGGCTGGCAACGGGATTTCTGAAGCGAAAGGACAACGCACTGGGCGAGGCGCTGGAGGAGAGCCTGAAAGAGAACCGGAAGGAGAACAGAAAAGAAAACCATGAGGAGGACGCGAAAGAAAATCGGGGGAACAGGAATCAGGAGGAGAACAGGGACAAGGACCTGGATGGAGAATGACAGTAAGGATAAACCCAAAACGGTCATTAGGCCGTTCAATGTATTATTTTAATACCGCTTGCAGTCTTTTGATTTTTATAAGGCGTCTTTTGTCTGTTTTTAATTCGCAATAGCCCGCTATTACTCATTAAAAGCCAAACAAAATCCATCCTTCTAAAAAACAAAATCCAAGCAAGCCCTAACGACCGATTTGGGATTAAAAGCCAAACAAAATCCATCCTTCTAAAAAAAACAAAATCCAAGCAAGCCCTAACGACTGATTGGGGATAATCAGAAAGGAACATGAAGCTTATCCTACGACTACAAGAATCACACTAACAAATAATCAAAACATTATCATGAGAAACATCAAGAGAATTTTTATCCATTGCACGGCGAGCAGCCGCAAGACGAGTATTGAACAGTTGCTGGCAGAATTCAAGAGCCGCGGATGGCATGCGCCGGGCTATCATTATGTGGCGATGCCAGACGGCAGGATGGTGAAGCTGCTCGACGAGGAGAAGGTGAGCAACGGAGTGAGGGGCTACAACCAGTCGGCGATAAACATCGCCTACGTAGGCGGCATCGACGCCAAAGGCCGCCCCACCGACAACCGCACGATAGAGCAGAAGGCAGCCATCGTACACCTGCTGATAGAACTGAGGAGCCGTTACCCCAACGCCCTCATCATGGGCCACCGCGACATCTGGGGCGCCAACAATCCCAAGGCATGGCAGAAGGCGTGTCCGTGTTTCAATGCAACGAGGGAGTATGGGGCGATTTAACCCAAAACGGTCATTAGGCCGTTCAATGTAATATTTTATAACTGCTTGCAGTCTTTTGCTTTTTATAAGGCGTCTTTTGCTTGTTTTTAATTCGCAATAGCTCGCTATTACTCATTAAAAGCCAAACAAAATCCATCCTTCTAAAAAATCAAAATCCAAGCAAGCCCTAATGACCGATTTGGGTTTAAACCCATTCTTCTGAAAAAACAAAATCCAATCAAGCCCTAACGACCGATTTGGGTAAAAAGAAATCATCCTGCATACGAGCGGCGACAGGCATCGTCGCATCGCAATGCAGGATGATTTCTTTTTCTGTCCGTTAGCATCCGGATTATGTCCCTATCTCTTTATCATCTTGAAGGAGCGTGTCTTGCCGCCGGCAAACGTCTTCACCACTAGGTTTACGCCCTTCTGCGGAGCCTGGAGCCGTGCGCCGTCAAGGCTGAATTACCTTCTTCTTTCCCATGATGTAGACGCCGCTCTTGAGATTCTTCACGTTGCCGCCGGTCTCAACGAGTCTGCCGTCGAGGGTGTATATCTTTCCTGCGCTGTCAGCATTGTCTGAAGATACGCCGCTGATGGCGTCGACGATGCGCTCGCCGAATACTATTTCGAGAGTCTCCGCCTTGTCGGCTGGAACAAACAGTGCTGCCTTGGTGGCAAACATGGCGTCGCCTGCCTCACCTACGGCATTGAATGTCTTGTCGGAAGAAACCACCATGCAAACGGTGTCGTCAGTCGTGGCAAGACGCTTGCCGCTATATGTCCCGACGAGTCTGACAGGTTCTGCCACAGCCGTTCCGGCCTCAACATCGGTGGTGGTATGTCATGGGATTGACTGATGGCTGGGATTAGCTGCCGGATGGGATTGACTGCTGCTTAGAGCATCACTTCACATAGTCTACGAAAGCATAGTCATGCGAATGGCGGTCGTCAGCAGAATAGGCTTCACGGGCTGCCTCATGCCATGAGGAATAGTCGGGGAAGAAGGCGTCGGCTCCCTCCGTCTCGGCTTCTATCTCGGTGAGACACAGGCGGTCGGCAAACGGCAATGCCTGCCGGTATACGCTCTCGCCGCCGATGATATATACGTCTTCCTGGGCTGAACAAGACTTCAGCGCCTCGTCAATCGAAGGGTATACGTCGCATCCCGGCAGCTCCGCCACGCTGCGGCTCACCACCACGTTGCGTCTGTTTGGCAATGCTCCTTTGGGAAGCGACTCAAAGGTCTTGCGACCCATCACTATGGTGTGGCCCGTGGTGAGGAGCTTGAAGCGCTTCTGATCGTTGGGCAACCAATACAACAGTTTGTTTTCCTTTCCTATCGCCCTGTTTCTGTCCACGGCGGCAATAATGTTTATTCTCATGTTTTTTTATTTTAGGGGAGACAAAGATAATGCAAGGCGAGAGGAGAACGAAATGAATCCATTCATTTCTTATCCCGAGCCGAAGCTTATCTTATGCAAAGATAATGCAAGGCGAGAGGAGAACGAAATGAATCCATTCATTTCTTATCCCGAGCCGAAGCGTATCTTATGCAAAGATAATACAAATACCTAACATTTTCGCCCAAGCGTGGCAAAATCTCACCAATAATGAGTATTTTTGCAGATTAGAACCGAATCCGGCATCAGAAACCTACTTGGATTTTCGGAACCGGAAAAAGAATATCACGGCATGACGGCCCAACGATGCGACAAGCATCTCAGGTTTTCTGCCGGCATGAACAAAAACAAGACAACAATATAGCAATATGGAAAGAATCGACATGAGAGATCTCAACGACAACGTGTTTGAGACTATAGGCAAGGAATGGATGCTCGTGACGGCGGGCAATGAAGAGAAGTTCAACATGATGACGGCATCGTGGGGATGTCTCGGATGGCTATGGAACAAACCTGTGGCAGTGGTCTTCATCCGTCCGGAACGCTACACCCACCAGTTCATCGAAGAGAACGACACGCTGACGCTGCAGTTTCTGGGCAACAGCGAGAAGGCACGCCTGGCATACAACTTCTGCGGTTCGAAATCGGGAAGAGACTTCGACAAGGCACATGAGGCAGGACTCACACCGGTGACACTTGAGGGAGGAGAAGTGACCTTTGAAGAGGCCCGACTGACACTGGTCTGCCGCAAGCTATACAAAGACACACTGAAGGAGGAGAACATGATTGACAAGCAGCTGACGCAATGGTATGGCGAAAAGCACGGCGGATACCACGACGTGTATGTATTGGAAATAACTGAAGCACTGAGAAAATAAGCAGAGCCTACAAATGATAGTTTGCATAGCAGAGAAACCCAGCGTGGCAAAGGACATCGCCAAGATTATCGGAGCCAACAGCGCACACGACGGATATATGGAGGGCAACGGATACCAAGTGACGTGGACCTTCGGACACCTGTGCACGCTGAAGGAACCTGAAGACTACACCGCCCTATGGAAGCGGTGGAGCCTGGCGGCGCTGCCCATGATTCCACAACGCTTCGGCATAAAGCTCATCGACGACAAGGGAATAGCAAAGCAGTTCTCTGTCATCGAGAAACTGATGCAGAATGCCGACGGCATCATAAACTGCGGCGACGCCGGACAGGAGGGTGAGCTGATTCAGCGATGGGTGATGCAGAAGGCCAACGCGAAATGTCCGGTGAAGCGCCTCTGGATATCATCGATGACCGACGAGGCGATTCGCGAGGGATTCGGCAACCTGAAGCCGCAGGACGACTACCAACCGCTGTATCTCGCCGGACTGAGCCGTGCCATCGGCGACTGGATATTGGGAATGAACGCCACCCGCCTGTACACGCTGAAATACGGGCAGAACAGGCAGGTGCTGTCGATAGGACGAGTGCAGACACCGACGCTGGCGCTGATAGTGAACAGGCAAAAGGAGATTGACAACTTTGAACCGGAGCCTTACTGGGTGCTCGCCACGATATACCGCGACACCACGTTCACGGCTACGAAAGGAAAATTCACCACCAAGGAGGAGGGAGAACAGGCGTTTGCCACGATAGAGGGAAAACCGTTCACCGTAACCGACGTGCAGAAGAAACGCGGCACAGAAGCACCGCCACACCTCTACGACCTCACCTCGTTGCAGGTGGACTGCAACCGCAAATTCGGCATGAGCGCCGACATGACGCTGAAGATAATACAGACTCTCTATGAGCGCAAGCTGACTACATACCCCCGTGTGGACACACAATATCTGAGCGACGACATCTATCCCAAATGCGGAGGAATACTGAACGGCATAAAGGGCTACGACCAGCTCCTCACGGCACTGAGGGGAAAACCGCTGAAGAAGTCGAAAAAGGTGTTCGACACGAGCAAAGTGACCGACCACCACGCCATAATACCCACCGGAGTGCCGGCACAGGGACTCACCGACATGGAACGCCACGTCTACGACCTGATAGCCAGGCGCTTCATCAGCGTGTTCTATCCAGACTGCAAGTTCGCCACTACAACAGTGATGGGCGATGTGGACGGCATAGAATTCAAAGCCACCGGAAAACTGATTCTCGATCCGGGATGGAGGGCGGTGTATGCCAAGGACGCTGCCGACAGGCAGACTGCCGACGACGGCGACGCCAAGCCGCAGGACGAGGAGCGCACGCTGCCGGCATTCGAAAAGGGCGAGAGCGGAGAACACACGCCTACGCTGACGGAGAAATGGACCACACCGCCGAAATACTACACCGAGGCAACGCTGCTCAGGGCAATGGAAACGGCAGGAAAGTTCGTTGACAACGAGGAACTACGGGCAGCGCTCAAGGAGAACGGCATCGGCAGACCATCGTCGAGGGCAGGCATCATAGAGACGCTGTTCAAGAGGCACTATATCCGAAGGGAGAGAAAGAACCTCGTGGCTACGGCTACAGGCATCGAACTCATCGACCTCATCAAGGAGGAACTGCTCAAGAGCTGTGAGCTGACGGGAATATGGGAGAAGAAACTGCGCGACATCGAGCACAAGACTTACGACCCGGCTCAGTTTATCAGCGAACTGAAGGAGCAGATTGCCACCATCGTACACGACGTGTTGAGCGACAACTCCAACCGACGCGTCACGATTCTCACTGAAGAGGACCTGAAAAAGAAGACCAAGCGGAAAACTGCAGCCAAACCTAAAGCTACGACGGCAACGAAGTCTGCAGCCAAGCCGGGTGACGCAGCCGGAGTGAAACCGGGCGACGTATGTCCGGTGTGTGGCAAAGGCGTGGTGATAAAGGGAAAGACAGCATACGGATGCAGCAGATGGAAAGAGGGATGTTCTTTCAGACTGCCTTTCGAACAATAAAGCTGCCGATTGCACAATAAAAACCGCAAGTTTGAGTTTTTTCTTATATTATTAAGGAATAAGCATGAACAATATATCAAGGAAATCAAAAAGCAACGCAATGCCCCGTCAGCCTCATCACTATCCGGGATTGAGGATGTGGGCGGCATTGGCTGTTCTCGTGGCTGTTCTCGCCTCCTGTGGCGCCGACCGCAACTTCAAGAAGGGTGAGAAATTTCTCGCTCTTGGCGAATACTTCGACGCTGCGGCCCAATACAAACAGGCATACTCCAAATCGAAACCCAAGGACAGGACGGCAAGGGGTCTCTATGCCATGCGCATGGCATACTGCTACAACCGCATAAACTCCAACGGAAAGGCTATCGCCGCCTACCGCAACGCCATCAGATACGGCGCCGACAGTCTGCAGACGCATCTCGATTTCGCACGTGCGCTGCTAAAAGATGCCAACTACAAGGAGGCGGAGAAGGAATTCCTCCTGGTGCTCGACTCCATGCCAGACAACCAGCTGGCGAAAGACGGACTGCAGTCGGCACGCACGGCAAAGGCTGCAAAGGATGCGGGATCGAGATATATAGTGAAGAAGATGGACATATTCAATTCACGACGTGCCGACTTCTCGCCGATGTTCTGCGGAGACCAGTATGAACAGCTGTTCTTCACCTCTACACGCAACGAGGCGGAGGGCGACGAACTGAGCGGAATAACGGGAACGAAAAACGGCGACATCTTCTATTCGCAGAAAGACGACAAAGGAAAATGGGGACGGCCGCAGACCATCACATCGGGACTCAACACAGAGTTTGACGAGGGTGCATGCTGCTTCTCGCCAGACCAGAGGGTGATGTATCTCACCCAATGCGTGAGCGACCCCTCCTACCCCAGATATGCCACGATAGCCACATCAAACCGTGCTGACGCAGCATGGGGAAAGGCAACAAAGCTGGAGATAACACGCGACACGCTGTCGAGCTTCGCCCATCCCGCAGTGTCGCCGGACGGAGAATGGCTCTACTTCACTTCCGACATGCCGGGAGGAAAGGGCGGACTCGACATCTGGAGAGTGAGAATCACAGCGGCAGGACTGGGAGGAGTGGAAAATCTGGGCGAGCCCATCAACACGGCGGGAGACGAGATGTTTCCTACATTCCGACCAAACGGTGACCTCTATTTCTCAAGCAACGGACATCCGGGTCTGGGCGGTCTCGACATCTTCATCGCCAAGACGGACAAGAGCGGAAAGAAAATCATACTGGAACATCCGGGATATCCGCTGAACTCCCAGGGCGACGACTTCGGAATGACTTTCGAGGGAGCACACAACAGGGGATTCTTCTCGTCAAACAGAGGCGACGGACGCGGCTGGGACCATATCTACAGCTTTGAGAAACCGGAGATAATACAGACCGTCACGGGATGGGTGTATGAGATGGAAGGATATGAACTGCCCGACGCACAGGTGTATCTCGTGGGCAACGACGGCACGAACAAAAAGCTCAGCGTGAAAGGCGACGGATCGTTCACCGAAGTGGTGGAACCGGGAGTGGACTACGTGCTGCTCGCCACCTGCAAGGGATTCCTGAACCACAAAGAGGAGATTAGCATCAAGCCCTCTGCGGAGTCGGAAGACCACGTGCTGCAGTTCCCGCTGGCATCAATCCGTGTGCCGGTGCTCATCGACAACATCTTCTACGACTTCGACAAGTCATCGCTGCGCAAGGAATCGGAAACGGCTCTCGACGAACTCGTGAAACTGCTGCAGGAGAACCCGAACGTGACGATAGAGCTGAGCGCACACTGCGACTACAAGGGCAGCGAGGCCTACAACAAGAAACTGTCGCAGCGAAGGGCTGAAAGCGTGGTGAGATATCTCATCGCCAAGGGTGTGAGTGCCAAGAGACTGACACCTGTGGGATACGGCAAGATGAAGCCTAAGACGATAAGGAAGAAACTCACCGAGAAATACACATGGCTCAAAGAGGGCGACGTGCTCACCGAGGAATTCATAAAGAAACTCGACAAGGAGAAACAGGAAATCTGCAACCAGTTGAACAGAAGAACGGAATTCATCGTGCTGAGAACCACCTACGGCATGTTTGACGAAAACGGACAGCTGAAGAATCCGCCGAAGCCTAAAGAGAAAGAAGACGACACAGACGCTAATGGCAACGAAGACATCTTCCTGATTGAATGACGGGACAGCAAGCAACGGAACAGCAAGGAATGCTGCCCGACCCAAATCGGGTCACCTGCATCTGACGGCATAATGACCGGTTGGAGCTTAATGATGTTCTCCCCCCATTACGGGAATGTATCATGGGATGACTTCATGACATTACAACAATCAAAAGAAGACAATGAACAACAAAGCAACATTAGAATTAGGCAACAAGCCTGTGGGCAAACTGCTCATGCAATATTCACTGCCAGCCATAATAGCAATGACAGCATCGTCGCTGTATAATATGGTGGACAGCATATTCATCGGACAGGGTGTGGGACCGATAGCCATCAGCGGATTGGCGCTCACCTTCCCGTTCATGAACCTGGGAGCGGCTTTCGGAGCTGGCGTTGGTTTGGGAGCATCAACATGCATCTCGGTGAAACTCGGACAGAAAGACTACAACACGGCACAGAGGGTATTGGGAAATGCTGTGACGCTCAACCTCATTATCGGACTGGCATTCAGCATCGTGTCGCTGCTGTTTCTCGACCCGATTCTTTATTTCTTCGGCGCAAGCGAACAGACACTGCCCTACGCCAGAGACTATATGGTGATAGTGCTGCTCGGAAATGTGTTCTCACACATGTATTTCGGAATGAACGGCGTGCTCAGAGCATCCGGAAAACCGCGCCAGGCAATGTATGCCACGATATTCACCGTGGTGCTCAACACCATACTCGACCCTATATTCATCTATCCACTGAACATGGGAATACAGGGTGCAGCCTATGCCACAATCCTCTCGCAGATGCTGGCACTGGTATGGCAGATGCACATATTCAGCAACAAGAACGAACTGCTGCATCTGAAACGCGGAATATACGGACTGAAGAAGGCAATCGTGAAAAACATACTCGCCATCGGACTCTCACCGTTCTCGATGAACGTGTGTGCGTGTATCGTGGTGATATTCATCAACAAGGGACTGCTCATGTATAGCGGCGACCTCGCCGTGGGTGCCTACGGCATAGCCAACAAGGTGTGCTTCATCTTCGTGATGGTGAACATGGGACTGACACAGGGTATGCAGCCCATAGCCGGATACAACTACGGAGCGCAGAAGCTCGACAGACTGATGCGTGTGCTCAGCCTCGCCACAATAGCCGGAACGGTAATCACAACGATTGGATTCCTCGTGGCTGAACTGATACCGGGGCCTTGCGCACGGCTCTTCACCACCGACCAGCAGCTCATCGACCTCTCTGTAAACGGACTGAGGATAATGATGGCGGCATTCATGCTCGTGGGATCGCAGATGGTGATAACAAACTTCTTCCAGAGCATCGGAAAGGCAAAGATAAGCATGTTCCTCTCGCTGTCGAGACAGATGCTGTTCCTTTTCCCCATGCTGCTCATACTGCCCACGTTCATGGGAGTCGACGGTGTGTGGTGGTCGATGCCAATCTCCGACACCATAGCGGAGATAGTGGCTGTAGTGATGATGTATACATACATGAAGAAATTCAAGAAACAACATAATTTATCAATGGCAAACGAAAAGCATTGAAGACATGGATAATATAAAAACGCATAGAAGACATGGATAATATAAAAAAGAACATTATAATAAACGTGGGACGACAGATCGGCAGCGGCGGACGCATAATAGCCAAGATGCTTGCCGACGACTTCAAATGTGGGTTCTACGACAGGGAGCTGCTCACCATAGCAGCAAAAGAGAGTGGATTCTGTGAGAAATTCTTCGAGCAGAACGACGAACAGAAGGGTTTCTTCCATTCGCTGTTTCACATGCACACACCATTCGTTGGCGACGGCAGCTTCTACGACAACGACTTCTCGCAAGAGGGACTCTTCAAGATGCAGAGCGATACGATACGCAAATTGGCCGACGAGGGGTCGTGTGTCTTCGTGGGCAGATGCGCCGACTATGTGCTCAGAGACTACGAGAATGTGGTGAACATCTTTATCACGGCATCAATAGAAGACCGCATCAGCGAAATCCGCAAGCGCAAGGAATGCCAAGAGAATGAAGCACTGAAGATTATAGAGAACGGAGAGAAATCACGTTCCACATATTATAATTATTATACGGGAAAGAAATGGGGCGACAGCTCGTCGTATGACTTGTGTGTAAACACCTCACTGCTCGGAATCGAAGGCACGGAGGCTTATATCAAGGAGTTCATCGAGAAGGTGCTACACATAGGATGAGGGGCAGGAAGTGAAAAAGATAGGAATAATAAGCGACACCCACGGATATTGGGACGACAAATATCTAAAGTATTTCGAGCCCTGCGACGAAATATGGCATGCCGGCGACATCGGTTCGACAGAGGTGGCTGAGAGACTTGCTGAATTCAGAACCTTCAGGGCGGTATGCGGCAACTGCGACGGCGGTGACCTGAGGCTGATGTATAAAGAGAAGCTGAGGTTCAAATGCGAAGACGTTGACGTGCTGATGAAGCATATCGGCGGCTATCCCGGCAACTACGACAGCAGCATACGCTCGCAAATCTACGCCATGCCGCCTCAACTGTTCATCAGCGGCCACAGTCATATTCTGAAAGTGAAATACGACAAGACGCTCGGTCTGCTCCACATCAATCCCGGTGCGGCAGGTCTGCAGGGATGGCACAAGGAGCGCACCATAGTGAGGCTCACCATCGACGGCAACAAATTCAAAGACTGCGAAGTGATAACTCTGGCATAAACTGGCTGAAAACACAGCCGGATAATCTATATCTAGAAAAAACTGGAAAAGCTAGAATGTCTAGAAAGTCTAGAAAGACTAGAAAAGCCAGAAGGTCTAGAAGAACTAGAAAATCCAGCCCACTCAAAGAAAAAAAACAACAAAAAAAACATAACATGAAAACCTATTTAGTAACAGGAGCTGCCGGTTTCATCGGCGCCAACTACATCAAGTATCTGCTTCACCGCAAATACAAGAATGAAGAAATAAAGGTGATAGTGCTCGACCTGCTTACATACGCAGGAAATCTCGGAACTATAAAGGATGACATCGACAACGACCGTTGCATCTTCGTGCGCGGCGACATCCGCGACCGCGAACTTGCCGACAGGCTCTTCACTGAATACGATATAGACTATGTGGTGAACTTCGCTGCCGAGAGCCATGTGGACCGCTCTATCGAGAACCCGCAGCTCTTCCTCGAAACAAACATCTTAGGCACGCAGAACCTGCTCGACGCGGCGCGCCGTGCTTGGGTGACGGGAAAGGATGCCTCAGGATACCCCACCTGGAAGACTGGCAAGCGCTACCATCAGGTGAGCACCGACGAGGTGTATGGTTCGCTTGGCAAAGACGGATTCTTCACCGAGAAGACGCCTCTCTGTCCTCACAGCCCCTACAGTGCTTCTAAGACAAGTGCCGACATGATAGTGATGGCATACCACGACACCTACCACATGCCGACCTCTATCACAAGATGCTCCAACAACTACGGACCATACCACTTCCCTGAAAAGCTCATTCCGCTGATCATCAACAACATCCTGGAGGGAAAGAAACTCCCGGTATATGGAAAGGGCGACAACGTGCGCGACTGGCTCTACGTTGAAGACCACTGCAAGGCAATCGATCTCGTGGTGCGCCAGGGACGCGAAGGTGAGGTATATAATGTGGGCGGCCACAACGAGATGACAAACATCAACATCGTGAAACTCACCATCAAGACCATCCACGACATGATGGCTGCCGACAAGAACCTGCGCAACATACTGAAGAAACAGGTGAAGGACGCCAACGGCGACATCGACATCAGCTGGATAAACGACGAACTCATCACATTCGTTGCCGACAGACTGGGCCACGACCAGCGCTACGCCATCGACCCTACCAAGATAAAGGAGGAACTGGGATGGTATCCGGAAACGATGTTTGCCGACGGCATCGTGAAGACCATCAAATGGAACCTCGAACACCAGGACTGGATTGCCGAAGTGACAAGCGGCGACTACCAGAAATATTACGAACAGATGTACGGCAACAGATAAGCCGACCGGTAACAACGACGACCGACAAACGTTCTGTCATAAAGACGAAGAACCAATGCACTGTCATAACATCACCGCAAAACGGCGACCGGTCACAACAACCGGACGGCAAGACGGCTATAAAAGAAGGGGAAAGGAAAGGACATGACTGACAATCCCCGAAAATTTCACACAAACCCAAAGAAGATAAAGAAAATGAAGAAGATACTATTATTAGGATCCGGAGAACTTGGAAAAGAGTTTGTAATCGCAGCAAAACGTGCAGGACAGTATGTCATAGCCTGCGACCGCTATCCTAATGCCCCTGCCATGCAGGTGGCAGACGAAGCAGAAGTGTTCAACATGCTCGACGGCAAAGCCCTCGACAACGTAGTGGACAGACACAAACCGGATATCATCGTGCCTGAGATAGAAGCGATACGCACTGAGAGACTCTTCGACTATGAGAGCAATGGCATACAGGTGGTGCCGAGCGCCAAGGCGGTGAACTACACCATGAACCGCAAGGCTATCCGCGATCTGGCAGCCAAAGAACTGGGACTGCGCACGGCGAAGTATTTCTACGCCAAGACTCTCGATGAACTGAAGGCTCACTCAAAGGAAATCGGTTTCCCATGCGTAGTAAAGCCGCTGATGTCGTCGTCTGGCCACGGACAAAGCATCGTGAATAGCGCCGATGAACTGGAGATGGCTTTCAACGCAGCCATGGAAGGCAGCAGAGGCGACGTGAAGGAGATAATCATCGAGGAGTTCATACATTTCGACAGTGAGTTCACGCTGCTCACCGTGACACAAAAGAACGGTCCCACCCTGTTCTGCCCTCCTATCGGCCACGTGCAGAAAGGCGGCGACTACAGAGAGAGCTGGCAACCGTTCTGTCTGCCTGCCGACGAACTGAAAAAGGCTGAAGACATGGCAGCAAAGGTCACTGCGGCTCTCACCGGCGCCGGCATCTGGGGAGTGGAATTCTTCCTTACGAAACAGGGTGAAGTGATATTCTCCGAACTCTCTCCGCGTCCTCACGACACAGGAATGGTGACCTTGGGACACACCCTGAACCTGAACGAGTTTGAGCTCCACTTCCGTGCCGTTATGGGATTGCCAATACCTGCCATCCATCTGGAGCATGCCGGAGCAAGCGCCGTGGTTCTCGGCAAGGAGGAAACCGACGACGCACCGGCATACAATATGACCGACGCCGTAAGCGAAGACTATACCCGTCTGCGCATCTTCGGCAAACAGCATCAGCTGGTGGGCAGACGCATGGGTGTAGTGTTGTGTTATGGCGACAAGGACGACGATACTACTCCGCTCCGCGACAAGGCTAAGCGTCTGGCTGCCACAGTGCTCGGAACTGACCCGTATATGGAGAAATAGATGTGGACCTGACTGACCGCCGACAACCCGCTAAGCAAACCTGCCGTTTCCTATAGAAACACAAAATGGACCTTGCCAGATCGTCTGGCTTGCAAACTTGCGAATTCGTCAGCTTGCCTGCTCGCCTACTCGTCAGCTCGTCAACTCGTCAACTAAAAAACATACAATAATGAAAGTTTCTGAAGCAAAGATTATCGACATCCCCAAGATTGAGGACCGCCGCGGAAATCTATCCGTGGTGGAGGAATACAACCAGATACCGTTCAAGATATCGAGGGCATACTGGGTTTACGACGTGCCGGGAGGCGAAAGCCGTGGCGGACACGCACACAAGAAGCTGAAGCAGCTGATAATAGCTCTCAGCGGCAGCTTCACTGTTACCCTCGACGACGGCACGGAGCGCCGCACTTTCCTGCTCAACCACCCATACCAGGGACTGGTGATAGAGACGGGCATCTGGCGAACGCTCGACGATTTCTCTTCTGGAGCCGTATGCCTCGTGCTTGCATCAGAGGTTTATGAACCAGAGGACTATATCTACGACTACGAGGAATTCCTGAAATACAAGGGAGTAAAAGACTGATTAACGTGACATCACACAATGTGTATGAAGATAAGGCTATGTGTATGGAGATAAAGGAACTGTCGGCTGAAGAATACGACAAGACATACCCCTCTGAGTATGTCTACAACAGCGTTGCCTTCTGCGAACTGAACAGAGAGAAGGTGGAACGGATAAGATATCTCTCCATCGGCGATACAAAACCGCGTTTCGGCATCATCCTCGGTGAGCGTGCCGACTCGCTGGCATCGCCTTTCTCTGCTCCTTTCGGCGGATTCACACAGTGCGACACGCTGAGACTCGACTATATGGACGAGGCTGCAAGACTGGTTGCCGACTATGCCTTCCGGATGGGAAAGAAACTCATCATCACTCCGCCGGCACTGGTCTACGACACTACGCTGCTGTCGAAATGGACCAACATCCTGTCTTCGCACCTGTCAACGAGGTGGGTGGACCTAAACTATCACTTCGACCTCAGCCGTATGGACGACTACTCCTGCCACATGGAACGCAATGCCAAAAAGAACCTCAACCGTGCCTTGCGGCAGGACTTCTGCTTCGTGAAGCTCGACAGCGGCAAGAGGAGCGATGTGGAGCGTGCCTACAACGTTATCCGCCGCAACAGGGAGGAACGCGGCTTTCCGCTCAGAATGACTCTCGAACAGGTGTGGCAGACGGTGAGCAGAGTGGTAAGCGCCGATTTCTTCGTGCTCGAACATGGCGGCAACGACGTGGCTGCGGCTCAAGTGTTCCGGGTTTCCAGAAACATTGCCCAGGTGGTATACTGGGGTGACATAAGAGAATATTCCGCCCTGCGCCCCATGAACATGATCACCTACTGCGTGTTCAAGCATTACCACGACGCCGGACTGCGCATCCTCGACATCGGCATATCCACGGAATGCGGAGTGCCGAATTTCGGTCTCTGCGAATTCAAGGAGAGCATCGGATGCGGGGTGACGCTGAAATACAGTTTCGAAAGCAAACAATAATAATCATCACTTCATTCTCATGATAAAATACTTAGACCTAAAAGACATAACAGCCCAGCATGCTGACGAGATACAGCAGGCAGTTGCCGGCGTGGTGGCTGGCGGATGGTATCTGCACGGCAAGGAGACTGAACGGTTTGAAAACGACTATGCCCGATATATCGGCACCCGTCACGCCATAGGCTGCGGCAACGGACTCGACGCGCTGACGCTGATATTCCGTGCATACAAAGAAATGGGAGTGATGAATGACGGCGACGAAGTGATAGTGCCTGCCAACACCTTTGTGGCATCCATCCTCGCCATAACGGAGAATGGTCTGAAGGCGGTGCTCGTGGAACCGCGCCTCGACACTCTGCAGATTGACGATTCGCTGATAGAACAAGCCATAACACCGCACACCAAGGCGATAATGATAGTGCATCTCTACGGCAGATGTGCCTATACCGACCACATCGGTGACATCTGCCGCAAGCATCACCTGAAACTGATAGAAGACAATGCCCAAGCTCACGGATGCCTGTATCGGGAGACTGCCACCGACAATCCCCTCTACGGCAGACGCACGGGAGGTCTGGGCGATGCCGCAGGCCACAGTTTCTATCCGGGCAAGAATCTCGGAGCGCTGGGCGATGCGGGAGCCGTAACCTGCAACGACGACATGCTGGCGGAGATGATACGGTCGCTGGGCAACTATGGTTCGTCACGCAAATACGTGTTCGACCACTGTGGCCGCAACTCCCGGTTAGACGAGGTGCAGGCTGCCGTGCTCGACGTGAAGCTGCGCCATCTCGACACCGACAACGGGCGGCGCCGCCAAGTGGCGCTACGGTTGATTGAGGGCATAAACAATCCTCTGGTAAGAGTGCCTTCGCCGGATTTCCATTCCAACAGTGTCTTCCACATCTTCCCCATCCTATACGAAAAGCGCAATGCCCTGCAGGAATATCTACTCAGCAACGGCGTGCAGACGATGATACACTACCCCATTCCGCCCCACCGGCAGAATTGCTATGCCTCGCCGGCATCTGCAGATGATGCAGGGGTGACAAATCATAATGCAGGGATGACGGCTGATAATGCAGGGATAACAACTGATGCTGTCGGACTGAAGGCTGACTGCAAGGGCTGTCTGGTTTTGCCCGACGGCGGACTGCCCGTCACGGAACTTATCCACAACGAGGAACTGAGTCTGCCCTGCAACCAGACCATGACTGAAGACGATGTGGAGAGAATAATACGGTTGATAAACGATTTCCGTGTCTGACCTCACCGGCGGCAAGACAAGGCCATACACCATACCACTCAGTGGCAATACAAAACAACCCGCCTTTTTATCCGGCGGCAAAAAAATAAAAAATGTAACACTATAATCCACCATATCAGTAACACCATATCAGTAATATCATATCTGTAACACCCTAATCCATCATATCATGATAAATCTGTCATCACACAAGGCCTTCTCCATCTATCTGCTCTTTGCGGCACTGTTTCTGGGAGTGCAGATGTTCCAAGGTCTCTCCTATCTCGACATCGGAATGTATATGTCGGGATACCAGCATTTCACGAGCGACCCATACGCGTCATACTTCCTCGGACAGTGGATTCTCACCTACGACGTAACATCGGCTCTCTGCAAACTGTTCTCCATCAACTCTTTCCTGGGGCTCAGGGTGCTGCATCTGGTTTATGTGCTTGTCACCCAGACCGTGGTGTATCTATATCTGCGGCAATACATATCCACAAGGAGCATCATCACCGGACTGCTCATCGCCACGCTTGCCCACTACGGCAGCTACACGGAGATAAACTATAACGACTATTCTGCCCTGCTGCTCCTGCTCAGCATCCTATGCTATCATGGCGGAGCCGACAGAGACAACCAGTGGATAATAATGATGGGCGGTGTGCTGGCTGGAGTGGCGGTATATTTCCGCATCGTCAACATCACATACATCTGTCTCCCTCTCTGCGCCATGCTCATATCCAGGAAATGGAACAACGGACACAGTCCGTCAAACGGCGCAACATTCTTCTATATCGGTATGTGCTTCGGCGGACTGCTGGGATATGTCGTGCTGCTCTGCCAAGGTCTCGACAACGTGTTCGCACTGACCTTCAACGACATCGCCGGCATCTCCTCCGACAAGAGCGACACCCACGGCATGCTCTACGTGATGCGCAGCATGTACGACCTCTACACCGAGGTGGTGGCTAATGCCGGATACATCATGCTGTTCTGGATTATCATCGTGGCCGGAATGAAGCAGACCAGAAGGATAATGAGGATAACGCTGGTTGCTGTAGCCATAGTGCTCACGCTCGTAATGATGAACTTCTCGTTCTTCCCCTCAAACATCACCATGGCTCTATGTCTGATAGGCGGCGTGGGGGTGTTCTTCATCCGTGGCGTATACCCTCCGCTCGCCCATCTCGTGATGATCAGCCTGTTCCTGCCATTCGTGATGCCGGTGGGAAGCAATGCCGAACCGTCGTTCTATGGCAAGGAGACGTGTTTCCTCACCCTGCCCCTCGTGATGTATGTATTGTTTGAGGAACTGATGCCCAAGAAGGAACAGCTGGAGAGACGTGCCGCCATGTGTATGATAGGGGTGCTGGGTGCCGGACTGCTGTTCTTCAACCTCACCCACAAGCAGATGGAAGAGGGCAACCGCATAGCATGCCGCTACACCGTGGACAGTCAGCTGACCCGCGGCATCCTCACCACAAAGGAGAACGCCGACATGTATAACTATCTCATCCGGGAGGTGAAACCCCACATCCGCCAGGGCAGCTATATGATATGCTCGTTCTCGCTGCCTGCCGTTTCGATATTGGATTGCAAGCCGTGGGCGGTGTACTCCACGGTATACAGCACCGACCGCATGAACGACCGCTACATCAAAGTGGCATGGAAGCATACCAAAGAACTGCCATACGTGCTGCTCGACGAGGAGAATCTCCCTGATGGCTACAAGCATATCATGGAGGAACTCTCGCTCATAAGGAAATACCAGAAGATATGGACCGACGGCAAATATTCGCTATACTACAGCAAGCCTTATCCGGGACCTGAAAGACCGAAAATCACCGACTTAGATCCATACAGGCATCATCCTTGATGAAAATCCATAATAACAACTCTGCATATCATGACACCAAAGGAAAAGAGAAACGCATTGCTCGCCGAAAAGCTGGTGGGCAACCTGAAGCAGCGACACTACGAAGCATTCTTCTGCCACACGGCACAGGAGGCTGTGGAGAAGATTACCGGGATGATTCCCGAAGGAAGCTCCGTGACATGGGGCGGATCGATGACTATCCGAGACATGGGACTCACCAGGGCGCTACACAACAAGGAGGGTCTCGACATCTGGGACCGCGACCTGGCGCCAGACCGCGAGGCGGCACAGGAAATCTACCGCCGCGCCTTCTATGCTGACTACTATCTGTCGAGCGTCAACGCCATGTCGGAAGACGGCGAGATAGTGAACATCGACGGCAACGGCAACCGTGTGGCGGCTATAACATTCGGTCCGAAACACGTGATTCTGGTGGTGGGCATCAACAAGGTGGCGCAGAACCTGGAGGCTGCCATATCGCGCGCCCGCAGTCTGGCGGCACCTGTAAACATGATGCGATTCGCCGACCTCAACACGCCATGCAAACACGACGGCACGTGTCACGACTGCAAATCGCCTGACTCCATCTGCAACTACATACAGATAATGCGGAACTCGCATCCCGCAGGCAGACATATCGTAGTGATAGTGGACGAAGAACTGGGATATTGAATCTTTTAAAACATGAAATAAGAACTTATGCAACAATACTTGAACCTCCTCGACCGCATCCTGACAGAGGGCACGAAGAAGTCCGACCGCACGGGAACGGGAACAATAAGCATCTTCGGCAATCAGATGCGTTTCGACATGAGCAAGGGATTCCCGCTGCTCACCACAAAGAAGCTACACCTCAAGTCGATAATCTACGAACTGCTGTGGTTCCTGCAGGGCGACACCAACGTGAAATACCTGCAAGACCACGGTGTGCGCATCTGGAACGAATGGGCTGACGAAAACGGCGAACTGGGTCCTATCTACGGACATCAGTGGCGCTCGTGGCCGGGACACAACGGTGAACCGATTGACCAGATAAAGAAGGTGGTGGAACAGATAAAAAACACTCCTGACTCCCGACGGATGATTGTGAGCGCATGGAACGTGGCCGACATCGACGACATGAAACTGCCGCCTTGCCACTGCTTCTTCCAGTTTTATGTTGCCGACGGCAAACTCTCGCTGCAGCTATACCAGCGCAGCGCCGACACTTTCCTCGGAGTGCCGTTCAACATCGCATCTTATGCCCTGCTGCTGCTCATGGTGGCACAGGTGACAGGACTCGAGCCGGGCGACTTCATCCATACCACCGGCGACACTCACCTCTATCTCAACCACATCGAACAGGCAAGGCTGCAGCTGACCCGCACTCCGAGACCTCTGCCCCAGATGAAGCTGAACCCGGATGTGAAAGACCTCTTCAGTTTCAGATTCGAGGACTTCCAGCTCGAAGGCTACGACCCATGGCCGCATATCGCAGCACAGGTGAGCGTATAGGGCAGATATGCGTTTGGGCACGATAGAAATCAGAAGAAGGAGAATGATTTATTTTTGAATTACCAGACAGGGATAAAAAATTAAAAGGAAATAGCATTTTCTGATTACAAACTATTGCAGGTTACTTCAAAAAAATATATCTTTGCACGGTTTAGCAAACTGCGTCGGTCATTATCAACCGATGGTTTTATGGTACAATAATCCCCACATGGAAGTTACGGGAAAAGACATCATAAAGGAGCAAGAAAACAAACGAAAGAATATAACATAACAATTATCCACAAACATCATAACAAAACATGGCACATCATAATTTAGATTCTTTGGACAAGAAGATTCTCAAACTCATCGCGGAAGACGCAAGAATGCCGTTCCTTGAGGTGGCAAGAGTCTGCAACGTGAGCGGAGCCGCTATTCACCAGCGCATTCAGAAACTCAGCAACCAAGGCGTGCTGAAGGGTTCGAAATTCAACATCGACCCTGAGAAAATAGGATATGAGACGTGTGCCTTCATCGGCATCAACCTGAAGCATCCGGAAAACTTCGACGAGGTGGTGGAGAAGCTGAAACGCATTCCGGAAATCGTGGAATGCCACTACACCACCGGTGACTACGATATGTTCATGAAGATATACGCCCTTAACAACCATCATCTGCTCAACATCATCCATGACAACCTGCAGCCGCTCGGATTGTCGCGCAGCGAGACCATCATCTCGTTTAACTCGGCTTTCTGCCGCCAGCTGCCTATCGTGGACGCTCCCGCTGAAGAGGACGACGATATGGACGACGCCAATGAGATGAACATAGAATAAATCAGAAACTATTTATATCAAATCGTCGGTCGTCAGGCCGGATTGGGGAAATAGAGAATGAGTCTCTGTCATAACTACTGATATGACTGAGACTCATTCATTTTTTTGTAGGGGCAGACGTTGACTTGTTTATCTTCCTGACTTTGACTATGCGTCACCCTTTTTGAATTTTTCTATTTTTCGGAGGCATAATCTCCACTTTTGCCACCACCACAAAATCGTCCAAAGAGAAACGTTGTATGAAATCATCAATGATAGGAAGCATTGTGTATCCCTCATATTGACTGCCATTGAAAATACAATATGACAATGGATAGCCATCACGACTAACCAAGAGACCTAGTACGATCTGCGACTCCGAGGTCTTGCCGCCCGCGAAACTGCAGCACAAACCTTGCATGAGGTGCGCGAAGCAATGAAGATAAACTACTTCGACGATGCTGCACTCATCCAGCAACAGGCTGAGATGTACAAAAACAAGAATTTATAAACCCCAAACGGTCCTTAGGCCGTTTGGGGGTTATTATAAGTCCAACACTATATGACAGACACTATTCCGTCAACTGATGTCTCTCCCTAAACTCTGTAGGCGTACACCCCTCAGCCTTTTTGAAACATCGACTAAAATACTTCGGATCGGTAAAGCCACAACGATAGGCTATTTCCGACACATTCAGTCCTTTATCGTTTATCAGCATACCGTAAGCTTTCTCAAGACGATAGTTCTGCATATATATATTTGGTGTGCATCCATACACCTTCTTCATCTGTATATAAAGCAACGAACGGCTCAATCCCATCTCACAAGAGAACATTCCCACATTCAGCTCGGAATCGGAATAATGCTTCTGCATAAACGTTTCCACCTTTTCCTTAAAAGCATTGTCGGAACCGGTCCCATCAGAACTGGATACAGAACCGATACCGTAAACACTGCCATCAATTGCAGCAGGCAACGCCGGCTGGGCGTCTCCCTCTATCATATCACCTAAACGCACCTTTATATATTCCATCTTTTCTTCTTTGGAAAGTCTGAGAATCCTTATCTCCTTCTCAAGACTACGGATATAGCAGATTACTTTCACTAAAAGGAATATAAACGCAAGCACCAATCCGCCATACAGCATCCATGCCACTGGACGTTCGTTAAAGTATGGCGTACGATGGATTATAATGCAGGCTTCATTGTCTACCCAGACCCCGTCACCATTAGTGGAACGCACCCTCAAACGGAATGTCCCTGCCGGAATATTTGAAAGATTTATATGATTGTCCTTTGTATAAAGCCACTTCTTATCTACGTCTTCAAGCATGTAGGCATATTGTATAGGCTCCGTCTTATTATAGTCGATTGCCGCAAACGATACGTTAAGTGATTTTTCTTCCGGCGACAGAGATATACTGTCAGGCATATCAAACACAATCTTCGGCACGTAACGACTCTTGCCCAAAACATTCTCATCTACGGCAAGCACACCTTGCGTAGTGCCGAAAAGTGTTGTCTTGCCAGTGTTTATGCCAAGTGGAGGACATTCGGAAAAAGAAAAGCCTTTAGTGAACGTCCCCTCTATATAATTCGTAAAAGTATCATTACGTGGATTGAAAGACATAAGTCCATGTTCCGACACTGCCCATATCAAACCTTTCTTGTCTTCGTAAAGAGCAAGCACGATGTCGGTTGACATACCATTATCCATCGTGTAGGCACGGAAACGTATCTTGTCGCTGAACAGATTTCCAGAACTTACGACATTCAACCCTCCTCCATACGTTGCAACATATATCTTACCATCCTTACTACGCAACAGACTCATCACCTGGTTGTTGCCGAGCGACTCCACATCCGACGGCACCCGTTTGTTCTGCAAGAAGCGCAAACCATGAATACCACGCTGAATCTTTGTTGCAAACAATCCGTCATTAGTGGCAAGCAGAAGGCTACCGTCAGGAACAAGCAGCATATCATGAATGAACTTAGCCTCAACAGGATAACGGTCAAGCCCATTGTCACAATGGATGAATTGCGGGGTTTCGCTCCAAGGATTAACTATCACATTCAGTCCTCCTCCGTATGTTCCGACAAGAATACGCCCGAACTTGTCTTCCAACACCGAATAAACACTATTGTTGTTTATACCATACTTGTTATCCTTTCCTTTGAAAAACGCCTTGACTTTAAAGCCGCCATTCTTTAATGGCATCAGTCTGAACAGTCCGTTTGGCTTTGTGCCTATCCACAAATACCCATGTGAGTCCCTAAACATACAATAGGCATTTGCACCAAACGGATGACGCAACTTAGATATTGAGCCGTTACCACATAAGTATCCTTTAGTATTTCCGACTTTGTCCCAGACACAGATAACTCCGTTTTTATCGGCAACAAAGATGTCATCGGCTCCATATTGGAAAATACAGCGTATAAACTCTTCGCCTTCACTGCTCCTTTTAACAGGTGACAAACGCTTCTTGTTAAAGACAACACGGTCAAGTCCGCTATGAGTGAACACCCAATAGCCGCCTTGACGGTCTTTATACAAAATACGTGTTTCTATATCCTTATATTCAGGCAGACAGCCAATCATGGATTTCTGTTGGGCTGTCGGTCTGAAACGATCTGCCTGACTCTTCACTCTGTCAGGCAATGCGACAAAGCGTTTTTCATTGCATTTGAAAAGAAAGAACTTGTTTTCATGAAACTTACACAGGATATTCCCGTCTTTTGTCTCACTAATAGACAAGATACGGTTGTTTGGCAAAGGGCAATTGTCACCTTGCCGTGCCTTATAGTGGAAGAAGGAATAGCCATCATAGCGGCAAAGACCGTTCCACGAGCTAATCCAGATATACCCCTTTGAATCCTGAATAATCCCAGTAAACACACTTTGGGGCAAGCCATCCTTTTCAGAGAAATGAGTTATTTGCACTTCCGTATTTCCAGCAAGCGAAATACCGGTAAGCAACGTCAACAGGAAGGAGAGCAACATCCTTTTTACATTCATTATATTATCCGAAATAAGCCTCATTACAAGTAACGATTAGTCATTAGCACTTGCAAAGATAACACTTTTAATCATTAATACAAAAGGAAAGGGAGAATGTCAACGCATTCTCCCCTCACTAATATTATTCAACAAAGAATTATTTGCTATTTAACATATTTCTTTCCCTTAGCGACAACTACGCCATGATAACCTTCTCCAACACGCTGACCGTTAAGATTATATATAGCATTATCTTTTTCAGACTCTCTGGAAAGACCTGATACAGGAACAATAGCAGCAAGGCCTCCAACAAGCGTTATCTCCTCACCTGCATTAGTTGGAATATCATAGAGATAAGTATCCGGAAGCGTAGTGGCAGGAATCTTACTTGCATCCTTGACTATAGGCTCCGGCATGCCGTAAGGCTGCATCAAAGAATTGGTATTATTGCCTTCTGCTACAGAAAGAGCTGTACCATCGGCATTTGTCAATGGTGTTGCAGTACGCAGACGTAAGTTTCCGCCGACAGTAGACTTCACTGCAAGCTTCTCTATCTTGCCGTCAACCCATTTCATATCTGTCACCACAAATCCGCCACGGGCACACAGTCCTTTCACTTCGCCACCGGCTTTCCATTCCGTAGGCAATGCAGGAAGAACATGCAAGAAGCCGGCATGTGACTGCACAAGCATCTCTGCTATAGCTGCAGTAGCTCCGAAGTTTCCGTCAATCTGGAATGGAGGATGGGCATCAAACATATTTGCATACGAGCCGCCGTCGGAAGAAGCGATTGTCACATTAGGGTCGAGCAGGACAAGCTGGTTCTTAAGAATCTTCATGGCATGGTCTCCATCAAGCATACGTGCCCACATGGCTTCCTTCCATCCCATCGACCATCCGCGGGCAGCATCGCCACGTCCGACAAGACTCTTGTGTACTGCCTGATAAAGTGTAGCGTTTTCGTATGGAGAAACCTGATTGCCAGGATAAGCGCCCCAGAGATGAGACAGATGACGATGAGACGAATTCTCTTTATCCCAGTCTTCCTGCCATTCCTGTACCTGTCCGTATTTACCAATCTTCCATGGAGTAATCTGTGCCTTCAGAGCATCAAGAGCATCTGCGAAATCCGCATCCTCACCAAGAGCACGAGCTGCAAGAGCTGTATTCTTCAACAAGTCATAGACCATCTCGTTATCCATGGCAACTCCTCCGAAAAGGGCAATGTTTGCAGTATTACCGTCAGACTTGGTATAAGAGCCTATACCAGGATGATTCTCCGGTGAGTTGCTCGGACAAACAACCATATACCCTGTATTCGGATCCTTCACAAGAAAATCCTGGAAGAATTCTGCCGCTCCCTTCATTATAGGATAGACCTCTGCAAGATATGTCTTGTCGCCAGAGAAGAGATAACGCTCCCAAAGGTGAGAGCAGAACCATGCGTTACATGTAGGCCATACTCCTACGGTGCCATTGTCTACCGCACCTGTCGTACGCCAAATATCTGTATTATGATGTAAAGCCCATCCACGTGCGCCATACATCTTCTGAGCTGTTTCCGCACCTGTAACACTTACATCCTTGACCATCTCGACAAACGGCTCATGGCATTCTGCAAGATTTGTGACTTCTGCAGGCCAGTAGTTCATCTCAACATTGATATTTGATGTGTATTTCGAATCCCAAGCCGGATACTGACGCGCATCAGGATTCCAGATGCCCTGCAGATTAGCTGGCTGTGTGCCTGGTTGTGAAGAAGATATGAGCAGGTAACGTCCAAACTGGAAGTAGTTGGCTGCCAACTGAGGATCAGAAGTCTTATGGAACTCCTTTATACGCTGTTCCGTGTTCTTGGACTCCTGTGTAGCATTACCTGCAAGAGTCAGGTCCACACGGTCAAACTGTGCCCTGTAGACAGATTCATGATCCGAAAGCGTTGTAACATAATCTTTCTTGCTGTTCTCGTAAGCTTCCAGATAGGCAAGAGCTGATGCACTTGCATCACCGCTTACATCATCATATTTCTTGAAATTAGTGGCTTGCGAAATAATGATTGTAGCGTATGTAGCACCTGTCACATTAAGACGCGGAGCATTTGTAGCGGCTCCCACTGTTCCCTGAGCATAGATATTGACATTGTCGTTTGTAATAGCGCCGTCAGTGTCCACAATACGCAGATAAGTACAAAGGTTGAGCTTGTTTTCCACATTCTCACACTTGTCACGTGCCGGTCCCATCGTTGCCTTGACAGTATGATCGTCATAGAGGACGTTAGACGTGAGCTTCTCTATATTCGACTTATTACAACCGGCATAAGCCACATTAAAGTCGAGTTTACCTGTCTGGTCCGCTTCAAGACGCACCACTGTGACATTATCCTTGAAAGAAGTGAATACTGTACGCTTATACCCTACACCTTTCACATGATACTCCACATTGCTTGTTGCAGTATTCATATCAAGATAGCGAACATAGCCTTGTGCATCAACAGCATCCGAAGTCTGTGCACTTTCCATATCATCGAAACGCTGTCCCGGGAAGCCAAGCAAGACAACACCTGCTGCACGATAACTTGCTCCATGCGAGCCTTGCGACATCCAGTTCGTAACTGCAAGATTCTGTACCGAAGCATAATCTTTATTGAAGATGCCTTGCTGTACTTCTCCGAGTACTCCAAAAGCATTTGCATTATAGTTCGTGTTCGGTCCCTGGTCCCAGAATGTATCTTCGTTGAGCTGGAGCGTATCGCATGCGACACTACCGGAGTGCATAACACCAAGACGACCGTTTCCCAACGGTAGAGCTTCTTCCCAATAGCCTGCTGGCTTGTTGTACCACAAATGATTCTTGCTTTCTATTGTAGGAGCAGGTATCGGATCGGTATCGGCGGTGATGAAACTGAACGTCAAGGCTTTCGCAAGCACATTTCCAGAAAGGTCACTTACTGTATTTGCCGGTAGCTCAAAGTTATACATCGCACTTTTGTCAAGAGCAGAATAGCTGAAACGAATTACATTGCCGTTTACTGTTGGAGCAAGCTTGACAACACTGTTTGTATTTGCATTCGTAAGCGTTGCCTCTGCCCCATCCGCCACATGCACACTCTCGTCAAAGTTCAAAGCAATGGTTCCTGTTGTCACGACATTATCCTCATTATCCTTTGGACGGCTTGATACGAATGCCGGTGCTTCATGGTCGTCAGCAAGCACCTTTACATATTTCAGATTGTAATTGCTTTTCTTCGTGGCACTGACAATAAAGAGTCTCACTATGACATTCTCCTTATTGTCGGCATCAAGAGAGTAAACAGCATCATTATATGTATTCCAATGACTGCCGCTGACATAGTCATCAAGTGTTGTCCATGTCGTCCCTCCATCAACGGAATACGCCACACCAAAATGTGTGGAGCTGCTTGAGCCGTCGCCTATAGCGAAATTAAGTTTCACGTTGTTCAGGTTTACAGTAGGGAAATTCACTTCGAAATATTGGTCATGTGTTGAGGCATCACCATAGTTTTCCTTTTGTGTAAATTTATCTATCGAAGCTGTGTTCAGACGCAAGACATAGCTGTCCTTACTTTGCTTTACCTCCCACTTGCCGTCACTTGTCTTCAGCGAAAGCTTATAGTTGGTCTGTACTCCAGAACATGTGTTCGGCAGAAACACCGGTTGTTTACTTTTCCATGCGGTATTGCTTATCGCCTGCCATCCGCTGCCATCCGGAGTGTAGGTCACAACAGTTCCGCTGCTTGAGCTTTCCCATCCCTCCGAGAACACCCATGACGCAACAGCTGTCTGTTGCGCATGGCTGATAACAGGATTCGCAAAGGTAAAAGCCAAAAGCATCAGAGCCACATGGAATAAATGACTCATCATTCTTTTCATAATTTTACTTTTTAATTGTTTTTAGATTATATTTTTTAGAATTCGTAAATATGCCGCAAAGGTAAAGAACAAAGGAAAGAACTATGCGGATTATTGTTTTTGTGATGTGGAAAATCGTATAAGTGACGAAAAAAAACAACTTGGTATGATTTCACTGTCACTTAATGAGAAATAGCGAACAATTGCAAATCAAGAACGAGGGCGTATCAAAAGAAAAACTTTGACACACCCTTTTCCTGACTTTGACTATGCGTCACCCTTTTTTCATTGTTATTTTTGCTAAGTTATTGAAAATGAGGGAATGTTATTTTGAGGGTACACATTTTGTCAAAGTCAGGTGTCATAACTACTGATATGACTGAGACTCATTCATTTTTTTGTAGGGGCAGACGTTGACTTGTTTATCCTGGTTCCGATGAACGTCACCTTCAGGGCGTTTGCCCGTCGCAGCGCCTGCTTCACCTCCATCACGGTCTTCATGTCTACATCCTTGTCGGCAGAGAGCGCCACGGTCATCTCCTGGGCCTCGTCGGGCGACATGCCGGAGCGCGACTCCGCGAGATAGTCCACGAGCTGGTCTATTGCCACCACCTTGCTGTCCACCTGTATGCGGTAGCCCTCCTGCCTACCGTCTACAGGCTTTCCGATATACACATGGGTCACGCCAGCCTTCTTCTTCATCTTCGTGAGCTGTCTGCCCTCAGGCACACGATATCTCACCTTCACCTCGTCCTGTCGCATGTGGGTTACGATGATGAAGAAGAACAGCACCGTGAAGATAAGGTCGGGCAGCGATGCCGTGTTCAGTTCCGGCACGCTGCGGCGTTTGCGTATAAACATATTCTGTTGTCTCCTATTCTGTTTTTAGTTCCTCAAATCGGTCATCAGCCAGGTTGGGGGTTATTCTTTGTCTGCCGCATCCTGACCGCTCTCCTCGTTCAGGTTTTCCATCACACGCTGCGGATAGAGCTTGTCTATCTTCTTGCGCTCATACTGTTCGCATTCCGCATACTGCTTGTGGTAGATGCCCATCGCGGCAGAGTTTCGGATTGAGGTGTATGCCGAGCTTACTGCATCCTGAACGTGGAAATAATCATCGTATTTGGATGTGGGGAGCATCTTGATGCTCACCACGTGTGTGGCGCGGTCGGGACAGCCGGCAACAAATTTCTCCACCATTCCCTGCAGACGCCTCACGTCGACAGGCTTGCCGTCTACTCTCACGTCGCCCTCGCCCCAGATGCTGATATCCATCACGTTGCGGCGGTCCATCTCCGTCACCTCCTCCGCCTTCGCCTTGTCTTCGGGCGGCAGCTGCTTGAAGACACCCTTGGTGGAATCCATCGACGAGATGACGAGGAAGAAGACGAGCAGGATGAACGAGATGTCGGCGGTGGAAGTGGTGTTCAGCCCCGGCACCTCACGCTTGCCGCGTCGGAAATTCATTGAAAACCTTTTCTGTCTTATCACTTTTCCTCCTTTTTCCTGTTTTTCCTCCTCATTGCCGATCCGCCTACCGACACCGCCACTGCCACTACGGCAGCGAGGAGCATGGCGAATACGGTGTATATGAACATGTCGGCAACCTTGAGCCACATGGCGTCGCTGAAGGTCTTGCCGTTTACAGACAGCGGATCTGCCGACCCTGCCACGTATGCCAGCACGAGCATTGCCACGAACGCCATTGCCGACCAGCGCTTTATCCTTGCCACGGGGATGCCGTTGACCACCTTCTCGGCAGACCGGATTTTCGCCGCTTTATACAGCGAGAAGACCAGAACTCCCACAGCCCCCACCACCATCAGATAGATGAAAATGAGCACGATGTCGGTGAGCAGCGGAGCATTGTAGTCGGGGTCGAACACGTATGGCATATCGTAGCCCACGAGATAGAAGAGCGCGAAGACCACAGCCGTCACGCCTATCATGGCATAGAGCATACGGGTGGACATCTGCCATGCCTTGAGCTTTCTCTTTTTCATACCCATAGCGTTATTGTCTTGTTTTTCTTTCTGCTGCATGTCAGCCTTTCTGGTTCTTGTATTTACCGATGGAGTCGAGGAGCTTTATCGCCGACTCCTCCATATCGGCAGTGATATGGTCTATCTTGGAAACGATGTAGTTGTAGAACACCTGGAGCACGAGCGCCGCGATGATTCCGAAGATGGTGGTGATGAGCGCCACCTTCATTCCCGATGCCACGATGGTAGGACTGATGTCGCCGGCGTCTTGTATCTGCTCGAATGCCATCACCATTCCTATCACGGTGCCGAGGAATCCGAGCGACGGTGCGATGGCGATGAAGAGTTTTATCCATGAGCATCCCTTCTCCATGTTTGCAGCCTCTACGGAACCGTAGCTTGATATGCCGCGCTCGATATTGTCTATCGGTTCGGCGATGCGGGCGAGCGCTTTGCGGCAGATGGATGCCACGGGACCACGCTCCTGCTCACACATCTTCTGTGCCGCCTGCAGGTCGCCATTTGAGAGCGCCCCGTCGATGTCTGCCATCATTCTCTTGGCGTCTATCTCACTGAGCGTGAGGAATATTATTCTCTCCACACAGAAGGCGAGTCCGAGCACGAGAGCCAGTGCCACGAGCGACATGAATCCTGCCGAACCCTCGATGAACTTGGTTTTGAGCACCTGATGGAAGCTCAGCGGCTCTTCGTCGTCGATGCCTTCCAGATCGGCAGCCATATCTGCCGTGTCGGTAGCCTCAGCCTGTGTGTCGTCGGCACCGAGACTGTCGGCATGGGCATTGGCGGCAGCTTTCGGTGCGGCGGCAGGTGCTGCTTCTGATGCCTCAGCCGGCGCTGCACCATTTTCATTATCCGCAGCGGTTTTTGATTTCGCGGCAGCCGGTTTTTGTCTTGTCTTTTCCACGGCAGCCGGTTTTGCCGCCGCTGTCGCCTTGTCTTGTGCGGCGGCATCTGCCGGAGCTGCCAAGACAAGACTGATGATAATGAGCATGCTGCCCAATAGTCTTTGCATTTTTTGCATTGCAGTTATGTGTTATGTTTTCTATTCCGTTATGTCTGTATTCACACAAGGCAATTCCTGCCTTGTCTGTTCTCCGGGCATGGATGTATCTTCTTTATGCCAAGTATCACAATACGAAGTTCACTGGTATGCAGAAATATGTGAGACAAGGTTTGCCCTTGTCCTCGCCGGGCTTCCACTTCGGCATTCTCCTGAGCACCCTCAGTGCTTCGGCGTCGAGCAGCGGATCTGCCTTATGCACCACCTTCAGCTCCGACACGGTTCCGTCTTTGCCGATGATGAATCCCACCACCACTTTGCCTTGTATCTTCTGGTCGCGCGCCGCCTGCGGGTAGCGCAGGTTGCTGGTTATCCACTTCATGAACTCCACCATTCCGCCGGGGAATTCGGGCAGTTTCTCCACAATCCTGAAGTTGAGCGGATTGTCGTTCATGTCGGTTGCCACGGGAGCCTGTGCCGTTGTCTCGTTACTGCTGTCGTCGGCAGCCTGTCCGGCGTTGCCCACTCCTTTGCCCTCGTCGGCATCTCCGTTCGGCTGGTCCATCTTCGTGGGCATCTCCGTCTGCGGTTGTTCGTCCACCGCCTTTATCTTCTCCGTCACCGCCTTCGGCGTTGTTCCCGGCTTCAGATATGCTATCATGTCTTTCTGTTGCTGCCGCGCCAGCAGTTCCGGGTCGAACGACGGGTCGGAATCTACATCCATGTCGTCAAACATCTGCGGTCCGCCGCTTCTCCATTCCAGTGCCACGAACAGCAGCGTGAGGGCAAAGACGAGTCCGAGCAGAACTCCCGTAGTCCTGTTCGCCGTATAGTCGATATGTATCTTCATCTTTGCCATTGTGCGTAATGCGTTAATTTATCTTATGCAAAGATAATGCAAACCGAATGCAGAATATCAAGCTTGCTTGAATATTATGCTGAGGTGCAGCTTATCTTATGCAAAGATAATCCAATTACTTATAAACACAAAATTAAAGGAAGTGAAACCTACTTATTTAGTCTTAACCCAACAAAAATCCTCTATGCAAGAACAACAACAGAATCCCTACAAGTCCAAACGACAGATTTGGGGCTAAACTATATACACGTAATTTTCCCCCACGGCGTGGGGAACGAAACCCCACATTAGGGGGTTCTATTCCCCACGCCGTGGGGGAAATTCTGACCTATGTGATTCGTTATGGCGTTTCGATTATATTCTGAGTGAATATCATATCACCACACGAGAATTTTCTCGCCGTTAACGATGTAGACGCCCTGGTGAACGCAGATTGTGCGTGAGCCTTCAATTGTGCCGCTGAACAACAAGCTGCCCTGAAGGTTTACGATCTCCACTCTCGTAGCCACTTCGGCGTTGAGAACGATCTCGCCCTTGCCAGCCTTCACGGTGAATGTCGCTGGTGTAGGACTGTCAACGCCTGAAGGCTTGCTCTTGAAGTACGGCACGAAACGGATATTGCCATCTACGCAGTCGGCAGGGATGGTATACTCACCGTTGACGAATTGTGAAGCCTGCACTGTGTATTCCTTCCACTGCGGATTCTCATTCAGCATGTTCGCCCCCTCAAGATTGTAGCCATGGCGAATCTTCACGTAGTCGAGCAGGAAGCCTTCTGCCGGCTGGGTCTTTATCTTGAATGACCGACCGAAGGGAGTGGTCTGTCCTGTCACCGGCTTGCCGTTGGAGAGGAGAATCTCACCGTTCAGACCACCGCCGTTATCCTCAACAGTGCGGTAGATATCCACCTCGTCAGCGTGGATGTTTACGAGCACGTCAACGATGCCTCCGCCGTTGTCCGAGATATTGTTGTCTGTTGTGGTGCTGCCGCCGGGGTCTGCGTTGTCCCAGTCCACTTTGTACCGCATTCGATAGATGCCCGGTGTCTGGTCTTCTGCAATCCTGAACGAAGGCATTGCCACGCCGCAGCCGTCGCTTGCCGTACCGCCCTTGCTGTCCTCGCCCTTATAGTAAGAAAACGCTACGAGGTCCTTGTTGTCGGTGATGCCGGTGTCGGTGTAATCAACGTTGAACTTGCCGTCGTTACCCTTGTCGAGGTAAGCATACCCATGCATACGTTCGCCTTTCCAGCTGATAGCAGGCGTGACCGTCTCGCCTGGTCTGGCAAGGAAGATGTCGTCGAGGTTCTTGATGTAGAGTTTCTTGTCCGTGTCCTGGTTTACTGCTGCGGTCTGCGAACCGAGGCCAACAGACTTGATGTAGCGGTCGGCACGTGTGTGGGCTGTCGTCTTGTTGTAGTTGATTGGGTAAACCGGTTTTGAGAAGAACGGAGCGACCTTGCTGCTGAGGATGATATCATCGATGAATACGGCGAAGTCGCTCTTCTGGTCGTGAGGCGACTGACGGTCTACTACAACGAGGAGGCTCTTGATAGTGACGCCCTTGGCTCCCGTGACCGGGAACACCACGTCCTTCCATTTGCCTGCCGTACCGATTTTTGTGGGCAGGCTCCAGAACTGCTCTGTCGTTGCCGGCTGGCAAGGACGGTCGTCGCGGTTGCCCAGACCGATGAGCATAAACTGGGTGTAACGGGTGGAGCTGATCTTCACGTGTATGTATTGTGTCTTTTTTTCAAGAGCGAACGGCTCCTTCAGTTCTACGAGAGCGCCGAAGGTGTTGCTGCCGAAGCGTGAGCGCTGCACGCCGAGAATCTTTGCCGATTCATCAGGAGCGTAACCCAAATCGGAGTCCACTTCGTTGAGGTCGTTGTCAACCACCTGCACATTACCCTTGAGTCTGTTGAGGTTGAAGGGGGATATAGGACATGTGTCGTATGCACGCACACTCACGTAGCTCTCCGGAGTCTCGAAGTCACAGAGTGTCTTGTCCTGTTGCGCCATAGCGACGACAGGAAGAATGAGGCCCGCAAGGCAGATATATTTCTTTATGTTCATTGTTTCTTTGCTTTTTGCTTGATGGAATAAGTATTAGCCAAAATGGTCATTATACCGCTTTAATGTAGTATTCCAGAGACAGCCTGTGCAGTTTTAGAACACTTCTATTGTGTGGAGCAGCGGACAAGACCTTGAGTTCTCGATGGTGATGCGTATAGCCTTTGCCATATAGCCGTCTGTAGAGTATTCTGCCGTTGAGCCGTTGAGCGGGATGATGCGCTTGTAGCCTACGGTTGTCGTTGCCTGATTGCCACCGCGCTTGGTGAATGTCACTCCGTCTTCACTTGTCTCGATCTTAAACTTCTTGATGCGCTGTCCGAGCTTGATATACTCCATGAGCGAAACGTAGCGCACTGTCTGCGGCGTGTCCCACTTGAGTTCGATGACAGCCTTCTTACTGCCGTCGGGAGTTGCCCAATATGTGTCTTTGTTTCCGTCAATCAGATTCCTGGCTTCGTAGTTGCCGTTGCCCATAGCCTCGCGGGTGCAGTCGGCTGTCACGGTAGCGCTCTTTGCGAGGTCGGTGCCGAGGCGCTTGTCGAGCAAGTCGCCGAGTGCCTCCATCTGTTCTGCAACAGAGTCGTCGATAAGGCCGGCGCGATTTGGCGGGAGGTTGAGCAGCAAGGTGGCGTTACGGCCTACTGTCTCAAGATACATCTTGAAGAGAGTCTCGGCAGTCTTCACCTCGTTGTCCAGGTTTGAGTCCCAGAACCAGCCTTTTGTAGATCTGGCGTCGCTCTCGCCGGCTGCCCACATCCATGCGTATTCACTGCCCGCCTCGCCGTCGCCCATTGACCAGCATGTCTGTCCTGAATAGCCGTTCTCGTTGCCTATCCAGCGTACCTCGTCGCCAACGCCCCACATTACGACGTCGGGAAGGAGATTGTGGATAGAGTCGCGGAGGTTGGGAATGTCGTAGTATGTCTGCGAGTTGTCGATGGTGCGTTTCCCCGAAGTGGTGTAGCTGCCATAACCGCCTGCATAGTCGCCACCGGTAGCGCCGTCGAACCACATCTCAAACTGGTCTTTACCATACTGTGCAAGCTCTGCACACTGAGGCAGGAACACGAGCCTTGCATACTCGTCGGTATAGTTGCCGTTGCTGTCTTTCTTGCCCCAATACGGACTCGACAGGTCCCACGGAGAGACATAGAAGCCGTATTTCATGTTGAGCTCGCGTGCGGCGTCGGCAAAGTCCTTCGGGATGTCTACATCCTTTCCGTAGCCGGAAGAGTTGCGTGTGCAGTGCTCTGTCGTTGCTGTAGGCCATAGGCAGAAGCCGTCGTGATGCTTCACCACGGCGATGCCACCCTTCATATGAGCCTTCTTTGCCACCTCAAGCCACTGCTTCGGGTCGGGTTTCTGTGTCGGTGCGAATACTGTCTCACGCTCCATGCCTGTCCCCCATTCCTGGTTGGTATAGGTGTTCATGCCGTAGTGGAAGAAAGCGTAGAATTCCGTTTCGTTCCATTTGAGCTGACGGTCGCTCGGCACCGGATATACGGGAGCCGGTGTGTTGTCCGGATTGCTCACGCTCTCCTCAACCAACTGGAAATTGTTTTGTGCCGACAAAGTGGCGGGTGCAGCAGCAGACAGACTCAATGCCGACAACAAGATGTGGATTTTCTTCATAAATGTCATCTATATGTTTTGAAAAACAATTGGGTTCTTAACTGATTCAAAGTCGCAAAGCCACGAAATGGAAATCCCTAAATATCACATCCCCCTGTTTCGGGTTTCCCAACCATTCTGCTCTTTTTGTTTTCGCCGCTAATTTACGAAGTTTTTCCGGCATTTCAAAAAGTTGTCCATATTTTCATTCCTCCCATGTAAAATATGAGATACGACAGCCCTTTTAGTGATGATGAAATATTTTCGCCGCCACTTATTTGGACATATTGCATATTATTCTGTTTTTATTCATTACTTTTGCACCTGCCTACGAAAAATGACACATCATCAAGTCCCAATCGGTCATCAAACCATTTGGGTACAATCAGCAAAACCACACTATGCCAAAAGAATTATTATCATTCAGCAGCCACAACGATATCAACGAAATCAAAACGGAATGGACCGAGCTCGACAGGAAAGCGGAGGAGAACGGCGTCAGATACGTTGAATACACATATTATCAGACTTACGAATGGAACGAATTCCTGTTCCGCCACACCACCAGGGGCTTCGGCAAGTTTGCCTCTGCGATGCGCTACCATCTGGTGAGACTCGACGGCAGACCGTTCGCCATCATACCCACACTGGTGACACGACTGTCGAAGAAGGTGAGGATTCCCTCATGCAGAGTGGCGGGAGTGCTCAACATCTGCTGCCCCTACACAGGGGAGTGGGACGGGGAGATGACGGCTGCCATCGCCGGATATATCGAGACGGCACTCAAGGGGATGAAGATCAGCTTTGCCGATGTGCCTATGGCGGCTCCCTTCGCCGGCGTGATGAAGAGAATTGGCGGCGAACTGAAGGAGCGCACGAGCTATCATGTGCCGCTCGACGGATTTGAAAGTCATGAGGATTATGTGGCATCGCTCAACAAGAACATATACAAGAACATCCGCAAGGCATACAACCATCTGAAAACCGACTCCAAGAGGATGGAACTGAAGGTGTATCGCCGGGGCGGAATGCCCGACGACGGATATATGCGCAGTCTGTGGAAACTCTATCTGAGACGCAAGATGGCTTGGCGCCACCGCAAGACGGGAGCTATGTCTGAAATCGGCATCAGCCTCAAGGCTATGTATGAAACCCGTTCGGGATGCGCCAACCGCAGTCTGAAGACGCTCGATGCGGCGGAGCTCTACGTGCTGCATATCGACGACCGGCCGGCGGCATTCATGATAGTGTATCGCCACCGCAACCATCTGCTCATGCCGAAGCTCGCCATCGACACTTCTTTCAGCCGCTATTCTCCCGGCATCCTGCTCATACTCGAGGCTTCGAAGAGATGGATTGACGAGGGAGTGGCAGACTTCGACATGTGTCGCGGCGACGAGAGATACAAAAAGGAGATGGGCGGACAGAACGAACCGCTTTGCCGCATCGACAAGAGGCTGTAGGACAAGACCTCTCTTCTGAAAGACAAATCAAGTTCTTATAACCCATTGGTGATAAAGTCGCTCTTCTGAAAGACAAAACCCGGACAAGCCCTGAAGCCCTGTTAGGGATAATAAAAACAAAAAAATCGCTCAAACATTATGCTTTGAACAATATTGTTTTCAAGACATAATGTTTGAGCGATTCTGTTTTCTGTGCTTCTTCACACCCAGATATTCTATTCTATCGTCAGCTTCTCGAAGAGCATCCTGTCGATGCCGTCGCCCGTGAGAGTCACCTTATAGCTGCCGGCATTGGTCTGCGAACCAGTGGTGATGCTCGTGTTGCGGCGCTTGGTCTTCTTCTCCGGAGTCTTCACGAAGGTGATGTCGTCTTCCTTGTATACCACACCGTTGAGGTCGGTTATCTTCACGTGGAGCGTGCGCTCCTTCTCAGGATTGTAGTAGCGGAATCTCAGGGCATACACCTTTGCCACACCAACGTTGTATTCAAACGTCATCGTTCCCTTGTGCAGGATTCCCTCTGCGGTGATGGCACTGCTGGTCTTCGGCGGCAGCAGACTGTCGGGTGTGGCGGCATAGGTCTCTTTCTCGAAGTCTGCCCACATCGTCTTGCTCTCCTTCTTCGGCTTCTTCTCCACCGGCTTCACGTCGTGGTTTTCGGTCGCCACGGCGATGGCAGAGATGACAGCCTGTCCGGCATTCACCTTCGGGAAGTCGATACGTATCTCCTTGCCCTCGTTGTGAACATTCAGCACCCGCTTGTATGGTCTGCCGTAGCGCGCCTGTGCCCAGAGATCGAGGTTGCGGATTCGTGTGGTGTCGTTCACCGCCACATCAAAGAGTCGCAAGCCCTCATAATCGGTAGTCGCCGACTCTCCCCTGCCCCACCAAGGCTCGATGAAATAGAGTTCCACGCGATAGTCGCCGGGCTGCGCCGGTATGGTGTACGACAGACGGTGTCTGCCGAATCGCGAACTGCGGAAGAGCGGCGATGCGAACATCAGCGGATTATACGTCTGGCTCGCCTGATAGGGGCTGGTCTCCTTCTTGAACCCGTCGCCCCACGATGATGACCAGCTGCTGTTGTCCTGCTGCCAGGTCAGTCCGTAGCTGTCCACATAGTCGTCGCCGCCACAGTTTATGCGCGCTATGTAGTTGTATCCGTTGGCAGGCTTTATGATATCCTCGTTCCATGCGTTATACGAAGGCATGGCGAGAGAGTCGCAGCTCACCAGACGGTCTTTGCAGTATCCGCGTGCCACGAGGGCGTCGCCGCCCGCCTTCACTCCATAGAAGCGGAAGAGCGTGGTGTTGCCCTTCACGTCGCGCTCCTTGGTCTGGCTCCACTGTCCGCAGCTCAGCGTCACACGGTCGCAGTTGCTGTAAACCCTCACACTGTCGAGAGTTGCCACAGCCATACTGTCGCCCTCCTCTTTCTTTCCGCCGATGCTGTCGATATGTATCGCCGGCACGATATACACCAGCGGTTCCTTGTCGGCAGACACGTAGTGCGACTTATACATATAGAATGCGTCGCCCGGCTGCTCCCATGTGGATATCAGTCCCTTGTGGTTGAAGGGTCCCACCTTGTCTATCATCCTGAAGCCCTCCTCCGGCTGTCGGCGTCCGGGATTGTCGTGGCTCTGCAGGGTCCAGAGGAACTGTCCGCACACACTGTCCTTCACGCTCTCTGCCAGCTGCACCTTGCGCTCCAGTATGTCACACTGCTTCTCTTCCGTATATCGTTCTCCCGAGTGGTTGCCCAGTGTGCGCCACGCACCGTATTCTCCGTTGAGGAGCTGGTCGTCGCGCGAGAGTTCCTTGGCGTAGTCTTCGAGCTTTCCGCCATACGTGCCGCTCCAGTTCTGCACCACGTTCCAGTCTGTCCCCTCGCCTCCGTTGCAGGTGGTCACGAGGCGCTGCGTTCCGCATGTGGGGTCGAGGCGGCGTATGATGTCGGAGCATTCCTTGGCGAATTCCGCCGGTATGGTGCTCTCGTTCTGCAGTCCCCACAGGATTACCGACGGAGAGTTGCGGCGCTCCTTCACCCATTGTATGAGGTGGCGCTTGAAGCTCTCCTTGAACTGTGGCGTGTCATACCATATATGTGCCGAGAACTGCGGCCACCACAGTATGCCGTTCTCGTCGATTATCTTCTTGTAGAGCAGGTTGTGTGGCTGGTGTGCGTCGCGGAAGGCGTTGAAGCCCGTGGTCATCACCTCCTTCATCCTCGCCTCTATCTGCTCGTCGCTGAAGGCGTGGCTCTGTCCGAACAGGTGTTCATACTCACACACGCCGTTGATGAACTCCGGTTTGCCGTTGAGAAAGAAGCGTTTGTCGCCGTCGCCTCTCGTCAGCGGCCATGATATGCTGCGGAATCCGAACGGCGTCAGCAGGTCGTCGGTAGCCTTTCCGCCTCGCTTTATCATGGTGTTGAGGTTGTAGAGATATGGTTTCTCCATCGTCCAGCGCCGCGGATTCTGTATCGCTGCCTGCTGGCGCACGGTCTTCACCTCTCCCGGCAGCAGCGTCACCTCGTCGGTCAGGCGCAGGGTCTGCTTGCCGCTCTTCTCCGAGAGCTTGTTTATCAACTGGAAGGTGGCTGCCTCCTCTCCATAGTTCTTCACCTCGGTGTCGACGAAGATACTGTCGCATGCCTGGTTAGACCACACATGCACTCCGAACGGCTCTATGCGCACCTTGTCGGTTATCTCCATCACAACCGGACGGAAGATGCCGAAGGGCTGCGATCCCTCGCTGAATCCCCATTCCGAACTGCATCCGCCGCATACCCACGGCATGTCGGTGATGCCTTTGGGATGCGACACGCGCACCTCAAGACTGTTCTCCTTTCCCCTCGCCACGCTCTGCGTGATGTCTATCGTCTCGGTGGTACGTCCGATGTCGTAGGTGCCGAGCTTCTTGCCGTTGAGCAGTATGTCGCAATATGTGCCCACTCCCTCGAATCTCAGGAAATACTCCTTGCCTTCCAGATCGGGAGCTGTGAACGATTTGCGGAACACCGCCTTGCCGTGCAGGTTGCCGTGTTCCTTCTGCAGCGCTCCGTAATAGTCGTCGAGGTTGAAGGGTATGTCTTTGGTGAAGGTCTCACCACCGAAGGTTATCTGCCAACTGTCGTTCAGGCCCACAGTGGTGCGTTTGCCCACTGGGTCCGGCGTCGGGAATGAGATTTCGCTCTTTCCCATCGGACGGCTCGTAGCCACGGCGATGCCCCGCTGTCCGCTGTTGTTCACGGCGCAATAGAAATGATATACCACTCCGTCGTGTTCCACCACATAGCTCTTGTGGGCGAACATCTCGTCGTATGGTTTCGACGGCACGATGAGGTCGGCTCCCTGCCAGTCATACCAGTGTATCATGTCGCGGCTTGCGGCGAAGGTGTTGTAGGCGTTGTATTCGCGGGTGGAGTTGAAGGCAGAGAAATAGAACATCACGTAGATGTTTCCCATCTTCACTATCTGCGCGTCGCCTGTTATGGTGCCGTCGGTGTCGTGGGCAAAGATGGGGTTAGCCTTGTAGCGTGTCCATTTCTTCATGTCGTGTGAGAAAGCCACTCCGATGCGCTCGCCTTTGGGATGTGTGGCATTTTTTCCTCCGGCGTTGTAATACATCATGAAGGGATAGCCGAAGAGTTTCTTGTCCACACGATACACCGTGCTCTTATACTGTGTCATGTATTCCCACCACTGGGCGTTCTTGTCTTTGTAAGACATCACCGGCTTGCCTGCCGTCTCCCAAGGATGAGCCTTCGTCACGTCGAGCTTCGTCGAGGCCAGTCCGATGCTCAGCGGAGCGTTCACCGCCTCATAGCCGGTGCCCTCTCCTCCGATGTATGTCATCCAGTAGCGTCCCTTGTATCGCTCTATCTCATAGGAGCCGCCCCAGGTGTAGTCTACGAGCGCCGGGAATCCTCCGCGCTGGTTTCTGTCCCATTCGTCGCCGCTTCCGTATTCGAGCACTCTGCCGAGTGTCTGCCAGTGGAGCAGGTCGCTGCTGGTGGCAATCCATGTCTCGTAGCCTCTGCCGTCAGTGCCGCCTTTGCCGTTGTAGCACACGTAGGTCATAAACCACTTGCCGTCCTTGCGGAACACCGTCGGACAGTCTATCTTGTGGCCGTTGTCGGCCGGTGCCACCACCATTCCGTATTTGTATGGTGTCTTCACGGTCTCGTAGATGCGCTGCATCTCCTGCTGCGTCACTGCCGCCGCCTTGGCTGCCGTGCGGCGCTTGCCGCGGCGCTGGGCTGCTGCGCTGACAGTGAGCAGAAGACAGAGAGATATTATAAGATATATTCGTTTCATAATCCGTTTTGAATTCTATATTTGCCTGATTGCCGTTTGGGGGGGGTACAATGGCCGTTTGTCGGGGTTACATGAACAGCCAGTCCACTTCCGTTCCTGCGCCGTTGAGTTTGGCGTCGCGTATCTTCAGCTCGCTGTCAGTGAATCCTGCCACCATTATTATTCCCTTGGGCAGGTTTATCACATGGTGACCGGCAGGGAAGCTGTAGGCGTGGATGTTGGCTATCGGCATTGTGGTCATTATCAGTGCGTTGCTTATCACTGGCTCTGCCTGTCCGTATTCGTTTCCGGTAGCGTCGGTTTCGAGCTTCGGCGGACGGGCGAATTTTGTCTGGTCGTCAACGAAGAATCCCACGAGGAGTTTCACAGGCTTCGTGGCGGTGAACTCCACCGAGATACCCTTGATGCGTGCCGTGTCGCGGTTGAGCACCAGTGCCTTCATTCCCTGCAGTTCTGTTGCCAGCGTGTCCACAGCCTCATCGCGACCGGCAAAGAGGCGTGCGCCCTTCTTCAGCGTCACCACGGGGTAGTCGCTCAGGAGCGTCACTTCGCCCTTCTTGGCGTTGCCCTTGCCCGTCAGCGCATCATTCAGCTTGGCGATGTTCTCGCGGCGTGTGGCTGTCTTGTCGGTGGATGTGAGACTGGCGATGTTCTTCTTCAGGTTGTCGAGTTCCTGCTGATACACGGGCATCATCTCCTGCCATGTGCTGTATTTTCCGCCGTCGCCTCCCACAGGGATGCGGCGCTGCGAGGTGAGCATGCTGTTGGCGTTGTAGTATGTGTCGCGGGTCTTGTCCACGAGTGCCATATAGCAGCTGTCGCTCTGTTCGAGGAGCGGCACGGCTTTCTTGAGATAGCCGGCGTCTTTCGTCCATTTGTAGTTGAGCACCTGCTCGGCGGCAAGCACCTTGTAGCGGAACGAACGGGCGAAGTCGCTGTAGCAGTCGATGTCGTTGGCGAGTCTGAGGAATTCGTCCCTGTTCTTCGTCACGCTTGCCGCGAGTCCCTTCAGCGCCTCCTGTGCCTTTTCACCGTGTGCCACACACTGGTCCACGATGTCGAGAGGCAGTTCTCCAACGTGTTTCTCGTGTTTCCATTCCTTCTCCACATATTCTATGAGTTTCTCGCCCGTAGGTCCGCAGCTCTCATAGAATCCCGGATAGATGGTGTATTTGTATGGGTTGACGAGCTGGCTCATCTTCATTCCGAGCAGCAGACACTGGCGGTTGCCCTCTGTGATGCCGAAGCGTCGCAGCAGCTTGGGTGCTATCTCTCCACTCTGGTCATACGCCTCTATGATGCGGCCGGCGGTCAGCGTGTCGGTGCCGTAGTATTCTGCCAGGGTCTTCTTCCAGAATGTCTTGTCTTCTCCGCGGTGGCAGTTCCATGAGTATCGTCCCCATGCCTGATACCACATCCAGTCGCGGTCTATCTGCAGCTCCCTCTTTCCGTCGGGCAGCTTGTCGGCGGTGTAAGGCCAGTCCCAGTAGTTCGCCTGCGGATAGAGATGTAGTCCGTTGGCGTGGTGCACGTTGTGCATCGCCTGCACGGTTTTCTCTATGAACGTCGGTGAGCTCCATCGCCACGGTTCGAGGTTGGCGAGGATATGCACATTGCTGATATGCACGGGTGCTGCGGCGGCGAGCTGGCGGTGGGTCTCAGCCCATGGTCCTTGTGGCTGATAGGTGGTGAGCGACTCGCCGGTGTATTTGCTCATCGTATAGATGTTCTTGTATAGCGGCAGCGCCTCGTGTAGCACTCGCGGTCCGTCGGTGTCGTGTGATCTCAGGATAATTGGCGGTTCGTCGGTGCGTCCCGAAGCCTTCAGTCCGTCTTTGATGCCTGGAATGATGGTCTCGTTCATCCATTTAATGTCGTTGTCGACTCCCGACATCGCCTCTCCCAGACACACCAGGAAGCCCACATTGGGATAGTTCTCTATGAATGCCGCTATGCTCTTGCGTGTGTAGTCGGCGATGAGCGGCGTGATGGGGCGGTTGCGGTCTTGTGTCTTTATGCCGTAGTGGTCGGCGAAAGGTTTCGACACTATGATGTTGTAGAACATCTGTATCACGCGTATGCCTCGCTTGCCTGCCTCCTGGGTGAGGAAGGAGAACATCTCCTGGTTTTTCCGCATCGTGGCGTCGTCTACTTCGGGTGCGAAGGGATAGTCCTTGAGCTTCACGAGCGAGGCGAAGGGGTGGCCGTTCCACAGGAACACGGCGTTCATATTGTCGGCGGCGAGCATGTCGAGGTATTTCACCCACAGCTCCTTGTCGTAGAACCACGGGAAATTCTCTGGCGTATATGGGTATTCATATACTTTGTGGCCAGGCAGATACACGGTCTTCTGCAGTCCCACGCATGCTCCGCGGAGCTTCATCTCGGGTGCGTCAACGATGGTGTAGGGTATTTCGAGGGAGTTGTTCATCCTGAAATATTCCACGAGGCGGTTGGCGCCGTAGATGGCTCCCGAGGCATCGTTGCCGATGATGCTGATTTTCTTTCCCTTGCGCTGCAGCGAGAATCCTTCTGCCGGTTTCCCCACGGTGTCGCCGGCTATTCCGATGCTGATGCTATAGCCTTTGGGCATAGCCTTTATGTTGTTGGCGATGAGGGTAGCGGCATAGTCGGTCTGTGGCGACTGTGTCGTTGTCTTCACCAATGTGTCGTTGTGTCCACATGAGGCGAATGCCACAGCGGCAGCGAATGCTAATATCGTTTTGCTTGTCATATCTGTTTTAGTTGGGTGTGGCACGTGTGTCACGTTACCAGATTGTCCATTGTTCAAAAAAGTCGTTTTCTCCCGATTTCCGCAGAAGGCGGCTTTTCCTCCATAGCCGTCCTCAGAAACGGTCTATGCGGAGCTCCTTGCCCACGGGGATGTCGTATTTTCTGTCTCCCAATACGAGGACGCCTTTTCCGCCATCGCTCTTCACGCTGACGCTGGTGGCATCCATCTTCACTCTGACTTCTCCGAACGGTGTGGGCACGCTGCCCTGCATCCGTTTCAGTCCGCCGAGCACGGGGCGCACCTCATATTCCGTATAACCGGGTTTGGTGGGGCTGACGCCGAGAAAATATCTGCCTATGAGATATATCGGACTGGCTCCCCAGGCGTGGCAGAGGCTCTTGCCGTAGGGGCGGCCATACATGGCGAGATGTTCTGCTCCCTGGTCGGCGGGATTGTATTTCTCCCAGAAGCTGGTGGCTCCCTCGCCTATCATTCCTCCCCAATAGCCGAGAATCTCGGGCAGCACACGCTCCTGATATCCCATCCGGCACATCGCCTCGAGTTCGTAGAAGCGCATATATGGCGTGGTGATGGGTTCGATGTCGGAATTCAGCATCACGGAGTCCATTATCCGGCGCTTGTCATCGTCGTCCACCATATCATATATTATGGCGAACATATTTGGGAATGCCGTGATGTCACGGTTCATCCTGCCATCCTCTATGGCGTGCATGAAGGCGCTGCGGCTGTCGTCCCAGAAGGTGGGCTTGAGCTTTGACTTGAGGTCGGCGGCGAGCTTTCCGTAGCGGTCGGCATCCTTGGCGTATTCAGCGGTGGTGATGCTGCCTTGCGGAGGGTTCTGCAACGGGTTGTCGCGGAGCACCTCGGCACAGGTGTGCATGGTCTGGAATGCCTTGCAGAGCAGTATCTGTTCGAAACAGAGTGTGCCGCGCTTGTGCATAGGGAAATCCACCCAGTCAACGAATATCCAGTCGTCTTCCTTTCCCTCTGCCATCCCCTCGGGATTGAGTCTGCCGATGACATACTGCATGAGGGTCTGCATCCTGGGGTATATCTCTCTGACGAAACGGATGTCGCCGGTGTACTGATAGAAATCGAGCACCGACTTGAACCAATAGAACGTGTAGTCCATGATGGTGTTGACATGTGCCGTAACGGGGTCTTTGCCTCTGAGCTGACGGATGGTGCGGCGCACGCAGTCGGTATCGAAGCGCAGATAGTAGTTCATGAGATACGACTGAATGGCGTCGCCCGACCATGTCCAGCGGTCGCGCTTTATGCCATCCACGAAGAACTCGCGTGTGGTGAGGTCCATGGTATATGCCGCCACCTGCCATATCTTGTTGAGCCGGCGGTCGTCGCATCTGAACGAACCGCTCTTCTTGTGGCTGAACGCCGAATATTCATAGTCCATCGCCACATCAGAGAATGTTATCATCCCCTTTGCCTCCACCATCACGTAGCGGAACGCCTTGCTGTCGTCGAGCACTATCTCCACCTCTTCGTCGGCAAACCTGTTGGCGCGGAGGTCCAGGCGGTCGAGGGTCTCGCAGCGGTCCATGTCGAGGGCTTCCTCACGGCTCTCGCCATAGTATATGTTCAATATTCCCATGCCTGTCACGCCCTTGAGCCTGACATAGCCGAAGGTTTCGATTCCGAAATCAAACAGCCATTTGTTCTTGCCCGTCTGCTTTTTGCCAACGGGCTGCATCTCCGTTCTCTCCAGACTGTATGACGAGGGCGGGGTGTCGATATTGTCGAAGGTCCACGACGCGGCGGGCACGTAGATTCCCGAACCGTGGGCAACGCCATTCTCGTCTATCCATATCTTGTCTTCATAGGTGGCGAGCCATGTGTTGCCGCTCTTTATCGTCCTGCCCTTCACGTAGAGGGCTGGCGGCACCGACTGGTTGTGAACCTTGAAGTTGAGACGGTGGTCGCCTGCCGGCACGGTGAACCTGCCGGGCATGCCGAACTGCAGCTTGCCGTCGAGCATGAAATTGAAATCTCCCTCTGCGGCTATCGTTATCGTCTCTGCCTTGTCGAGGCTCACAGCGGTGGAGAACTCCACTGTGACGTAATGGCTGTCTTGCTTCCAGAACGGCGGAAACATCGCTCCGCGCTCCGTGCGGCGGTTGTTGAACTTGTTGCCGAGCCACACCTCAAAGTCGCCGGGATACCATATCCATGTTGCCTTGTTGTCCATATCGTTGTATTATATTTCTTTTCCGTATCTTTCTTCCGTAATCTGCTCCAGCGACTTGCCGCGGGTCTTGGGGGTCCAGATGGCTCCGATGAGAAGCGACACCACGAGAAGCGCCATCATCAGATAGGCGGCAAGGGTGAATCCCTCGCCTTCCTCGCCATAGATATTCACAAACACCAGTCCCCAGGCTGCCGACAGTCCGCGCACCATGAAGAACATCACGCCCTGGGCGGCGGCACGATATTTGGCCGGGAACAGTTCGGATGCCCACAGCGCATAGAAGCCCTGCACGGAGATTCCGCCCTGGATGCCCCAGAGCAGGGTGAAGAAGAGCAGGCCCGACATGCTGCCGATGCCCACAGTGACTATCATCACCCAAGCCAGCACTGCAGCGCCCACGCCAACGATATAGAGCAGGCGCTGGTTCACCTTGTCTACGAGCATCGAGAACACGAAGGTCATGAAGATTATTATCACCCACTGTCCGGCTGAGAGCATGTTTGCCTCGCCGTTTGAAAGTCCGCCTGCCGTCTCGTAGATATGCTGCTGGAAGAAGCCCATCACCGAACTGACGAGGTTCCAGGTGAGATACATTCCGGCAAGGAAAAGCATCGTGCGCACGTTGACCTTGTTGGAGAACAGGGTGCCGAAGGAGGCGAAGACGCTCTTCTTGCCTGACGGCTCATCTGAAGTCTGCTGCGACTGCGTGGCCTTCCATTCTGCCGACTCGTCGAGCTGGCGCTGAAGCAGCCAGGCTATCAGTGCCACCACGAAGAGGGAGGCGAAGACAATGCGGGAGCTGAACACGTTGATGGCGTCCTGCGAGGCGGCATCACCCAGAATCTGAACTGCCGACTGGCTGACGAGGGGGAACATGAAGCCTGCCTCGGCATTGTTGGTAGGCGGAGCGAGAAACCATCCCAGGAGCAGGATGATGAGCGGTCCGATGCCCCACGCCATCTGCGAGATGCCGATGTTTCGGCCTCGGTTGCCTATCTCCGAACTCTCAGAGATATAGGTCCACGATGCCGGCACTCCCACACCTACGCTGACTCCCGTGACCAGGAATCCGGCGAGGAGCATGGGGAAGCTGGTGGTGAAGACCACGAGCAGCACGCCCACCATATAGATGAGCATATTGTATGTGTATATCGCCTTCCTGCCGTATTTGTCGGCAAGGAATCCACCGATGATGGCTCCTATCGCCGCACCGAGACAGTTGGCGCTGATGGCGTTGAGGATTCCGAGATGCGACTCGGTGAGCGAGAGATAGTTTTTCCAAAGCGACAATCCGCTTGCGCCTGCCACGATGGCTCCGGCATCGAGATAGTTGGTGAGAGACACGGCGATGGTGCTCTTCAGACTGCTTTTGTTGTTTCCCATAATGTGTATGTCTGTATTTCGTTTTCTTTTCGTTTGCTTTCTCTTTTGGGGTGATCTGCCTTACGGGGCGGGATGCTCCTGAGTCTGTTCTCCGCTCATCCTACCAGTCCTGCAAATCATCAAAAATAAAGACGCTGAAACTGCTTTTTTGTACTATGCCATATCATGAGGTTTTCTCCCATTTTGGGGCAACGTGCTTGCCCACTTGGGGCAAGCTGCTTTCTCAACATGGGCAAGCACGTTGCCCCACCTGGGCACATTTTGTTGTCAGCTTCCTGCCCAATATTTTGACTTTTGAGGATGAGCAGTATGGGGTGAAAACAGGTGGAGTTGCATAATGATGCTGCCGGACTCCGACGAAATCCGGCTGCTCCGGGATGTGGATATTGTTGAGGTGAATGGGATTGAGGAGTATGTAAAATTTTTACCTGTCACATAACAACATTAGCTGATTTTTATTACTTTTGCAAAGTAATACCAAAATTATTATAGTATGAAAAAACTTCTTTTTACTTTATGTTGCTTGATTTTTGCAATAGCATCATTCGCACAATCCAATGCACATATCAAATTTATGGGTATTCCTCTTACTGGCACAATCGCACAATTCCAAGCGAAATTGGTTGCAAAAGGTTGTAAATACGATAAAATTACCAGTTCTAGTGTCCCTAATGGAACACGAGCTTTCAAAGGAACATTTGTAGGGAACGAAGTAGCAATATTCGTTTTTTATGATACAAAGACAAAGATAGTCTATAGGGCAAAAGCTGTGGTCAGCGGTGTTTCCGAAGATATAGCAGAGCAAGAGTATTCTAAAGTCAAAAACTTGCTATCTATAAAATATGGTTCTGACTCTGAAGATATGTATGTTGGAACACAGGACGGAAAGGAATCTGTTAGATTTATTTCTGCAAATGATGAAGATGAAATAAATGGTTCAATCGACCTTTTCATAACACAGGATGATGAAACTTGGATCCGTGCTCCATATAACTACAATTTACACATAGATTATAATGACAGTATAAATACATACAAACACAATAGCCAACAGCTTGATGAAATCTAATAGCTACAGAAGAATCGAACTATCAAGAGGCAGTTTCCATCTACCACAATCGGGCATCAGAATTCGGCACTGAAAGCCATCTGCGCATGTGCGACCAATTAAGATTGTGAACACGCGTGTTCACAATCTGCTTGTCGGGAAAGAGTAGATAGAAACAATTGTACTGTCAGGAAGTTATCCAATGTTGCCTTGTCAAATTGGTCCGTTATCATTTCAATGACATTTACCCGGCAACACAAAAAAAAAACCATTTTCATACGATATTCATGATAAGTATTTTTAAAAAGCATCATACATTTGTAAAATATTGATAATTTCCATAAATTTGCAGGAACAACAAACTATTTGTCACAATTAAATTCATAAGGGCATTATGAAAATCAGAAAAAACATCATCATAAGTATTTTAGGACTTATGACTTCGGCCGGGGCACTCGGTGGAAACATCTGTATGCCTCAACGAACAGAGGTGAAAGACTTCTGCTCTGTCATCTCACTAAACGACAAGACGGGAGACAGCAGACCGTTTGTACATTTCGTCACGACACTGTGGCCAAAGCTTGATACAGCCAGCGGCCGTGAAGCACTGGTGAAAATCCATCAGCTTGCCATGAAAGAATCTTATGGCAACGGAAACACGCCTAATGACAATGGGGACGTGCTGGGCAAGTTGCTTGAGATACTGGACAAGTTAGGGATTACCGGAGCTGACCTGACAAAAATGCTCGAATATATGAAGAAGGTGTATCCGCTCTATGTATTCCAGATAGAAAACCGTGTGCGTCCGGATATGGACCCCGACAACGGACTGACCGTTGACACCATATACCAGGCACCTATCGACGAGGCATATTACGGTCTGGCAAACGAGAAGAACAAATACGTGCCCGCCGGACTGTCTCTGCAGGAGATCGAGGAGCTGGAGAGCAATGGCGCTATCGGCAAGCGCAACGGCTCCTACGCATGGGGAATGGGTACATACAAAGACAAGCTCTACTGGTCTACCAACAACAACTATCTCTGCATGCAGGGCTATGGCAGTTTCGTGCAGCCGGGCGTGGGCGACAATGTGCCATACGAAAACAAGTGCTGGGCATGCGAATACGGACAGTCTACTTATGCCAAGGAAGCCTATGCCGACGGCGATGAGAACAGCAAGTATGCCGACATACGTCCGCCTCGCATATACAGCTATGACACGAAATCGGGCATCGTCACCGACATAACACCGTCGATAGATGAATATCCGATATTGAAAAACTGTCAGGGACTGCGCTCCTGCGGCATCCTTAACGGCGTAGTGTTCTTCGGCGGACCAGGCCTGTATGCCAGCGACTGGGACTCCAAGGTTTCGGCTGCCTTCGTGGCATACGATGCCGACAACGACCGCATTCTGGGAGTCAGCAGCCTGAGCGACGTTGACGGATGCAAGGTGGTGAACGTCAGACGATGGCGAGTAGTAAACAATGTTCTCTACGTCACCGTGGGCATAACGCATCCTACCACAGGCAAGAAGATCGGTGCACTGCTCCGCTGGTATGGCGACAAGAATGACCCGTGGAAATTCCATATCGTGGGACTCGTAGACAACGAGGCGGCAGAACTTGCCTGTTTCAACAACCGCATATATATAGGAACGTGGGCAACGGTGTCTGCCGTTCATGTCAGTCCGGAAATTCCTGAAGGAGGCTTCACTCCAGTCAGCATCGACAGCGAGATGTGGCCTAAAGTATGGACAAGTGATGTGGCGGAGCCGACAAAAACGCTCGGCCGTTCGATTACCTCCGTCGCCGGATTCCATGAGTGGCGCAACCATCTGTATTGGGGAGTGTTCTGTCCTAACTATTATGTGCTCTCTACGGCACAGTCAACATACGGATCCCTGACCTCGCCTGACGCCCTGGCTTTCATTCTCGGCAACTACCGCACACCGTCGTTCTGGCGCATCGACAAAGACAACAACTATGAGTTGCTCTATGGTGACACTACGAACCCGAAACCTGTATACGACAAGGAAGGAAAAATTGAAAACTGGGAACTGGAACCTAGCGGACTGGAAGCCAAGTGGGGACGAGGAGGCTTTGGAAACCTCTGGACCATATATATATGGGCAATCCAGGAATATGACGGCAATATGTATGTAGGTACGATGGACCTGTCTAACCTTGCCGATGCTGCAGGTTCGAACCTCGTGGGCGACGCAAGCTTTGCCACACTGTCGAAACTGCTCACCGGCCTTGACGCGAATGACGAGGGCTTTGAACTTCTGCGCATGACCGACGAGGAAGAGGCTCCGAAATACATCACCGAGAACGGCTTCAACAATGCACAGCAGTATGGCGTAAGAAATCTTGAGGTTCTTGACGGCAGACTGATGCTTGGTTCTGCATCCATGTCGAGCCTAAAGCCAAATGGCGGATGGCACGTGCTCAGTATTACTGACGACAAGAATTCTGCCTCTGTCAGCCAGAGCATGATAAAGAAGCCGGGCATAATAATGGAGCGCAACGCCGGATACATAAACCTTGCCACCGTGGGTGGCGAGAGGATTACCGCCATTGAGGTATACGATGCTGCCGGCCGCAGAATCAACTCTGCCCGTCCTGACAGTCATCTGGCTTCTATTCCATTGCAGAATGTCAAAGGTGTCAATATCATCAAGGTTACTTCTGAAAAAGGGGAATGGGAGATCAAAGCCGGTTTATAACCTCCTGACTGACAAAAGAGATCTTATAAAAAACGAAAGACTGCAAGCAGTCATAAAATCCCCAAACTGCCTAATGAACGTTTGGCGATAAACAACGACCAGGTTACTGTAGGAAAAAAGCAATCCATATTATTATCCCAAATCGGTCATTAGGCCGTTTAATGTATAATTTTAATAACTGCTTGCAGTCTTTTGCTTTTTATAAGGCGTCTTTTGCTCGTTTTTAATTCGCAATAGCCCGCTATTACTCATTAAAAGCCAAACAAAATCCACTCTTCTAAAAAACAAAATCCATGCAAGCCCTAATGACCGATTTGGGATTATTGGAATATCCGGATTGCAGCATTACGGTAACCTGATCGTTTTCTTTGGGAGGCCAGACGACCTCCGTCAATTATTCCATCATCACTTGATTCTATACATCCTGAACAATTTCGCAGAACACATACAGACAGATACACTACGAAAATTCCCCACAGCGTGGGGAATGAAACCCCACATTAGGGGGATTCGTTCCCCACGCTGTGGGGGAAAATTACGACTTGAATGAATGTCTGGCAATCAACGAAACACTACAGCAAACAAAAAGCCCACACGCAATGTGAGGGCCCCCATGATACATTATTGCCTCACGGCAAAAACTAACAGGTTATTATGAAGAATGTTTGGATTGTCTTTATCCATGTCTGACGCCGGACGGCAGCAGGACTGTAGTCTGCTGACGCTATGGCAGAAAAGCAATCTGTCCGTCGGGGCGTCATTGCTTCTGGATTCCAGCTTTCGCCTTGATGCTGTCGGCAACGGCAGGACCGTTGTTTTCCCATGTGTTGCACGGGCCGTTGGCATTCTTGAGGAATTTCTCTGCCGGAGTCCAGTTGTTCCTCACGGTGATGCAGGATGATCCCTCGTCGGTGTAGAGATAGAACCAGTGGTTGGGATCGTGGGCATAGCCGGGAGTATAGATGTCTCTCACCACATTGCCCTCTATCAGCGTGTGGGGCTGCGAACCGAGGGTGTAGATGCCGGCAGTGTCGTACATGTGCTTGGCGTAGTGGTGGATGAGGTTGCCGCTGATGAGATTGTTTGCCATGGAGCACGGCTGCTGGTTCCATCCCCACCCCATACTGATGCCGGTGTATGAGATTTCGGAAATCTCGTTGTGCAGGATTCTGATGTCGCGCACGAATCCGGCTCCGATTCCCACGCATCCCCAGTCCTCGTTGGTCACGTCGGTGATGAGGTTGTTGTCGATTGTCAGTCCGGTGCAGATAATGCGCGAGTCTGAAGGATTGTATGGCAGATGTGCCTCATGGGTGTCGGGACCGAAGCTGCCTGCCAATATGCCGTTGCCGCCGATGTCGCGGACGGTGCAGTGGCTGATGTTTCCGCCCTTGGTATATTCATGGAATTCCACTCCCGTAGAGGCGCAATGCTCGAAGGTGCAGCGGAGGAAGTCCACGTCTTCGGCACAGTCCACGCTGACAGCTGCCGCCGGACGGCCTACCCATCCCTGGTTGTCGAGCTTATGGTCGCCGTTGGGGCGTATCATCTTTGGTCTCAGCTTATATGCCTCAGTCATATACATGCCTGCCTGGAGCGGGGCATGACCGCTGACGGATGGTCTCATCCATGTGGCATGGCTGAAGGTAACGCCTTCGAAGGTGACGCCACGCACGGGATTGTCGGGTGTGCCGCATACGCGGAGCAGGGTCTCCACGGCTGGAGCCTCAACATCTGCCGTAGCCATATTCTCGCCCTTGAGCGGGATATAGTATACTTTCTGTTCCCTGGCATCGAGATACCACTCTCCGGGAGTGTCGAGCAGCGCCTTGTCGTTGGTGAGATAGAAGGCGGAGTTGTGGCCGTCGGTTGTCACCATCGGCGATGGCCAGGGGTGCATGAAATGGATGTGGCTCTCGGGCTGATGGAAGGTGACGGCGGCGCTGTCGCCTTGTATTCTGACACTCTTGATGCGCAGGTTTGCCACACACCACATCTCGTGTATCACCATCTCGACATGACGGGCATGGAGTATCTTTCTGACGGCTGCCGCCGGAACATAGAGTGTCTCGTTCTTCTTGTCGATGCTTCTGATGCGATACATGTTCTCGAAGTCGCTCACATCTCTGGCTCTCACTGCCTTCCTGCCGTTTATCCACAACTGGCGGAACTCCAGCGGACGGCCGTTGAACTCGGGCACATCGGCTACGTATGCCTTGCCCTGCTTCGTCCATCCCTTTATCTGCACTCCGCCGCTCACCACGGCATTGCCGTCGGCTATGATGCGTGTGCCGCTGTCTTCGGGCCTTACCGTGACGGTCTGGTTCAACCGGTAGGTGCCTGCCTGGAGGCGGATGGTCACGTCTTTGGCTCCCTCCATGCGGCGCGCCTCTCTTGCCTGCTGCAGTGCCTGCTCTATGGCGTAGGGTCCTGGCTTCACCACAATGTCGGTGGCGAAGGCTATATTACTGATGATTGCCGAAAGGATTACGGCTATTGATCTGATATTCATTTTTTTTATTGTTTGTTACTCCGTTTATGGAGGACCTATTTAGGTTAAACTCAAATCGTGCCAGAGGTAAAAGTAACCAGTCCCAAGGTATCAGTCCCTCCCCTACGGGGGAGGTTAGGTGGGGGCTGATGTCTGAAGATTTGTTTCACATCATGACTAATTAATCTGCCAATGATTGCAGCCACCTCTCGTTCTCCCCCGAAGGGGAGATGCCGATTACTCTGCTTCTGTCAAGGACTAATGACAATAGATCACTCCGCTTTGTCAAGGACTGTCGAAATAAACAGATGGCGTCAAACAGTCAAGGGTATCAGTCCCTCCCCTACGGGGGAGGTCAGGTGGGGGCTGGAAGTCAGCAGTTTTGACATATCAAGACAGATTACTCAATCCAACGATGCCGGAATCCATACTGTCATCTCGCTCTTTCCTCTGTTGCCCCAGGCATAGTATGGGATGAAGCGCACGGTCTGTGTATGCTTCTTTGCCGTTGCCTCGCGATAGAGCTGTCCCTTCCACGACGGCTCGCTGCGGTTTATCACTTCTGCCTCAAGTGCCTTCACGCGGCTGCCGTCGATGGTCATGTCAACGGGAGTGAACTTGGAGTTGAGCGGAATGGCGATATCGTCGATTCGCGCACCGCCCAGGTCGTTGCTCTCAAGACAGTATACTATAGGTCCGCGCTGCACGGCTACCTGTCCGCGGCTCTCCTCCACGAGTGGGTTTGCCTCTATCAGACGTGTGCGCATCGGCATGCTGAGTGTCACCACGTCGCCTTTCTTCCATGTGCGTGTCACTGTGGCGTAGGTGCCGGCTGTTGCCTCGATGGTCTGCTGAGCGCCGTTCACGAGTATCGTGGCTCCCTCGGTACACCAGTCCGGCACACGGAGCCGTATCCCGAACTGCTTCTTTCCCTTCAGCTTGTCGATGGTCAGCTCCACGGTGCCGTCCCACGGATAGTCGGTGGTCTGCGAGATGGCGATATCGCCGATGCCGTCGATGCGGGTGTTGAGGGTGTTGTCGCCGTAGAGGTTCACGTATATCTCGTTCTTGCCGATGGAATAGGCATAGTCTTGTGCCTCGCAGAGGGTGCGCAACGTGTTAGGCGGACAGCAGAAGCAGCTGATATACTCGGTGCGCTCCTTGGGCCAGCGCAGCTTGTATGGCAGGTCTGCCGAGATGCGCATGGGGTTGGTATAGAAATATTTCTTTCCGTCGAGACTGATGCCGGGCAGTATGCTGTTGTATAGGCAGTTCTCCACCACATCGGTGTATTTGGCATCTCCTGTGGCTGCAAACATGCGCCAGTTGAAGAAGAGGTTTCCGATGTTGGCGCATGTCTCGTTGTGTGCCGTGGAGTGTGGCAGCTGGTAGGGGCGGCCATAGCTCTGGTGCACTTTCTGCACGTTGTCGGGCTTATAGTCGGTACCGTCGGGCGAAGTGCCGTCGTAGAGTGCTCCGCAGGCTCCGGTGATATACATCTTGCGTGTCACGATGTCGGTCCAGATGGCGTCGAGGTTCTTCTTCAGCTGTTCTTCGCCGCTCTCCAGATAGAGGTCTGCCACACCGGCATACAGATAGTTTGCCCTCACCGAATGACCCATGGCATTATACTGCTGGCGGAAGGGCACGCGGTCCTGGTTGTCGTCGGTGCCGTTTTCCACCTTGCCTCTTATGTCAATGAGTTTCTCTGATAGTTCCAGATATTTGGGGTCGCCGGTCTCGCGATACATCTCCGTCACCGCCATATAGTGTGACGGGCAGATGGCGTTGCGGGCGAGTTCGTCGGAGGCTCGCTTATAGAAATCATAGAGGAAGTCGGCTGCCTTCACCGCACAGTTGAAGAGCGTGTTCTTGCCCGTGGCTCTCTTGTGCATGATGCCGGCAGTGATGAGATGTCCCAGGTTGTAGGTCTCGAAGTTGAGCCGGTTGCCGAAGGCTCCGTCTTTTCCCGTTCCCACCTTTGTTCCGATGGTCTCGTTCTCCTTCGCCTCCTCCTTGGCGCTCTGCTGCCTGTTCATCTCGGCTATGATGACTGGAGTGTGGAGGTATCCGTCGGGGCGCTGCGACTTTTGGATGAGTTCCACGAAGCGGTCGATTATCTTGCCCACTTCCGGGTCTTTGTTCACGGCATATACCGCCGTCAGTGCCTCAAGCCATTTATACATGTCGCCGTCGTGGAATGGTGGTCCGTGGCGCTTTCCCTTTTTCTCTCCGGCTGCTATGAGGAAGTTGTTCCAGCCGTGTCCCGTGTCAGACTTCCATGTCTCCCACATGCTCTGCACTGATGTGCCGCTGAACACTCCGAAGCGCTCGCCCCAGAATCCGCCGGTCCATCTCACGGCGCTGAGCGGTGTTGACGACACCACGGCGTATTTGCTCTTGCCGGTGTCGGTGATGCCGTTTTTCTGTGCTGCCGACGGCAGTACTGCCATCGACAGTGCTGCCATCAGTCCTAATCCTCTGAGAGGAATGATACTGTGTATTATCTTTTTTGCCATTTGTATTCCTGGTGTTTAACCCAAATCGGTAATTAGGACGTTTAATGTATCTTTTTTCTGACTACTTGCAGGGTTATTACAACGTTCCGCCTCTTGCCTTCACTCTCTTTGCCCACTGCTCGCGCTCCTTGGTGAGGTTGTAGCCGCGCTTGGAGAGCCAGTTGTTAATCCTGCCCTTGTATTTGCCGAATGCCTCATGCTTCTTCTTGGAGCTCTCGGCATCGATGGCAAACTCGCGGCCCTCCTTGAGCCAGGCGAGAATCTGCACCTTCTCTTCTTCTTTCAGCGTGGGTATCATGTCGCACTGCGCCGTGTATGTCACGTTCACTACATTGTATGTCAGCACGTCCTTCACGGTCTCCACCTCTGCATCGGTGAGATATACCGAAAGGTCGGCGATGAATCCGAAATGACTCTTGTAGAGCTTCTGGTCTTTCAACATCTCAGCATATTCCATCTTCTCTTTCTTGGCGTCGCCGGTAAGGGTCTTTGCCACTGCCTTGATGCTGTCGCGCTCTGAATATATGTCGTTGAGCTTGAAATAGCGGTTTGCCACGATGTTGAGCACCTGAGTACCCTTCTCCGTACCGGTGATCTTCAGTGCGTCGGTCACCTTCTGCGAACGCTGCATGATTGTCTCCACATACTTAGGGTCGCGACCTGCTGAATCGAGGTCTACCGCACTGGCGGTGAGGGTGCCCCAGACCATTAGTGCGGCTGCCATGACGAATAATTTCTTCATATTTTTATATATGTGTGCTTAGTTGATTATATGTATAATGTGTACTTATCTATAAGTCCTTATCTGCCGGTTTTCTCCTTGCCGAATATTTCCTTTAGATATCTCACGTTCTCTCCATAGTTCTTCTTCACGTTGCGCACGTCGGTCACGTCGCGGCTCCTCTCCACGAAGAGCCATCCCGACCATCCCATCTTGTCGAGCGTACGCTTCACTGCCGGCATGTCTATCGCCTTGTCGTGGCGGAGCCACACTCCGTCGGTGTTGCTGGCATGAATGGCGCAGATGTTGCCGCTGCCGAGCTTCCGCAGGTCTTTGCTGATGTCGCGGCGGTGCTCCACGGCGGTCTGCAACTTATAGAATATCTTTATGCCCTTTGAACCGATTTCCCGCAGCAGACGCTTGTTGCCCTTGGCGTCGAGCGGTGTGTCGATGCCTATCACCTTGCCGCGGCGGTGTGCCATCTCGCCTGCCTCATGCAGACGCTCCACTATCTCGCGGCGCAGCGGCAGAGAGTCGGTCCAGTTGTTGCCGCATCCGCCAAGGGGCAGGAATGCCACGGTGGCATCCATCACGTCCATCGTGTTGAGACAGTCTTCCACGAGCCAGCGCCACGATTTCTTCCGGGCGAAGCTCTGACCATAGAAGCCCGACATTGCCACTGCTCCCACCTCTATGCCGAGACTGTCGGCGGTGTGGCGGAATTTCCTTGCCATCTCCGGCTGGCGCATCTTGTTGTCGAAGGAGTCGCGCTTGCCGAGTCCACCCATGTCCATCTCCAGTCCGTCGCAGCCCAGCTCTTTGGCGAGCTTGAACTCTCCGAGTTTCTGGCGCTTCAGCACCATCCAGTCGCACACTCCCACCCGATAGCGGTTTTGTGCCATAGCCACATCGGGCAGCATCATCGAAAGCAACACGATGATAAGGGACAAATATTTCTTTATATCTCTCTTTTGCAACATACGGTTATTTTTTAGTTGACGAGTTAACGAGTGGACAAGTTGACGAGCCGACAAGGATGTCATCTGACCACCGACAATTTGCCCACCGTATCATATAGACGGACAAAGGGGGAATTTGTAACTTGGTGATGGGATTATTTCCTGTTTCCACAATTATGAAGTATATTTGCAACGCATACTCTCACAATCGGTTTTGAGGCTGCTTGGGGATTAATCCCAATCGGTCATCGGCTGTTTGGAACTTAACATCTACACTCTATGCTTACATCGCTGATTCTCGGAATATTCACCTTCGTGCAGCTAAACTGCGAAAACCTCTTCGACTGCACACACGACTCGCTCAAGCAGGACACGGAATACCTGAGCGACAGTCCGCGCCACTGGAACTCCAACAGATACTGGAAGAAACTGGGTAACATATCCAAGGAGATTCTGGCTTGTGGACACAAGGACGAAAGGGGCACTGACCTGATTCCCGACCTCGTGGCGCTATGCGAGGTTGAGAACGACTCCGTGTTGCACTATCTCACGAAACGCGGTCTGCTGAGAAACGCGAAATATGAATATGTGATGACAGATTCGCCCGACCAGCGTGGCATCGACGTGGCGCTGCTGTATTCACCGATGTCGTTCCGGCTGATTGACTCTTATCCGTTGAGGGTGACGCCGCTGAAGGGGATGCGGTCTACGCGCGACATACTGTATGCCACGGGCGAAGTGGCGAGCGGCGACACCATCCATGTGTTCGTGCTCCATGCGCCGAGCCGCTTCTCGGGCAAAAGCAAGACAACGCCATACAGGATGCAGGTGATGCAGCGGCTGATGGCATCGGTGGACTCCATACGCAGCATACACCCCGACCCGATGATTATCGTGTCGGGTGATTTCAATGATGAGTCGAAGGACAAGTCGATACGCTTTCTTGAGGCCGGCAGACTGTCGGAGGTGTCAGCTGGCGTCAAGGGGAGCCACGGGGCTAAGGGCACGTATAAATATCAGGGCATGTGGCAGAGCATCGACCACATCCTCGTGAGCCACAGGATGAGGGAAAGGCTCAAGGGATGCTTCGTCAACGACCTGCCGTTTCTGATGGAGAGCGACGAGAAGTTTGGCGGGATGAAACCTTTCAGGACCTACAACGGATACAGATACGCCAACGGATTCAGCGACCATCTGCCACTGGTGGCGCAGTTTGAACTTGAGGAATAATGCCCATGGCTGGTTTCTATGTATTGAATATCAGCCCCTCTCGGTCTCAAACCCATCCTAACCTTCCCAAAGGGCAACCCATCCTAACCTTCCCAAAGGGCAACCCATCCTAACCTTCCCAAAGGGCAACCCATCCTAACCTTCCCAAAGGGCAACCCATCCTAACCTTCCCAAAGGGAAGGAACAAGTTACTCTGCTTACCGACTTTAGCCCCACCTAACCTCCCCCGAAGGGGAGGGACAGATACCATTGGCTGTTGAATATTGTCTGATTATCATTTGTAGTTGTCTGATTATCAATCGTTTATCAATAGCGATAGTAACTGTCCCTCCCCTTCGGGGGAGGCTAGGTGGGGGCTGAAAACAATTAGGCTTAGTAATAGCTTGTCCCTTCCCATGGGGAAGGTTAGGATGGGTTATCATACGGGGGAGGTTAGGTGGGGGCTGATAGCGGAAAGCGGTTCATATATATCATGACAAATTACTCTGTCTATGATTTCAGCCAATCATTTCAGCCCCCTCTCGGTCTCCCCCGTTGGGGAGATGCTGGTTACTACGTAACTGTCAAGGACTGGTTGACAAAGGTTACTCTTGTTACTGACAAGGGCTAGTTGACAAAGGTTACTCTTGTTACTGACAAGCCACGAATAATCAGCTAGCTACAGACAACAATCAGACAGGCAATGGTATCTGTCCCTCCCCAACGGGGGAGGTTAGGTGGGGGCTGATAGCGGAAAGCGGTTCATATATATCATGACAAATTACTCTGTCTATGATTTCAGCCAATCATTTCAGCCCCCTCTCGTTCTCCCCCGTTGGGGAGATGCTGGTTACTACGTTACTGTCAAGGACTAGTTGACAAAGGTTACTCTTGTTACTGACAAGCCACTAATAATCAGCTAGCTACAGACAACAATCAGACAGGCAATGGTATCTGTCCCTCCCCAACGGGGGAGGTTAGGTGGGGGCTGATAGCGGAAAGCGGTTCATATATATCATGACAAATTACTCTGCCAATGATTTCAGCCAATCATTTCAGCCCCCTCTCGTTCTCCCCCGTTGGGGAGATGCTGGTTACTACGTTACTGTCAAGGACTGGTTGACAAAGGTTACTCTTGTTACTGACAAGGGCTAGTTGACAAAGGTTACTCTTGTTACTGACAAGCCACTAATAATCAGCTGGCTATAGACAACAATCAGATAGATGATGGTATCTGTCCCTCCCCAACGGGGGAGGCTAGGTGGGGGCTGATAGCGGAAAGCGGTTCATATATATCATGACAAATTACTCTGCCAATGATTTCAGTCAATCATTTCAGCCCCTCTCGTTCTCCCCCGTTGGGGAGATGCAGGTTACTACGTTACTGTCAAGGACTGGTTGACAAAGGTTACTCTTGTTACTGACAAGGGCTAGTTGACAAAGGTTACTCTTGTTACTGACAAGCCACTAATAATCAGCTAGCTACAGACAACAATCAGACAGGCAATGGTATCTGTCCCTCCCCAACGGGGGAGGTTAGGTGGGGGCTAAAACCAATATTCGGAGTAACCTGTTCCTTCCCTTGGGGAAGGTTAGGATGGGTAAAAAATGGTTCTTCCGTTAAATGCATAGATAGAAAAAAATATTTATATTATGATAAAAATAAAGCTGGCATCATCTATCTTTGTAGTGACCAAACTCAATGATAAATGAATGCCAGCATAATGCATAAAGCT
>NZ_JXQI01000087.1 GCF_000834015.1 Prevotella pectinovora | reverse complement strand
GGTTCTTCCGTTAAATGCGTAGACGCTTGTCGTGTAGAGCGTATAGCTTTAACGTGAAGAATTCATCATTTCTGAATCCATACATTTGTCTTTTCAGCACTTTAATCTTGTTGTTTATACCTTCAGTAGGGCCATTTGATATCGGGTAGTCATACCATGCAAGTATATATGGCTTGTAGGCCCGCAAGGTAGCAGCCATTTTGACCAATGGCTGTATTTTTGAATCCATGGCCTGCCGCACCCATTCGTTTAGCACCAATTCTGCATCATCCTTGTTGGTTTGGTTCCATATTTCCCTCAAGTCTTCTTTCAGGTAATATGCAATCATCAACGGTTCATTCAAGTTCAGCACATTGTCAAGTCTTGTCTTGTATTTTGCGTCAAAGATGTCGTTGCCGTTTCTCAGCAATATCCAGCGCGTGCCCTTGATTACCTTACGCTTGTTAACGTCTTTCTCAGCATGCCACAACTGGCGGCGCAACTGGTCTATCCTTTCATTCATGAGCTTTACCACATGAAAATGATCCACGACAAGAGAGGCATTGGGGAGATTTGCCGTTACCGCCCCCGTATAAGCAGACGACAAGTCTGTGCATACGGCTTTTATGTCATTCTTTCTGTCTCCGAGCTTGTTCCAGAATTCCTCAAGCGAAGCCTTGCCGTTACCGTCACCTACAAAGACAATCCGCCCGGTTTCCAAGTCTACGACTATCGTCTTGTAAACTTGTCCCTTGTGGGTAGCGAACTCGTCTATGGATATGTATCTGAGGTTTGAAAGGTCCGGGCTGCCATACTCCTTTTGCAGGAACTCCATCTGTATGTTCCGCACCATGTCCCAAGATACATCCAGGAACCATGCAATGTCCTGTATAGTTGCAAAGCGCGACAAGTCTATAACCATATTGGCGAAAGCGGTCGTATGCCTGCGCTTGCCTTTTGCGAAATCGACATCCTCGTTCTTTATGCAGCCACAATCAGAACATTTGACACGTTGGATCTTCATCTCGACGAAAGTCTTTGAACAACCTATCGGCACGCTCACAAAGCGTCTGGCCGTGAAACCATTACGGACTACATTATGGCTTCCACACTCCGGACAGCAAAGTTTGTCTGATGGAGTTTGGATATTCAAAACTATTTTATTACTTTCGCAACGCATATCCAAACATTCTTGCAAGGATATGCCAAAAGCTTTATGCATTATGCTGGCATTCATTTATCATTGAGTTTGGTCACTACAAAGATAGATGATGCCAGCTTTATTTTTATCATAATATAAATATTTTTTTTCTATCTATGCATTTAACGGAAGAACCA
>NZ_JXQI01000086.1 GCF_000834015.1 Prevotella pectinovora | reverse complement strand
GGTAAGGCTACAGAATATTATGAATCTATAAAAGAATTTAATGAGCCTGATTTTTTGAAGTTTGTGAATGATAATATGAATCCCAATTCCAAATATTATAGTTATGCAATGTTCTATAATAAAGAAATACAGAAGGAGATTTTTCTTATCAAATTTGAACATACAAGAACGTTTGATGTAAAAACGCTCTTGGCTGAGGTTAAGAAAATAGGAATAGATACTTCCAAATTAGAAGAGTATATGAAAAAGAACAAAATCAAATATGAGTTCACACCAGTTTGGATTCCTGATTTGGAAGACACTCTTATACCTCTAACATTTGGAGGAAGAAGAAATAGACTGTAAATATTAATACACATACCCGTTGGCGGAATTAATTTAAGTTGGTCGATACGAGCAAAAGTTGCCCATATCGCTGATTTTTAGTAAAAATGAGAATTTCAGAAAAACTGTCAGATCATCTGGTTTTTCGTTGTAACATTCTGACAACCAAACAGTTGATTATCAAGCAATTGTCTGGCAATTGTCTGGATGGTTTGCTGACGGAAATTGTCAGATGAATCTTGATGATATGTGAAACGCTTTATAATGTTATAGTTACATTACTGGTTATCATGTATCCTATTTTGTATCAGATGTATATCCAAGAACAGCAAGAAAATAGAAGATGACATTAAGAATGTCATTCTTGATGAAATTTCTATTTTATTTTACATAATTCTAATAATAATTATTATGACAGAAGAAGAGAATAAAGAGTTTGAGGAATTCTTAGAATGGAAGGCCGAAAAGAAACGCGAAGAGGAAGAAAATAAGGTGAAGCAAAAAGAGGCAGAAAGACAAGTTAAGGTTAATGCTCAAATGCCTCAAGTAGAGGAAGAGAAAAGCATGGAATTTGATAACAAACAAGTTCCTTATTCTTCAAATAATAAGATTGAAAGCAACAATACCGGGGAAAAGCCCACAACCTTCCCATTACCGTTTGTATTATTCATTTTTTTGTTACTTTTCATCATGTGTATTGCTCTACTACCAAATTCAACTGATGGAAATCAAACGACTTCTTATAAAACTGAGTCAACTTCTAATAGCGAGACTAATAAAGAAAGATTGGATAGTCTTAAGAGAGCTAAGAGAATAGAACTATTAAAAAATACGATAAAGATAAAGAAGGCTTATCTATCATCTCCTAATAGTGCTGGCGGTGTAGACGCTCATCTTATATGGAAGAATGTATCTAATAAGACTATAAAATATTTAAACTGGAGTGGCTATCCAATAAATGCCGTGGGTGACCCTGTTTCATGTGAAGTTCGTGGAACCATTGAAGGTGGTGGCAATGTTACTGGCCCTATAAAGCCTGGTACAACTTATGGTTATGGAACATATTGGGATTGCCTTTGGTACAATTATTCAGCAAAGAAACTTGTGCTAACAGAAATCAACATCGAATACATGGATGGTAGTTCAATCAATATAAACAAGGACGAATTGAAATATGTTCGTTAATTATTAATTGAATACATTAAATAGTGGGATTAAACAATTAGCAGCTAAGCATATCCGTGGATGTTTGAATAACGCCGAAAAATAAGAAGAAGTCAATGAAATGCTTGCAAGATGCTGGTTGTACTCGAGATAATCTAACAACAAAACATTAAAGGCATGGCAAATCAAAAACATCCATATGGTTACTGGACTGATGAAAGAATCATTGAAGAGTCAAAAAGATACAAAACCCCAATAGAGTTTAAGATAAATGCACCTACTGCATACAAAAAGGCTAATGAGAAGAAGCTGATAAAGGGAATGACATGGTTGAAAACAGACCGTCATAAAAAGCGTGGACCACGTGCAAATCACAAATACACAAAAGATGTAGTTTTTTCATTTATACAAGAACATAAATGTATAACATATGCTGAATTTAGGCGCATAAATGAATACGCATATAACCAAGCAAAGAAAAATGGTTGGTTGTCTGAATTGGGTTTAATACAGGATAATCCAGGAAAGAAATTCTGGACTAAAAAGAAGGTATTTGAAGTAGCTCGCAACTACTCAAATAAAACGGATTTTGAAGAAAAAGAACCAGCAGCATATAGTTGGGCAAGTGAGTACAAAATCCTTGATAAATTTGACTGGATGAAGCCGCGTAGTTATGACGAAAGGAAAGAAGAGCATAACTCAACTGTGTACGCCTATGTTGATGAAAACAATAAAGTTGCATATGTAGGTCTAACAATAGATAAAAATAGTAGAAAGAGAAGTCATAAATATGGTTCTAATAGTGCGGTAAGAAAATACTTTGGCAAAAACATTCCAGAACCAATTAGTTTGAAGGATGGACTGACTGTATTGGAAAGTCAATACTATGAGGATTATTACAAGAAGCAATATGCAAATGATGGTTACACTCTTTTGAATGTAGCAGCAACAGGAAAAAACGTTGGTTCTATTGGTGGTATCGCTAAGTGGACTTCAAAAGAAAAAGTATTTGAAGAATCAAGGAAATACCATAGTAGAAGTGAATTTCAAAGAGAGGCTGGAGGAGCGTATAATCATGCCAAACACAACAAATGGCTTAAAGAAATGACTTGGTTAACAACACCTGTGAGAAAAATCAGATGGACTCACGATGCTGTTATTGAAGAAAGCCGCAAATATGAATATAAATGTGACTTTAGAAAAAATGCAAGTGGAGCACATCAGACCGCAAGTGAAAAAGGATGGCTTAAAGAAATGACTTGGCTTAAAGATAAGCATAAGCCACATAACTATTGGACAAAAGAAAAGGTATTTGAGGAGAGCCACAAGTATTCAAACAAAAAGGATTTTGAGAATAAAGCCAAGACAGCTTTCCTAAAAGCTATGAGTAATGGATGGCTACCTTTGATGACATGGTTAAAGCCTCTTCCTTTAGGGAAAATATCAAAATGGACAAGAGAAGCAATCATTGAAGAATCAAAGAGATACACATCAAGAACAGAATTTGCAATAAATAGCCCGACAGCATACCAACATGCATGTAAAGACAAAACAATATTCAAGGAAATGCCATGGATAAAAGAGAAAAAGAAGCCAGATGGCTATTGGGATGTCAAAGAGCATGTAATGGAAGAAGGCAAAAAGTACAGAAATCGCAAGGCTTTTTCAGAAGGGGCTTATACGGCATGGAAAAAGGCAAAGGAATATGGGTGGATTGATGAAATAGAATGGCTAAAAGACTAAATTGGAGAACCAACCAGCCCAAGCTCCCGTAAGGAGATTCTTGAAAAGCATAGTTCCATTTTTTCCATGCGCCCCACCTTTCTACTGAAGACTATCTTGCATATTACATGATAAATATCGCTAAAAGTTGGTTATTTCAAAACAATTGGTGTATTTTTTTTGCAGAAAACTTTTAGAATGGAGAATTATGGAAGAAAAATTATCAACTATATATTTGGTAAGCGGTCAAACAGCTCTTCAATATCTTATGAGCGTGAGCAAAAAGTACAGGCAGATAGCGACCGAAGCGATATTCGAGTGTTTGAGACTGGGATATCCGCTCAACGATATGGAAATAACAGGCAAAGCTCGCGAACTGCTGAGGAAGAGGAATGCACTAGGTTGATCAAGTGAAAAGATTAGTAACTTGATAAGCATCACTTTTAGGTATTGCCGAACTGAAGACCGAGCACATAGAGCTGACACTGCTTCTGTGTTCAAATATAAAGCAAAGCCGTTAGCGGAATTATTTTGCGTTAAACCCGAATCGGTCATTAGGGCTTGAGTGGATTTTGTTTGGATTTTAATGAGTAATAGCGGGCTATTGCGAATTAAAAACAGACAAAAGACGCTTTATAAAAAACAAAAGACTGCAAGCAGTATATAAAAATACATAAAACGGTCTAATGACGGATTTGGGCTAAAATTGGGCACGCTGCTTGCCCAACATGGGTAACGTGCTTGCCCATCATGGGCAACGTGCTTGCCCCTGTTGGGCAGATTTGCTGTCAGACAAATGCCCAAAAGTTAATGTTGTAATACCCATATTCCTGTTTTCTGGATTCAGCCGACTCCTACAATTCCTGTCGGCTGAATTCCTCACTTCTGACAAATCCTTCCATCTGACAATTACTTTCATCAGCAAACCATCCAGACAATTGCCTGACAATCGCCGGACAGTCAACCACTTGGTTATCAGAATATTACAGCCAAAAACCAGACAATCTGATGGTTTTTTACAATTTTTGGGTAATATGACATTTGAGGTGAATTGGGGTGAAATTTCTACTAACTATTGACGGTTTGAGTTATTACCTGAAAAAGGCGAATAACCTCACATCGGAGAAAGAGCCTTTTCATTATCCCGTACAAAAGTACCACAATTAGCTACGTTTGTGGTATTTTTGTACTAAAATAGCTACAAAACTGTTGAAAGGTATTAAAAAAGGGGTGGATTTTAAAAGATTTCCGTACAAAAGTACCACAATTAAAAACATTTGTGGTACATTTGTACCAAATTAGGAGAACTATCATGGAAGCAAAGAATTCATTCATATCATCAGCAAACGTCAAAGAACAAGGACGAACAGCTTACTACAAAATGCTGGAAGCCGTTCGCCAAGGTGAACTGATTCAGGTTTGCCGTGGCGTATATGCTAACATAGACCAATTGTCAGCATGTATGGTTGATATTGAGTCTATTGTCCCCAACGGTATTCTCTGCCTTTGGTCTGCCTGGAATATCCATCAGCTTACGACATCCATGCCGCAGGCTTATCATGTCGCCATCAAAAGGGATAGGAAAGTAAAAGTTCCTTCATTCCCAAAGATAGAGCTCCATCACTATACTTCCAACATTCTTGAAATTGGCGTGATGGAGAAAGTCATAGATGGATTTAAGGTAAAGGTATATGATGTAGAACGATGCGTATGCGATGCTGTAAAGTTTCGCAACAAGGTGGGTATTGATGTCTGTTCTGAAATCATCGATAACTATCTTTCCAGACCAGAAAGAAATATCAGTAAACTAATGGATTATGCCAGACAATTGCGTGTTGGCAATATCCTGGAAAATTATCTACAAGTGAAGCTATGAGTAAAGAACAAAATAAAAACTATGGGAAGTCTATACGTACAAAATTGCTGAACGTTGCAAGAAAGGAAAACGTCTTTAATCAGACTATCCTAACTCGGTATTTTCAAGAGAGACTTCTCTACAGAATATCGCAGACTCATTATAGAGGAAATTTCTATCTGAAGGGAGGCGCACTCATGTATGCATACGAAAAATTTGCTGCTCGTCCAACATTGGATATCGATTTCCTTGGCAATAATATCAGCAACGAAGGCGCTTCTATAATTGCAGCATTCAGAGAAATATGTTCTGTGCCATACGAGGAAGATGGCGTAATATTTGACACGGAGAACATTACTGCACAAAATATAACAGAGTTCAAAGACTATCATGGGATTAGGCTCAGCATCCCAGTCAAGATGGACACCATTGCCCAGGTTTTAACAATGGATATTGGTTTTGGTGATGTGGTAACACCTTCCCCAATAGATCTTGATTATCCAGTATTGCTAGAACATCTGCCGAGTGCCAATATTCTGGCCTACTCGCTTGAAACGGTTATTGCCGAAAAGATGCACGCAATTGTGGATCTTGCAGACCAAAGTAGTCGAATGAAGGATTATTATGATCTCTACAAAATCTTGCAGAATGAAAAATATAATCCTGTAATATTACAGGAAGCTATCAAACATACATTTGAAAATCGCCACACTCCTTATAATGAGAACACGATGTTCTTCCGAAAGGAGTTTGGTAGCAATCAGCAAATGCAAGTCAGATGGACAGCTTTCATGCGTAAAATAACGTCCACAGACATATTGTCCTTTACCGAAGTGATAGCGTTCTTACAGCAAAGACTTCTTCCGTTTTGGGAGAACATGAAAGATGAATAGCAGAAATAACACATACGTCTCCATCCTTCTGCGAATTATTAAGCAAGGAAGGGATAACCAAATGGACTTGCAACGACAAAACTCTGATATCAGACATACAGCAGGAACGTGAAGTTATGAATAGTCTGTATGAAACTCTGAAAGAACATCAGCAGCATGTCACTCATTGGTGTTACGGACATTTTCATCAAAGCTGGCATTCTTCTATTGATGGTACATCGTTTAAGATGCTGGATATTATGGAGTTTTATGAGTTGAAATAATTTTGGACTCAAAAGAGAGCTACAGAATCACGCCCGAGCAGAAAGAATATCTGCGGACATTGAAGATAAAATAATTATGACACAAGATACTTCTACATATTACGTTTGGATAGGTGGCTCATGTGATTATGGCCATAAAGAGCGAGCTGGTGGTGCTGCCGTTGTGATTGAGAACAATGGAAGCATCATCAGACGTGATGTAATCAGCGACCTCCACACCACGGAGTTCCGCATGATGCTGACACTTATGATCAAGGTGATGCAGGAAATTCCGGAAGGTTCCGACATCGTTTTCCTGACCAACGCCGCCTATATTCAGAACTTTGACAAGGCTCCAACATCAAAATCAGCCAACCGAACGAACAGTGAGAGCAAAGATGCAAACTCGCTTGCAATCTCTGCCGAGCCGCAAGGGAGGAAGGCAAGAGCCAACTCCGACTTGATACTACAATGCATTGAGGAAAAGAAAAGGCACAAATCAGTAGGGGTCAAGATTGTGCAATACCACAAAAGCCCATTGCTGATAGAGACCCATAACATGGCTACGGAAGCAATGGCCAAGACAAGGAAGGAGTTTCATCAGAAGCTGCAATAGAATTTCTCTTTAAACATTCAGACACGATTTGCGTCTTATTCTTAGAAGATGGCGTTTAAGCACCCATAGCTTTTTAGGCATTATAAATTTTTAATTATATGAAACTAAACAAAATACATCATGTAGCCGTGATTTGCTCTGACTATGAGCAATCTAAGTATTTCTATACAGAAGTGTTGGGCTTGAAGATCGTGAGTGAAAATTATCGTGAGGAACGCCACTCATGGAAGGCAGACTGCTGGCTTGGCAACACATACGTCGTGGAACTATTCTCCTTCCCCAATCCTCCTGCACGTCCTTCCTATCCCGAAGCAGCCGGTCTGCGTCACCTCGCTTTCGAGGTGGACAATCTTGCGGCAGCCGTCAGCGAGCTTGACAGCAAGGGCGTAAAGCACGAGCCTATACGCACGGACGAATATACCGGCAGGCAGTTTGTATTCTTCAGCGACCCCGACGGTCTACCAATAGAACTGTACGAAAAGTAAAAAAACATCACTTATAGGTATTGCCCGACTCACAACAAAATTGTATCTTTGCATTGTAACTAACAGATAAAAGACTATGACAGAAATGACAGCAACAATAATCATTGGACTTCTGATTCCGCTATTGGGAACGATGCTTGGTTCGGCTTTCGTATTAATGATGAAAAACGAGATGTCTGCGCGATTGCAAAAGACATTGTTGGGCTTTGCCTCTGGAGTGATGGTAGCAGCGTCCGTATGGTCGTTGCTAATTCCTGCTATGGAGATGAAGGCAGAGAGCGGCGTATGGTCGGTAGTACCGGCAGCCATAGGCTTTCTGTTAGGCATCGGTTTCCTACTGTTGATCGACGAGCTTACGCCCCACCTTCATATTGGCACAGACAAGCCCGAGGGCATCAAGTCGCACATGTCAAAGACAGCTATGCTTGCCCTTGCCGTAACCATCCACAACCTGCCCGAAGGAATGGCAGTAGGCGTGGTGTTTGCAGGAGCCGAAAACAGTGCTTCGCATATCTCGTTAGCCGGAGCCATTTCCGTTTCGTTGGGCATAGCCATTCAGAACATCCCCGAAGGCGCTATTATCTCTATGCCTATGCGTGCAGCAGGCAACAGCCGATGGAAATCCTTTATGTTAGGCTCGCTGAGCGGAGTGGTAGAGCCTATAGGAGCCATTGCCGTACTGTTGCTTGCCTCTCTCATTATGCCAGTCCTACCCTACATGCTCGCCTTTGCAGCAGGAGCCATGTTCTACGTAGTGGTGGAAGAGCTAATCCCTGAAGCCTCAAGCGGCCAGCACAGCAATCTCAGTACCATCGGCTTCGCCATAGGTTTCGTGCTGATGATGGTGCTTGATGTTGTTATGGGTTAACAAAAATATATAGATTATGAAGGAACATCTGCGGACATTGAGAATTAAACCCAAATCGGTCATTAGGCCGTTTAATGTATAATTTTAATAACTGCTTGCAGTCTTTTGTTTTTTATAAGGCGCCTTTTGCTTGTTTTTAATTCGCAATAGCTCGCTATTACTCATTAAAAGCCAAACAAAATCCATCCTTCTAAAAAGCAAAATCCAAGCAAGCCCTAATGACCGATTTGGGTTAAATAATTATGACACAACACTAGTGTCCCGTTTAAACGAGACACTATTGAACTTAAAAGGAAAGTATGAAAAAGAAACTGATTGTTTTGGCGATAAGTTCTCTGGCAATTCTGGCTTCCTGCACAGGAAAGAAGACTACGCCAAATGCTGCAGACAATGATTCTGCAAATGTAGTTGACACCACCGCTTCCAATAAGGACAATGTGGATTTGACGTCTGTTGCAGGAACGTATGAGGGAACTCTCCCGGCAGCAGATTGCCCGGGTATAAAGACAGTGCTCACTATCAATGCTGATAGCACCTATTTGTTGAAGCAGGACTTTATCGACAAGAAAGATGGTCACGATGAAGCAAGCGGCATTTTTAAAGTGCTTGACGGTAAAGTCCTTATGCTTGTTCGTCCTTCAACAGGTGAACAGACCTTTTATAAGGTTAAGAATGCCAACAGCATCATTATGACAGATTCTATGGGTGTAGAACCTGAAGGTGAGACTGCAAAATTGTATGTACTGAAAAAGAAATAGTACAAGGGATCAAAAAAACGTGGACAGACATTAAGTCTATTCACGTTTTTTCAAGATTGCGGTCTCACTCTGATTTCTCAGAGTGAGGACCATTTGGTTATCTTACAGGACGAATCACGAATTTGAATGCATAGTCCTGATAAGGAAGCATATATTTCTCAATAGGTAATGAGCCCCATGTATCGACACATCCCAATCCCATCTGTCTCTGACTAATGTGTACAGAGGTAAAGTCTCGTGGTACAAGGTCTCCAGAATGTTCTTGGTTCTTTACCGGTCCGCGGTAAAGATCTGAAGTCAGATAGTTCAGGCTTGAACACTCCATTGGCTCATTGGAGAAAAACTCCAGACCCTTATTGTCTTTTGTCAGAACCTTCCAATATCTTACCTGCGTCTTGTTGCCAGACTCCTGTGGACGGACGTATGGATAATACTGATCCTTTACCAACTGGGTAAAAATGCCCAATCTGTCGGAATTGTTACGGTCTGCATAATTCTCGTTAGGACCCTTTCCGTAGAATTCAACTCTATCAAACTCTTTAGGCATCTGCAATTCCATTCCATAGCGCAGAAGATTTGGCTTGTTCTCCGCATCAGGATTTACCTTCAGATCTTGTTCAACAGTAAGTTCTCCATTATTATTCAATGTATAGGTAAGAGTCAGTGTAGACTCTGTTTCTTTGAGATACAACTCGGCAACAACAGAACCATTCTCCTTACGGGTAAAATTCTTCAGTTCCATACTTGGTTTATTCCATGCTGCACTTAATGTAGGCATATGTGAACCAAAATCGTTGTCTGTGCATGCTCTCCAGAAGTCTGGAGTCAAATCAAATCCTTTTACAAGCATAGGTGTTTTGTCAACATCCAAATAAGAAAGCGGAACATTCTCCATATTGAGCGAAGCCATGAACCTGCACTTCTGGCCCCGCATGCGAATCAAGCATCCTACACATGTAAAGGGACAGCTCTATATCCCGATGATCAACCTTGCCATGTATATCGGTGTGGTCATCATCATCCTGCTGTTTCGCGACTCCTCACACATGGAGTCAGCCTACGGACTCGCCATCACCATCACCATGCTGATGACCACCCTGCTTCTCGGTTTCTACCTGCACAGCAAGGGTGTGTCGCGAGTCCTCACGATATTGTTTATGGGCGCATACTGCACCATCGAGGCAATCTTCCTGGCAGCCAACCTGTCGAAGTTTCTCGCAGGAGGATGGTGTACGATGCTTATTGGAGGAATCCTGTTTCTGATGATGTATGTATGGGTTAGAGCCATGAAGATACGCCACCATTATATCAGAACTAAACCTCTGGATGACTACTATCAGATTATATCCGACATCAAGGCAGACAAGAGTATCCCCAAGTACGCCTCCAACCTTGTCTATATAAACCATGCCAACAAGGAAGGCACCGTAGACAACAAACTGCTCTACTCCATCATCAACAAGCAGCCTAAACGTGCTGACCACTACTGGCTTATCAACATGGAGTTTGCCGATACGCCAGACACGTTGGAGTACAGATTTGATACCCTGGTACCCGACACCCTCTACAGCATTACGATGCGCATTGGTTTCCGCATAGAGCCCCGGGTGAGTCTCTACTTGAGGCAAGTGGTGGAAGACCTTGTGGCTGACGGAAAAGTTGATCTGACCAGCTCCTATCCGTCGCTCCGCAAAAACGGTATTCCTGGCGATTTCCGATTCATCATCATCCACCGAGTATATTATCCGGAGAGTTCCGTCAACCGCCAGCAGAACCTGCTAATGAGTATGTATGCACTCATCAGCAAGATAGGCATCGACGAACCAAAGGCATTGGGACTCGACACTTCTATGGTGGTGGTAGAACGTGTACCGCTCATCATCAGCCAACGCAACGGAAGCATAAGACGCATCACGCAAATCGTGGAAGAAGAGTAAGTCCTGTCGCAAGATAATATTTTTTCAAGTGATATATAGATACTGAAACGTTACGTAGGCAAAGGCGCATCACAAGGATGGCTCGAAGGCTTGCCGAAGGCGGTGCCTGACAAGATGGGGATCTTACTCCGTGGGGCCGGTGTATTGGCCGATGAAGAAGATGGTGTTGGTAGCGCGCTCGGTAATCATGTAGATGAACGGGCGGTTGGCATGGAACACCACGTGGCGGGGCTCATCGGGCTGATACATCGACATCATCATGGTGGCGGCGGTGACTGCGGCGGCCTTGGTTCCATTCTCACTCACCTCTATCTTTGCCTTTTGCAGCATGGTCGACACATACATGGGGGCGTCGGTCATATTACCGAAATTAGCCTGACCTGCTTGGAAGATCGACGGGGCGCCAAGGGCTGAGATGGGCTGGTTGAGCGGGGTCTCGGTGGTGGTGGAGAAGCGGGGCAGCTTCAGATCGACCAAACACTCGGTCATGTTGGCCTGCAGCTCGGCAAAGTTCTTGGCGTTGAGCTGCTGCGCCACATCAGTGGTCGACTTGCCCTCAGCGGGCAGGATTATGGTCATCGAGTAGGTGCCATTGCCGTAAGGAAGGGTCACGGCGGCGTAATCCTTATTGTCGGCATACATGAACTTATGCTCCTGCTGCATCATGTCGACCTTCTTGATGTCGCGGGTGAAACCGCGGAACTCCTCCGTCTTGGTCTGGCTCTTGTCGAACTTGGAAGCCCAAGTGCCGTTGAAGTAGATGGCGTTCATCAGTACTGCGGTGGCATTGGCGTCGAGTTGGTCAACGATCTTGGGAATCATGCCGTCGGTTTGCTTGGCACACCATCCGTTGATCTTGCTCAGGGTCTTGGGCGACGTGAAATCCATGCTCTCCACCTGTGCCTCGAAGAGGGCCTTCATAGCGGTGGCATACTCGTTCTTGAAGGTCACCTGCTTGTTCACGGCAATGCAGTTGGCTATGTTGATCTGGGTACGACGGTCGAGAGCCGACGCATGATTGATAATCGACTTATAGGCGTCGTTGAGCGTCTGCAACGATGTGCCGTCCTGCCCCAATGCCTTCATGATCTCGGTCTGCGTGGCGCCTTCAGCACCATTGGCCAGCATGCCCATGAGGTAGGCCACGCTGATGGGCGAGAGAACCTTCGAGTCCATACCCTCCTGGGTGCGGAAAAGGTTGAAGGCAAAGTCGTTGGTCTGGGCCACAGCCTTCTGCTCTGCGTCGCTCAGAACGAGATATTGCTCATCGAGGTTGCTCTCAATCTTGGTTGCATTCATACTGTTATCCGTCTTCTGATGGTTCTTCTGCGTGGCGCACGAGCCAAGCGTGGTAGCGGCCAGGGCTGCCATAACGGCTGCATGACCTATGTGTACGATATTTTTTTTCATTTTACAACTAACTTTGTTTTGTTTACAATCCATACTTTTCAGCTTTTTTATTTACATAAATACGCAAAAGGGTGGATTATTGCATGGGCTAACTAAATACTTTTGCAAAAACAGGGCAAAAGCGTTGTTTTTTTGGGGGAAGGAAAAAGACTTTGACTCACAATCCTGCAACTTGATTTCCTGCATGAAAGAGATAAACTCATAGGTCTTGTTATTGTTTATGGCTTGCTGCTAAAACAACTCGTAGTCGAGCACCTTTCTTCGCTTCAAGAACAAGGTCATCCAAGCGTCATAGTGGATGTTTCCCAACAAGAAGATAGCAAATACCAACTTATTGTAGAAGAATATATGTCAGTATTATTTGTTTCATCTCGATTTGTGGCATAACAAATAATACTGTATCTTTGCATAAGGATGAATAAGAAAAAATCACAACTCTCAATCTTTTCATTTATGCAAGACACGAATATCCATACCGGCGTTTACGAACAGATTATCAACCGCCTCTTCAAACAGAAATTGAACGAGGTGGACACCGGGCGATTCTATATAGGCAAGAAGCTGATTTCGAAGGATGATGCTGTGAATATTCTCAGCAAGTATCTGCAGCACCTTATCGAGGGGACGTTTTCTGGTACACCCGACGATCAGGATGCAGACAAATATACTGATTTTATTAATTCCGTTATCAAGACATTAGGCAAGGAATTCAACGTGGAGGACACGGAGCTCGAACTTATTGACGCTCAGAAAAGCATCCTGACAGCTGTTGTAGACCGCACAAACTGCGAATATCCAGACATAGAGCAACACCTGAAAGCCATCACCCCTATAACCTCCCTCAGCCGAAGCGCCTTGTTCTTCGGAGGCAGAGGTCCAGCCGACATGGAGAGCGAGCTTAACCGCGAGATTCTCTGTGCCGACGAGATATGGTGGGTGGTGTCGTTTATCAAGACAAGCGGACTTAATCTGCTCTGGAACAGCTTGCGTAAGTTCACAGGCGAGGGTAAGAAACTGCGCGTCATCACAACCACCTATACAGGTGCTACGGATTACGACGCCATTGCACGATTGGCTTCCTTGCCTAACACGGAGATTAAGATTTCGTATGACGGAACGCAAGACCGCCTGCATGCCAAATCCTATATTTTCCTTCGCAACTCCGGTTTCCACACGGCTTATATCGGTTCAAGCAATCTCTCGCTTTACGCCTTGAAGGATGGCAAGGAATGGAATTTCAAGGCCACTCAGTTTGAGCTGCCACAGGTTATCTACGAGGTGCGCAATTCGTTTGAGGCATATTGGTGCGACTCTACATTCGAGAACTTCATTCCCGGCGTTAGCGACGAACGGTTGAAGAAGGCATTGGGAGCCGATTGGGAAACGCCTTTGCTTGATTTCTCGGCTCTCGACCTCATGCGTGCCAAAGACTATCAGCAGGAGATATTGGAGAAGCTGGATGTGGAGCGAAATGTGCACGGCCATTTCCGCAACCTTGTGGTAGCAGCCACGGGCACGGGAAAGACCGTTATTGCCGCTTTCGACTTCAAACGCTACCGCGAGGCTCATCCCGACTGCCGTTTTCTCTTCATAGCCCACCGTCAGGAAATCCTTCGCCAGGCCATGCTCACCTTCCGCATAGTGCTCGAAGACCCTAACTTCGGTAGCGTATGGGACGGTAACAACGAGCCATCAAGCTATCAGCATGTCTTTGCAAGCAAGGACACATTGCGCAACCGACTGGACAGTCTGCAGCTTACTGAGGACTTCTACGACTATATGGTTGTAGACGAGGTTCATCACATCGTGGCTCCAACCTACGTCAAACTGATTACTTACTTCAAGCCCCACATTCTGCTTGGTCTTACAGCAACGCCCGAACGTACAAACGAACAGGAGGATATCACGGTTTTCTTCGACGGACATATCTCTGCCGAAATACGTCTTCCAGCTGCCCTGAATGCCGGATTGCTCGCTCCGTTCCATTATTATGGCATCCCGGATAATGTGGATTTGACGGAAGTGAAATGGAGCGGCCACGGCTACGACATCTCCGAGCTGTCGCGTGTCTACACCCGGAACGATTTCCGTACAGGTCTCATCCTGAAGAAGATGCAGGAGTATATTGGAAACAGCCGACTCAACAAAGTCCGGGCACTTTGCTTCTGTGTAGACAAGGAACACGCACGGTTCATGAACGCCAAGTTCACGCTTGCCGGACTGCATACGGATGTGCTTACGAGTGACGACGACAACCACCATCGGGCCCTCGTCAAGAAGCAGCTTCAGACAGGCAAAATCAACTACCTCTTCGTTGTAGACCTCTTCAACGAGGGTGTGGATATTCCTGAGGTCGACACCATTCTGTTCCTTCGTCCTACCGAAAGTGCCACGGTCTTCCTCCAGCAGTTTGGCCGAGGACTCCGTCTGCACAAGGGCAAGGACCATCTTACCGTACTCGACTTTGTAGGTCATTCGCGTGCCGAGTTCAGTTATAAGGACCGCTTTGAGGCTCTCATAGGCCGCCATTCGCGCAACATCAGGGAAGAGATTGAGGGTGGCTTTACCAATGCGCCCTTCGGCTGCAAGATAGTATTGGAAGAAAAGGCAAAAGAGGAAATCCTTGCCAACATCGACGGCTATCTGCGCAGCCTCAACCGAAGCAGAATCGTCAAGGAGATAGCCGCCTACCACAAAGTATGCAACGGCTCGTTCTCACTTAAGGGTTTCTTGGCTTACAGCCACATTCCTTTCCACAAGATATACGGCAGCCTTACGTGGGGCGAGATGTGCCAGATGGCTGGCGTCCAGAGTAAGGTATCGGTACACTCTGCACAAATAAAGTTTGCCGTCACAAAGAAATGGCTCGCTACCGACTCGTTCTCTTACTTCACCCAACTGCTACGGTTCGTGGAGAGCGGTTTCCGTTGCGACACCCGTTCTTTCTCCGAACAGCAGAAGCGTTGTGCCGTGATGCTTTATTACGACCTTTACGACAAGGCGGGCACTTACGCCAGCATCGAGGAGATGTTCCGCGATTTAGCCTCCGACCAACTGTTCATACAGGAGTTGCGTGAGGTTGTGGATTATCTGCGAGACAGATGTTCGGCACCAGAGAAAGCCGACAATTCGGTCTACAAGGAATGGAATCCGCTTCGTCTGCATGGCGTCTACTCCAAAGCACAGATACAGGCTGCGCTCGGACTTTCCACCATAGAGCGCAAATCTCCGTCGCGCGAAGGCGTCGAGCGTTTGAAGGACATCAAACTTGAGGCGATGTACGTAGACATCATAAAGAAACGCGAGGAGGGTTCGATGACTGCATATAAGGACTACGCCCAGAACCGTGAATTCTTCCATTGGGAGACGCAAAACCGAGTGCGCGAGGGCAGTCGTGAGGCAGAGGCTTATCGTAATGGCGAGAACAACATGCTCCTCTTCGTGCGTCAGCAGGTGGAGCATCCCGACTACGGTTGCCGTATGGGGTTCACCTATCTCGGACAGGTCACGATGAAGAGCATAGAGGGCTCAAAGCCGATGCAGATAGTGTGGCATCTGAACACGCCAATGTCGGAAGCCACCTACGCCTTTGCAAGTCAATATAAAGCTATTGGATAATTATGAACACAGGAGAAAGAAAACATATAGAAGTGGTTGCCGCCGTTATCTGCGACGGCAACCGCATATTTGCCACACAAAGAGGATATGGCGAATGGAAGGACTGGTGGGAGTTTCCGGGCGGAAAGATGGAGCCTGGCGAAACGCCCGAAGCTGCCCTGCAAAGAGAGATACGAGAGGAGCTGGCAACGGATATCTCAGTGGAAAGCCTCCTCACCACAGTCTGCTACGACTACCCCAACTTCCACCTAACCATGCATTGCTACCTCTGCAAGGTCAAGAGCGGCAACCTCACTCTCCTCGAACACGAGGCAGCCAAGTGGCTCACGCGCGACGAGCTGGGATGTGTGAAGTGGCTGCCAGCAGATGAGGAAGTGGTGATAAAGATAAAGGGCTGATTTGGAAGCGTGCAGACAGAGCACGACATCTCGGTATATCTATCCGGCTGCTACGGCGATTTCGACTCTTTTGAATTTATGCCGCCAGATAATACCGATATAAAACATGACAAAACCAGCCTTTATTTTTGTGTTCCAATAAAAAGCAGTATCTTTGGAATTCAAATGAAATCAAGACAATAATGGTATTTTATTTTTCAGGTACAGGCAACAGCAAGCATGTGGCGCAACGGCTGGCACAGGCAACCGGCGAAAGCTGCATTTCGATAACAGACTGCATGAGCAAGGACGAATGTTCGTTTTCCTTAAGCGAGGATGAACGTGTGGGATTTGTCACCCCCGTGTATTTCTGGGGGCTGCCCGACATCGTCGTGAGGTTTGTCAACAAACTGACTCTCACGGGGCTCCATCACAACTTCATCTATCATGTGCTCACATTCGGCACCACTACCGGGCAGGCTCATTATATGATGCAGGAATTGCTCAAGAAGAAGGGGCTGCGGCTGGATGCGAAGTATAATGTGAGAATGGTGGATGTATGGACTCCGATATTCGATGTGTCGGACCACGAGAAATGCCTGCGAAAAACGGAAGAAGCCGAAAAGAGCATTGCCAAGACCACGGCAAGGGCTGCAGCACGCAAGGCTGGCAACTTTGATTGTCTGCGTTTTCCGCATTGGTTTGCCCATTGGTATTATCTCACCTACGGGAAGCAGCGCAAGACGAAGAATTTCCATGTGATGAACGACAGATGTGTAGGTTGCGGGAAATGCGCCAGCCAATGTCCGGAACAAGCCATAGAATGCAAGGACGGCTATCCTGTATGGACGAAAGAGAAATGCACGCTGTGTCTCAGATGCCTGCACCACTGCCCCCGTTTTGCCATACAATATGGCAGACACACCATGAAGCATGGGCAGTTCGTGCATCCCGGAGAAAGGGGGCAGGATGCTTGAAAGGAAAAAGGATGAATATCAGGTTGGGGCAACAGCTTTTCGAGGTAATCGATATTGACTGACAAGTTTTCAAACTATACAGTCTGAAGAGAAGCCTTTCTCAATCGTAGAACTTCAAGAAGGTCTACCCGTTGGCGGAATTCATTTAGTGCACACTTAATCTTAATGACCGATTCTGGTAAAACATACCCATCCCTTGCCACCGCACCGAAGGCAGCGACCATTCCCTGACAGGCTATGCGGGAGGATTGGAGGCAAAGAGAGGTTACATATACAAAAAAATCCGATTAAGCGAGAGGAGAGAGAAATTTGCTTGCATAAAATTGTTGCAGTATCAATATAAAAATCGTAATTTTGCATTACAGAGAGAAAAACAACGAACTCAAACAGAAAGGTTTCTGATTATATCATAATTATAAGGCAACATGCAGATATTATTAGCAAACGCCAAGATAATGTTCGACAAGACGGACAGGAAGCCGGTCTCCACCCCACTCTTCCAGACCGTAGCCGACACTCTGGCTGCGGAGATGGCAAGGATGGGCGTAGAGGATTTGGCCCGGCAGCTGGATTGCAGCCGGAAGATAGCTGCAGAGAACTGGAGACGCTATCAAGACTTTATGGCAGCCGAAAAGATGCCTGCCCTGCTTGCCTACAATGGTCAGGCATACAAGCATCTGTGTGCCTGTACATTGAGCGACGAGGCTTTGGAGTATGCCCAGAAGCATCTTTGGATAACGTGTTTTCTCTATGGTCTGCTGCGCCCTATGGACGGCATAGTGCCCTATCGCATGGAACATTGTGTAACGCTCGAAGCCACAAACGACAAGCCCATCAATCAGTTCTGGAAAGACCGACTGACAGATGTGCTAATAGACAGCGTGAAGGCTGACGACGGCATCCTCCTGCATCTCTCCACCGAGGAATACGAGCATCTGTTCGACTGGAAGAGAGTCTGCAAGGAAGTGACGGTCGTTCACCCCCTCTTCTATGTACGGCAGAAAGACGGCAGGCTGAAGATGCAGGCAGTATGGGCCAAGTCGTGCCGTGGAGCAATGCTACGCTTCATTCTGAACAACAGCATCGTCACTCCCGAAGAACTCTCCGCTTTCAGCTACGAAGGCTTTGAATACGCTCCGCAATCAGGCGACGCAAACAATCCGCATTTCGTAAGAGAAAATATCCGGTAAAGAAGATTATGGCAGAACGCCCTGTACTGCATAACGATGAATATAGTTGTTTCTACGGTATCAGACCTTCAGGCATAATCTGCGTCTAATTCATAGATGATTAAACCCAAATCGGTCGTTAGGGCTTGCCTGGATTTTGTTTTTTTAGAAGAGTGGATTTTGTTTGGCTTTTAATGAGTAATAGCGAGCTATTGCGAATTAAAAACGAGCAAAAGACACCTTATAAAAAGCAAAAGACTGCAAGCAGTCATTAACTAATTTTATAACGGCCTAATGGCCGTTTTGGGTTAAACACTCATCACAACTTGGGTATTAATTTATTATCTAATTATCTAATTTTTTTGCTTATGAAAAGAATGATAAGAGTATTGATGATCGCCATTTGTTGTATGATGTCATGCAACATGGCGGCGAATGCAGGCAACGGAAAGCCTATCTCTGTAAATGCACTTCCAGCCAAGGCCCAGACCTTGCTCAATAATCATTTCAATGGTCAGAAGGTGATGCTTGCAACGATTGAGTCTGGCGTTGTCAGCAGGAGCTATGACGTTGTTCTGAAGAATGGCACGAAGCTGGAGTTCGACAAGAGGGGCAATCTCACTGAGATTGACTGCAAGCAAGGCATTGTGCCCGATCAGCTGATTCCGCAAGCCATAAATAACTACCTGAAGGAGAATTATGAAGGACAATCAGTGAGAAAGATTGAAATAAACAGGAAGGAATACGAAGTGGAACTGACGAACGGACTGGACCTGACCTTCAACAAGCACTTCCAACTGATAGATATTGAATGATAAGCATGGGAGAAGTAAGGATATGCATCCAGTATTACGACTCGCCATGCGGCCGACTGGTCTTGGCTTCTTTCGCTGACAGACTATGTCTTTGCGATTGGAGCGACAACCCTTTTGCAGAGCGCAACATGCTCAGACTTACAAGGAACATGAAGACTTCTTTCAAGACTGAGACAACCTCTGTCTTGGAAGAGACCAAAAGACAACTCGACGAATACTTTGCCGGCAAGCGCAAGGCTTTCGACATACAGTTACGCCTGGCGGGTACTGATTTTCAGCATGAAGTGTGGAACGCTTTGCTCGACATTCCGTACGGAGCGACAAAGAGTTATAAGGATATAGCCCAATGCATCGGCAAGCCCAAAGTCGTGAGAGCCGTAGCAGGAGCCATCGGCGCAAACGGCATCAGCATCCTAATCCCTTGCCACCGCGTAATAGGCAGCGACCATTCACTGACAGGCTATGCGGGAGGATTGGAGGCTAAGAGAGTGTTGCTCGGAATAGAGACGCAAATATAAATAATTATGTTACCTTTGCGAATACAAAAAAAAACAGATACTCTGGCTGCGGAAATGGCAAGGATGGACGTGGAGAATTTATCAAGTAGACTTCCAATAGAGTCGTATTAGAAGTGAGATAGTAAAGACTTTATAAAAGCCGGAGCCTTTTAGTTAAATATTCGCAATGTTTTAGCCTCCGAACGTCATGATTATCACTAAACAGATATCTTTGTGTCGCAAATGACATACCGATTACACATACATCATAAGGCCCTTCGTTTGTAGTAAGTTGTCTATCCCCCACTTACAGACAACTTATTATTAACATATCATTTTTATTAATGGGCTTAATCATTTTATATTTTACAGGTGCTCTGGCACTATCCTTTTTGTGTTCCGTCCTCGAGGCGGTACTCCTGTCCACTCCTATGTCGTTCATCTCGATGAAGGAAAACCAAGGCAACAAGACTGCCTCTTTGATGAAACGATACAAGAATAACGTAGACCGCCCCGTAGGCGCTATTCTTTCGCTCAACACCATTGCCCACACCATCGGTTCGGCAGGTGTGGGAGCGGAGTCAATAAAGCTTTTCGGCGAGGAATACTTCGGGGTTATTTCCGCCATCCTTACGCTCCTGATTCTTGTGTTCTCTGAAATCATCCCCAAGACTATCGGAGCTTCATATTGGCGTTCGCTCGCCATGCCGTCGACCAAGATCATCCGCGTGCTCATCTTCATCACCTATCCGCTGGTGCTGCTCTCGGAGCTTATCACAAAAGTGTTCACCCCGAAGGAGCATCAGGCTTCGGTGAGCCGCGAAGAAGTGTCGGCAATGGTGGATGTAGGAACTACGGAGGGTATATTCTGCGAGTCTGAAAGCAAGATAATAAAGAGCTGCATCCGTCTGGCGAGTGTAAAGGCAAGGGAGGTGATGACACCTTCCATCGTGGTGGAGACGGCCAACGTGAACCTGACCATAAAGGAGTTTTACGAGCAGCAGACATGGAATTTCTCTCGCATACCGGTATACGACAAGAACAAGGAATACATCATCGGTTATGTGCTGAAAGACATGGTGTTGAAGGAGTTGTCGGAAGATAAGTTCGAAACAAGGCTCTCCGACCTCATGCGCCCGATTCTTTCTTTCTGCGAAGACGATTCGGTGTATCAGATATGGGAGAAGATGCTGGAGAAGCGCGAACACATCTCCATCATCCTTGACGAATATGGTTGTCTGCGTGGCGTGGTCTCAATGGAAGACGTGATAGAGACCATGACCGGAGTGGAAATCGTGGACGAAGACGACGTGGCTGTGGACATGCAGGCTTTTGCCAAGGAAAAGTCGCGCAGGATGTTGCGGAAATAACGTTGAGTCCATGATGCAAGCCGGTCATTAGACCGTGTAATATAATATTTTAACCCCAAACGGTCATTAGGTCGTTTAATGTAATATTCTGAACTGTTTGCAGTCTTTTGCCTGTCACAAGGCGTCTTATAGCTTTAGCTCACTTATGGCCCGCATATTCATAGCTATACGTTTCAACGACGAGTTCAAGAAAGCACTCGTAAGTATACAGGATGCCCTGAAAGCAAGAGGCGTCAGCGGAAACTATTGCCCTTATGGCAACCTCCATATGACTCTTGTCTTCATAGGCGAACGATATGACCTGCAGAAAATCGGAAAGGCTTTGAGCGAAGTGGAATTCAAACCTTTCACCCTGACATTGGACAGACTTGGATCATTCCCCACGAAAGCCGGAGTCATCTGGTGTGGCACAAAAGAGAACGAACCTGCCACGACTATAGCCAACCTGCTGCGCGAACGCCTCACCGCACATGGAGTTTCTTTCAGCACCAAGGCTTTCTATCCCCACATATCCCTGGTGCGACACCCGTCACAAATCGTTACAGACATCGACGTGCCGGCGGCAAGCATCAAGATAGAACGAGTTTTCGTGATGAAATCCGAACGTATCGATGGAGAACTGGTATATTCTGAGATGACGGCAACAGAATGACGCCTGCACCTGTAATCCTTGCATCATATAAACCCATAATACCACCTATGTTTCCGCCGTTCTGCGTGGGAATATGAATATTTTTGCCTACTTTTGCAGCGTTTTTCATTATAAGTACAAGAAAGAGACATGATTACAGTTGATGGACTGACCGTCGAGTTCGGCGGCACCACCCTATTCAAAGATATCTCCTTCCAGATAAACGAGAAGGACCGTATAGCCCTGATGGGAAAAAATGGAGCAGGCAAGAGCACGCTGCTCAAGATTATCGCTGGTGTCAGGACTGCCACACGAGGCAGCGTTTCGGCACCGAAGGACTGCGTCATCGCCTATCTGCCTCAGCACTTGATGACAGAAGACGGTCGCACAGTGTTCGACGAGACCTGCCAGGCTTTCGCCCATCTGCACGAGATACAGGCTGAAATAGACCGCATCAACAACGAACTTACCACACGCACCGACTACGAGAGCGACGAATATATGCAGCTCATAGAAAAAGTGTCGGCGCTCTCTGAGAAATTCTACGCCATAGACATGTCTCACTTCGAAGAGGACGTGGAGAAGACACTGCTCGGACTTGGTTTTGAGCGCTCTGACTTCAACCGCCCGACGAGCGAATTCTCCGGAGGATGGCGTATGCGTATCGAACTTGCCAAGCTGCTGCTCAAGTCGCCCGACGTGCTGCTGCTCGATGAGCCTACCAACCATCTCGACATAGAATCCATAGGATGGCTCGAAGACTTCATCATCAACAGTTCCAAAGCCGTGGTCGTGATAAGCCACGACCGCAAATTCGTTGACAATATCACCACACGAACCATAGAGGTGACCATGGGGCGCATCTACGACTACAAAGCCACCTACAGCCACTATCTGGAACTGCGCAAGGAGCGCCGCGAACAACAGATGAAGAAATACGAAGAGCAGCAGAAGATGATTGCAGAGACGAAAGATTTCATCGAGCGTTTCAAAGGCACATACTCAAAGACTTTCCAGGTGCAGAGCCGCGTGAAGATGCTCGAGAAGCTGGAACTCATCGAAGTGGACGAGGAAGACACGAGCCACCTGCGCCTCAAGTTCCCGCCAAGCCCGCGCAGCGGTTCCTATCCCGTACAGATGAGCGATGTGGCAATGTCGTTCGACGGCAAGAAGATTTTCAGCGGCGTAAATCTCACAGTGGAACGCGGCGACAAGATTGCCTTCGTGGGACGCAACGGCGAGGGTAAGTCAACGCTCGTGAAATGCATCATGGGACAGTTGCAGAACGAAGGTAAACTGGAGCTCGGCCACAACGTGCAGATAGGCTACTTCGCCCAGAACCAGGCATCGCTGCTCGACGGCAACCTCACGGTATTCCAGACCATCGACGACGTGGCAAAAGGCGAAATACGCAACAAGATACGCGACCTGCTCGGCGCATTCATGTTCGGAGGAGAAGACTCCACAAAGAAGGTGAAAGTGCTCTCTGGCGGTGAACGCACGCGACTTGCCATCCTCAAGCTCCTGCTGGAGCCCGTAAACCTGCTCATCCTCGATGAGCCCACCAACCATCTCGACCTCAAAACCAAGGATGTGCTCAAGCAAGCCCTTCAGGACTTCGACGGCACCCTCATCGTGGTAAGCCACGACCGCGACTTCCTCGACGGCCTTGTAAGCAAAGTATACGAATTCGGTCATGGCCGCGTTCGCGAACACCTCTGCGGCATCTACGAATTCCTCGAGACAAAGAAGATGGAAAGTCTGCAGGAGCTGGAAAAGAAATAATTAGTGACATAGACAACGTGAAAGACTCTTTCCATATAATAAATCCGGAATTGACAAAGGACCTGTTTCGACAATTAGCCTTCATGACATGGCATGGCGATCTTACATTATTTTCTTTTCCTCCTTCTCACCCTATAGCCCGACCACAGGCACCAGAGGGAGAGGATGCCCATCACGAAGATGAATACGTATGTGGCGATGCTGCCGATGAATATTCTGCCGCTATGCACCTCAAGAGCGACATTCCAGAGCGACATCGGCAGGTGGGCTAAAGCTGAGGGCTGGGAAACCACCGACGTGCCGTCGTAATAATCCGCTATGACAGGAGCGCAGAAATGCTGACTCATGCCGGCTATCGCCTTCTTGCCGAATGGCGGACCGGCTTCTGCCGGAGCCGGCTCATGAGTGAAATAGTCTGTTGCCTTGGCGTGCTGCCTGTCCCATACATACAGTCCGCTGAAGGATCCGCAATACCAGTTTCCGTCCTTATCCTTCTGCAACACGTTCAGTCCCATCACGCTCACCGGCGGAGCGGCGCTGATTTTAGTCGCCGCCCGACGCTTGATATCCAGCGAATAGAAACCGTCTGACGCAGACAAGAGCCAATCGCCGCAAGCCTCATCAAAACGCACCATGCGCAGCTTGTCATTCCAGGGATTCCGACTCTTGAGCGCCGTTCCGGGGATGGCAGGAATTTTGTTCTGCACCAGAGCTATCATCACCGGCGGACGCAGACACCATCCTGTCAGCGCCACCAATATAGTGACTACGATGGTATACCGCCCCACCCTGTCGTGTATCTGAAACGACGCCTTCAGCAAAGCCTTGCGTTTCGGCCTCAACCAGAAGATGACTCCCGTGAGGCAAAGCACCGCCAGCACTATAGCAATGGCATCCACGACCAGTCGTCCAGCCATGCCGAAGAGTTCGCCGCTATGCAGGAGCCACACCGCACGGAAAGCCGTCGCCCGTCCGTCGTAACCTTCCGGCTCACGGATTTCAATGCGGCGGAATGTGGTATAAGGCGGCAATGACGTGTAGACGAATGAGCGGCTAAGCACCACCAGCGTGTCGCCATGAGAAGCCACATCAGTCAAGCGCTCATCTTCTCCCAACGGCATCTTTATCTCATGCCACGCGCCATGTACGCCATAACGATAGAGGGCGAAAGGAGATACGGCAAAAATGGCGTTTCCGGAATCACCGGCATTATCATTGGTGTCATTCGCGTTTTTGTCTATCCTGACAACATTTCTAATCTGACGGTAGTCTGCTCCCTCTGGCAGTCCCTCGTTGAAATCTCTGACTGATAAGGCTTTTGCATCTGTAATCCATATACCTCCGCTGCCATATATCAGCAGATGGCGGCACGAGTCAGCGGTGCCTGCGGAAACAGACGGTGTGAGGTGTCCGATATCTGTGGTTCCTCTGAGCAGTCCACCGTTCCAGTCATGGTATTCATAACGGCCGGGCAGATATTTCCTGCTCACGTTCACGTTCTTGATCAGAGAACGATGATTGAGCAGGATGCCAGACACACAGAACAGCAGCACGAACAGCGTCATGCCGAGCCCTAACCATTTATGTTGTTTTCTCCAAGTGGACTTTTTCATCTTATCAGTTGACGAGTAATAAAGTAGACGACAAGTCTGCAAAATTACAATAATTTATCAATATCTATCGACATTCCCACCTGAAAAGTCACTCCGTCGGTTATCGGACTGTTAAGGTAATAATACTTCGGCTTGTATCCGAAGAGATTGTCCAATGCGGCATTCACCTTCACCGCCTTTCCGATGCGCTGCGAGAGAGAGAGTTTCCAGATGGTATAGGCAGGATAGGATACGGAGACCGTTCCCTGGCTCACATCATAATAGTCTTTGTATTCCACATTCTTCACACCCGAAAGCACACGTCCCTGCAGACCGATGTTCATGCCATAGTGTTTGGTGAACTGACGGTCGTAGTCCACTCTTACATTCAGGGCATGCTCGCGGGCTGGTATATACTGGTTGTTGATGGTGTTGCCCTTTTTGTCCTTTGCCAGCTGTTCCTTGGTGTATGCATAGATGAAGCGCGCACCGAGTCCGTTGTTCCATCTCGCCTGTGCGCCGATTTCTCCTCCGCAAACGCTATAGTCGTCGAGATTGGAATATGGCAGATAAGGCAGCTTGTCGGTCGGCGACTTGAAATATGGTGCCGAGGTGGAAAGCTTGTTCTTCACTTTGTTGTAATACATAGACGCCGTGAAATTGTAGTGTCCCTTGGTATATTCTGCCGAGAGGTTGAAGTTGTGGCTCACTTCCGACTTCAGGTTGGCGTTGCCTTCCACTATCCAGATGCCCGACATGTCGAAATTATAGTATTTCTCCTTCAGCGTCGGCGCACGGAATCCCATGCCGTATCCGGCACGTATGGCAAGATTATATAATGGCTTGTAGCAGATGTTCAGCTTCGGCGTGACGTGGGAGTCTCTGCCGTCGGAGAAATAATCATAGCGCAGTGCTGCCACAGCCTCCCATTTGTATGTGATGTGCCAGTCATATTGTGCGAACACATCAAATGAGTTCTGTTTTCTCGTCTCCCCTTCCAGATTGGTGTTATATAGATAGTCGTGCATCAGGTCTGAGCCCACGGTAAGCACGTCTCCCCTGTCGAAGGAGTGGTTGTAGAGCAGTCGCAAGGAGTTCTGCACATTGCTGTAGTCGCGGATGTCAAGACGGGTGATGCGCTGATAGTCTGACTTGTCATACTGGTCGAAGGCATAACTCGCCTGCAGGTCATCACTGTCTGAGATGCTCCAGTTCATGCGCAGTCCGCCGGAGAAGTCGCGATAGCGCTCCGGCTGGTCTGCCGACCTTACTGTCTCTCTGAAGAAATATCCGGCGCGTCCCGTGAGATTGAAATTCTTCGATGGGGCCCACACCAACTGGTCTTTTATATTCAGCGTCTTGTCGCCATATACGGTAGAGATGATACGCGTCACGGGGTCTGCCGCGCTATGCACATCATAATTGTCCATGCGGTTGAAGTTGGCAGTCAGCATGTTGTTCCAGTACTTGCCGTTGAGTCCGAACGAGGCTCCATACCTCTGTTCGTTATGTTTGGCGTAGCGGGCGTTCACGTTCAGCGTCCACGGCTGCTTGTTCTGCTTGGTGATGATGTTTATCACTCCCCCCGTGGCATTGCTGCCATAAAGGGCTGAGGCTGCTCCCTTCACTATTTCTATACGCTCCACATTGTCCATGGTGAGGCGCGTGAAGTCCACATCATCCATGGTCTCGCCAGCCAGCCTCTCTCCATCCACGAGGAAGAGCACTCCCTGTCCGCCGAAACCAGAGAAGTTGAGGTGTGTCTGCAGGTTCATGGCATACGAGAATTCCACTCCTGGCAGTTCCTGCTGCAAGAGGTCCTGCACATTTGTGGCATCGAGCTTCGCCAGGTCCTTTGAGTTGATGACTCGGGTCTGTATCGGCGTGTCTTTCAGAAACTTCGGAGTCCGTGTGCCTGTCACCACCACTTCGCCCAGATCAAACTTGCGGCTGATGGAGTCGAGATATGCCTCGTATGCCAAAGAGTCGCTCACCGACGGCATCGTCGCCGTCATGTCGCCGTTCCGCTCCATCCGGCCTTTCGTCACTACATCATCTAGAATGCCAGCTGCCACTGCCGGCTGCCATGCGGCACCTGCCATCAGCATGGAGAATAATATATGCTTCTTCATTTTTCCTTTATCGAGTATTTCCTGAATAGGATATTTTATTGTGTAAGCCAGATTGCCTCTGTTGTGAATCTGCCTCTATGTGATACCGGCATGAATATGGATGCCGGCATAATGTCATGATAGCGTATCATATACTGTATCTATACCGGATACCGGTATCAATACGGATACTTGTAGTTTATGGTTAGATAACACTTCTTGCCATTCGGCGAGAGATAGTTTTCCAACTGCAACGCCGCATAGTTGCCGTTCTTTAGGCGCAGGATAAAGACATGGCGGTTGAGGCTGAACGATGGGGGCATCGGAGGAATCTCCATGCTGAGCCACGACGAGAGCACCTTGTTCACCTCTATTCCCTGCGACGGCACATAGCCCTGGAGCATCTGGTCCTGACTGTTCCAAACCGCGTTTTCGCTCCATTCGTCTTCGGTAAACGTCATGTTGCGGAATGCCTCACTGCTCTCCGGCAGTTCGTCCATCGACGTATAGGTGGTCTCCAGCACAGCGCCCCCATTGGTCCTCACATTGTTGCGATGCACGGCGAAGGTCCAGTTTTCCGGGGTCGTCTGCCCTGCCGTCGGTTCGAAAAAGGAGAACGTGTTGTTCTTTATGCCCACACCGAACACATCAAACCAATACATATACAGTCCTGCTTTCTTGCCTTGGGTTGCAATGACCTTTCCGTCTTTCCCCTCATCGGCAGTCGTTGGTGTGTCCACCCTGTCGCCTGTGGCCTGCATCGGTATCGGGTAGGCTTCAAATTCGGTCTGCGCCTTCAGCAGCGCTGCCTCGTCGCCGGAGGTGGCAAGCTGGTGCAGTCGGTCAAGGTCTACATAATACCAGTCTGTCCAGCTGGTGGCATCCATCACTATCTGCCCTTTTGCCGGAACGATTTCTTCCGGTTTGTCGTAGATATCGTCAAAAATACCGTTGCAAGCCGTGAGCATCATCAGCCCCAATCCTGCAACGGTAGTTTTGAGATGATTCCTTTTATTCCAATTCATCATCTGCGATTGATTGTTTTATATATGAATCTAGTATTTTCCGCTTACGGTCATCAGACCATATCTGCCGTATTTTATTTCTTTATGAATTTCTTTCCATTCACAATCACCATACCTTTGTAGCTCTCGCCCACCAGCTGGCCGTTGAGGTTATACATTCTGCCGTCGCTCTTCTTTTCAGTCTTTGCCGAAGAGATTCCTGACGCCTCTGTATTGAAAGAGGTGACGATAGCGAAAGGCATGGCACCCATCTGGAAAGCGTTTACGATGTCTGTCACTTTGTTGCCGTCGTATTTCACGAGGATGTTGTTGTCTTTGGCGGCATTGAACGAATACTGTCCGTCCATGGTCTTGGTGCCATTGTTTTCTGCCGTGAAGTGGAACTCCAGTCCGTCGTTCTTGTAGTCGCGATAGTAGCCGCCCTTCTCCTCGTCGTAGGTCAGACCCTTCACGGTGTATGTGCCGAGGGTGAGGTTGCCCATCACAGTATTGTCGAGTGTATAAGTAGGGATTTCCACATCCACTTTCTCCACGTCGCCGTCGATGTATTTGCGCACGTTGTATGTCACTCCGTCGTTGCCATAGATGAAGGTTCCGCCCACGTTAACCATGATGGCGCTTGCCACTGGTTTCACATAATATGCCTTGACTTCGTAGGTCAGGTCGAAGGGCATAGATCCATATTTGAACACTGCCTTCAAAGTCAGAGAATTGTCTGCCATATTATAGGAGCCAGAGATTGATGAGCCTTCGATGTTCTTCTCTTCACCGTTCACCGTAACCTTAGACGTGAAGGTCTGTTCTGCTATGCTAATCACATGATTCTCTCCCTTGCCGAAAGCCACATTCTCGATGGTAAAAGACGGAATGGCTGCCATGCCCTGCATCACGGGCAGCGTGATGTTGCCTGCACTCGTGCTTGCCATTTCAAATCTGACGGTATCGCAGGCATTCCCGGTGTTCTGAGTCAGGACATTAACCGACGAGGCTCCTGCGAAAGTCATAGCACCGTGCATCTGTGCCATCATGCTACTTGCCATCAAAGTGGCTACAATGAGAGTAAAAAATTTCTTCATATAATACAATTTTGTTTCTTTAAATAATTAGTCTGTGGTAATCAAATTTCCGGCTGCAAAATTACAAGGACTTCCAAATTTGCGCAATACCTTAAAATTGGTAATTTATTTCCCGATACTCTATACAAACGATACTTTCCTAACAATAATCAGTAGTCCGGTATCCGGAATAATTACCGATTTGGTTTAACTCGTTGGCGGAATTAATTTATGTTGACAGATATGAGTAAAAGTTGTAAATATCGCTTGATTCTCAGTAAAATCATGAATTGCTAAAAAACTGTCAGACCATCTGGTTTTTCGTCGTAACATTCTAACAGTCAGGCTGTTGACTATTCAGCAATTGTCAGCCAATTGTCTGGATGGTTTGCTGATGAAAGGAATCGTCAAGTGTGAGGAATCGTCAGATGTGAGGAATTGTCAGATGAAAGGAATGTCAGCTTTGAGTAATTCAGACTGCAGGAATGGCATGCGTTGGCAGAATTCTGAAAACAGGAATATGTGTGTTACAACATTAGCTTATTGGGCAGACGCCTGACAGCAAATCTGCCCAACAGGGGCAAGCACGTTGCCCATGATGGGTAAGCACGTTGCCCCAGTTGGGCAAGCACCGTGCCCAATTTTAATCCAAATCGGTCATTAATAAGTATGCACTAAATTAACTCCGCCAACGGGTTAGAATATAGATGCAGGCAGGCGGTTATCACACTGAAAACTTGCGGGTATACAATAAGATTTATACCTTTGCAGAATAAATCTAAACAACAAGGAAACATGACAAAGTTAGCTATTCCCACACGCGAAGGTCGTGTGGATGACCACTTCGGACATTGCGACCACTACTCCGTATTCACCATCGACGACAACAAGCAGGTGGTATCCACCGAGCGCCTTGACTCACCGCAGGGCTGCGGATGCAAGTCGAACATCGCTTCTGTGATGCAGCAGATGGGTATCACGATGATGCTTGCCGGCAATATGGGCATGGGAGCTTTCAACAAGCTTTCTGCACATAGAATAAGCGTGATACGCGGCTGCAAAGGCGACATCAACGATGTGCTGAAAGCATATCTCGACGGCAAACTCACCGACTCGGTGGAATCTTGCGACCATCACGACTGCGGCAACCACGGGGAAGAGCATGTTTACGTGATACCGTCAAAATAATGAGGACAGTATGCCTATTGAAATCTTCTTGCTGAGCATCGGGGCGAGCTTCGTGCAGCGCACCACGGGCTTCGGCTTCGGCATCTTCATCATGACCATGCTGCCGGCAATAATGTCGTCTTACGGACAGGCGACGACTCTCTCCGGCATCCTGGCGATGACGACTTCATTCATCATCGTCTTACAGAAACACAAATACATCGTATGGAGCAGACTGCTGCCCATACTGATTACTTTCGTGGTGGTGTCGGCAGGTGCCATATTCATGCTCAAACGCATGGAATACAGCATTCTGAACATCCTGCTCGGCATCACGCTGATTGTCGTGAGCATATACTTCTCGTTTTTCAGCAAGCGCATAAAGATAAAGCCCACCAAGCCGCTGCAGGTCACGGCCGGCGGACTGAGCGGACTGATGGGCGGATTCTTCGGCATGCAGGGACCGCCGGCGGTGCTGTATTTCGTGAACTCCGAACCAGACAAGGACCATTATCTCGCCCAGACACAGGCTTACTTCTTCATAGGCAATCTGATGATGACCATGGCGAGGGCATACAACGGATTCTTCACCACATCCGTGGCAATGGGATATGTCTACGGTATCGTGGGCGTGGTGATTGGCAACATGATGGGGGCATGGGTGTTCAGACACATCACGGGCTCGCTGCTCAAATACATCATCTATGCCTATATTGGCATCAGCGGACTGACTTTCCTGCTGGAGTCTTAGCCCTGTTCGCCATAGCCCATTTTACATCCTTGCCAACACTAAAGTTTCCCCAACCACTTATTCCAGATGTTCTTGCAATGACATCTGGCGGAAAAGCAATGAAAGCTACTGCCGTTTCGTTATTTTTTGTTTAATCTTACATATTTGTCATTACAAAATTGTAATTTTGCTATAAATTTGAGCGACCTTGCAAATAAGAATCTTCAAACAGAGAACACAAGGCATCATGACAGAAAAAGAATTACAAGAAATATTTCATGACAGAATAAACTTCTGAATGGCGAAATAGAGATATAACCCATAAAAAAAACATAGCAATATATGCGACAGATTATAATTAAGAACTTTCGTTGTTACGAAGAAAAAGTCATAAGATTTCGTCGTGGCATTAACCTATTGATTGGAGACAATTCAGTAGGCAAGACCTCATTGCTTCGTGTATGCAACTTAGTGATGAACGCCTTCTTTTCCGGATATAGTGACGAAAACACAGTATGGAAAAGTGCAGACGATGATGATTTTCGTGAGATAAAAAGCGAAGATGTGGTTGACAACGACCTTCCTATCAACATCACCTTTGACCTTGACAAAGAAGACCTGCCGGATATTGTATTGGAAGGCGGTAAAAAGGTCTGCCTACAGACGAACGAACCGGAAGTGGAGGAAGGATGTGCAAGATTTTATATTGAAAAGAAATCAAAGAAGAATGCCCGCAATCTTGTTACCGGCCTTAAGAACCTAAAGGCTTTTTCTTCTATGCTGCAAAAGTCATCACATACCATCAACAATGGTGTAGCAATACAAAAGAACGCCCTTCCTTTGTTTGCATACTTTACCACCGAGGACATCCACACCACAAGAAAGTTTGACAAAGAAAAGAAGAATTTCAAGAAATATCCTCAGAAACCTTCGTTCGGATATTTTGAAAGTTTCGACTGTAAGGGACTGCTGGACTGTTGGATAAAGCGAATGCTTGTGCTCAAAGAAGCAAAAAAAGGAGAAAGCGAAATAGAATGTGTGAGAAAGGCTGTGGTCCGTTCATTAGGCCCTGAGGGATGTGGCATCATTGACGATATGGACATAAGACACAACGACGGTGAGGTATTCTTCCAATATTGTGATGGCAGAGAAGTGCGCTCCAATCTCCTCTCCGACGGATACAGACGCCTGGTGAGCATTGTGGTTGACATAGCTTTCCGTTGCGCCCTTCTCAACAAAGTCATGTATGGCGACGAGGCATACAAGCACACTCATGGAACAGTAATCATCGACGAGATTGACGAACATCTTCATCCGGAACTTCAGGTGCGCATCATGAAGGCTTTGCATGAAACGTTCCCCAAGATTCAGTTCATAGTAAGCACCCATGCCCCATTGGTGATGTCGTCGGTGGAAACAAACGAAGACAATGTGGTGTATAAGCTGGAATACAAAGATGGGAAGTATTCGCATAAGGAGCTGAACACTTACGGTCTGGACGCTTCGACGATTATGGATGTATACATGGACCAGACACCTCGTGACTTGGCTATCGATGCAGAAATAAAGGCAATAGAAAAGCTCATTGATGCAGAAGAATATTCAGAAGCAAGAAAATTGCTTGATATGATGCTTGAACGTCCAGGCAGTGAAGCAAATCCTGAATTGACAAGAATAGAGGCAACATTATCATTCTTTGAAGATTAGTCATGATAGAGATAACGAAAAACAAAGAGCCCAAAGAATGGACTGAATATAGAAACACTCCGGGCGTGGATTACCAATCAATCCCAGAACTTGTAGAATCGTTGTTGAAAGAGCAGGGATATATCTGTGCATATTGCATGCGCAGGATCCCTCATCGTGACAAATTATATAAGAAAGACGGAATAAAATATGTGCTTACAGACGAAAGCCATCGTATTGAGCATATCCTGTCTCGAGATAACCATCCTGAAAGGAAACTTGATTACAATAATATGGTGATTTGTTGTCCAGGACATATTGGTGACGAAGACCATTGCGACCGATTGAAAGGAAGCAATGACATTTCATTCTCACCGTTGGATTCTGCATTTATATCGACCCTGTCATATAAGACTGATGGAGAGATTGTGTCATCAGAACAGAAATATAACAAGGAAATCAATGAGGTGCTTAACCTTAATACACCGTTGCTTAAACAGAACAGGAAAGAGAGTTGGGAAAGTGTAAAGAGGGAACTGATTGCAATAAAGAAAGGCAATGCATGGAACAAAGCCGTAATAGAGAAATACATCAAGAAATACCGCTCAATGCACATTAAAGACGGCAAGTCACAATACATTCCATATTGTGGGATAGTTATATATAATCTCCAAAAGAAATATAGGCAGATTCAATAATATACGAGCATTATGGCAAAAGCCTACGGCGAAGGCGTGCTCATACAAAAAAAGCAACGTGACTTGCAACCGTAAAATGAAATAATCATTTAATTCAAAATATAGAAAAAACTGAAATCTAAATCATTATGAATATCGGAGACAGAATACCAGAGGTCCTCGGCATCGACCAGGACGGACGAGAGATTAAGGCAAGCGACTATCGCGGCAGGAAACTGGTGATATACAGCTATCCAAAGGCTAACACAAGCGGATGCACTGCAGAGGCTTGTTCGCTGCAGGCACACAAAGAGGAACTGGCAGCCGCCGGATATGAAATCATCGGTGTGAGCAAAGACAAACAGGCACTGCAGAAGAAGTTTGCCGACGCTCACGGCTTGCAGTTCCCGCTGATAGCCGACACGGAGACCACTTTGCTGCAGGAGCTCGGATGTTGGGGAGAAAAGGTGACATGCGGAAGGAAGACCATCGGCATACTGCGCACCACATATCTCGTTGACGAAAACGGAATAATCGAGAAAATCTTCACTCCAAAGGAAATCAAGACAAAGATTCATGCTGAGCAGATATTAAACGCTATAAAAGGATAAGAGCCAGAATGACAATTCACAACATAACATTCAGTCCCACAGGTGGAACACGCCGCGTGGGCGAACTGCTGTGCAAAGAATTTGGCGGGGAGTGTGTCACTACAGAACTCTGCACAAAGAAAGAGAACCTGAAACTCCCCGGTATCCACACCGACGACCTGACGGTAATCTCCATGCCCGTATATGCCGGCCGTGTGCCTGCCATGGCTGTAGAGAGGCTGAAGGGCATCGAGGCTAACGGGGCACGGTGTGTCATCATTGCCGTATATGGCAACAGGGCTTACGAAGACGCTCTGGTGGAGATGCAGGATGTGGCAACTGGCATAGGATTCCGTGTGGTGGCTGCCATTGCCGCCATCGCCGAACACAGTATCTGCCGCATGTATGGCTCCGGCCGCCCCGATGCCGAAGACGCCAACGAACTGGCTTCGTTTGCCGCCGACATCCTCTGCAAGATCAAAGGGGATGGAGAGTATGCACCTCTCTCCCTGCCGGGCAACCGACCATACAAGCAGGGCTGCAAGGGTCCCTACCCCACAGCAAACGACAACTGCACGGGCTGCGGAACCTGCGCAAGCGAATGTCCTGCCGGAGCTATCTCTCCCGACAATCTGAGAGGCAACGACAACGGACTCTGCATCGGCTGCATGCGATGCGTAGCTGTATGTCCGGTACAGGCAAGGGGTATCGGGGAACGCCTCAACATGCTTGTGGCGCATCTCGAACCGCTCTGCCGTGACAGAAAGAAGAATGAGCTGTTCGCATGACGGACCGCCGGTCATACAATACAAAGGATTTGAAAGAGCGTAAGTTATAACGAACCTGAATACTAATAACACCATGAACAATATAGCAAAAGGAAAAAACAACAAGAAGCAGACAAAGCAGCTGATGCTTTGGATCGGTGCACTGGTAGTCGGTGCCGCATTGGGAATGTTGGGCATAGCATGGCTCAACGGGTTGATGAACTTCATCGCTACGGTATATACCCGTCTGTTCCAGCTCCTGGCGGTGCCGACGATAGCCCTGGCGGTGATGACGACTCTCGCCTCGCTCGGCAATCAGGCCGACACGGGAAAGATTTTCAGGCATGCCATCACTTACACGCTGCTCACCACATTTGCCGCTGCCACCGTGGGACTGGTGCTCTACAATGTCATTGCTCCCGGAAACCTGCCGGCGGCTCTGGTGCAGAGCGGTATGGCTGACGTGCCTCAGAACCTGGGCGAGACATCTTATTATGACCACATATTGGGTGTGATTCCCAACAACATAGTGAAACCGTTTGCCGACGGCAACGTGCTTTCCATCCTCATGCTGGCTGCTGCCGTGGGCATTGCATTGGCAAAGATGCCACAAAATGACAAGAAGGAGGTGGTGGTGAAGGGACTGTTCGGTCTGCAAGACCTGCTCTTCATGCTCATCCACGGTCTGATATGGGCTTTGCCACTTGGCATCGTGGCATTTGCAGCACAGCTTTCGGCACAGTTCTCGGCAGGCATCGTGATGGCATCGCTCGGAAAATACGTGGCAGTGATATTGGGTGGCAACGTGATACAGTTCTTCATCGTACTGCCCCTGTTCCTGATGGCAAGGGGCATCAACCCCTTCCGCACCCTCGGCCGCATGATGCCGGCGGTATTGATGGCTCTATTCACCAAGAGTTCGGCTGCCACGCTGCCTGTCACCATGCAGACGGCAGAAGAGAGGATGGGAGTGTCGAGCAAGGTGTCACGCTTCGTCTTGCCTATCTGCACCACTATCAACATGAATGGCTGTGCGGCGTTCATCCTCGTCACCTCACTGTTCCTGATGCAGAACGGCGGAATGGAGCTGCCGCTGACAACGATGATTCTCTGGCTCTTCATCTCCGTGCTGTCGGCAGTGGGCAATGCCGGAGTGCCAATGGGCTGCTATTTCCTCACCCTCTCGCTGATGTCGGGAGTGAATGCGCCAATCGGCATCATGGGTATCATCCTGCCGATATATACCATCATCGACATGATAGAGACGGCAGAAAACGTGTGGTCTGACTCTTGTGTATGTGCAATGGTGGACAAGGACATGAAGAGATAGAACAGACGAAGAGACAGAAATTATCAAGACATATAAAATCTACAATACAAAAGGATATGAAGAAATTAGGAATCGTATGCCTCCAATGGACACCTTTCCTAATCAAATGAAATATCAGAAATCATGAAACAAGACAAAGACCCTATGGCATGGGAGGTGATAGAGAGCGAATACCTCTTCAGAGAGCCTTGGCTGACGGCAAGACGCGAACATGTGAAACTGCCTACTGGCGCTGAGATACAGGATTTCTACGTTCTGGAATATCCAGAGTTCTGCAATGTCATAGCGATAACAAAAGAAGGGAAATTCCTCATGGAGCGCCAATACCGCCATGCCCAGCACCTCACGGCAATAGAGATTCCGGCAGGATGCGTGGAGAAAGGCGAAGACCCGATGGAGGCTGCCAGGCGCGAACTCTATGAGGAGACGGGATATGGCGGAGGCGAATGGTCGAAGCTGATGACCATTAGTCCCAATGCCGGGGCTTGCACCAACTACAGTCATACATACCTTGCCACAGGGGTGGAAAGACTTTCCACCCAGCATCTCGAAGAGTCGGAAGACATCAAGGTCGTGCTACTGGACGAGGACGAAGTGGTACGCATGCTCATGAACGACGAGTTTCATCAGGCTATGATGGCAGCACCGCTATGGAAATACTTCGCCACAAAGGGCAAGAGATGACACACCGTCTTCTGCCCCTCTGTCTATATAACATAAACTACCAACAATAACATGAAAGCATATACATACATTGAGAAAGGAAGGTTTGCCATGACCGACAAACCGAAACCCAAGATTGCCATCTACAACGACAATGTATAAACAACCTTTTTAAAATCAAATAGCTATGGTCAATTTTGATTATCAGACACCCACACGCCTCATCTTCGGCAAGGGTGTAGTAAGCGAAAAACTCGCAAGCGTAATGAACCAGTATGGAAAACGTGTACTCATCACTTATGGCGGCGGCAGCATCAAACGCACCGCTCCCGGACACGACAAGAGTCTTTATGACCTGGTGAAGGATACACTGACAGACAAGCAGGTGTTCGAGCTCGGCGGCATACAGCCTAATCCCAAGTTCAACCCCAGCGTGCTTGACGGTGTGCGCATGTGTCAGGACAACGACATCGATGTGATACTCGCCGTGGGTGGAGGTTCGGTGCTCGACTGCACTAAGGCTATAGCCGGTGTTGCCGGAACGCTCAAGACTAAGGTGACGGACAATGTGGAGGAGGCATGGGACATCGTTTGCGGACGCAAGCCCACAACGGCAGCAGTGCCCATCGTAGACATCATCACCATGGCTGCTACCGGCAGTGAATATGACATGGGCGGAGTGATATCGCGCACTGAGACAAACGACAAGCTGGCATACTTCTCAAAACTCGTATTCCCGGCAGTGAGCTTCATCGACCCTACATATACCTTCACACTGCCTGTGAAACAGACGTTGGCAGGCGTTTCCGACTGCATCAACCACATCATGGAGTCGTATTTCTGTGGCGACCACATCGACATGAACGACGCTTTCATGGAGGGCGCCGTGAAGTCGCTCGTGAAGAACGTGAAGATTGTATTGGAAGATCCACAGAACTACAACGCCAGGGCTGAGATATTCTATGCCACTACTCTTGGCTGCAACGGCATCTACTGTCTCGGCAACAGTCCGAGCGGCTGGCCTATGCACGCCATGGAGCACGCTCTGTCGGCATACTACGACATCACCCACGGGGAGGGTCTTGCCATCGTGACGCCACGTTGGATGAAACATATCCTCGACCACTCTACAGGCGAACTGCACGACCAGGTGGTGGAGCGCATCGAGAAGTTCGGCAAGAACGTGTTTGGAGCTGAAAACGCAGAGGCTTCAATCAAGGCAATACATGACTTCTATCGCAACATCGGCATCCCGATGACTCTGCCTGAGGTCGGCATCGACGACAGCCGCCTTGCTGAAATGGCGAAACACGTGGCAGACAATGAAGGTCTCGACAAGGCATGGGCTCCTCTCTTGGAACAGGATATCCTCGAAATCTTCAAGGCTTGCATGAAATAGGAACAAGACAAGCCATAGGCCTCATATTTTCCCCACAGCGTGGGGAACAGTACCCCCTAATGTGGGGATTCATTCCCCACGCCAGGGGGGAATTTTCGCAAAGGAACATTCGTGGTCTTGATTTCTTCAATTGGGAAATCAAGACCACTATTCTTATAATCTTAAAAACGGTCAGCAAACCATTTAACCCGAATAGGTCGTTAGGGCTTGCTTGGATTTTGTTCTTTTAGAAGAGTGGATTTTGTTTGGCTTTTAATGAGTAATAGCGAGCTATTGCGAATTAAAAACAGACAAAAGACGCCTTATAAAAAACAAAAGACTG
>NZ_JXQI01000085.1 GCF_000834015.1 Prevotella pectinovora | reverse complement strand
ATTTAATATGACTACCGATTACAAAGTTACAGAATTATTTTGTATTATAGACGAGTTTTGCAAACATTTTGATGCAGAAAATGCAGGAAATTTGCTGGAAGACAATAGCGGAGTGAAGCGTAGACGGCGTGCAGCATCGTTGTCCGACAGTGAAATCATGACCATTCTGTTGTATTTTCATTTTGGTACATTCCGCAATTTCAAGCACTACTACCTGTTCTTTATTAAGGGTACGATGAAGTCTTATTTTCCGAAAGCCGTGTCGTACAACCGCTTTGTGGAGTTGGAAAGCCGCGTGTTCTTCCAGCTCATGTTCTTCCTTAATCTGGGAGCTTTCGGAAGATGTACCGGCATAACATTCGTTGATTCCACGATGATACCCGTATGCCATAATCTCAGGAGATATGCCAATAAGGTATTCAAGGGAATTGCCACTGACGGAAAAGGAACTATGGGTTGGTGTCATGGCTTTAAGCTCCACCTTGCGTGCAATGACAGAGGCGAGATAATAGCGTTTGTACTTACTGGTGCAAATGTCAGCGACAAGGACCCGAATGTGTTCAAGGTTCTTGCTAAACGTTTGTATGGCAAGCTGTTCGCTGACAAAGGCTATATTTCACAGAAGCTGTTTGACTTCCTCTTTGAGGATGGAATACAGCTGGTGACAGGGTTGCGCGTAAACATGAAAAACAAGCTGATGCCGTTCTATGACAGAATGATGCTGCGCAAGAGATACATTATCGAAACCATTAACGACATGCTGAAGAATACGGCACAGATTGTACATTCACGCCATAGATCTGTAAGCAACTTTATCATGAACCTTATTTCAGCCTTGGGAGCATATTGTTTCTTTGA
>NZ_JXQI01000084.1 GCF_000834015.1 Prevotella pectinovora | reverse complement strand
ACTGAAGGTATAAACAACAAGATTAAAGTGCTGAAAAGACAAATGTATGGATTCAGAAATGATGAATTCTTCACGTTAAAGCTATACGCTCTACACGACAAGCGTCTACGCATTTAACGGAAGAACCTGAAATAGCACGTCTGAAATTCGCATTACTATTGGAGCTTCCTGTCTCCATATTATTCTGAACGGAGATAACCCCGATGCTCTCAAGCGCCTGAAGATCTACTTCTGACAGTTGAAGGTCTATTGACTTGTTCTTTGCCATATACCTCGTTTGTAAATAGCAGAATGCCCTTTGACTGATGATATATCAGCCAAGGGGCAATTCACGTATTATTTGGTATTGTTTCTTATATTCATATGCATTGACGCATTAGCTGAACACCTCGGTAAAAGCATCAACGTTACTCACTCCCTTTCGTTTGGCGTTGTGGTCATCAAAGATGGCGAAATGCACCTCCTTGAAGATGCCGCCAAACTCCGGTTCATGTAGCACCTGCTTGAAAATCTGCGCCATGTGCTTTGGAGGGTGGTTGAAGGCTCCGCAACCAATAGCACCAAGGACTAAGCGGCGTTGACCATTAGTGTATGCAATGCGAAGAATGGTACGAATAGTATTCTCTACCATAGGTATGTCATTTGCCGGTATCTGCTGGCATGGATAAGGAAGTCGAGATACAGCAGCTGCCACGAAGTTCACATGCCAAGGAGTGTCAAGAAGGGCGTATCCGTTTGCTTCCTTGTCACGGAAGATTGTTACTCCGTGGGAGTACACACCACCGAAGTTCCTATCCAGAGGATAACTATCAGTAGCATGAGGTATGCCATATTGTGCACTGTCAGCACCATACTGATATAGAGAGCGGAAGTAGTCTGAGCAACGGAAAAGATATTCTTCCTGAGCACCTGCGCCACCAGTTACACCTCCTCCCGGGTTACGATAACTGGCAAGGTTTAGCACACAAAGGTCATCAGTACTGTTAGAGTCATGTAATGATTTGGCAAACTCAAGGCAGTCGCCTGCATGTACCCTATATAATGTATTATAGCGAGTATCTGCAGTCAGCATAGGAATCTCCGTCTTATAGAACTTGCTCTCTGCAAGAATGTTTGGATTCAGAGGAAGCGTTACCTGAGCACCGCTCTGACTTACGTATGTGCCTGCTTTGACGATGGCAAGTGTAGAATCCCACACTTTTGTACGTACGTAACGAGTTCCGTTGGTCACAGTCTTAGATGCCTCGAAGTCTTTGTTCCATTGTTCCGCATCCCAAGAAGATGCTGGCTTTGGCGATGTAACAGGAGCAGAAGTTGTTGCAGGTTCATCCTTTGGATACTGAAGAATCTTTTCATACTCATAACCCTCCATGAACATGCGATGAGAGAACGAAGGATTTTTCTTGAATGTAGCTATCAACTTCTGCTTGTCAGCAGATGGTTTGATAATAGAGTCATCTTGAAGATAAGCAAGCAACTTGTCACCTGTGATGTCTTTCATAAGATCGCAAGCGTCTAGCATATTGTCATTACCATGGAGACGGAACGACATTCCGCATGCAAAGAAAGCATCCGCCATGTTGTTGCTGTCGGTGAGCTGGGCAATGGCGTTTTGCAGCTCATTCACTCTGCGGTTAATTTCTGTCTGTGCCTGAGCACAAAGTGTTGTAAATCTTGGATATGGCATAAATCTATTGTATTATTGAACACAAAGCAACTTCATATTTCTAAACAATCGTCTGCGAAATACATATTTTTTATGATTTTCCCTTATAAGCGGCTTTAAGCAACGAGGCGCCTGTCATAAAATCATCGTTCTGACTTTCGAGAAACTCTAAGTTCACCTTATATTGCTGTGGATAGAGCCGGAATTCCTCTGCCATGCGTTGCAGACCGGCAGGACAGCAAAATGCAGGAGTATTACTACCGCTTATTGCCATAGAAGTAACTGATGGGTCAAAGAGAGGTTCGCTCACTTCACGACCGAACATTGTCTTCACCACCTCGTTGGTCAACTGAATGAAGTATGGTATGCGAATAACCTTGTAACCCAGCGACTCATAAAAGGTTTGGTTCTCCCTGTCCTTTCTTATTTTGTCCGGCTGCTGATAGTGCTGCAAACCATCAAACTCGATGAGTAGTTTCAAGTCTTCACACCTGTAGTCAGGACGGATGCGGCGTCCAGAGTCAGGTATGGACTTGTTGTGAACCCAGTGGTCTTCGGGAATCTCTGGGAAGATAACTTTGATGTAATCCTCTAGACCTGTTCGGTTCAGTCCCGTTTCCTTGTCAATGCCAGAAGCCATGTTACGTGTCTCACGTACAAAGCCCCACTTGCTATATCTCTGATTGGATTCTGCCATATTTTACTTTTCTCCCTCCTTCTTTACGTTAGCTGTTGTTGACTTGGATGATACTTTCTTCTCCGTTCTTTACGGATGTAACTTTGCATTCCTCGAAACATTGATCCACACATAATCTTAGTGATTTACAGGGTTAAACATTGTTGATAAAAGCCTCTTATGAGGTTTGTGGATGCAAAGGTATAAAGAATGTCTTTCAAAATAAAAACCGACATACGTATATCGGAGCATAAGCCTTGTCGTGTATACGTATGTCGGTGGATATCTATGAGTGTCATTCTTGTAAATAAGTTACGGAGAATGCACGACAACGACGGAGTTCCTGACGTTGGTTAGACAAAGAGAAACGGTCAAACTTTTCAAAAATGTCGATACCTCGGCTAAGGATGAAACGCCATCCATTATCAAGGTTGATACTACGGTCATGGTCTGCATCGAATGCATAGGTGAATTCTATGCCATACTTAGCTAAATCATCCTGTATTTGGTCAAGATTGTCAATCAAAGCAGGAAGTTTCTCATCAGTCTCAAAGGTGTGAAGTTCTATCTGAAGTCCTTCTGTCTCATTAGCTGACTCTACAAAAGTACGAATCAGGTCTACAAGGTTATCTATCTGGAAGATTGCACGGACATATGGATCAATAATTGTCATTTTTTTAGCGCTTCGCATATAGTCTGCGAACAAAGACTTGTAGCTTACGCCCATCTGGTTCTCACGTACTTCTATATACTTTGATGACAACTGTGGTTCTTCCTTTTTCGTTTCAGTTCCTTGATTTTCATTTGCAGACTTCGAACCCTCTAACTCCCTAGATGTTTCGTCGCCAAAGTTTATACTATAACCAGGGTTACAAAGATTCTCAAGAGTCTCAACTTTTACGAGAGTATCATTTTTGAGATTCTCGTATTCAAAGATTGCTGGTTCTGCCTTAAAGGTTTCATCAACCTTGTAAATTTGATCCTTCACACGCTTACGTCCTTCGGCTGCAAAATCTATAATCTCATAGGCTTCTTCATCAGTGAATACCTCATTTGGATAGATGAGTTTCATCAAACCAGAGAAGGTCTTTCGTATGGCAAGATGGTCACGTTCAGAAAGAGAACCGTCGAACTTGGCGAACTTGTTGATTTCGGCAGAATAATCACGATTGCGAAGTTCATGAAGTACGGCAGCCATATAGTCCGTTATAAGTCCGTATCCCTTGCTAAATGAATTCTTTTTTAGCACTTGTGCTTCCCAACCTGGGTTATACAAATGAATACGGTCCAGAAAAGCACCTGTCTGAAGGAAATCTACAGGAATAGATTCAAACAGATGGCTATTCTTTAGCATATAAGGGACCGTATGTTTTGTGTTCCCAACGAAAGACATTGAGGCAACAGCCTCATACGTGCCTTTGCCACGATTGAATGACTTATTGGCCAGATAATTCTGCATTATATCTACCAATTTCGCTTCAATAGCACGGTGAGGTTTCTGCTCATACTCATCCCATGCAACAACGTCCCAATAACCGACAAGGCCTAATAACTCACGGTTTCCAGACATCTTAACAAACAGACGTGCAGATGTTACGTCGCCACCACTCACGAGAACGCTATATGGAGAAAACTCCTGGTATACGTGAGATTTACCAGTACCCTTAGGTCCAAGTTCCATGAAATTATAGTTGTTCTCAATATGCGGAAGCAGACGTGCCAATATAACGAATTTCTCACGTCTGTTAAGTATTTCCGGATTCAGTCCAACGGTATGAATGAGTAAGTCAAGCCACTCGTCAGTAGTAAACTTTTCGCGTTGAGCGATATAATCATTTATGTTAAGGTTCGCAATCTGAATAGGCTTCAGGCTTTGTATCTCCCATCTTATTCTGATGTCATCACCTGTCAAATAGCCTAAGACAACGATGCTCCACACACCATTACCCGACAGTAGTTTGTCATTAGATTTAACAACAGACTCGTTTACTGGTATGTGATTTATTCCAAGATTAGCAAAAGAAGCCTCATATTGGTCGGCTTTGTCGTTAAGTTGCACGGAAATCTTGTCAATAATTGTATAACGTCCTCTTTGTTTTATTTTTGCTTTAATTTCTTCAGCCTGAGAGCGATTGACATAATTGTTTGACACAATGGTCTTCACCTTCTCCATACCCTCTGCAATAACTTTTTCATCATCACAAGCACAATATTGTCCAAGAAGGTATTCAAGAACATATGCAGGTACAGGCAGATTTCCCTTTACGAGGAAAGCCAAGTCTTTTCTTACTACCTTGCCACTAAAGGCTTCAAGTATTTTATCTTTTAGTTCCATATTATCAAAATTCATCACGTTCAATCAAAGTATTATTTATTATATCACCAACATAAAGTGGATTAAGATAATCAATCGTTTTATCCTTATTGAATATCTTCAGCTTAAGTAAATTAGACTGAACGTTGTTGTTCAATTTTATCTCTACTAATTGTATTCTGCCAGCAGGTGATGAGTCAGTGCTGTTCAATACTGCGACAATTTCCTCTGAAACGAGTCTGTCATTATCATAAATACCGCAGATAATGGTGCGTTCACGATGCTCCATAGAAACAGGTTCTGTCTGGATGGCATTGAATCTTAACATGCTTGAAACAATTGTAAGATTTCTCTCCATAACATTAACACCAACCTTGCTAACTTTTGTGTCTCTAACCTGAGAACTAACTATGACAGGAATAATTATCTCCTGTAGGGAAGCACCTCCATGTGCAAACTTATATCCACCGTGTCCGGACAAGCGCATTGTGCCTGACGGGATACCGACCTTTATGTCATCCGTAAAAGCAGAAACAGAACTTAGTGGTAGCTTCACTATTTCGTTAATCTCTTTGTCAGAGTCAGTAAGATAGTACCTTGTTCCTTTTTCTTTGTCCACTATGGTATCATCCACCTTATATAGATTAGTGCTATCTATCTTTATGTCATTATAGATAAATCCATGGTCGCTTGTAACAATTACATTCTTAACATTCCATGAATTATGCAACTTTTTAATGACAGTCCGAATCTTTTCTAATGAAGTCTGACAAGTGTTGGTTACATCTTCTGCAGAGGTAGCAGGATGACAGAGTTCATCTATCGCATTATACATGATATACACTAGGTTCTTCTTGAAATAAGCTTTGCCCTCGTCATCTTTAAACTTAAACACTTTCTCAAAGTCTTCTACCTCTGCACCTTCAACGTGGCTTGCAAGATATCTGCTACGTGGATCTATGCCAGCTACCTTTTGGCCGTCAACCACAACCCCTTCAGGGTCATATGCTATTGTGTCATGTGGCAACAAGGCAGACTTGCAGTACTTTGTTTCGGTCGGTACCATTGCCAACATATTTTCCATATAAGCTGTATTATGGTCTTTAGCCAAAAGCAACAACAGTTCTTGAGCAAGTTCAAACCTTAGGGCATCAACAACAATAACAACAGTCTTCGTTGTATTAACAGCAACAAATTCCTTAAAGAAATCCTGCTGACGATGGGCAGAAATAATTTCGTCAAAACCATTATGTTGCGCCAGCGCTGTAACCCATTTTCGGTTCAAAACATTACATTGATAAGTATAGTCATCATCAACCTTGGACTTTACTTGCTTAAGGAGGTCTTCTAGCTCTGTGTCATCACACTTAATCTGCCCATAAGCTGCAAGACTCTGACGATAGTAAGAGTCTGTTAAATATAGGGTATTAGTGTAAGCACTTACAAATTCTTCTGTGGTTGTCATCATAGTAGCCTGCTGCGTCTTTATGCTTGCATTCAGCAGAGCCACATAATCGATGTAGTTGAGTATGCTTCTTGACTGTACGTCACCTGCATCAAGCCTAATGAGCAAGTTCGATATTCTGTTCTGTACTTCCTCTGAGTCAACAGGCAACAGCTCTGAAACGATGCCTTTTATAATTGGCTTGAACATTTCCGAGGTTACCAACCTATAGTCAGCATCATAACCATAAACTTTTATTATCTCATTTTCATGTATCTTCTTGCCTTGGTCTGCTATGGCCTTAAAGAATGCTTCTGAGAGTTTTGCATTGTTGGCTGCGAAATCGATGATACTGTTTATTTGTCGAATTCTGTCTGAGGCATCAATCTTCAACGTGTGATAGATGTCTTTGCTATCAAGAGACAATGTCTGAGTTATGGCATTGTATTTCATTATCTCGATTGCATCTTGAAGACGGTCAGCGTTATTAACAGACAGTTTCACGCCGAAGATGGCAGCCAACTTGTCATTGATGGAATTGTAAACATCCGTGTTCTTCTGCAACTTGCGGAAGAATGCGTCTCTTTTATCAGTATTGCTGGTGACAATCATCCTGGCAATAATCTCTATCCAATCAATCAGATGATCTTGACCCAGATAAGCAGAAATAATGCCGCGGTTGCAGACATCAGGATTAAATGCATCCTTAGTGTAATAAGGGAGAAGAATGTTCTTTATTCCTCCCTGTTCCAATTCGGAAACATGCCTCCTGACATAGCCTGCATGTACAGCAGGAATCTCATATTCCTGCACAAACTGCTCCCATGTGGTTGCTTTGTACTCGGTATTAGCAATGAGCAAGTCGAGAAGAGGGAATTTTCTCATCTGTTCCGCATTGCCCAAAGGAGATATCATGTTCGGAAATAGCAACACAACCTTTTGCTTCGTCCACTCATGAGTTATGTTATATTTCGTTTTGAACCATGAACCATTGAACACCTCATAACGATAGCCTTCTTTCCACTCAACATTCTGTAGAGTGTCTGCAGTGAAACGATCATCGAATATGAACAGCACTTTAAGGCTTGGATTGCCGTCAAAGTACGAATAAATTTTATCTACTTCAGTTTGCATAACTAAATATTTGCTAAGACATCACCAAATTTAGCATAGTTCACCTTTACACCATCATCGAGGTCGAAGGCGATGAACTTCTGAGCAACCTCATGAAGACGGAGATCATACTCTTCACACTCCTCAAGCGCCTTCTTGTATGATTCCAGACGTTTCTTGTCGGCACGTCCGAGGCTTGCCTCTTCTGCTTCAAGGGGCTTAATCATGTTACGAAGGAACTCAATATACTTCAACAGATATTTTTCACGCACCTCACGAGCGGTAAACTGATTCATACGGTGCATATACACGAGGCATTTAAATGCTCCGTTCTTGCTGGAGAATAGCCAATAGATTGGTGTGTTCTGATACATCGCCTTATGGTCTTTCCAGAAGCCAGTTGGTTTTGTCAGGTAGCCTTCTGTGTCACCAAGAACACTTGTAATATAGTTCCAGTTGTCCTTAAAGTTGTCCTCTCCGAAGACCTGACGAACAAAGTTCTCCAGTCGAATAATAGCGTTGTCGTTGAACGGACAGTCGCGAGGAAGAAGGGGAATGATACCGTCATCATCGATGCTAAACAGGTCTCCATTATACGAATAGTCAACCTTCTCTGCATCCGTAATATTAGGATGAGCAATATGCAGTCCCGGGCGGTCTAGGCGATAACGTCCCATCATGCAACCAATAGCATACGATATAAGCTGCTTGAGGATAACGTCCTTATTCCATTTAAGTTGTCCATTCTCTACCTTAATCTCCTTCTGCTGGAGTATGGTCACCTCATTGAGCGGAACATCTTTAGTTAGTTCATCTTGAAGTCCATACATCTCAATAAATTGACGATTGAGTTCTTCTTCGTTATCATGGAGTTCAAAAAAACTATCTGTCCATTTTTCTACGAAATAATCAAGTGCTTGTTTAAGAGTACCACCATTTTCTTTAAAAATGCTAATCAGTGGATTCTCTTCAAAATTCCATGACGTTTCATGAGCATCCCAGTCTTTTTTAGCAGTGGAAATACTTTGATGAACTATACTGAGCAGAGCTTCATCACTTATAGTTAATAAAGGGAATCTTGCGACAACACCATTTGAAAGATTTGTAGTCGCATTAAGAATGTTGGCAATAATGGTTGATAATTTTGATTGTAATAAAGCCAAAAGACTTTCAGGATATTCAACCGATATAGCATTAGAAGCGCTTTCTAGAACAAACCCTTTTGGCACATATCTAAATGTAACATATACCCCACTTATTTTATTCCATGTCACAGTGGACTTAAAGTGGCAATCATCTGCTCTTAATACAGCTCCTCTATAATTTCTTATATCATGCCCATCATTTTCCCAGTTAATAACCTCTGTCTGGTTACCATACCATTTCCTTTGCCCACCTCCTTTGTTGACTGGGAACCATTTTTTTTCTGAGATAATTGATTCTGTTCGTGAGGAAATCTCAAAACCGACTTTTTGAATATTCACTTCATGCCAATTCCTAATAAAACGGTTATTTGCGGCAGTAGACAATCCTTGATATGCAGATGTGACATCTTCAATTAATTGATTATTTTCAAACATTTCGACAATTTTGTCTGAAGCCCAATAGCTACCCATTGGACTAAGTTTGATTTTTGAGAATCTGCTTTGTTCAACATTCTTGAAAATAATTGAAGGTTCATGAGATTTGAACATACATTCCTTTGCACTACAATTTGCCCCTGAGACAAGCTTATAAAATGTTCCCCCATAGATAGGTGGATGTTTTGAGATTACAAATGCGGCATTTTGGACTATTTCACCACTTAATTCATCAAAAGTTCGTGGCCCTAAATGTAACAGACTATCTATTTGCTGCTCCTGCAAAAGATTTTCTCTAAACGCAGTGAAATACTTGTTATACATCCATGCTTGCATGTTGATCATACCATATTTGGCATTTGTCTGAAGTCTATTGTATGCAACATCCATAAAGACTGAAAACAAATCGTTTTTGGAGGTTGGATAATTTTCTGTTGCATAGTTAGACAAAATGTCATCCATGTGTTTTGCTGCCATATATGGTGGATTCATACAAATGGCAGAGTATTTTTCACTCAGAGCAAGTATGAGATTAACACCTGGGAGTAGAGCCTTTATGTCCTCTGGACAGTCATCAGTGCCGTTTCCTGTCCAGTTATCATAGTGAGCACGAATCATCGCGACGGAGTCATCATCTAATTCAAACTTCATAATACTACCCAGCTCGTTAGCATCCTTAAGAAGTTCAAAACAACTCTCAAGTTCTTCGCCTACAACATTCTCATAACCACCAATAAACTTAAGACATGCCGCTTTAAGTTCCGCGTCGTTCATGGATACTGGAACGGGCATGTCAAGGACACGGGGCAATATATGTGCGTCAACAAAAGCGTTTTTCTCCTTCTGACAGGCTTTTAACAACAGAGAGAACATACTCAACTGCTTAGCTCGAGTATCAAGGTCTATACCGACAAGATTATATCTAAATATATTCTCGATTGCACTCGTTGCAGACATGCCTTCTTCCTCGTAGCATTTCAAAAGTAGGTCAAAGAACTCATTGAGGATGTGACCTGAACCGCAGCTGATGTCACCACAGCGCAAATCTTTCAGGTCTTCAAATTCATATATGGGGCGTTCGCCCTCGCTTGGTTCCACAAGATATTTCAATTCATCCTTGAAACTTGCGTAGGGATCATGGTCAAGGTAGATTCTGCCAAGAGTATTCTCCACCATATATTTCACTATCCAATTAGGAGTGAATATCTGGGTACCGGCAGGCACGTCGTCAGCACTCCATTCTGTACGGTCATTAACCTCGTCCTTTTTTTCTGAGATATAGAACTGATACAGCCAACCAAGAAGCTCTGTAGTGTGATAGTCCTCATCAGTAATAAAAGGAGTGTTGTTTAGCAAACAGATAAAGTTGTCAGCTGCCAGAATATTAGAAGGAAGAAGTATCTCTGTATAGTCAGCTATGCCACCAAAGCACTTGTTGATGAGCGGAGTGTTACGGCAGTATGAGGATACAAGGATAGTGAACTGCTCTTGTACCTTAGAGTAGTCATTGATGATAGCCTTCACCTTCTTATGACTTTCTGCGTCGATATTTTCCCATCGACCGTTTCGAGCTTCTTCTACAATCTGTGGTACACGACGTGTGGTATCAGCAAATTCCAAAACTGGAACAGAGATGATATTGTTCTTTGACAGGATCTGAAGTGCGATGAGACGGTTGAACCATGTATATGCCGTTTCTTCAAACACATTGTCAAGTCCCTTGCGTGCAATTCTGTCCTTCAATGCCCTCCACTGGTCATAGAAATGCTCATCATAGATTTCACCATCAAAGAGAGTTCCGCCACTAATCTTTGTTGGTTCAAACGCGACACTGCCGTCAGAGTTGAATCCCTTTTTCTGGAGCTCAAACTTAACGCCCTCCTTGATTAGTTTTCGTGCCTGTTGCGCAAAAAATTTCAGTTTGCTTGTATCCATATTTTTATTTGTTTCTTGTTACTTTATTACAACGTCTTCACCGTTGTTGATGTGTGACAATAATTGATTCTTTAGAAGCTGTACGTACTGTTCCACATCGTCCTCAGTCGTAAGAATCTGCTTCTGAGGCTTCATGAGTTTTACGACCTTTGTGACTCTTGGAACATTTGTGTTGGTATCATCATTATTGTCGTTGCCGTCATCATTGTTATTATCGTCCTGCTCATCGTCATCAGCTAGTGGTGTCGCAGGTCGGTATGCATTAATACGAGCTATTTGTTCATTGAAGAATGTAGTTGTGTCCTTATGCATGATGAGCGTCGCAATATCGTTACTTGCCGATGCGCTGCTTATCTTAGCATCAATCTGTGAGAGAACAGTCTGCGGAATATTCTTTCCATTGACGATGGAGAGTAACTGGTTGTATGCATTCTCATATTCTGAGCGAATAGCAGCCTTTGCATCCTTAATGGCTTGGTCGAGTTTCCAGCGAACCTCCTTATAAAGTTTGAGATAAGAGGGGAACTTGTCCTGCGCATAGGGCGTTTCGTCATCCTTAATCTCACAGAGACGTTTGATGACAGGTTGGTCTGCAGCATCGAGATGTTGGAAGTTGGTCTCATTGCTTGCAATAAACGAGCGAATCTCATCATACCTTGTTTTCTGTGCATGCAAGAAACCCATAACAGCCTTACATTCGTCCATAACAGCCTTTGCCTCGTCATGGCGATTGACAACAGCCTCAAGGAATGCTTTCTCTCCGTCCGCCTTAAGCCAGTCGCTGAGTAGTTTAATAACCTTGTTACAAATGCCTGTAAACGGATAGCCATTCTGACTGAATTCTGCAAGAGTAGCGGTGTAGTTACCAACAGCATTGTTCAGCATCGAATTGCCACTATCCTTGCAGTCAAAGTAAATCTGACTTGAGTTGTTGCCTCCAGGAACTTGCTGCACATTAAAGATGTCCTTCCATGCGATGATGAAATCATTGATAAGACTCTGTGATACTTCTGCAGCTTCTTCTACCTCAAAATCTGCCTTGCTGCGAACGATGAGATTTGCCTGTTGTTGTGGGGTAATCTTAACGCTGCCTCCTTTATATACGAAGGCGCGAATATGGCGTCTGACGAGTTCGTTGACCACATAAATGGTTGACTCTTCACGCCATCCGTAAGGTGCACTCTTGTAGCGATTGACCAAATCGGCAAGTGAATATCTGCCAGAAACACCGCAAAGATAACGATCGACATCTTTCTCTGCATCTGTAAGTGGATTCGTCGCATTGTATTCATCGGGTTGGATGGGGCGGAGCATCTTCTGCTGAAGTTGATCTGCCGTGGTAGGTAAGCCAGCAACCAAATTGGCGTATTGATATACATTGTTGAAATGACCTTCTAATGCATATTTCAAGCGTCCATTACCTTTTTGCCCGGTTATTGTGCTAGTGATATTGTCTGAACCCGAAATAATCTGGCAAGAGTCGAGCATCTTTTCTATCTTGGCACGTATTTTTGCCTGTAGCTCCTGAGCCTTCAACTTGAAGTCTGCATTTATCTTTTCTCTCAACTGGCTGGTGACAGGTTCGTTACGCATATAACTGTTGAAGCGACAGCACCAGTTTATGTCATTCTGCAGCTCCTTATCTTTTTTCCACAAAGGTGCAAGGAAGAATATGAGAGTCTTAGGAACATTGCTGAGAGCAACACGAGCAACGTCATCGGTGTCAGAATAGAACTTCATGTTTATCATCAAGTCATAGTTGCCACCCTGAGCAAAAAGGTCAAAGATGGTCATTCCGACATTTACATTTGTTGCACCAAATGTATAACGAGAACTATTATATCCTAAGTAACGCGTGATGATAGGCTTGAGCATTTCAGCTATAGCCTGGTCACCTCCAGATGGCGATGTCTTAATCTTTGTTGCCACCTCGGTCTCTTCCTCTGTATAGAAGCTATATACGTCATAGTTGGCACCTTCAGGTCTTTCCTTCTTTAGAATGTTATTGTCGCCGAAGAACTTTATGACATCAGCAACTTTGTCTCGGAGAGACTTAATATTCTCGTCAATATTTGTAATAAGAAGCGTTGTTAGCGTTTCAATGTTAGCAGGGAGCTGGTTCTTGTCATTTTCTGTCATGTGACAAAGCATGAACAATGCATTGACAACGCGGTTAGCAAATACTGGATCAGAGTACTGCTTAGCAACTTCTCGCGGCATCTGGATAGCCACGTTTCCGTTATGGGCCAATACACCCAAAGCAGTCAGTAACATGTCAAAGGGAATGACGCTTCCAAGTTCTTCACCAGCAGTTTTGTTGGCAGCATTGTATGCTATACGTAATATCGAACGCTCACTATCCTTAACTGTCGTCTCAACATACTCTAGACTGCGGAATGCCTTCAGTACCTTCTTTATCAGTTCGAACTGATAAGGTACAAAGGGATAGTATGACTGGAAAGACTCCTTAGATGTATAGGTCGCATAACCAACAGGAAGCGAGAACTGTCCTTCAATGGCAGTTTTGTTAGTGACATAAAGGTCATCCAAAGCAATAACACCATTGCCGTCCTTTTCGAGGAAACGCTTTTGGGTAATATAGGTTGAGTTGACTTCTTCCAGAGGTACACGAACAGGGAAACGGTCAATAATGTTGCCAAACTCGTCCGATTTCTTATCGATATGGCAACCTTCCACGACCTCCTCAAGGCCTTGTTGGGCAGTACAGATTATCCAAACCTTGTCGCCACATTTTGTTTCAAGTGTAGCTGAAAGCTGTTGTAGCTGAAGAAGAACATTCTTTCTTCCATCAATATACTGGCTTGCTTCGTCGGCAAAGAACAGAAGTCTATAGTTTTCGCCTTTATTCTTAACAAACTTGCTTATGACATCGCAGAAGTTAGAGACAGAAGCATCGAGGTCGTTGTTGTCTATACGATTGCGTATGGCTTCAACATTAAGAGTCGGAACAAATTGCTTTGCAACATCGAAGATAGTATCTGGGTCAGAAAGGTATGATGATAGGGCATCGTCCCAATCAATGTTTAATTCACCAAGGCGATTCTTGAAGTTGTCAAGTTGTCCTGCTTCATCTATGACTTTTTCCAGATAGTGACCGATAGCAAGACTCTCGCGATTGTATCCACGGAACTTGTGGAACATTCGCCAGAAAACATGGACGAAAGACTTGTTTTCTTCCTCGTTCTTATTGTCCTCATCACCGAAATTAAAAGCGATATCTGCCATTTCGGTTTTCTTCAGCCACTCAATTGTATCTCTAATATCACTATTAGAGGGGAATTTGTCTGGCTTTTGAACCGTCATGATGTCGGTATCATTCACGGCTTGTTCCAGACGCGCTAAGGCTCTCTCCTGATGCTCATGAGAGAAGCAGTACTTTAGGTATTTAAGAAAGTGAGATTTACCAGAGCCATAGTAACCATTAATCCATGTGCCATTATGCGTCACATTGTGATATTGGATACCTTTCAGAATCTGGTATAATCCCGAAATGATTTCTTCTGTGAAGACATACTCATCAATTTCTGTCTGTACGACCTTAGCATCAAATTTATTGATGTCTACAACGGCCTCAAAGGGTCGTTCTATCTTCTTGCTATATAATTCCGAAATTTTCATTTGCTTCGTTATTTTAGTTTAACAATTCTGCTCTGTACGTGTGAGAATCCTCAATGCACCCTAACAGCGTGAAAGAATTTCCCCTTGCCACTCCTGGATAGAAGACAATAATCTTATAGTCATTAGGTCTGTTGAATTTTTCAAACTTACTAAGGAAGTGGCTTGTTCTTAAGTATGGAAAGATTTTACCCATGCCATATATAAATACGTATGGACGCTTCAAACCGTCTTCAGGCTTTTCCAAATGGTTGGCAATATGCTGATCGAGATATTGAAGGAACTTGTCGCTCGTTGCTTTTGAACCGAGAATCTTTGTAACATTATCTGGATCTTTGTCGTCTTTCTCCAATAGAAATTTGAGATAAGATGGATGGATGCTGAACGACTGCTCGTCAAGATATTTGCAGAGTAATTCAAACAAATCAACGGCAAACACGTCAACATAGATAGCAGGACGCTTCAGATTGCTGACGAAATTCTGTATCTCTTGCACCATATTGTACTCATCTTTTGCAGAGTACTGGTACATATAGTAGTTGTAAGTGGATGCCTGCGGGTTCTGAAACTCCTCATCACACAACTTGTCATAAAGTTCCTGTATTGTCATAGTAAATTCTTTATTGATTCAACTTGATAAGCATGAAGTAGGCATGCATCGAGAAACCATGGCTCATTTATCTTTAGGTAATAGAGATATTCTTCATCTGTCAGATCTGGCTGTTTAAGGTCTGTTTTTCCCTCCTGTCTCATTCCTGCCTGATGAAGAATATGGAGATAAACGCTTATGATTTTGTTTTGTGTCAACTCACTCCATGAAGCAACAAATTCGTCATTTCCAGCTATCTCATTATACCGAAGATTCAAATCTTCTTTTGTTATAGTTGGATCGAAAGATTTCCACTTGGGAATTGTGACATTAATGTGAAAGTCCCATATAAGCTTGTAGGTTTTCATCACAACGTAAAACAATGCGACACGTTGAGCCTTTTCGGAGAAAGAGAGGTAATCCTGCCAAAACGAAACAGGTACAGCTTTATATCTCCGAATGAGTTCCGGTACATAACGTTTGCGCGTGTTTATTGATGCCACGTTCAGAAACTCGTTCTTTTTGATTTCATCTTTCATCAATTCTTCTCCATTGGGTTGCATCAAAAGATGAAGTACCGAGTTCATTTCTTGATATAACAAGGCACCAGCTGTGAATGCAGCACTGTAGGAACTATTTATGTTGTTTTTGTTCATATATCTTTATTCTTTTTATTCTGTACTCCATAGGGATTACTGCAGACTGGATATTGCTGTGGTATGTCTGTGTAAGTCTTTTTAGGCATGAAGCTAATAAAAGATGGTTCTAATTGCGATGCAAAGGTACTGCTTACTTACGGAAAGAAATAATAGGCTATACGTATATCATACTACATCCGTATCAACTCTGCAAGTTCTACATCAAGTAGCTTTGCTATTTTTACAAATGTCTCCATGGGTGGCTGACAAGTGTTGGTAACCCACTTTGAAACTGTTGTTGGAGCAACACCTAAGTTGTCTGACAGAAACTTATTGGGCTTGCCCTTTTCTGCCAATACAACCTTGATTCTATTCAGAGGTTTTGTCTCTTCTTTGTCCATA
>NZ_JXQI01000083.1 GCF_000834015.1 Prevotella pectinovora | reverse complement strand
CGATATCGAAATTGTCTAGTATTTCTTTGGGAAGAACTAGACGGGCTAATTGTTCAAGCATGTTCATAATGCAAAGATACAAAATACTATGAAATAAAAAACACCCCCAGTACTTTTCCGCTGACCCCCGGCATTGCCGACAAACAGTCTGAAAAACGCTACAATTCATCACATTTTCGGAACACCAAGTACTCGCAATTCAGCATATTCGCTTTGGGGTAAACCGCATAAGCCGAAAATTCCCCCTGGCGTGGGGAACGAAACCCCACATTAGGGGGTTATGTTCCCCACGCCAGGGGGGAATATATGGATGGACTTATTATTATCTGTTCAGAAGCCAGAAGGCATTCTCGTTCAGCTTGTTCATCAGCTTCTGAGGATAGCCTGGATGCTGACGCACGAAATCTTTCACCATCTCTGCCGCCTCACTGCTGCGATGGCCGCCGAGCAGCGAACCGAGCCAATAACCGGGGAAGAATATGTCGCTCGTGCGCTGCACGTCGATCAGAGCATCAAGTCCGGGAGTGATGTACCTGTTGTTGAAAGGTTCCCTCGTGCGGTCGTTGAGCAAGGCGAGGAGCGATGCTGTCCAGGGTTCCGGCTGACGATTCTCTGCCTTGAGGACAGACTGGAACAGTGCCTGCTGCTTATCTGTGTCAGGCGTGCAGGCACGGCTGACAAAGTCGAACTGCCTCAACTCATCCACATTTGAGAGTCTCTTGCGCTGCTCCGCCAATATCTCGTCACACTTCTGAGGCATCATTATTGCCAGGCGATAAGCCATGCCATTGTAGTCGTTCTTGTTGAGCAGCTTGTCGGTGCTGCCTTTCCACACAGCATATAAGGAGTCGGCTATCTCGCCACCCTGACATGAAGCATAAAGCAGACGGACGAGACGCTGTCTCACCGAAGGTATGGCGTTACGCCTGTATTCTGCCCACATCATCCTCTCGTTTATGCTGCGCTCTTCGCTATCCATCCTGTCGATGGCATTATTCCAGTAGCCGGCAAGCTGAGAGGCTATCATGGCGTTATTTTCTTTCACTATCCATTGCCTCATGGTATTGGCATACTGACGGGCCCCTATCCTATGGGCGAGGAAGTTCTCGTTGAGAGTCATGGCGAGGGCGAAACGCTGCAGTTCGTCAGCCGGTGCTTCCAGCGCCGTGGTGTCGGCGGCATCCGCTGCCATGAGCGGTTTGCCGGAACGGTCGTTTAGCACGAACAGTCCGTATCCTCTGCCATCAGCATTCAGCAATACGTTCTGCGGTTTCCCACCTGTCTCAATCTCCACGGTGCCGCTCTGCATGTCTACGGGAACGAACTCGCTCCTCACTCCCCCATTGCCATCGGCGAAATCAAGACGCACATTGAACTGCTGCTGCCATACGAGTCCGCGATGCTGCGGATCTTCTTGTTTCACAATGAGCCTGCCGTCTTTCCACTCTGCCGACACTGTTGGCATACCGCCACATTTCACCCATGTCTCGCTAAACTGCCTGATGCCACACTGCGGCGCTTTGTTGTCGAGGATGTCGATAAGCTCATCCCATGTAGCATTGCCATAGGCATACTGATGCAGATATTGGCGGATCCCGTCTCTCAGCGCCTCCTCTCCCATCTGCTGCTCCAGCTTGCGCATCATGACTGGTGCCTTGCAGTAGATGATGTTGCCATAGAGCAATCCAGCCTGGTTGAGGTTGTCGAGAGACTGCTGTATGGGATGCGTACCGGGAGTACGGTCTGTTGACAGAGCCCTCGCCTGATACATACGCAGGAAGTTCAGGTCGTGGTTCACATCGGGGTATTGCTCCCTGGCTACCTTTGCCGCAAAGAAATTGGCGAACACCTCTTTTGTCCACACGTCATTGAACCAGCGCATGGTCACCATGTCGCCAAACCACATGTGTGCCGTTTCGTGGGCTATCAGCTCCAGACGTGTCTGCTCCTCCTCTGGTGTGGGGTGTTTGCCGAGGAATATCTCGTGGTCGGTGAACTGTATCGCTCCGGGATGTTCCATTCCGCCGAACTGGAATCCGGGGAGCACCACCATATTATATTGGCTGAAAGGGAGGGGTATGCCGGTATATCTTTCAAACCACCTTATGGAGTGGTCGGCAATGTCGAACACCTTGTCGAGCTGCGCCACCTTGTCGGGGTCGGTCTCCCGGTAGAGTGCCTTGATGGTACGGCCGCTGCGTTCTGCCTTCTTGACGCTGAACTTTCCTGCCACGAAGGAGAAGAGATATGTAGGGATAAGCTGGTCGGTGACTGATGACACCGTCTCCCACCCTTCCGGCACATCGAGTTTCAGCTTGAACACAGCCTTGAGGTCAGGCTGGTCGAAACATGGGAATACCGAACGGGCATGGTCGGGAACGAAAAGCGTGTAGAGATAGTCGTCGTTGCGGTTGAGCGACTTGTCGCCGCTGGTGAACGCCACGTCTACGGCATTCTCACCGTTTTTCAGCCAGCTCTCTTTCAGTATGATATGCTCGCTGCGCCATTCGGCACGCCTCTTCTTGCCGTTAACTGTCACCACACCGCCATACTGTCCGTCGGCTCCCTGAAAATCGAGTTGCAGGTCGTCGCCGCATTTCTTATACGTAAACTTGATGACGGCAGAGCCTGTCACCTTTTCTTTCCGCGAAGCGGGAATCCTGAACTTCAGGTCGTAACACAGATTGCCGACTGCCGCCCGCCGCTGCTCGGCGAGCTTTTGGCTCACTCCCGGTTCTATCTCCACGGCACCTGCCACCATCGAACAGAGCAGCGCCATACATGCAATGATAAGTTTTTTCATAGAATTCTATTTTGTATACAAACAAGTTTTGCAAAGGCAAGCTCACCTATGCATGACATCCAGACGATATTCTGCATCGGTTGGCATTACCTAATGCAAAGATAATACATTTCAAAAAACAATGCTACAAGAAAACGATTTAAATAAGAATTATCAATGTTTCGCAGGTTACCCTGTCTACAAGAAAAGTTGAGGAAACGACGAAAGACAAGGTGTCACGACTATGGTCTGATGCCTGGAAATGTAAATAAATACACATTTCCCTCGCAAAATCGTTTTTTTACATTACCTTTGCATACTGCATTGCCCTGATCAGCCCCAGACGGTCATCAGGGCTGGCATGGATTCTGATTTTTCAGAAGAGTGGATTTTTTTCAATGAACAATAGCGGCTATTGCAAAATAGAAGCAGACAAAAAACATCTCATACAGACAAAAAAACAATTATATATACGACAATGGAAAATAAGAAAAACATGTATTTCGCCGTGGCTTACAAGCTTTATACAAATGAGAACGGCACAGAGGCAATGGTAGAAGAGGCAACAGCAGAAAAGCCATTCCAGTTCTTGAGCGGATTCGGACTGGCTCTCGACGACTTCGAGAACACCATCGTGGCTCTCAACGACGAGCAGAAGAACGACTTCGACTTCACGCTCACCAAGCAGCAGGCATACGGAGAGCATGAGGCAGAACGCGTGTTGAACCTCGACAAGGAGATGTTCTGCATCGACGGCAAGCTCGACACCGATAATATATACAAGGATGCCATCATTCCGCTGCAGAACGAGAACGGACAGCGTTTCCTCGGCAAGGTGCTGGAAATCGGCGACGACAAGGTGACAGTAGACCTCAACCACCCTCTGGCCGGCAAGGATCTGCACTTCGTAGGCTCTATCGTTGAGGCAAGAGAGGCTACAAACGAGGAGATACAGACCATCATCAACCATCTGAGCGGTGGCGGATGCAGCGGCTGCGGTGGTGAATGTGGAGGCGACTGCAACTGCAGCGGCGACTGTGGCAGCAATAACGGCGGTTGCGGCGGCTGCCACTAATCAGAAGGATTTGACAATACCCCCAGACGGTCATCAGGAATACTATAAGCAGTTGTAGAATATCACATCGTTTTGGGATGACACCTTGATGACCGTTTGGAAACAAATCACCAGACACATGCGTAACACTTTCGGCAACATATTCACACTTACGACTTTCGGGGAGAGCCATGGAGAAGCCGTGGGAGGAGTGGTGGACGGTCTGCCTGCCGGCATCGACATCGACATCGACTTCATCCAAAGCGAGCTCGACAGGCGCCGGCCCGGACAGAGCAGCGTGACAACAAGCAGGAACGAAGCCGACAGAGTGGAAATTCTGAGCGGCACGTTCGAGGGAAAGTCTACGGGATGCCCTATTGGTTTCATCGTGAGAAACACCAACCAGCATTCCGCCGACTACGACAACATGCGCGACCTGTTCAGGCCATCGCATGCCGACTTCACATATTATAACAAGTATGGCATAAGAGACTATCGCGGCGGCGGCAGATCATCGGCACGCATCACCATAAGCAGATGTGTGGGAGGAGCATTGGCAAAACTGGCCCTGAAGAAGATCGGAGTGGAAGTTGTGGCATACACATCGCAGGTGGGCAGCATTGCCCTCGACAACGACTACACCAGGTATGACCTGACACAGGTGGAGAGCAACATCGTGAGATGTCCCGACGCAGAGAAGGCGAAACTCATGGAGAGCCTCATCGCCGAAGTGAAGAGCTGTGGCGACACCATCGGAGGCACAGTGACGTGTGTGATAAGGAATTGTCCGATAGGCATCGGCGAACCGGAGTTCGACAAGCTCAACGCCATGCTCGGATATGCCATGCTCGGCATCAACGCCGTGAAGGGAATTGAGTTCGGATCGGGATTCGAGGGAGTGACGCATCGCGGCAGCGAGATGAACGACATCTTCTATCCCGAAGACGAAAAGATAAAGACGCGGTCTAACAACAGCGGAGGTATACAGGGCGGAATTTCCAACGGCAACGACATATTCTTCCGGGTGGCGTTCAAACCTGTAGCCACACTGCTTCAGAAACAGGAAACCATCGACAAAGACGGCAATCCCACTACATTCAAGGCAAGCGGCAGACACGATGCCTGCGTGTTGCCAAGAGCGGTTCCGATAGTGGAATCAATGGCGGCAATGGTGATTTTAGACCAATTTTTGTATAATAAAACAACAAAATTATAATTTTTAACTATTCTGATTAAAAAAACAGCCATTATTGTTTTGGCATTCAAATATTTGCAGTATATTTGCAATCGACAAGCGGGTGCTTGTGAAAGTACCGATTGTCTAATTAAGTCTAGTTTAGTTTTTGTGTTGGTTGAGGGCGGTCAATTGATCGCCCTCTTTTTATGCTTTTGTCCATTCCAAACAACATCCATCATCCGCAAAACCATCAATCCTACCAAACGGCAGCCTGCACTCCCTCTTGCCGAAAATTGGAGTTAAAACACGCAAACACTTTGTCATATCAAGAAATAGAGTTATTTTTGCAGGAAATCACATCTTACTATACACAACAAGGATAATGAGTGGCAACATCTATATAAAGAACGCACAGGTGAACAACCTGAAGAATGTATCATTGGAAATCCCAAGAAACAAGTTTATCGTGATTTCCGGTGTCTCCGGCTCCGGCAAGTCATCACTGGCTTTCGACACACTGTATGCCGAAGGCCACAGACGATATGTGGAGAGCCTCTCGGCATATGCCAGACAGTTTCTCGGAAGGATGAGCAAACCGAAATGCGACTACATAAAGGGACTGCCACCGGCAATAGCCATAGAACAGAAAGTGATTTCCAAAAACTCTCGTTCCACAGTGGGCACAAGCACGGAGATTTATGAATACCTGCGGCTGCTCTTCGCACGCATCGGACACACCTTCTCGCCAATAAGCGGCAACGAGGTGAAACGACACACCGTGGAGGACGTGATAAACAAGGTGAAGACCTTCTCTGAAGGCACGCGCTTCGTGGTGCTCTCACCGGTGGTGAGAATCGCCGACCGCACTCTCTCGCAACAGCTCACGATGATCATGCAGCAGGGATACACACGAGTGTTCGTGAAAGGCGACTTCCAGCGTATCGACGACCTGCTCAACGATGACAAACTGGACGAGAACATAAAGGACGAGAACATCTGGACAGTGGTAGACCGCATAGCGTGGGAAAGCGACAACGATACGCTGTCGAGACTCACCGACTCAGTGGAGACGGCTTTCTACGAGGGCGACGGGGCATGCCGAATCGCCATCATGCCGGCAAACATAGTATATGATTTCTCAACTCGCTTCGAAGCCGACGGCATGACATTCGAAGAGCCGAGCGACGGCATGTTCTCTTTCCACTCCCCCATCGGAGCTTGCCCTATGTGTGAGGGATTCGGAATGGTGATCGGCATCGACGAGAAACTCGTGATTCCAGACTCATCGCTCAGCGTATACGACGGATGCGTGCAATGCTGGCACGGAGAGAAAATGGGCGAATGGAAAAAGGAATTCATCAGAAGAGCGGCAACAGACAAGTTCCCGATCTTCGAACCATACTACAAACTGTCGCAGAAGCACAAAGACTGGCTGTGGCACGGTCTGCCATCCGACAAAAGCAGAGACAAATACGACAGGGTGAGCATCGACGACTTCTTCCAGATGCTGAAAGAAAACCAATACAAGATACAATACCGCGTGATGCTCAGCAGATACCGCGGCAGAACGGTATGTCCGGAATGCCACGGCAGAAGACTGAAAAAGGAGGCAAACTACGTCAGGATACAGGGAATGAGCATCTCTGACCTCGTGGACATGCCTGTGGAGAACCTGAAGAAATGGTTTGACGAACTGAGCCTCAACGACCACGATGCCGCCGTGGGCAAACGACTGCTCACAGAGATAAAAAACAGACTGGGATTCCTTGTGGAAGTGGGATTGGGATACCTCACGCTGAACAGACAGTCTAACACGCTGAGCGGCGGAGAGAGCCAGCGCATCAACCTCACCACATCGCTCGGAAGCAGTCTGGTGGGATCGCTCTATATCCTCGACGAACCAAGCATCGGACTGCACAGCCGCGACACCTTCAGACTGATAAGCGTGCTGAAAGACCTGCAGGCTCTGGGAAACACGGTGGTGGTGGTGGAACACGACGAAGACATCATACGTTCTGCCGACCATCTAATCGACATCGGTCCTGACGCCGGACGACTCGGAGGCAGAGTGGTGTTCGAAGGCGACCCGCAGAAGATAACAAGCGACACGATAAAGAAATATCCCGAAAGCCACACCATCAGATATCTGCTCGGCGAGGAGCGCATACCAGTGCCTGCCAACCGACGCAGCTGGAACCTCTTCATAGGCTTAAAGGGAGCGAGAATGAACAACCTGCAGGGCATAGAAGTGAAATTCCCGCTCAACGTGATGACGGTGGTGACGGGAGTGAGCGGATCGGGAAAATCCTCGCTCGTCAAGGGCATACTCTTCCCTGCCCTGAAACGACAGCTCGACGAAGTGGCTGACATGCCGGGTGAATACTCATCGATATTCGGCGACATAAAGACGATAAAACACGTGGAGATGGTGGACCAGAACCCTATCGGCAAGAGCACGAGGTCGAACCCCGTGACATACACCAAGGCTTACGACGCCATCCGCCAGCTCTTCGCCGAACAGCCGCTGGCTGAGCAGATGGGATTCTCTTCAAAATACTTCTCGTTCAACGCCGAAGGCGGCAGATGCGAGGAATGCAAGGGAACGGGAGTGCTCACGGTGGAGATGCAGTTTATGGCCGACCTGGAACTGGAATGTGAGGCCTGCCACGGCAAACGCTTCAAAAAGGAAATTCTGGAAGTGAGATTTGCCGGAAAAAACATCGACGACATCCTCAACATGACAGTCAATGAAGCAATAGAATTCTTCACGGAAAACAACCAGAAGGACATCGTGAAGAGACTGAAGCCGCTGGAGAGCGTCGGACTGGGATATATCAAACTCGGACAGAACTCCTCTACCCTATCCGGCGGAGAGAACCAGAGAGTGAAACTGGCTTATTTCATCGGACAGGAAAAGGCTGACCCCACACTGTTCATCTTCGACGAGCCGACAACAGGTCTGCACTTCCACGACATCAAGAAACTGCTCAATTCGTTTGACCAGCTGATAAAGCGTGGACACAGCATCATTGTGATAGAACACAACATGGATGTGATAAAATATGCCGACCACGTGATAGACCTCGGTCCCGACGGCGGAAACAAGGGCGGACAGCTCGTATGCTGCGGCACTCCCGAAGAGGTGGCTGCATGCGAAAACAGCATAACGGGAAAATATCTGGAAAAAGTTCTTGACGACTCAAAAAAAGAATAGAAAAGCGACAAAAGATTTTGCTCGTCAAAAAATAATTGTTACCTTTGCACCACTTGTTCGGAACAGTGCCCTGTTCCGGGTGTTTAATCAGCCGATATGGCTCAGTTGGTAGAGCAACGCATTCGTAATGCGTAGGTCCCGGGTTCGAGTCCCGGTATCGGCTCCATAGCGATTAAACATAAGATAAACTAATGGGAAAAGATTTGCGATAATAGCTCAGTTGGTAGAGCACTAGCTTCCCAAGCTGGGGGTCGCGGGTTCGAGCCCCGTTTATCGCTCTTGTCACCATAGCATTCCCCACACTTCCATTCTTCTTATTCTTTCTCCAACGTATTGTATTACAGTATCTATAACAGCTGTACTTCTACAATCCTGAAATCCCTATGGATTACCGTTTGGGAATAATATATAATCAGCAAAAAAGCGACTTCCGAAAGAGAGTCGCTTTTTTACTACTATATACAATCGCTTGTCTATTCAAATTCATGAAGGAGGCTGCAATCAATCCTCGTCGGCAAATGTCTCGAGCGAGAACTGGCTGCTGCCATCGAAGCAGTGGGTACATACCTGACACTTCGGCAGACCGATAGCCTCGATGAGCTGTTCGATGGTATTGAACTTCAGAGTGGTGAGTCCCAGTTCCTTTGCTATCTCGTCCACCATACGCTTATACTCCGGAGAGTCGGTGGTGGCATACTTGTCGAGATTCTTGTTCGGGTCGCCCTCAAACTTCTGGATCATACGACGGGTGATAAGCTCCATATCACTCTTCGATGACGTGAAGTTGATGAACGGACATCCGTATACGAGCGGCGGACAGGCAATGCGCATGTGGCATTCCTTCAGACCAGCCTGATCGAAGAGCACCTTCACGTTGTCGCGAAGCTGGGTGCCGCGCACGATGGAGTCGTCGCAGAAGAGCACCTTCTTGCCCTGCAGCATCGCCTTGTTTGGGATAAGCTTCATCTTTGCCACGAGAGAACGCATGCTCTGGTTTGACGGAGTGAAGGAGCGTGGCCATGTAGGAGTGTATTTTGCTATGCAGCGCTGATAAGGCACATTCTTACCAGCCGCATATCCCATCGCCATTCCCGTTCCAGAGTCAGGAATACCGCTGCAGCAGTCCACCTCCACGGGGTCTGTCTTCGCCATGTTGAAGCCATTGTCGAAACGCGCCTGCTCCACGTTCTTTCCCTCGTATGTAGATGTGGGGAATCCGTAATACACCCACAGAAACGAACACACCTGCATCTTCTTGTTCGGTTTCCTTATCTGCTCCATACCGTCGGCGGTGAGCTTCACTATCTCTCCCGGTCCTACATTATATACTGTATCGAAATCAAGGTTAGGGAACGAGGTTGATTCGCTCGATGCCGCATATGCCCCATCCTTCTGTCCGATGATTATCGGAGTGCGTCCCCAGCTGTCGCGGGCGCAGATGATGCCGTGGTCGGTGAGCAGAAGCATCGTGCACGATCCCTTGATGTGCCGATACACGTTCTCTATACCCTCCTTGAAGGTCTTGCCCTGGATGATGAGCAGCGCCACGAGCTCCGTAGGGTTTGTGCTGCCCGACGACATCTCGGCGAAATGCATGTTCTTCTCCAGCATCTCGTTTGTCAGCTCATCCTTGTTGAGTATCTTCGCCACCGTGCAGATGGCAAATTTTCCCAAGTGAGAATTCATTATCAGCGGCTGTGCGTCGGTGTCGCTGATTACGCCGATTCCCGATGTAGCCCCCTCGAAGCGGTCGAGAGTAGGCTCAAACTTGGTGCGGAAATAAGAGCTTTCGAGATTATGGATAGAGCGCACGAAGCCCTTTTCCTTGCAAAATGTTGCCATACCACCACGGCGTGTACCGAGGTGAGAGTTGTAGTCGGTGCCATAAAACAGGTCTGACACACAGCTTTTCTTTGAAATTGTTCCGAAGATACCTCCCATATAAATATATTTGTTTGTTATTTTGTTTCCGTCTGCAAAGGTAATGAAATCTTCATTATTCATTCATCCGAATGTCATTTTTTATTTGAAGACATGATATAAATTTGTATCTTTGCAAAAGGAAACACTAAAAATGTCGAAGAAGCGAATACAATCATGACCTTAGACTTCTGAGACTATAATCGGAAACAAAATTAAAAATCTTTTACTACGTGTATTATCTGTCATCATCATCGCCGTGTCTGCACCCATGAGTGCGAACGCCTCGTCGGCTGCCGAAGGAAACTGAAGAACAATAACCGTATTTATCCCGAATCGAGGGATAACCCCAAACAATACACTGGCAGCAAGGACTGGAATCTGTTTCCTCTCTTGCTGCTTTTTTATCCCCCAATCGGTCAGCAGGACTTTCATTCAACCCAAATCGGTCATTAGGGCACAAACCGAAATCTGCCATTATTTCATCTTCATTCCCATGTTATACATTATGAAGCCGTAGATGTCGGCTGTCTCTTCCATCACCTTAGACAATGGTTTGCCGCCGCCATGGCCTGCCTTGCTGTCGATACGGATCAGGACTGGGGCCTTGCCTGCCTGACACTCCTGCAGACGGGCAGCGAACTTGAACGAATGGGCAGGAACCACACGGTCGTCGTAGCCAGGGCAGAAGCAATAAATAGTGTTTTCATTCGCATATAAATTTATAATGCAAACTTACTCAAAAATTCCCGAAATATAGTACATCGACGGAATAAATGCCGATATTTGAAAATATAATCTTACCTTTGCATTAACCATGACAACTGGCTCAGCAAATGTATAACACTTACTCACAAGCATAAAAAAGAAACACATATATATATGGAATTGAATAAAGACATCAAGAATCTGGAACAGCTGTTCCACACCGACCTCCACCAATACCTGCTCTCCATCGGAAAAGTGGACGAGCGTCTGCCTGAGGCTCCCGACATCGAGGAACTGTGGCAGAAAATCGGCGAGAGCTATCTGCCCGACGGGATGAGGGAGTTCAACGCCTACCCCACCGTGTCGCTCGGATGGATGATGTTCATCGGAATGGCGATAGCAAAATATTGGGACACCGACTGGGAACTCTACAGCAAAGTTGGCGACCTGTATAAATATCTGAGAGACCAGCGCGACTTCGACCACATGGACGACTACATCTGCGAGAAAGTGCTGCTGCTCGCCGAGGAGGACCACGCCATGATGACAAAGACCGTGGGCGAATGTGCCTCACGCACATACAACCTGCTCTACCACCAGCACCTCGAACCCGGCACTCCCGAGGCTTTCCAGGGTTATGTGTCTGCCCTCCACCAGATGTATCTCATGGGCATGTCGATGGAACTGAAACGCCTCGGCTACCACATGACGAAGCTGAACTGACAAACACGGGGCACAGGGCATCGTTTCAGGCAGAACCTCGGCAAATGTAAAGATTTTGCCATATCATCTGAAATCAAGCAAAAACTGTCAGATCATCAGGTTTTCTTCATAGCGCATTGGCATACAGGCAGTTAGCGGCCTGACAGTTGTTTTCAATTGTCTGGATGGTTTGAAACTGTCAGGATGATTTTCAACCGTATGAATGATTTGAAACTGTATGGATGGTTTTAAAACTGTCAGGAATTATCTGATGAGAGAAATTACATGTGTCGGCAGAATCTTGGAAACAGGAATATGGTATTACAACATTAACCCAAATCGGCCATTAGGGCTTGCTTGTATTTTGCTCTTTTAGAAGAGTGTATTTTGTTTGTCTTTTAATGAGTAATAGCGAGCTATTGCGAATTAAAAACAAGCAAAAGACGCCTTATAAAAGGCAAAAGGCAGCAAGCAGTCATGAAAAATAAAGTAAACGTCCTAATGACCGTTTTGGGTTAACTTATTGGGCAGACGTCTGACACAGATTCTGCCCAACTGGGGCAAGCACGTTGCCCATGATGGGCAAGCATCGTGCCCCGGTTGGGCAAGCAGCGTGCCCAATTTAACATACAAACGGTCATTATGGTGAAGTAGTGAAGTAAGCCGATGGAAAACATGGTGTATGCCAACCAGCAGCAATACTACGATGCAATTACTGCCAACAGCAATGCTGCCGACTCCGGACCATTCATCGACTTTATGCTTGGGGAAATACAGAAAGCTCTCGAAGCGCACAAGCGAGAACCGATAAAGAAAGTTCCTGATAAAATTCCTGATAAACTGTTACAGGCTTTCCCCGAAATGCAGAGTATGGCATGGAGCGGTTACATATTAATATATTTCACCGGATTCTGGCTTTTTCCATAAAAAGAAACCACGCTTTTCCCAACGTAAGGAGAATTCAAACATTTATTCCCTACAAATTCAATACGTCCCTCATACTTTGGATTGTCTGTATATTTCCAATCTTGAGGGATGTAGTCTTCTTTTACGATACCATCCACAACGGCAAGGACATGATTTGCTTTTGATGCCCTTTGCAAACTCATTTTCCAATACTTGCGTGTCATCTCATACAAATCTTCCCTATCTATTTTGCCTACTTTTAGGCAAATTATTGTGTCGCCGTCCTGTGGTATTAATTCTGTTCCCATCTTATCTGATTTTATTTTCTTACAAAGGTAAACAATTTTCTGATTCCTTCCAAATTGAAAGTAATTATGTAACCTCCCCCTAACCCCCTCTTTTCCTTTTCCTGCGCCATTTATGACTTTCGGACGTGACTTCGCTTACATAGGCAATCAATACCATTTGGAAATGAAACTGCTGGACTCCAACGAAATCCGGCAGCTTCGCGATGTGTGTATATTTGAGGTGAATGGAATTGAGGTGTATATGTAAAGAGCGAATTTAGCTATAATTGTCAAATTCCTAAAGAAAAAGTCTTCCTCTTAAAAGAAAAGTATTACCTTTGTTCCGAAAAAGTGGAACATGTACCACTTTTTCGGAATGGATGATAGTTAACAGAAGCACTTATATCGACCAATTGATTCGTTCTAAAGGCAACGGATTGATTAAAATTATAACAGGATTAAGACGTTCTGGAAAGTCTTTCTTGCTAAAGAAGCTTTTCCGACAGCACCTGTTGGATGATGGTATTAAGGAAGACCATATCATAATTATTGATATGGAGAGTCGAAAGAACAAGCCATTCAAAGACCCTGACTATTTACTTGATTGGGTAGAAAAGGAAATGAAAGACGATGAAACATACTACATCATTATTGACGAGGTACAGGAAGTGAATGATTTTGTTGAGGTTCTTTCCACACTCTCGGTAACTGAAGGCACTGATGTTTATGTTGCAGGCTCTAATTCACGCTTCCTTTCATCTGATGTGGTGACAGAGTTCCGTGGGCGTGGTGATGAAATCCATGTTTGGCCTTTGTCATTCAAGGAATTTATGTCTGTTTTTCCTGGTTCAAAGGAAGATGCGTGGTCTGAATACATTATGTTTGGTGGACTTCCACAACTCTTAACTCAAATTGGCGATGACAAGAAATCCGATTTCTTGCGTAGGCTATACCGTACCGTGTATCTCCGTGACATATATGAGCGTAATGACATTACCTTAAAACCTGAATTTGAAGAGCTTTCAAAGACTGTGGCTTCAAGCATAGGCGCACCTGTCAATGCTCTTAATATTGCCAACACTTTCAAGTCTGTAAGCAACGTTCAGAATATCACGGACAAGACGGTTTCCGTATATCTTGGATATATGCAAGATGCTTTCCTTATTGAGAAGTCTGAGCGATATGACATTAAAGGACGCAAGTACATCGGCTCGCTATCAAAATACTATTATCAAGATATCGGTTTGCGCAACTCTATCATTTCTTTCCGACAAACAGAGCCAACCCACATCATGGAGAATGTCATCTATAATGAAATGCGTATGCGTGGTTGGCTCGTTGATGTTGGCAACGTTGCTCAAAGGGTAAGAAACGATAAGGGACAAAATATCCGTGTCACACTTGAAGTTGATTTCGTCTGCAATAAAGGTAGTCAACGCATTTATATACAATCGGCTTGGAGAATGCCTGATGCCGACAAAATGGAGCAGGAGAAACGTTCCTTGCGCTTAGTGGGTGATTCTTTCCGTAAACTCCTTATCGTTGGTGAGCATACAAAATCGTGGAGCGATGATGATGGAATTCAGATTATCAGCATCTATGATTTCTTGCTTGATTTGTCTTCGACAGATTAATATAGACTTCCACAATACAAACTTTAGGTTTATGGGAGATTATGAAAAATTTGTAGAGGCTTTTGATGCTGTAACTATTCAGCCTACCTTATTTAAAAATACATAAGACGAATGTAGCTGCTGGACTCTAACGAACGGCAGCTTAGTGATATGTGTATTTTTGAGGTGAATGGCTTGGAAGTGTATATGTAAATCATACATTAATTGCAAATTTTTATCTTGAAATTTGCTTGTTTCTAAAATATTGCGTAAATTTGCATCAACAGTTCCCACCACGCTTCCCGTAGAACAGCGAACCAGGGTGGGACTTTTACTTTTTATACGTTTATGAAGTATTCAAAACAGCCCTTAGACTATTCTGAAATTCTTGATTTGTTGGAGTCACGCGGTCTTATCATTCGTGATAGGAATAAGGCCATAGAGTGCTTGAAAGTAGTCAGCTATTTCCGCTTAGACAACTATTTTCATCCTATGGAAAGTGATAAGGTTCAACACATCTTCAAGCCAGGTAGCACTTTTGATAATGCAATGGACTTATACAGGTTTGATTGTGATTTGCGTGAACTGATTTTCACTGCCATTCAAGCTGTAGAAATTGCTCTTCGCTCAAAGATGATACACCATATCTCCTTACAGTACGGCGCATTTTGGTTCACTGATGTATCTTTATTCCGTGACGCTAACATCCACCATAAATGCATGGAACAGATTAGGCAAGAGCTGAAGAGGACAAGAGAGGAATTTATCATTGAGCACTCGGCAAAATATTCTGAACCTGAATTTCCTCCTGTATGGAAAACATTGGAGGTTACTTCTTTTGGAACATTATCCAAATTGTTTTGTAATTTTGCTGATAACAAAATCAAGAAACGCATAGCTCGTGAGTTCAATCTTCCGCAACACTTGGTTCTTGAAAGTTGGATAAAAAGTGCTGTCGTATTAAGAAACTATCTTGCACATCACTCACGAGTTTGGAACAGAAAATTTCCAATCAAGCCACAGATGACAACTCCATTGCGTGGCAACTGGGTAATACCGCCAGTTGGCAACTATGACAAACTTTACTCGCAATTATGCTATCTGCAATATTTGCTAAATGTCATTCGACCATGCAATAATTTTAGTTTTAGACTAAAAGTTCTTTTGACCGAACATCTCAATGTAGACACATCGGCTATGGGCTTCCCAGGGAATTGGCTGGATGAACCTTTGTGGAGATAATATAAAAGGGAATGCACCAACATGGAGCATCCCCTTTTTATCTATTATCACTCCGATTTACAAACTTCAGCTGAAGAAATTGGAACTAATTCAGAGTTGATAGTACATCTAACAATTATTCCACCACTTTTTATATGTTTTCCCTTTATTATAATATTGTATATATTGAAAACATCATCTTTTAATTCTAACTTAACAGAGCCAGAGTTTGCAGAAGAGACACTTCTTCTGACTTCTGATAGCCAAGGAGTTAAATTGTCTCGTGAGAATGGTACTATTAAAACAAAGGCAGGAGCAAGCCTTTATCTTACAGGTATTGGTAAGGTAAAATCAAGATTGACACTTAAGGGTATTAAGTCAACCAGTAAAGCTGTTGGTGGTTCAACAACTCGTCTTATAATAAAAGCAGCAGATAACAAGACAGATCCTAACTCTTTTATTTCTGTTTTTAAGTTTGAAGTTAAAGGTAAAGAGCGTAGATACCAGTTGGCAGAGACTGGTACTTTGTCAAAGACTGAGAGTAACAACCTTTCAAGTGTTGAATATAAAGCCAAGAAATATGGTGAGAGTTCTTACTATATAGTTTTGGAAGACCTTACTGCAGGTGAGTATGGTATAGTCATTGGCGATCCTAATCATGAAAACACAAAAAACGCAATGAAAGTAACAACATTCACCGTAGAATAAATAATCCGTATAAAGGCTTTTGTCTTTTCATCCATACAAATGCTTCCGTACTTTCACAGTATGGAAGCATTTTTCAATTTATCTCCCTTAAATATGACTTCTACAAAGGCTGTGCAAGCCTCAACCTGCCTTATTTTAAAATACACTAAACGAATGAAGCTGCTGGACTCTAACGAAATCCGGCAGCTTCGTGATGTGTGTATATTTGAGGTTAATGGTATTGAGGTGTATATGTAATAAATATATTACTTTTATTTGGTAGTATGTAACAAATTGATTAACTTTGCAGCATGGAAGAGAAAGTGATAAGGCACATTATCTACTCGGACGAGTTCGAAGAATACTACGCAAGTTTGAACGAACTATTAAAGAAGAAATATGACTATGCTTTACAGATTGTAAAATCACAATATGTCGTCAGTTCAAAAATAGTAAAGAGCTTAGAGAATACGGACTTCTACGAACTCCGAATTTCCATCAGTTCCAACGAATACAGAACTATCCTGCTCGCTGTTGACCACGACAATTTCATACAAAGCAAAAATGTACTTCTTCTGAACTCGTTCTTGAAGAAAGATACAAAACAGTACAAGGCTGAAATCAAAAAAGCCCAAAACATTGTTAAACGTTATTTGGAGGATTGAATATGTTGAAACTTGACAAAAACAAACTTGCTGGTCTCAAAACATTTGACGACCATCTGCAAGAAAGATATGGTGACGAAAATAGTCCCGAGCGTAAGGAGTTTGAAGCTAAGGCTAAAGCTTGGTACTATGCTGAACTTCTTAAGGATGAACGCAAGCGCCAAAATATAACACAAAAAGTGTTGGCTGAAAAAATCGGTAAGAAACGCGAGTACATATCTTCACTCGAAAAGGGTCAGACAGATATGCAACTCTCTACGTTCTTGCGTATTGCCGATGCTCTTGGCCTACGCTTTTCTTTGGTGTTGGGATAGATTACCTTTCTGATGTAAACCTAAAAGATATAGTTATGCAGTATAATAAAGATTCACATATCAACAATGTTGATGATGTAATAAAGTTCTTCCGTTACATCGTGGAAGAGCGCAATGTGAATTTCTATCCTGATGATATGTTTAGGGATTACATGTTAGCAGACGGATCTAATGCTTTCACACCCGAAGAGTGCGAAATCTACAATCATCTCGTGGAAGAAGCTTTTAAAATTTGTGACAAAGAGAATGTTGGTATCTATGAAATTCCCCGATGACGGAAGTAATACCATTGACGCACCGCGCGACTTAATGAAAGAACTTAGAAACGCTTTGACGGAGGTAAAGGAAGCCATTGCCGGGAAACGTAAACTTCAATCTGCTGATAGTTTGCTCGATGAGTTGTAATATTACAGTATCGGTTTCTGACGACTTCGCAAAAGAAGCAAAACGTCTCGCTAAAAAATATCCAAGTTTTAAAAAAGACTACAAGGAGTTTCTTGAAAGCATTAAGAACAATCCTTTGCAAGGCGATGAGATTACAAAAAAACATACGCAAAATCCGTATGGCTATCAAAGCTAAAGGCAAAGGTAAATCTGGTGGAGCAAGGGTCATTACTTTCAATGTCTTTACAGATGTGGAAAACGGTCATGTGGTTTTCCTTCTTCTCTATGATAAAGAGGATGCTTCAACCGTCAAAGTCAATGTTGTCAAGCAACTTGTGCGAGACATGGGATTTGATATTGAATGAAACAATAAAGGGATGCATAGTCTTCCTCATTTATTTCTTTTGCCCATCCCAAGATATTTTGGGAATATCAGTTAATCACCTATATAAATGACTTAATCCCCAAACTGCCTGATAGGCGTTTGGGGATTAAACCATATACTGACTGAATTGGCGGCAGGACTCTTGCGACATGGAGGCTTGACGCCAAAAATGTTCTGATCGGGGGCAGACTTCTTATTCCGTCTCCCAGATGTTGCTGCCGAAGTCTTTTGCACAGGCCTCGTCGGCATCCTTATCCTGTATCTTATCGGGCACCTTTATTTTTATACCGTTCGCCGAGAGCGGTGTCAAGCCTTCTCCCTCCAATGGTATTACCTTCATATCTGGTTTTACGTAAATTCTGCTACTCATATTTCTTTCTCCTTCTGCGTTATTTTATCTGTTCGTTGTGATGAATTTCTTTCCGTTTATTATCATTATCCCGCCGTTTGCAGTCTTGCAACCAGCATTCAGTTTCATTCCCGACAGCGAGTAGGCGGTTGTACCACTTGTTGGCGCCGCATACTCAGCGGTCTTTATGGCGTTCGTCTCCCCGTCGATGGTCACAGAGGGCAGCTGGGCGCTCCCGTTCACCGTTCCGGTATGCTTTTGCAGATAACATCTGAAGCCTCTCATCGGTCGGGAGTCAGCCTTCGGCTTAGCCAGCGTACCATCTGCTATCAGAAACAGTTGCGTGCCGTCTGCCACCAACTCGTACGATCCAAAAGTGCCGCAGAGATCCCATTCGCCGCCACATACAGTCTGTGCGGTTGTGCTCCTAACTGTGACGTCCGCAAACTTTGGCTGCTCCACATAATATTCGGACCGCATCAGAAACGGCATGCCTGCCTTCACCACATTCTCTTTCACAGTAGAGAACGACAGTTCTCCATTCTGATATCCGTCATACGAATATACCTGCGTTTTGTTGCCGAAAATCTCCGTTATCATCTTCTTGCTCAGGTCGAAGGGCAGACACATGGTATACAACTGAGAGGGGTTGAATGTGCGATTCAGAGCCAACGTCTTGTTCGCACCAGCGATTCCACTAATTGTGCTCTCTACATTCTCGCCTTTCTCGTCAAGCGTAGCGTCAAGCTTGGGACGGGTGTAGGTGAGGGTGATGGAGGTGATATAAGAGCTAAGTGATTCTCCTGTCTTTTTCGATTCTGTTAATGTTATATTATTACTATTTATAGACTCTACGATTGGTTTTTTTTCTGTTGCAGATAAAAATTTATTATTATATTTAATGAAAATACCTTTTTTTGTGGTTCTCATCGTAATTGAATCTATTACAATAGGTTTGGGCACAGAAATTTGCAGTTGCCCCGGATGATTAGCGTCATAATCTAACCTCAGATATTTGTTTGTTCCTATATAATGACATGTATACCCCGTTAATGAGACGGATAAATCTTGAACTTTAAAAGTAATATCGGTTAGTACACTTTGGCTAGTATTATTTTTCAATCCAAATGCTCCTTTTTTTGAAAAGTCCAATGTCACCGTAACCTCTTCTTTCTCATTCCCCTCTTCTCCCTGGCCATAAGCCAAATCACAGCCTAAGGTCAAAAATAGAATGACGAATGTGAATAACATAACGCCGTGTTTTTTCATTTTTCCTTTATATCAATAGTTTGTTGAAATTCAAGATAAATGCCTTACTGCTTCACGCTGCCGACCAAAGAGTTCTTTTATAGCTATCACAAATAGTGAACTCTGATTCAAGAGCCAACATTCCTGTTGTTTGATGAACATGAAGCATTTGCAATGCAAAGGTAGCATTTTCCTTCAAGATAAACGCCCATTTTAAGAAAAAAGTATTTCTTAAACCCTAAATATTCCGTAACAATTCTATTTTCCACCTTTCTCCTCACCGAACTTTTTAATCTCATTGGTAAGGACTTCCTCTAATTCTTTCTTTGGCACTATCAGTTGATAGTCAGTCACGCCTATCGGTTTGCCCATGTCTTCGAGAGCAAGCTCCACTTCCACACGATCTTTCTCTGCACAGAGGATGATGCCGATTGAGCGGTTTTCACCTTCGCCCCTTTCAAGACGGTCGAGCAACGAAAGGTAATATTTCATCTTTCCTGCATACTCAGGTTTGAAAGCACCTATCTTCAAATCGACAGCCACAAGGCAGCGCAAGCCACGGTGGAAGAAAAGCATATCCACCTTGCTCTCTTTGCCGTTGTACTCCAACACGTGTTGGTTGCCGATGAACGTGAAGCCATTGCCGAGCTCCATAAGGAAACGTGTGATAGCCTTCACAAGACGGTCTTCGAGTTCAAGCTCCAGTATGGGGTTTGTCACTCCAAGGAAGCCAAGGTTATAACTGCTACTGAACACCTCATTGGCATATCGAGCTTGCTCCATTGGAAGCGTGCGACTGAAATTGTTGTCAACCTTTGTCGCCAACTGCGACTCGTACATATTTAGCTTAATCGCATTGAGTAGTAAGTCGCGATTCCAACCTTTAGCAATAGTTTCTTTCGCATAAAACAGAGTAGCTTCATCATTTTTATCTTGCTCATAATGAGCAAGTTGTGCGACCACGGCAAAAGTGCAACGGAGCGTTGCACTTTTACATCGCTTCCACAATAGCGCAAATAAAAACGCTTCATATACCATAGATTTCGAGGTGAAAGTCCCATCTTCGGATAGCGTTCTTTCAAGTCTACGGACAACTGGCGTACCACGCCATCCCCATGTCCGCTTTCTACCTTTCGCTCATGAAGCATCTTGCCAATCTCCCAATATGCGGAAGCAATATTGCCGTTAATATGCTTAGCTATTTCCAGTCGTGCATGTTCAATCACTGCAACGGCGTGTTGCAGCATCTACTCGTAGTCTTCACGTTTTATTGGAAGTTGTTTATTATCAGTGTTCATTTTTGATGTTTCTCTTTTTCTGTTGCTGACAAGTTTTTCTCCAGTCTTTTTTCGTTTCGTGTAGTGGACAAAAATACACTAAAGTACTTTAAAGAACAATGCCCTACAAAGATACAAAAAAACAATGACGTTTTGGCGCTTTCAATATTAAACTTTCCTAACGTAACTATTCAGCGGTAGGTGCATGACGAATCGTCAAACAATTCGTACATATCTAATACGTATACATACACCTTTTTATGTCCTAATCCTATATTTATCTCTAATCCTTTAATATTAAACGCTTTACAACGTAACTACTTGACTATCAGACACAAAAAAGGGAGGCTTCTAAACCTCCCCAAGTGATTCCGTTGGGATTCGAACCCAAGACCCACGCCTTAGAAGGGCGTTGCTCTAATCCAACTGAGCTACGGAACCGACCGTTTTCGGAGTGCAAAGGTAGTACTTTTATTGTAAACTGCAAAATTTCATAGAGAAAAGTTGCAAGAAAATTGATTTTTCCTTTGATTATCAGATTTTTTCCCACTCCTTTTGCATATTTTTTCGCTCTTTTCTCACTTTCAGCCGAAAAATAACGTATGCTTCTTCAACCCAAAGCGAGAAAAGAACTCAGATAAATCTGTCATTTTTTCAAGAAAGTGACGGTGGCAACAGGACGGAGATTACGTCCTGCTTTACCAGAACTGGGAGGAAACGAGCTCTTTACCTCATTCATACACATTATCTTATTGTCTGTATTCAGGAAATAATAAATTCCATTCGTATTACTAAATATCAGCTCCAAACCCAATGTCTTGAGATTATTATTAATATCGGCTCTGTTGTCCATTATATACTCCATCTCCCCTTTTGTCGGCAGTCTCCATCCATCCACTCCTTTCACAGCCAGCTCTGTAATGCCGGCATCAACGGCCTTCTTGACATCGGCTTGATCATCTGCATCAAATACGAGTGAACATTTCGATTTCGGCGCCAAAAGGGTCACAATGGTGATATTGCCAGACACCGCAGATTGCTCCGACTTCAGCACATAGCAACCTTTATATACCGTACCCTGCTCTGGAGCCGTCTCGTCCACTTTCACATCGCCGCCCGTATTGTCGCCCATCTCATTCTCCTTCACATCGATTGTCCAGATCTGCTCTCCGGCCCACGACACACCATTGATCAAGCACTTCAGCGACGGTTCTGCCACTCTCTGATAATTCACGGTCATATCCACCTTGTAGTTTGCCGCCAGCGGTTTGTCGCTGACATATCTGAAGGTCTTCACCTTGCCGTCGGTCGTCGTGAAATTGAAAGTCACTACAGGATTCCCCACGCTCTCCATCAGGAATGCGTCACACTGCTTTGTCCATTTGCCATCAGTTCCCTTCTCCAGTACCACGCTATAGGCGCCATTCTCTCCGCAATACTCTCCAGCCACGTTGATTCCCTCATACAGAGGACTGACATCCGCCGTTATAGCAGCCACATTCTCCGGCACATCGCTTATCGTCACGTTGCGGAGCATAAACACCTTGCGGCTCATCGTCAGCGTGACGTCCGTTTCCTCGCCGTCCGTCAGCACCACCACACTATTTGCCGCCATTATGTCGCCATGTGCCATTCCTTCTTTCAGCGCCACCACAGACTGCGGAGTAGCCTCCTCCTTTGTCGGCAACGAATAGTTTGCCGCATCAGCTCCCGCCACAGAATACACCCGATACGCTCCGGCGGCAAGCTTGAAGTTTGCCACATCCTTTTCCGAAGCCACCGACTTATACGCCACACATTGTCCTGCCGTATTAAATACATACAGTTTTATCGGAGTCGCCACGGTCATTTCCGACGCTGCCCCGCTCTGTCCACGGGCCTTTATCCTGAGTGTCACACCACCCAAGGCGTCATCGCCATCAGCCAAATCTTTTGAACACGATACGAACATTGCCAATACAAGCAGAAAGGCAAAAGAAAAAAGCATTTTATCCTTCATAGAATTATTTTTTATGGGTTTGCGTTAAATTCATCCCGAATCGGTATAATGCCGTTTTGGGGGTAAGTTCCAACAAAAGTAATATTTTTCTACAAAAGCGACAAGAAACACTTCAATTTATTTCAACAAGAAACACCTCCATTTATTTCAAATTATCCATCGAATTTCTTAAAGTCCCTATTTTTCCCAATTTTTCTGTACAAAAACCTTTGCCAATTTTGCAACATTAGTTAACGATAAAAGAAAACCAATTAACACTTACAAACAATTTCGATTTGTTTTCATAATACAATAAGTATTTAAATATGCAAACGTCAAATAAGAAAAGAGATATAATAAACCCATCCAGATCTCTCGAAAAGGATGGGCTGAAAATATCAACTAAGATTTTTTGTCAAACCGAATAATGCATCCGGTGCAATCATCAGGCCTCCAACTGACCGATGATTTCAGTCACCGATTTGCATCCATGCTTGTCAAGCCATTCATTGATGCCGTTCTTCACCTTCACCGTCACCTGAGGATCCAGGAAGTTCGCCGTACCGATCTCTATTGCGGAAGCTCCGGCAAGCATAAACTCAATGGCATCGTTGGCATTGCAGATGCCGCCGAGTCCCACAACGGGAATTCCGACAGCCTTTGCCACCTGCCACACCATGCGCAGAGCAACAGGCTTCACCGCTGGTCCGCTCAGTCCACCGGTATTGATGCTCAGCATCGGCTTGCGCTTCTCTATGTCTATCGCCATTCCCATCAGGGTATTGATGAGCGACACGCTGTCGGCACCCTCTGCCTCAACGGCACGTGCAATCTCCGTAATGTCGGTGACGTTCGGCGACAGCTTGACTATCAGCGTCTTATGATAACTCTTACGCACGGCTCTCACCACACTGGCAGCTCCCTCGCATGTCACTCCAAACGCCATTCCGCCGTCTTTCACATTAGGGCAGGAGATATTCAGTTCTATCGCCGGAATCTTGTCGAGAGCGTCTATCCTTGCCGCACATTCTGCATAATCCTCTGGCGAAGAACCACTTACGTTCACTATCATATTGGTGTCGATATCCTTTATCTCCGGATATATGTGCTCACAGAAATAGTCAACGCCCTTGTTCTGCAATCCCACACAGTTGAGCATTCCCGATGCCGTCTCTGCCATTCGCGGATAGTCGTTGCCTTGTCTCGGATGCAGGGTGGTGCCCTTCACGATAATGCCGCCTATCTCACTAAGTTCCACGAAATCAGCATATTCCGGACCGTATCCGAATGTGCCTGAAGCTGTCATCACTGGATTCTTCAGCTCCAGATTTCCTATTTTTACCCTTAAATCTGCCATGACAAATCATTTACGTTAAACACTGGACCATCCTTACAAACACACAGGTTGCCGCTCTTCGTGCCTTCCACGCAACACAGACAGGCTCCCACGCCACATGCCATCTTGTTTTCGAGCGACGCCTCACAGCATATACCCTCAGAATGTGCATATTTCGCCACTGCCACCATCATCGGTTTCGGTCCGCAGGTGGAAATCTGGTCAAACCTCACTCGCTGCAACACGGAATGGTTTGTCACGAAGCCCTTCTCTCCCTCCGATCCGTCTTCGGTAGTGATGCACACCTCACCGTATTTTCTGTATTCATCAAGGAGCAGCAGGTCTTTTGCCGACCGTGCTCCAAGCAGGAACACCGGTGTCATACCATTGTCTTTCAGCACTTTACCGAAATAGAGAAGCGGTGCAACGCCCACGCCGCCGCCGACGAGCAACACCTTGGCATCCTTGTTCTCAGGGATGGTGAACGTGTTTCCCAGAGGGAACATGCAGTTCAGCTTGTCACCAGCCTTCAGCTGTGCCAAGGCACGTGTGCCGTCGCCTATGGCAGCCACCAGCAACCACAGCTCATTTGCTTGATAATCAACGAAGTTTATAGATATCGGGCGTCTCAGGAATGTCGTTGCAGATCCGTCGATGCGTATCTCCACGAACTGTCCTGGTGCCATTTCGGGCAGCTTCTCCGCATGGGTCAACTTTATCAAGACGTATTTGTCGTTGATATGGTCCACCGAAGAAACAATCAGGTCTAAAACGTATTTTTTCATCAGTTCCATTTATAAGTTTCGGCAAAATTAGGCAAAAAATCCCTAATATCTACCGATAAGCTCACATTATTATCTGCAAAGCCGCCAAAAAGCCCATTATCCCCAACCGATAATCATTACGTGATTGGGGTCTGATTATTCAGAAGAGCGAGATAATCACTTCTTCGGCACGAAACTTTCCCACGTCTGGTCGTCGTAAAACACTCTTATTTCAGTTATCCTCCGGCGCTCCTTCTCCTTATATACGATGTCCGTGTGTACGGGCGACTTTGGCTGCTGCCTCACGTTAGTAGCAAAAGCGTTGCCCATCGGGGCGCTCTGCTGCGATGTTGCCCCCGCATTTCCTTCAGCATCACCGAAGTCGAGCATCTGCTCACCGGCCATACCGCTCTCCTGTGGGGTAGAGGAGGAGTCATCCGCCGACGCTTCGTCAACGAACATCATTCCTTTTCCAAACATGAGCCAGTCGAGACTGATGTTCGGAAATTTCGACTTTATAGAGTCCACGGTGTTCAGAGTCGGTTTTGTACGTCCCTGAAAAATTCCACTCAGTGTGGCAGGAGATATTCCGAGGAAGTTTGCAAACGTCTGTTGAGTCATGTGCTGCGCTTCCATCAGCTGTCTAATTCTGTCCTTCATTTTCTTCTCTTATAGTAAAAATAGGGGTTGTAGCCCTGATTTTGTTTGACTTTACAAAGGTAAATCAAAAAAATGGAATATACAACAAATGTAGAATATATTTTATTTTCTAAATATTAGATTTCTAAATGTAAATTCGTAAAATCAAATCTTTAAACTCAGGTTTTTAGGTTTTGAATTTGTAAATGTGAATTTTAGGGAGCCAAACGTCCGGAAAGCCTTTGTTTACGGGATTTTCGGAATTAACTGGCTGTGATTTGGTTATTTATATATGTTTAGGGGCGTAAATAGGGAATATACATTAATTTTGTAAGTTATTTTGTATAATTCACCCTGTCAGCTACTTTAAAAGTATAAAACTCATTGGTTTTCAGTGATTTATAAGGCTTATTTTATTCTGCATAATAATTCGTGTGAATTTTAATATTTAAATATTCGGATGTTGATATTTGAATTTGATTTAATAAAATGTATTCAAGTTTTCAAATATATAAATCACATTTACTAAATTAAACTTCAATGTTTTAAAATTTAAATCTTTGAATTTCACAAAGGTATATCAAAACAATTGTTAACGCTGAATTTAAAGTCATTTTCAGAGTCGTTTTTTTCAAAAACAAAAGGATTCCGAACGAGGGGAAAGTAATGTCAAAATCATGCTATTCTCATGATAGGAAAAATCACGCAAAGCCCTGATTTCAAGCGGAAATAAGGATAAAATTCATGTTCGTGAAAATCATTTCTTTTTACAAAATCTGCACCAAAAATGTAAAAAAACGCATCATTTCGGGGTGCAGATACCATAAAACAGCATCCCCTCACCACCCGAAAAACGGTGATGAGGGGACATATATATATAAGGTGTAACCATTTCTGGCAGAAAATTCTTTGTTCCCTGGTCAATGCATGATAAAGAAAATCAACTCCTGCAGCAGCTCGCCGGTGGGAGTATTCGGATTGTCGAGTCCCTTGCACTTGGTGTCAGCCTCACGGATTTTGTCTATTATCTGCATCACTTTCCCACCACTGTAGTTTCTCATTCCCAGCATATACTCTTTGGCGGCCCATGGTCCGCGCAGGTCGAGCCACCTCGCCACCTCGGCATCATTCTGTCTGTTGGGAGCGTAGTAGGCAAGCATGAGATTCTGGAAATACGAGAATATCACCGGTATCAGAGCGAACGCCCCGCCTGTTTTCGGATTGCTGTCAAAATATTTCAATATCAGGTTCGCCTTCACCACATCCTTCGCTGCGATGGCGCTTCTCAGTTCAAAGGCATTGAAGTCTTTGCTGATGCCGATCCTCTTCTCCACCATCTGCGGCGTGATGCGCGTGTCTCCCTCTTCCAGCGAGAGCAGCAGTTTGTCAATCTCTCCCGTCAGCCTGCTGAGGTCTGCCCCGATATGGTCGGCAAGCATCTGCGCCGCCTTGTTCTCTATCGTCACCTTTGTGCGCTTTTTCAGATATGCCTCAATGAATGGCGGCAGCTCGTAGTCTCGCTTTTTCTTGCTCTCAAACACCACTCCCGCATTCTTGAATCTCGTCAGGATCTTCTTCCGTCCGTCGATAGTACCGTTTTTATAACACACCACGAGCACAGTCGTCTTTGCCGGTTTTTCCAGATAACGCTCCAGCTGGTCCCAGTTTTTTATGTTCTGCGCCTCCTTCACTATTATCACCTGCCGTTCCGCCATCACGGGATAGCTCCTCGCCATGTCTGCCACCTGGGCTCCCGTCACATCGGCTCCGAACACTATCTGCTGGTTGAAATCTCTCTCTTCGGGCTTTATCGCATGCTCCGCAATGAAGTCTGCGATCTGGTCGATGTAGTAAGCCTCCTCCCCCATCAGCAGATACGACGGTGCGTAGTTGCCGGCCTTCAGATCCGACATCACGCTCTCAAAAGTCATTGTCGCTGTTTTCTCAGCCATACTATATTATTTAACTATTTTATACATTATCAGTTTCGCTGCAACATTTTTCTATTTGTATAATAATGTTAATAACAAAACATCCTTACCCTCTCAAGAATGCCATCAAACTGTTCGTCGCCAATACCATTCCCGTGAACACGGAATTTTGAAGCATGGTCAATCACTGCTCTTTTCCGACATTTCATATTTTGAGATTCACGAAATATCATTACTTTTGCAATGCCATAGACACGAGACGCCGCCTTTGCGGGTCATCGTCTCACAAGGATGAAGTCTCCCGTCATGGACCAACCGTCCTGTCGTGTCATGGCGACAATATCAGCAAGACGCATTCTGATTGCAAAATTAATAAAATGAACCGATTAAACCTACCTCCTTACGAAATAAAAACGCGCCAGCAAGATGGCAGACAGTATATCCTCGACGTATTGCGCAGGAAATTCATAGCACTGACCCCCGAAGAATGGGTGCGCCAGCATTTCATCCATTTCCTTGCAGACCACAAGGGCTACCCCACTGCCCTCCTTGCCAACGAGGTGGAGCTGACCATCAGCGGCAAGAAGTTGCGCTGCGACAGTGTGTTGTATTCCAGGGATCTGAAGCCGCGTATGATAATAGAATACAAAGCGCCGTCTATAGCCATCTCTCAGAAAACCTTCAACCAGATCTTCGCCTACAACACTCTACTCCACGCCGACTATCTGGTGGTGAGCAACGGCATCAGCCACTACTGCTGCAAAATCGACTATACCAACCGTTTCTACTCCTTCCTTAGCGACATCCCTCGCTATGAGGATCTGTAACTGACAACGCACACACATAAAACATTTTCCTCAAAAAAAGTATCATAGTATCATTCTTGGCCACCGCCAAGCCCCTAATACACTATAGACTAACGACTTAACCCGATGATACTTTTCTGGATATTTTACAGAAAAGTATCATTGATGTATCATAGAAGTATCATGCCTTTCGGCATCCCATATTTTCCCCCACACCAGGGGGAAGACATCCCCACATTAGGGGGTTCTGTTCCCCACGGCGTGGGGGGAATCCGAGGTCAATATTTTACGAATTACAAGTCTGTATTTTAGAGATTTCAAATTTGTGTTTTACGAATAGCAAGTCTATGTTTTATGAATAACAAGTCCATGTTTCACGAATAACAAGTCCATGCTTCACGAATAACAAGTCCATGCTTCACGAATAACAAGTCCATGCTTCACGAATAACAAGTCCATGCTTTATTCATGAAAGACAAAGGGAGAACCCATGGGCACTCCCTTTTATCACAAATATCAATTCAATCTTTACGCTCCATGAAACAAGTATTCCTCCTGCACCTTCTTCGTAAGATGGGTGAATAGAGTGTTGAGCAGCTGCTTGCTGAAATCGTATGCGCGCTTCTGCATGGCGATGCCGGCAGCCGTGAGAGCCTCAACGGCATTGTCGGGAGCTTCCTTGCATGTGGCGAGATATTCCTTCTCTATCTTCCGCTGCGTCTCGTCAAACTCAGTCTCAAGTTCAAGATATGCCTTCTTTATTATCGGGGCAAAATAGTTGTAGTCTGTCATACCCAGGGCGGCAATCTTGCGGAAGGTCCAATAGGCGGAATAGTCGTCGCTTTCGCTATTTGCACGATATGTATACCTCTCGTCCACCTCCGTAGCTCCCTGATAGAAGGGGATGAACACGCTGAGGTCTGCCATACCAAACGCCACGTATGTCACTTCGCCAATAGCCGTCGGCAGCTCCGGACGCACCTGCATGATATGCGTCTGCGTAGTACGGAAGATACTTACCGGGCGGTATGGCTCCTTGCCGTTGGAATGGAGGTAAGGGTCGTGGTCGGTATTGTCGTAGTGGAAGCGGAAAGCCTTGCGCAGGTCTGCAAGGGATATTTTCCTTTCAGCCTCGGCAAACACGGGGAAAGTGTTTTTCTCCACATCGTTCTTTATAGCCGGCGAGAACATCCGTTGCAGTCCCCACACGCGCGGATAGTTGTATGTAGTATCGAGTTTCTCGTCTCTCGAATAAGCCTCATGAAAATCAAACACGCCGTCGGCAGGATTATACAGCCCGTTCTTCTCGGCAAACTCTATCAGATCTGCCGATGCCAGGTAATTCTCCTTGTCTTCGGGGTCATACTTGCGGTAGCGGCTCTGGTTGCCGGTCACGAAATACTTGTCCTTTGGCATCCTGCACGCCAGCCATCTGTGTCCGCCGGCATTCTCCAGATACCAGGTCTCCTTGGCATCTATAAAACCGATGCCGAAACCTTCCGCCGACCCGTATTCCTCAATCAGCGCTCCCAGTCTCTCCACGCCCTCGCGGGCTGTATGCACATAAGGTAAAACGATGTTGTAGGTACAGTTCTCCGCCAGTCCGTCCTCCACATACGGGTCAGCCTCAAGAGCCTTCTCGCTGCTGAAGATAGTCTCCGTGGAACTCATTCCCACTCCTGCCGTGTTATATCCGGCGCTGCCCCACTCTCCCGGATATGTATAGTCCGGCAGACCGGTGTAGCCGAGTGCTTTCTTCGGCAACGGACAACGGAACTTGCTGTCCTTCGCCACGAATTCCTCCTGTCCGTCGTCAGTATCCCTGTGCACCTCCACGTTGATAGCCATCAAAGCGTCGAAATCACTTGAGCGGCACAGATATCTCGCACCGTCCACACTCTGTTCCTCCCCCACGATAATCGTAGTACATTCAGAAGGAAGTTTTCCTGAAATCTTTTCTTTCTCCATAGTCCCTGTTTATTTTAATATATGGTTCTATAGATGCAAAAGTATAAAAACAGAATAATACGAAACAAAAAGACATATTAAATATGTATAAAATAGAGAAATACTTTGCTCCACCATGACACTATTCTGACATTTTTTCATGTTTACGAGTCGTAAAACGTACAAATTGTCAGACACCAACCCTTGCAAAGCCATTGGCACACATGTTGCGATATGCCCTAATGAAAGCCGAAAGCCTTGAAGCTTGAGGCAAAAAAAACATAAAACAACAATCAGAAGTCCCGACGGATCCGCATGGTGAAGGGAGGACGAGAAAAATAAAATTTGGAGGTATTCACTATGTTGATGGTTCGCAGAAACAACTATTCTAATTGGTTAGACAAATTCTTTGATGACTCACTTTCCGACACCGAGCTGATGCCGCAACGCAACACTACGGCTCCGGCACTCAACGTGAAGGAGACAGCCGAAGATTATATTATGGAAATGGCAGTTCCTGGACTGGAAAAGGAATGGGTGCGCATTAACGTCACCAACGAGGGACTTCTTCATGTTGCCATCGAGAACAAGATGGAACACAAGGAGGAGAACAGGGACAGCCACAGGTCTCGCCACATACACTACCTGCGCCGTGAGTTTGCCTATGGCAACTACGAGCAGAGCTACACTCTGCCGGATGATGTAGACCGCGACAAGATCAGTGCTGGCGTTGCCAACGGCATCCTCACAATCACCATTCCAAAGACTACTCCAGAGCAGGAGGCCAAGGTGATGAGGAATATAGAGGTCAAGTAATACCACTAAACCCAAATGACATATTTAGGTTAAAATAAGGACAAGCCCCATACTTTTGTCATTAAGTCAAAAGTATGGGGCTTGTTTTATACATAATCTTTCTTTATCCAGAAATTTGGCATAATTGTTTTAAACTCTACATCTATATAATGACACTGTTCCTTTATTATGCCACGTCGGCGTATTGCCGGTTGTAAGCAATATGTATCAAAGTCATCCATATTAACATCATCAACATGGGTCCAATGCGGAAATAGTAGTTTCATATAAGCAACAGTCATACGTTTGACAGCATTAAAGTCTCGTGTATCAGCATTCTTGTCGTATCCTACCAACTCATCAAACAACAACCCATAGATATTTTGCGTGCGAAGAGAATGCAGAATTTCAGAAAAATACTCCACATTCAATGTCCACCCTTTATAGATGATACCTTTATTTACACGAGGCAGATGCCATCCTTCAATAAAACAATGGAAACGGTCAAGCAACGCGGACTCGCGAAACGACTGAGGCAACGAATCAAAATACCTATAGTTCAAAGGTCTACGCTGCTCATTCAGGGGTATATTTCCCATCAACATCAAACCACACTCCGAACTGAATTCGTTGTTGTCAATCGTAGTCTTACCCGATTCAAGATATGATTTTAGTGCAGCCTGTATCTCTGCAGGCTCCTGGAAAATAATAGTTTGAATCTCATCAAAAGCGGTAAAATCATGATTCTTGATAATACCATTCTGTTGTTTGGCTTTATCATAGAAGAGCTTAGCGCGCGTTACTTTTCCTCCGCTAACAAGCCAGCCATACTTTGAAAGATTACCAAACACAAAAGACTTACCTGTTCCTTTAGGAGCAAGTTCTATAACATTCAAACGCGGTTCGACAAAAATAAGAAGGCGAGTCAGAAACTCCATCTTCTGGGTCATCGTTTCAAAGCCGTCAGCCTCATATTCCATAGCAGACAACAACAAGTCTATCCATTCCTGCGTGGAGAAAGCAGAACGGGCATTACGCAGATAATCAATATCTACGCTACGGTAAGGTTTGAAAGGTTTATAATCAACCATCTCCACATGATACTTCTTTCCGTCATTATCCGGAAGCACAGAAAGCTTGATAATACCCCATTTCTCTCCATCCACGAGTTCTCCTTGATGTTTTTTATAAACATACTCCGGTATCTGCCCCTCGTTTATCTTGATGCCGAGATCCGGAATACCGAATCTGCGTACATCCTTCACCAAATCTATATATATGATAAAACGTGTGAGTAATGTCAATTCTTCTCCAGAAGCCAAGCGATCTTTTACCTCTGTCTGCTTTTGAGGTATCACCATGTCAAGAAATCCTGTCAGACCGGCACGATCCACAGAACCGTCTTCATTAATATAACGCTTGAGAATGAAGTCCTTCACGAAAGAAGGAAGATTGCGCCCGGCAAACAAACTGTTGGTTGAAGCCGGATCTTTATAAATAACCATCGAGGCAAACTGCTCTCTAACTTTATGTATGATATTTGTCTGCATAATCAAAATCCAAATAAATCATCCTCCTGAGCACCGGTGTTTATGCTCAGATTATCTGTTTGCTTGAAATCTCCAATACGCAAGGTTATTCTTGTCGATGTGTCGACGAGATTCAGTCGTTCGCTCTCATATATATCCCCATCGACTTTATGAAGAGCGTACTCCACGCCATTATATAAAACAACAGGCGTGTCAATACTGTTTATTCCCATAATTATATATCTGACAACAGGTGTCGTTGCGACAATTTCATTTGATTGTAATTTTGCCGTATATACGCTTGCATTTTTTTGATTGGAGACTATTATAATAGGCACGAGTATTTCTTCTGGAGTAGCTCCTCCATGAGCGCCTAGCCCTGTTGATGTCTTGGCTGATAGCGAATTATTGTTCAAGGAACACAAAGTATGCCCATCTTCTATGACGACGTAGTTGTTGTCTGTCGGAACTTTTCCCTTGAGCCAACGCCCGCAGCGTCCGGCATGATCTGTTTCTACTCCTGCGAGGTTTAAGCCAACACCAAACTGTGACATATAACTGATACCATGGTCTGCAACAAAGGCAATCTTCTTTCCGTTATATTGTGAGAGAACCCTTGAGATGGCATTCTCCACCAGGTGGAACTCTTCCGTAAGATAGGCTGGATAGTTTTTCTGCGTGTGGGCAAACTTGTCTATGTCGCCTATCTTTTCAAGCTTATCACCAGCCAGTTCCAACAATTTTTCTTTATTGACAGAAGTGACAGTCGGAAGTTCCGCTGTTGCCACATATACCTCATTCAAGAACACCCCGTCTACTTTATGTTTTTCTATAACCTTCGTGATAAATGGAATCCAGTCTACACCAAGACCATCAATCCAATAGAAAAGATCTATATCGCTGCGATGATGCAATAAAGTCTTGACAGTCTTGAAGCCGTCACGCCATGCCTCAAAACTGAGTTGCGAAGCATTGTGTTCTTTCAGCTGGTTAATCAAGCTTTCAGTTGGTCTGTTTGCCACTTTTGACAAACAATACTCCTGGAAGTATCCATTTATCCAGTTGTTTCCATTCTCAGTCTGGACATTAGGCAATGTCAGATAATTATAGAGTTCTGGATACAAAGTCTTTATATAGTTCTTCTCTATTCTCCCTTGTCCCACCCATTCTATCATCAGACATTGCTCTGAAAATGTGAGTGGCGTCATATATTTCATCGCATATAACGGTCCACGTTCCGGGTCTGCCGCCATTGCAGACAACTTCGCCTTCAGCTCCTGTTCCGCCAAAGCCGTTATCTGAACATTCTGTCTTTTTGCTTCTTTAAGCAGCGACAAGCGTTGCTGTAGACTGGTTTCATCAAGCGATTCGTGAAATATTTGTGTGGCAATCTGTGAGAACAACTCAGAAGTGCTCAGCGAACAGACTTTTTCCAATACCCTAATCAGATAACTACTCACATCGCTCTTCCATATTGAATATGTTTTAAGGAGCCAACGCGAAAATTCATCCTTGAATTCAAACCATGTCTGCACAAAGGTGGTATCTTCGGTGAGATTCGAAGCATTGAACTTCTGATTTACGAAAACATCAAAATCAAAATCCGTCACGTCTATATTTGACGCCAACATCTCCCAATATGGCATATCTTCTTCTCTGACATACAGTTTTTCGAAATCAAGTCCAAGTCCTTTATTCAAGAAATCAAATGCATTATCACATACCGTATATTTGAAAGCATTGTCCGGCTGCGCATTGTGTGCATTGCCAAAGATACATTTCGACGAACATATAATCTGCGATTTTATGCTTGCGCCCACATTCTTCCATAAGGCTATCCATTGGCGCAGATCTTTGCATAGTGTGTATTTGCTTTCCAACCCTTTCACTCCATAAGTCGTTCCGCATGTCAATATCAGCTCATAGTTGTCATTTTCATTTTTTCCTAAAATCCGCAACTATCATCCAATACACGATTAAGGGTAGATTTATGAGTCGTTAGTAGCAGCTTTCAGTAAAAAGCAACAGCACAACATCAATATGTAGCCACCATCCCCTTACCCCACGATGC
>NZ_JXQI01000082.1 GCF_000834015.1 Prevotella pectinovora | reverse complement strand
GCATACTGCTGAGCGTGCGCATATTATGAAGTCGGTCTGCCAATTTCACAAGTATGGCACGCACATCAAACTGTACAGACGATAGCATTTGGCGGAAGTTATCCACCTGCTTCGACTGGTCATACTGAGCTTTCTTCTGCTTAGTCACGACACCGACAAGAAATGCCACATCATCCCCGAAACGTTCACGGATCTCATCTATACTGTACGGACAATCCTCCACAACATCATGTTGGAAAGCCGCCATGACAGGGTTTGCTCCCAGCTCCAGCTCTTCTGCCACAATGCGTGCCACGGCAACAGGGTGACTGATATAGGGTTCACCCGACTTGCGCAGTTGGTCTTTGTGAGCATAAGCAGCAAAGTCGTATGCTTCATGCAGCAAGTTCATCTGCTTCTCGTCCACTCGTTGGGCCATCAATGTGAAGATTGCGTCCACATCGGCTTGTATCTTCTTTTCATACTTCTCATTCATAGTCTTTTCATTTTTATCGTTCATTATAAGAGAGTGGAAGAGTTGTTGATATTATATCAACTGTCTTCAGAAAACATGAGATTTCATGTTGCAGGAGTACCGACCCATGCTATTCTGCTTCCCAATGCAGCTATAGTCCACAATGAACAGATAGCCAAATCAATTCCTAATAGTGTCTTTCTCATCTTGTCTCTCTTTTATTCTATTTCTATAAATATAGCCGTATAGTTGTCATCACCTTGTTTTTGACAGAGAAAGTCAAATACATCGAGTATATCTTCCAAGGGTTTGTCGTCCAACATCCTTGTTTGCAGGATATCGGGTGCCATGCTCTTGTACAAGCCATCAGAACAGAGTAATATCCTGTCTCCTTTCTGAATGGTGAACTGCCTAATGTCGGGAACAGCGACTTCTGGACGGTAGCTGAAGAAACAGCGTGACACAATTTCCCATCCGAAGTCAATGCGCACATGGTCCTCGGTCTGGTAAAGTAATCCCTCACTTTGTCTTAGCAGATAGCAACGGCTGTCGCCCACATGGGCTATTGTCGCCTTGTCACCTTCAATGCTGACCATGACCATCGTAGTACCCATCTCTGCATGGCTGAGGTCATAGGATTTCTGGTTGATGGCATTACAAGCCTTTCTGCAAGCCATAACAACTTTTTGATCACTGTCTGGAGTGTCTGTATTATCCTGCCAGTATTTTGAAATAGCATTGCAGACAGCCTCACTTGCCACCTCGCCAAAGGAATGACCTCCCATGCCATCACATACTATGCCCATGAAGCGATTGTGCTCTGGCATTTTCAGGACGTTAAAGCAATCTTCATTATTGCTTCGCCGACCAGTCTTGCAGATTGTCGCATATTTAATTTTCATTATCTTTTGTTTTTATGTTTATATCGTTTTTGAGAAAGAAGTAACCTAATGATACTCACTCAATATACTTTTCCAGACTAATTTCCATATCTAACATTTGATGGCTGATATTGGTGATTATCATCTTTTCAGCTTTTGCAATTCGCTTGTTTCTGAAGGACACATTGAACGTATTTAGTACCACCAGGAACAAAGTCGGGTAGAAACATTGCTCTATCAGACTCATGCTTGTTCTGGAATGTAATAGCCATGCCACTATTCCCGTCAACACAAAAGCCAAAACGAAGTACCAACTATTGGATGGAAGTTTGTTGTTGTCTGGCTCTATGAAACTTTGCTCCATTGCTTCTGTCATAAAATTCAAGGCTTTGTCGGGAGCTGCATTATGAAAACTCTGGAACCACATACCTTGCGCTAATACGCCTTGTGGCCACTTGGCAATCTCCTTTTGCAGTTTTTCTGTGAGTCGCTGCACATCCACCTTGCCGTTGAACTTGATTTGTCGTTTGGCTTCAGACAACACAATATCATGGATGTCATGCCACTGGCTCCTGAATATCTCTTGTCGTTGTATTTCCATTGTGAATAGACATTTTATAATGTTGCCAATTCCTCTGCGTATGGTATGCCAAACACATCGAGATAACAGCACTTGATTTCTGATGCCATTGTCGTAAGGATGCCTGTTGTGCGCTGCCGTTCATGATCTGCATTGAAATGATTGTCGTTTATATTGCGCTCTATCTCTGCCAAACGCAATCTCTCATCTGTCAAACGTTGACGACTCTCACCACACTTGGCACTCTTTACCTCATTCACCTTAATGGCGATATTGGCATTCATCTCATGCAACCGTTCATCCAGCTTGGTATGTATCTCTTTCAAAGCTGCATTTTTGCTGTCTGTAAGCATACGGTCGACCATTTCGTTTTTGCCGTTCTTAATCTGTAACCATTCAATGAGTCCACAGATTATAATCCCCCAACCGCCTGTGACGATTTGGATGACCATCCATTGCCACACGCCATTGAACACCGCCTTGCGGATAAACTCCATCCATGCGGTATGTCCTCCTGCACAGTTCTTCACGATGGCACTGGCATCGCCTACGCAATAGGAGATGACGGCTTGTAACCAGTCTTGGTCTTCTTGCTTGCCCATTTCTGGGCTTTCCGTAAGGGTTTCTCCCAGACGTGAAAACAGTCCAGCCACATTGACCAAGTTAGTGTTTACACTCTGTTCTGCTTCACCGATGGCATTCTGAAGGACGGATTTGTTCGTTTCCATGAAATGATCTATCTTTTCAGAGATATGATCGGCAATGATTTGTGAGAAAGGCTGGAGCAGGCGTTTCATTTCTTCCATGCGCTTCTCCTTCGGCTTGAACAGATTTATGTTACTTACTGCCAGGGAAAGGTAGTCTTTCATACCGAAGCGTATCTTCTCATGCAAGATCGCTAAATCGACCTCCCATGTGCTATCCACACTGTCAATGGCATTGCGGATAAGCAAAGCTATGGTATTTTGAAGTTTCAGCGTGCAGTTGTCGAAAGCGGTTTCTGTAGCTTCCAGTCCAGTCTCTATCTCGTTAATGATGCGCTGGCATTCAGCCTTTTGTTCAGCAGTCATTTCTGCATTATGCTCGTAGATACCCAGGTCTTCACGCACCTTTTCCACAGCATCATTATAGGTGCCAAGCAATGTACGGAAGACTTTTCCGTATTGTGCCACACAACGCTCATCGGTAGAAAGAAACTCCAGCAGAGCCTCTTCGAATGGAAGGAACTGACTGCGTTGTAGCTTCAGTTCAATCTTTTCTTGTGAGAGCGGCACGTCTTTTTGCAGGTCTTCATCAAAGGTCATACCTCTTCTTGCATCCAAGGCTAATAACGAGGATAGTCCGAACACTCGCTTGTACATCAATGCTTCGTCAACGCTTCCGTCAGCCTTGGTGAAGCACCCTTTCACATCCTGTCGTACTCGTTCAAGAGCTTGTTCTCGCTCCACATTGGATGCTATAAGGTCTGTCTTGTTCAGAATGAAGAACACATTGCCCGGATTACCCTTGAAATTTTCATTGAAGTATTCACGGTCAGCTTCCGCAAAACCACGTTCACTACAAACATAGACGATGGCTTGAGCCTTGGCTGCAATGTCAAGTGCCAGTTCTGTTGCCACTTCCTTATCTTCCAACCCTGGAGTATCTACAATGTTAACTCCATTCTGCATCAAAGGCAGTGAACTTCTGATGATGGAGTAGGCCACATTTTTGAAACGAGGAACATTACCTGTAGAAATCAATGTTTCTGCATCTGCAATGCCATAGCGATAGGTCTGCATGAACTCGTCCTTACTGATGTGTTCTATTCTACCTTGGGTGATGCTTCCGTCTTCATTTACGATATCCTTATAATGTATCTCCACATCATCTTCTTCGCAACCGAACTGGACGAATGTGAGTATGGCGGTGCTTGGCAATGCAGATTCTGGCAATACCCTACTGCCTAACAGGGCATTGATGAGAGTACTCTTGCCTGAGGTGAATGTTCCCATGACAACTATACGGAACAGCCCGTCTGTCACCATTTGTGCTTCTTCACGGCATCTGTAGGATTGGAGTATCATACCCAAACCTATCTCATTATTGCCAATTACCTGTCGTTGTCCTGCCAAATCCGCCATAGTGTTAAGGGCAGTAACAAGTCTTGTATTTTTATCTTTACTCATATTTACTAAAAACTTATTGTTGTTTACAAACAAAAGAAACTCTCAAAGTTGCGATGGTTGACACTTGTGTCCTTATAGGCTCTTTGCTGCAATATTTCGGGAATCTTGTATAGCGGTACATGATTGGTCAATAGTTTGCCAAGAGTGCGGTAGAGAGTATAATTCGACCTTTCAATATACATATCAAGGGTGATTTCTCCATAATTTTCAGCATCTTTAGCATTAAAGAAGAAAGTGCTGGCAAATAGTCCATGAAGATGATTCCTACGTGCAAACTCTACTGCATTAGGCCATATTCCGATGATATCGCCATTGTGTCTGCGAAGATTGTAGGCATGTATTCTGTTCAGCACAATCTGTGGAACTCCAATCTGACAGTTTACTAGACGATGTACCCACACAGGATCATCCAAATCACTCGGACTGATTTCAAGCACATCGTTAAAACGCTCTCTATACAGTCCATGGCAATCACCATAACCAATTATTAATATGGGTTCTTCTTTGGGCGTTTGCCAGAGTAATTGTCCAATGCCACGTTCGTACCATTCGTCCTCTACCACATGTACATTAGGCATATTGGCATATATGGCCTCTGCCAAGGAGGTTGATTTGTCTTTAGGATGTATCACCAACATATTGCACTTCTTTGATTGTTATACTTAGTTCATATCCAACGTGATTTCCATGCCTGACTCAGAAAAATGCACTCCAGACAAGGAAAGATATGCGAGAACATTCTTTAATTCGGTAACGTTCTCAGGATATACATTGATGCGTTTGCTGTCGGTGTCTATTTCAATGCCTTGGGGAATCTGCCTCTCGATATGGGTAATAGCACCAGAAATCAGTAGAGATATTGCCTTGCTACATTCATACGACATACATATAACATCCTTGCGCATTGCTTCAATTCGTACAACAACACTAATTGCAGGGATGAACTTATGTGGAGTGTATTCGATGGACAAGGTCTTATCATCCACCTGCTTTATGGAAGGACGAACTAAGTAGTGCTTCTCTACATAGTTGGACACTTCTTCGTAATAAACTGAAACTTTCATAGGCTGACTGTTTTGTTATTCAAAGGCAAAGACAGATATGCAGCGTCTGCACTTTAATGTATTGTTCTGACTGATGCCCCATTTAATTTCTACATTTTTGTTGGCAAACATGGTCAAACAATCACTTATCCCTTCCATTTCATCCATCATCAATTCCTCTCCTTCTTTATAGGATATTGAAACAATGATATTTGAAAGTTTGTTTGAACAACGTTTCCTAATCTCTGCCATTGCATTATCTGTGAGTTCTGTGACAGAGGCATTGTCTTCATTTCTTATAGCCACTACAGGACGATGGCTTTCTGCAAATGCCTTGAAGTCGTCCCAGTCAAGATTTATAAGCCCAGAATGTAAAGCTATGTCGTCGATATATGCCTTTGTGATTTGCCACTCTCTTGTTATTACTTGTATCATGCCTTTTGGTTTTTTTCTTGTAATTCTGAATTTTCTAATACCCTTTCTTCACACAGCGACAGGACTTCTTGTTTGAAGTTCTCTTCTGTAACCAACTGCTGGATTTCTTCTATTGTCTTGCACGCATTGATGAAGACTGAATGGTCATGTATGACTCCATCCCTTCCTTTGAACTGCAGGGTTACAGCCATTGAATATAGAGGTGGCTCTATATCCATTCGCATGACCGACACACCCATTTTCTTGATAGGTGTATGGGTAGATGCTATATTCATTGTCGCGTGAACCATCTTGTCAAATGGTAATGTCTTGTCTAATTCAACAAGGAAAGTTTCATCATGCAATACTTGAGAAACAAACTTTGCATAGTTTTCCACGTTCTTCAACAAGTCCACTGTCATATTGTTGCTTATTGTAATATCTTTACTCATCTTATTTGATTTATTTTATAATAAAAGAGAGATGAAAGTTTGATGCTCTATCAATGTTGGCACCAAACTTTCTTCGATTATTTCGCATTCTCTGCCCACCATTCCTTAACCGCCTTGTTAAAGCGTACATTCAGTCTGGAATACTTGGTGTCAACCCATGAGCGTTTTCTTCCGATACGTTCAGCCACTTCAATCGGTGCAGTGTCTTCAATGAAACGGAGTGTCCATACAATACGCTCTTCTTCGGTCCATTTCAATTTCTGAGGTATGGTATAAAGAAAGTCCACCACCTTCTTCTGCAAGTCTTCGTGGTTCAAGTCAACCCCCAACACATCAGCCAGTGGGTTAGCATTGCTCTTGCCCTCTTGCCAAACACAGAAGTCCTTGGCAAACTCTTCTGAAACTTCAATGACACGAGGAGTCTTGTCACGCAGAACCAGTTCCTCATATCCACGGTCACTACGGATAAGGCGGTCTTTCAAATCTGCTTCGGCTTTTTTCTGGAGTCTGTGCAGATCTTCTATTTTCAGACAGAAAGACTTCATCATCTTTTCTTCAGTATTACGTTTTACCAAAGTGGAGAAAAGTACATCCTTATACAAACCATTAGGCATGGTATCGTTCAAGATGTATTCCCACATTTCTGGTGCTATAGAAAGGCCGAGAAGACGTGTGTTTCCGGCAGTACGCTCGCGTGTGACGTTGATAAGCTTCATATCTTCAAGGTATCTTATCAGTTCATGTTGAGCGACCTCGGAAAGCCAACAGAAGAAACTGCTCTTGCGTGAGTATTTGTCGAGTATACTCCATGTACCTTCATTCCACAAGAAAGTATAAAGTATGTCGCCAAACTCTTCTACAGATACCTCAATCTTGTATGTCTGTTTGATGTTAGCAAGTATCTTTGAGCGGAAACGGCTGATATTGCATCCGTTGGTATTTGTGCTGTAGAAGAATTTCTGGGCAAACAACTGGTCACCTGATTTTAATCGGTTGATGATTTCTTCCGACTCTTCCGTGTTGGCTTCATACCATGCAACTTCACGTGTCACAATGCCCCAATAGCGTAGCTCTTCCTTCTCGGTTGCAAACTCCTTGTTGGCTTCCGATATCTTGCTCATTATCTTCTGAACAAGTTCTTCATCACCTATCGAGAGTGTTTTCTTCTTACTCTCAATTTCCAAACGGACAACCTCTACAAGACCGAGGATAGTCTGCTTTGCAGTAAAATCGTTTGTTCTCATATCTGTCAAAATCCTTAAATTTATACATACAAAAAACCGAACCTTACATCGGATTTTCTGATGCAAAGTTCGGTGGATTTTGACAGGTTGGCTGTTCTTTGCTATGTGAACAACGTGAGCCTTATATCTTCATTGATTATCAACATGTTAGAGTTGTGCATTTAAACATTTTAACACTAAATCAGTGCCATGATTTTTTCAGGCAAAATAATGTGTTTTGGCAGAACTGCAAGGTGGGCTTTCATATCTTGCAAAAGGAACGGCTCTGCAGGTTCCTGCATCCTTTCGCAGGTATTTCCAATGTCTTCACGAATACTTTTCAGCACTGTGTACAAGCCTTTCTGTTGTAATTCGCCTTCTGAATTGAAATTCTTCACCATGTCGGTAAATATTGTTTCTCCATTGATGCCATAAGTCATCTCGTACAGTTTTCCAAAGAGCTGCTTGTATTGGACAATGTTCAATGTATCAACCTTGTCACCGTTTTTCTTGCGGTCTATAAGATAGATAAGATAAAGCACAAAACCTGCACTTCGACTGAAATGCACCATTAACCTCTCGTCACCTCTGCTTAGAAAGAGACGATAATGACCGTCCGTCTTTCGTGTTTTGTCAATTTTTTCAGACCAGCGTATCTCCAAATCCATTGACGAAACTTCTGCCAAATGTTTCGGATTGACGAAATCGGACATCTTCTCTTGCAATTTTGGTGATTGCCTTTGGAAGAACATTCGTAGAGTAGCAGGATCTATAGACTTAATGATAAATTCTATTTCTGCTTCCATCTTTGGGTCATGCTTCTTATGACTCTTTTTCAAGTTGTCCAATAGCCGGTCATACATTTCCATGCGTTGTTTATGGGTGATGACACCCTTAATCTCCATCTGTTCTTTGAGCTTGGCGGTGGAAGATGCCATTCCAAAGGTCGGATGGATTGTATTCGCTGATAGCGCAGCGAAATAGTTGGACTGGAAACGTTTGTCTGTTATGGCATTCCTCGCAAGTTCAACGAACTCATCTGTATTATCTTCTACAAACGAGCGGAGTAATGCCGCTATATCAAACTTTGCTATGCGTTCTGCCGCATAAATCATAAGATTGATATTTTCAAACAGCTTGTCGTTGTCAGTCTTGGCAACGATAAACCGCTTCTTTTCATTGAAACCATGTGAAGCCAACTGGATGAGAAAATTGTCACCATGTTGCTCGATATGTTCTTTTATCTTGGGGTGATTTTTTAACTCCACATTCTGGACGACCTCCAGTTCATAGGTGTTGTAGTAGTCATCGCAATCAGCAATCTGCTTAAACTGCTCAATGATGTCCACTGCACGTTTGGCTATGTCTGCCTCTGGATCGGCAATAAGATAAAGACAGTTGTCGGCAAATTGCCCTACTGCACACTGTTCTTCAATCAACTCGCCAATACAAGGCTTGTCTATAGGGTCATTATCTATAATTTTCATCTTCTTGCGCTTTTGATAGTTTGTATTTTAAGACAGCTTGCTTAATCAGATTACTGTCTGGCAAATCTTCAATTCTATATCGTACTGGCTCTTGTGGAGAATGTTCCAATTCGTCAAGCAACTGATACCATTCTGTCTTCAGTTTCTTTTTATGTGTAAAGACAAAGGTGGGCATTATCTGTAGCACCATATTCATCATCTTTGTACCGTTCACTATTTGCTGTTCAAGATAGTGCCTTCCACATTCCACAATGTTTTCTCTTATTTTTCCATCGGGGTGAGTAATGCTGCATTTTTGTGTTGATAATGCGTACTTGAACTTTCCTGTTGCCAAGTGATGTCGCTCTGCATATAGTCCGGCTGTTAGATCTGCGGCCAGTTCCTGCATCCAGCGTTCACTGCAAAAAAGCATAAATTGGTACCTGTGAAGGGCTTGGTGAGCCATCTCATGAACGAAACACAAAGTGAAAGCATCTTTGTTGTTGATGCCCGCATTTCTCAGCATTTCCAAGTTGTATGAAAGCTCACATTCCCCTGCTTTGTCGCCAAGCAATACCTCCGCAAAAGATTCGCACTTGCCGTTTATTTCAGGAACAGGCAAGCTGAAAAACGATGCCACATCAGCAATGACACGCTGAATGTCATCTTCCGTGACTTCTTCTTTGTCATAAAAGATGGCATTGAATACATTTGCTTCGTGACGACGCATGTATTTCATCCATTGCTGATGGTCGTATGCTGGCATATTCAAAATCTGTAATACTTGTGCTGTTGGTTTAATATTTCATTGAGGTTCTGCTGTCTGAAAGACATGAACTCATTGATTAAGTTCTGTATGGTCAGTGGAATACCTCTGCGATGCATTTCTGGAGCAATGTATTTACCATGTCTGATAAACAATGCTCGCAAGGTACCTTCAGGATGGCTTGGACTTCCATCTGTTAGTATCAATCCCATCACAACCTTGTCAATGGCATTCATATTCCACAAACCTGCACGACATCCCATAAAAAAGTCAGGACATAATTCAGACTCCCATTGTCCATTGGCTACACCTGGAAACTGTGTGTTCTGGAGGACTCTGTGACCGCACTCGTGGGTCATAACTAACGAGAACGCATCCTTGCTGTCAATTTTCATGTCAATGAGCTGTTGCATATTAAAGCAAAGGACATCATCGTAATAGCTACCTCGATCCCAATTCACGAACATGGTCTGCCCGTTTTGGGCATTTGTGAGGTCTTGTATCATCCTCGGCATCGGAATGTAGAAGAAATCACAAGCCGACTTGATAGCATCGTTGATGTCAGCATCACTCAACCCGAATCGGTTGAAACGTTGCTGGCATCGCTTCAAGAAGTCTTCCATTGAAGGTCTCTGAAGAAACTGGAATGCAGGATTATCGAATATGTTTGCCATAATGGTATTTTAGTCTATCACCACATCATCGTCATCCCACATTGGTGTGGTTGGCTTGCGTGGTTTGTTTACTGGTCCCTGAGTGTTGAACTGGGGAGGAGTCTGCACAGGCTGCTCACGCCATCCGTCATTGTATGAAGTAGGGTTATTCCAGTTGTTGTTAGAAGGTGCGTCGCTTGCTATGGCCGTTTGCATACCACCAAACCACTGATTGAGGATGGCATTTACCTGTGCATCGATTTGCGGGGTGACACGTGATTTCACCCTATTATATGCCAATGCAAGTGCGGCACCATTGTCAATAAAGCCAAGAATGCCGAAGTTCTCTGTGCTTATCAAGTCTTCTGGAAGAAGTTGATAGGCAAGGGCTGCCACTATGATAGTCTTGTCCAATCCTGGAGTGTCAGGTGACTTCAACACGTAATACAACTCTAAGACGGTACGTGTTCCTTCCACACCAGCTGTTTTGGCGTACTTTTGTATGTACTGCCACAATTGTTCGCTTCCTCCAAATAATCTTAGTATCTTGTCCATATCACCTTTCTTTATATGTTAATGTCTTCTTTTGTTATTATCACGAGTTGCTCGTTGTCTATTGTGTCCATCTTAGCCAGTCTATTGGCTTGGTTCTGGATTATCTTCTCAAAGATGTTCCTGCAATATCTTGCATTGCCGAAATGCTTGTCCTTATGACGCACAGCCTGCTCGATTCTCGCTTGCAGTGCTTCAAGTGCATCCCGCTTAATCTTATAATGAGACTTTCTCAGGTTGAACTTGAATATCTTCACTAATTCCTCGACAGAGTAGTCATCAAACTGGATATATCTGTTGAATCGCGATTGGAGGCCGGGATTTGACTCGATGAATCTTTTTATCTCGTCTGTATATCCAGCAAGGATAACCACAAGTCTGTCTCTGTCATCTTCCATACGTTTCAGCAACGTTGCAATGGCTTCTGCTCCAAAGTCATTTTCTCCACCTACAAGTGTATATGCCTCGTCGATGAACAGCACTCCATCCAGCGCATCGTCAATGACCTTGTTTGTTTTCACAGCTGTCTGTCCCACATACTCTGCAACTAACTTACTACGGTCAACCTCTACAAGATGTCCTTTCTGAAGCACACCCAGTTCTTTGTAAATACCCGCCACTATTCTGGCTACGGTTGTTTTGCCTGTACCGGGATTGCCTGTGAAAACGCAGTGGTAGGACACAGAAGTGGTTGGTAGCCCACTCTGTTCCCTCATTTTCTGAATACGAAGCAGGTTTCGAAGAGAGTCTATGTCTGTTTTGACACGTTCCAGCCCAATCAGGTTATTCAACTCCTGCTCGTAATCAGTGTTGTCTGTCATTCCATTGGAAGCAGAGGACTGTGATGGTTGATTTTGCGGCTGAGAGTATTCAGCATAAGCGTCCCTTGCCCAAAGGCAGTTGCATTGGGCTGCATTCTTCAGCCAACCCAAACCATGTTCCCGGTTTGGTTGTACTATCTTGCCCTCACACAGCATGATTCCGAGTGCTGCTTGGGCAAACACGTCACCATGACGAGCTGCTTCTATAATCTGATTAAACGCTTCCTGTGTCATAATAAATATATTTTAGTCCCAAAACTTAAAGCCGAGTTTTCGACCTTCTCGTTCCCATTTCTCATCATCCTTCTTGAAGTCATCCAACATCTTTTCTGTGCGGTTGATGAAGTCATCTGTATCATCAAGAAGTGTTCGGGTCTTCAATCGCAGAGCGATTCGGCTTTTCACATAATCTTCTTCGCTGCTTGATGCCCCAATGGCTCGCATTACTTTCTTTAGGCAACTATTGGAAGAATCCAACTTAATGCCACTGTTTTCTATTTTACGATCCAACTCTTGTTGTCTCGAAGTTAGGTCATACCATCCCATAACATTACGTATTAAAAACCTATTACCACTATAAGCTCAAATTGGTCATCCTGCAAATTGTCCATTGTAGATATTCCCCATTTGCATTCCAATTCTTCGCCCAGTTTGTCTATTACCTCATGGATGTCATTTATATTCTCCATGAAACAATTATCTTGTGGAAGTCGAATGACGAATAGCAATCCTTTTACCTGTTTGCTGTCGTTTCTCTCAATAATTGAGGAGATGGCGTTATCGAGCATAACGCCAATCTCTTCGATCTTCCCAGAAACCTTTTCTGCGTCAATATCGCCGACATTAGCCTTGAAACTATCAACATCGTTTTGGTCAATGTTAATGAATCCCTGACTACTTACGATTTCAGCCAAAAGGCTATTTACTCTTTCTGTTTTCATTGTCTATAGAATTAAATTATCATTGTTCTATGAAGACTGTCCACTGCTTTGTCCAGTTCTTCGTTAGCTTTTTCTGAGTCGTGATTAGCCATTGCATATATGCCCTTGGCTGTATGATAAAGAGATCCAATCAGTCCCATAACTTTCACTATTTGATTAAAAATTCCTGTTTTCGCATGTAAAGATAGTAACAATTCTTATTGCATGTAGTAGAGTTATACTCCCTTACATCCAATTCATTTTGTCTCACAAATTTATTGTGTAAAGAAGTGTAACTCTACTGCAATTGCAACGTTACTTTTTCTTGTCCTTGGACTGATTCACCTTTTCATCAATCCATTTTGCTGCTTCGCCAGCGGCTTTGAAAGCCTGCCCGCTAAGGAGATAATATCCTCCCATTATTGCCAATACTGTTCCCATAATACTAATCATCAAGTAATTTACCTATGCACCAACCAATCCCTGCACCGATAGCTCCGCCAACAGCAATTGCACCTACAATGGGGGCGGCAGCAACCACCAATCCACCTACTGCTGTTCCCACGGCACTGGCTCCAGAAGCAACAGCTCCAATACCAGAGGCTACCGTTGAGCCTGCTGATGTTACAGCAGCTCCAACACTACCCAGGCCAATTGCGGATGCTGCACTTCCTATACCAGAGGCAGTCGAATTGATAGAGTTAGTGAATGCATTGACTGCGTTATTGCTTGCATTGGAAATTGAACTGCCAATAGAGTTAGCACCAATTGCTGACAAAGCAGCACCTGAACTTGCGCCTACAGTTGCACCTGCGGTTCCTACGATTGCGTTGTAGCCTAAGCTACCGGGTCTTGGAGGTCTCATAATACTTTTGTTTTAAATTGTTATACTTTTTTTGTTTTCTGTACTGCAAAATTACATGTTTTTCTGCCACAGACAATAGATGCACATTCTCTTACACGACATTTATAAAATGTAAAATCAGGAAGTGTGTAACTTGATGTACTCACTCCCTGATTTCGGCTGTTTGTTGGATGAACTTACATGAAAGTTCCCCAATCAGGATGCTCTTTAATAGGTATGCCATTGACCGTTACCCTGTCTGGCGAGACAATGGTCGTGATGTAATCCCCAGTACCGATTTGGATTTCTCCTATCAGTCTGCTGCCAACGACATCCTCAATAGCATTTCGTATTTCTGATATTCTATTCACCACATTAGGGTAGAGGGGACTAAGTTGTGTTACCTCTTGGTTATTTGACAAATGCGCACAAATCCATTCATATTGTGTTTGAAGCCGTTCCTGATCTTCTACTTCAAGTGTTTTGAAGACCTTTTTCATTGGTAACCCTTTCTTGTCACCAAAGAAGGATCTGCACAATATCATAATATAGATGGCCGTCTTGCCCTTAGCAAGTGGCAATTTATAGTCATTGATAAACACAGCATGTAAATTCGTACTTATATTGATGTTGTACTGTTGTGGATTGTTTTTTGCCAACGCCACCATCCTAAAGAAGGCTTTATGAATGCCATGGTACAACAACTTATCCTTCGCAGGATTAAAATCAATGTGGAAGTTAAAGGTTACAAACTTATTGAAGTCATGTATCAAATCTCCCACTACGTTGACCACCTTTTCCTCTCCAATATTGATTTTTAAGAAGTTGGCATTTGTCTCATAGACGAGACCCTTATCAGATATATTCTTGCCAATGACACTCGAACGGCCAAGCATCACCATCAAAGAGGGACGGGCACAAATGATGTCAAAGCCCAGCTTTTCATTCAAGTAGTCTTTAACGAAACTCTTGGTGTCCATCTGCATGATGTTGTTATAGACATCCTCCACCTTGTCTTCTGGTATATCGGGGAAGATATACATAGACATAGCTTTGAACATCTCCAATCCCTTTTTCTTATATTGTTCTACAATCTTAGGGATATAGATAAACTGGAAGCCGATGCTTGCGAGCAGATTGACAATCAAGTCATAGTTTTGCTCTACTTCAAGGCTTTTGCTGCTTGCATTGTTGTCAACATACAACACAAAGCGTTTACCTATGAAGATGTCAGTAAGTTTGAATGACTGAATATCATATTTGGTGTATGTCGCATTGTTCTTTTTGAGGAAATAGTCTATTGCCAACAGCAAGATAGCCTCCGCTGGAGCACAGAAGCCATCACTGCTTGCAGTCTCACTGACAATGTTTGCTGCCTTTTCTGCTTGTCTTCGCCGTTGGTCGGCATGAACTTTTCTGATGACTTCATTGTCGTTGTTGTCATCCGAGGGTTGCGTCAACAATTTGATTGCCTTTGCAAACGTCAGTTCTTGTGCCTGGTGGAAGAGAATACGGTTGTTCTCCTCACCAAACAGTTTGGCAAACTTGACCACTTCTTCATCGTCGATAATCTTGTCTGCCATAATAAGGTCATAGACTATGCGAGCCAAAGCTATTCGCTGGTCTTTCCCCAAATCTTTAATGCGACTGTCCATATCTTCTATGTTTTAATTCTGTTTATTATAAATCGTTTTATATCTGCAATGATGAGCACAGGCGATGTGATTAGCAGTAGCCATCCCCAGTCTCTTAAAGAAAGAGGAGACACACTAAACATTTCTCTCCCAAAAGTGACAATAATTATTTGTCCCACCAAAATCACCAATGCAATATATATAAAACTTGGGCTAAAAGATGTCTTCACTTCCTCGTCCTTCTTGAACACTCCGCATATATCCTGTATCAAACTGCGAGAGGTCTTGAAATACTTCGCATTAAACAGATTCCAGAATTGCAGGAGTACAAAGAAGGTGAAGAACACACTCAACTCATACGGACTTAGATGTTGCTTTGTCTTGCTGAGGTCGAAAATGCCTGTGGCAAACAGGGTTAACTTTTCGCTTTTAAACAATTCAGAAACCTCATGTATGTCACAATGCCATAACAACTGCCACATGCCGACTAAGATTACAAAGAACAATATTCCGACTCCGACAATCTGTGTCCCCATACCTTTATTTATTATATGGCTGTTGGGGTCACGAGGCTTGTCATTCAACACTCGTTTGTTTGCAGGCAATGAAGATAGAGCCATTGCGGCAAATGTGTCCATGATAAGGTTCACCCAAAGCATCTGTGTCACATTCAGAGGTGAGTCAAGGCCTGTAAATGCGCCTATCAGCACAATAAGACATGCACAGATGTTGATAGTCATTTGGAAGAGAATGAACCTTTGTATATTCAGATACAAAGAGCGTCCCCAAATAATGGCCCTTACGATACTACTGAAGGAGTTGTCCAAAATTGTAATATCGCTTGCCTCCTTGGCTCTTGATGTACCATCGCCCATAGAGAGACCTACCTGTGCCTTGCTGAGAGCCGGCGCATCATTTGTTCCGTCGCCTGTGACGGCTACTACTTGGCCCTGTTTCTGAAGCAAAGTCACCAGTCTGGCTTTGTCATCAGGACGGGCACGGGAAATAATCTTAAAGTCCGGATTGGCTATCAATTTCATAGCTTCCTCATCCGACATCTTCTCGAAGACATCACCAGTCACCGTTTGCTGTTTCTCGTTTCTATCCAAAAGTCCAATCTGCCTACCGATCTCGTTGGCAGTGCCTTGGGTGTCGCCTGTCACGATAATCACTCTGACTCCAGCCTTCTGTGTACAGTCAGTTATGGCATCCTTCACATCGTCACGCACGGGGTCGGCTATGCCTACAATACCGTCAAATGTCAATGGACTCCATTTTCCATCTGCTTCGTATTGAGAGGCAAAGGCCAATGTACGCATTGCTTTGTCCTGGTATTCTGACAGTTTTTCGAGGACATGTTTCTTGTCTGTATTACCAGCAATCACATCGCACATTTCCAGAACTATCTCTGGCGCACCTTTCACATATCTGACATGACGCTCATCTTTGGCAAGTTCTACACCAGTCTTGGCTTCAAACTCCATCTTCATATATTTTTTCTCTGTCGAGAAAGGCTCTCCATGGCCTATCTCATAGAGGTGACGCTGTTCTTCATAGTTTATGCCTTTTGACTTCTGCCATGCTAACAACGCTCCCTCAGTCGGGTTGCCCAATGGCTTTTCTTTTCCATTGTCATCAAGCGATATTTCTGCCGTTGAGTTAATGGCAATGTTCCTTTGAATCCTTTTCTCAGCATCCTCTCCATAGAAATCATAATCTACAACCGTCATCTTGTTTTGGGTCAAAGTGCCTGTCTTGTCGGTACAGATAACAGTCGTTGCTCCCATCGTCTCACACGCGTGGAGCTTTCTGACAAGGTTGTTCTCTTTCAGCATCCTTCTCATGCTGAGGGCAAGACTGACAGTAACACTCATGGGCAATCCTTCAGGAACGGCTACCACAATCAAGGTAACGGCAAGCATGATTGAACCGAGAGCAAACTCGGCTATCTCTAACCATGAATGGTTGTTTGCTGCATTTCCGTCAAAGAAGAAGAAATAGACCATTCTTCCGATGACAATCAGGATGGCAATAATGAAACTGAGCTTGGACATCATGCTGCCCAGTTTGTCCAACTGTTGGTTGAGCGGTGTCTCCACTTCTCTTCCTTCTTGGGTTTTGGCTACGCCCTTTCCCTCGATAGTGTCCATACCTATTTTATCCACATGGAATATGGCGGTACCACCAATAACGGTAGAACCTCGAAGTACCATATTGGTGGGGAAGGTCGTTTCTTTTTCAAACTCCTCCTCGTAGGCTGATTTTAGTGCGTATGGTTCTCCTGTGAAGTTCGACTCATCAACGATGAAGGAATTAGTCTCGTCCAAATATCCGTCGGCAGGTATCTCGTCACCGTTCTCCAAATATACATAATCTCCTATGCAGACATCATGTTTCTTGACTTCCCTTATCCTAATTTTCTCTTTCCCGTTTTCCATAAAGCGACGGAACACCTTGATAGGCCTTCTGTCCTTTACAGTATTCAGAACTTCAAACTCCCTTTCTGCCTTTACTTCAAAGATGAATCCTACACCTGTAGCCAACAGCAAGGCAGACAATATACCGATAGGCTCGAATAGGATGTTCTTGCCTTGCCCCATATAGAAGACTTCATACAGGGAGACTATCACTGAAAAAAAGAATACCACCAATAATACAATTATCAGTGGGTCCTTAAATTTTTCCAGATAGGCTTTCCATAAGGATTCTCTCTCTGGGGGTGGTATCAGATTCTTACCTTTCCCATTAGTTACTTGTTCAGAATTGTCATAAAGACACTGATGTAAAAATGATCTTCTTTTTCGCATTCTATTTTCAATTTTCTATTTCTTTGAATGCAAAATTACAATACTCTTGTCATCTTAGACGAAAATTACAACGTTGGAAACGAGGATTCCCCTTTGGGGAGAATGAAAGTAACATACTCTTTTGGGGCTTTTATCCTATAGAAAGACATCAAACCACATTTTACGTGCTCAGGAATGAACATTTCCGCATTTGCCAATCCCGACATCACCTTGATTCTTGTCTTGATATGATGGGTTTGCGTTCTGTCTTTATATTCATTCACGATATTGCCTTTTCCTATATAGCTGTAAATATTATTGTATTCACCTAACAACTTTTTCTTTTCTGCCTTTGAAATATGTTCACGCCAGTCGAGTCCATTACCTTCCAACGATTTCCGGACTATCATCATATATAAGGCGGCCTCTTGGGGATTGAGTTTTAGTATGAATCTCTCATCACAATCCATAGACTCAAAATATACCTTTGCCGTATGCGTTGAGAAATCAAATACAAGCCGGCAATCTTTTTTCTCTTTACCGTATGCTATCAAGTCAAAGAGCGAACGATGAAAGCCAAAATATAGAAACTTGTTGCTTCTCGACCGTCTCTTTGCCACAATATCGGCATTGATCATTTCTCTATAGGTGTTCACCAACCGATGTATGGTGTTTATCACATCATCGGTCAACTCAATCTGTAGGAAATTGCTGAATCTTGTCCGTTCCGCATCATCATCACCAAAGGAGTCAATGATGTCCGACTCGTTGATTTTTATGAGTAGTGAGGGATTGGAATCAATAAGATTTACACCAATCTTCTTGTATAACAAGTCTCTGCAAAAGCGTGAGGTACTCAGATTGCACAGACTATAGCAAATCTCATCTATGCGAAGAGTAGATGCAGATGGTATCATGTATTTCACCACCTTATGCAGATATTTCTTACCCAACGCCCTAAAATCATCCACAACACTGGGTATATAGATGAAGTCAAAGCCTGCATTGGCAAACTCTTCCTCAATCTGTTTTAGTTGGTTGCGAATGGCAGCATCTATATCTGTTCCTTCTGTGTTTTCTACATATACAGCGGTCATGTTCTCCATGTTGATACCCTCAGACGGCACAGAAAAGACATTAGCATTTTCTGTCAAAGCCATGATAACGCAATATATTAAGACTGCTTCCAACGGCACACACGTTCCATCTGACAAAGAGAGGCGTTTCAAGGTCTCTACAAGTTCTTTTCTTGTCTCTCCATCCAGTTCTTTGAGAATAGACATGGCTTTCGCAAAATCCATCCTCTTGGCTTCTATAAGCATGGATTCACTGATGTTGAAACCATCCTTAGAGATTATCTCCTCAAAGAAGTCCATCTCTTTTTCTTCTACGATAAAGTCAGCCTCAATGAGGTCTGACAATATGCGAGCCAAGGCGATTCTTTGTACTCTTTCCAACATCTGTTATCTGCTACAAACCTCCATGCCAACAATACCAACGAGTATCAGAAGGGCAAAGAACATCTTCAATGCGGAGAATGTATCTCCGAAGAGCCATATCCCTATCACAAAAGTCCCTATGGCACCAAGCCCTGTCCATACGATATAGGCGGTACCAATTGGTATGGTCTTTTGTGCAAAGTAAAATAGGACGCCGCTCAACAACATGCTCAATGAGCCAAGAGCGATATACAACCCGAATTTCTCAGGATGCAGGCTCGACATTTTGAAGCCTACAGGCCATCCAATCTCGAAGAATGCAGCCAATATAAGTATCAACCAATTCATTCTTTCCCCTTTATTAACCCATTCAAAGAGCTTTCATAACTGCTGTCTAATGCCAAACGGAAACCTAAGTCATCGTCTGTATCTGTATCAATCCAGAAATTTACGCTCGTATTTCTACAACTTTTGGCATCAAATCTGAAGCTACCGCCTCTAAATGTGTGAGCTGCGTAAGATTCATCCTTGCATACAGGGTCAGTTATGTAACCTTTAGTCCTATACTCATCCTGTTTGCCTTGTTGTGCAATATCTTCCTTACCTTCAATGCAATCATTATAGAAATCGGTCTGATAATAGTCCTCACACCATTCCCAGATATTGCCAGACATGTCATAAACGCCAAGTTCATTAGGCATCCTGTCTTTTACTCCTGCGGTAGCTGAATGAATATATAAATCTAAATCCATTGCATCATCCGTACCGCTGTACATGGAATACTTATGACCTTCTTCTGCTAAATATTTATATGCAGCTAATTGTTTCTCATCAACTGTCATGCTTTCGTTATCGAATATCTTTGATAACTCCTTACATATTTTAGTTTTATGTCCACCTTTGGCAACGTATTCCCATTCAGCTTCTGTCGGAAGCCTGAATTTCAACTTTGTCAGTTCTTCCAGCTTAGGCAGGAATTGGTATTTTATCATATCCCAACTGATATTGGTTTGTGGCTTATTGTCTCCTAAGTTATCACTTGGGTTCATTTTTGCCTCAATACCCATTACGGCATTCCATAATTTTTGAGTTACAGGTGTCGCTGAGATATAGAACTTATTGATTTTTACGAAATGATGGGGAGTTTCTTCTTCATCTGCATTCTCGTCTATCCAATTTTCCGGGAAAAGCGGGTTCTTGTACTTGCCAATTGTATCATTGTTCTCAGTTCCCATAAGGAAATAACCAGTTTCCACAGGTATCATACCCGTGAGCTTAACAATATCATTTGCAGACATCGTCTTTTGTTCATCAATTGGATTGGTTGCCACCTTATCTAATAAATCTACAACCTCTCGCTCTTTGTCAGCTTCAATATTACGCATGTCAAATCGCCATACCATTCTGAAACCAATATCATCAGATTTTAGAATTGGCTTCCAGAACGAATACCAATAGTTGCCTTTTATGTCGCTATGTAGCTTACGGAAACGCCAACTACCACCGCAGAAGAAATAGCAACTGGGATTATCCTCAGGAGACTCTTTTGTCCATTCCCATACATTACCCATCATATTATATACACCCAAGCTGTTTCTCTGCAAATCTTTGTTGTCGTCAACCAGCCATGGTCCTTTTCTGTCTTTTTTCCCTTCTTTCCCTTTGTTTATTCGGAAAGCATCCTCAATGCGTGTTTTCTCAGTTATTTCTTCCGCTGTGCATCTCGCCACATATTCCCATTCTTCTTTAGTAGGCAAATCAAAACGGAGTCCTGTCATCTTTCTGAGAACCTTCAGGAAATCTTCAATGTCATTTTTAGAAACATTGATAACAGGTAGATTGCTACCAACATATTTCTTCTCTTTTAGACTTTCGTCATCCTGTCCTTTGTCAGTTCCATTATCCTGTGCAGGATTATTGCCCATGATGCTTTCCCATTGTTGCTGAGAGACAGCAGTTTCCATCATCCAAAATTTCTTGTCGCCGTTTTCGATTAGTTTGAATGCGAAATGGTTGCCGCCATCACCTTTGGAAATGACAAAATCGCCAAGCAACTTGCCAGCTATGGATTGGCGGGACTTTTCATCAGCCAGTCTCATAACATTTATCCACTCTCTGTATTTCAATAGCTGTGGTATATAGCAAACTACATCAATGTCATTATAGTGTACACCTGGATCTATCTCATTCAATGTAGTGTTTGAGCAAATATCCAGATGAGCACGGCTTTTCTCTTTTCTGAACTTCTTTTCCTTCTTGCGTTTTTTTTCATCCAAGTCCTTATTCGTAAATAGCAACCATTCAGCTTCAACATTATCCAATGGCCTAAAATTCATGGTAACTCTTTCAGTTAGCCATCGGGTATGTTCAGCCTTTGCCATTAGTTCCAGATTGTTCCCTTTTTTCAACTCGGATGTAAAGTCACTAATGTCATCTATAGTTGTTCCCAATGAACGTAACTTCATGGGAATACTATCCACCATATCTATATTGGAAAGTTTATCGACAATGCCCTGCTGGTTCCACAGATTGTTAATTTTTCGTGCGAAATCAAAATCTATTTCTTCGTATGAGCTTATATCTTCTATTTCCTGGTATTGATATGTTACCTGCTGATTATCACCATGATTCCTAATCCCAATCCTGTTATTAGCATAAAGGAAGTGAAGGATTTTGGCCATAGAATTATCGAATGCATCTTCTGTATAGCTTCCTTCTATCATGCCGAATGGGCGAAGCTTTTCATAACGCTTCCATACTTTTTCTCCATCAGCCACTTTGTTGGCCAAGTCAAAACTGTTCTGTTGATAAACCAATATCTGCAATGCCCTGCGATATACCATCTCAGGCAGATATAATGCAGCAGCTATTGAACGCTGTGGGTGATTGAAGCATATTGCAACTGTCGTAATCTTGTTTTTGTCCTGTGCAACATCTACCAAATACTTCCTGATTTCATCAGAAGCCACATTGCCTTGAATAAACTCCCACTCAATGTCCATGAAGTTCCCATTTTCACCAAGATGTTTATATCTGCCGTCACCATCTTGACTCAATGGGTCATACCATTCTTTCTTGCCACAAACATCTTTGCCTATCTCAACCACTCTATAACGACACAAATCAAACATTGTGGCAAATCTTCCTCTAAAGTATTCACCTTCTTTCTTTGCCTGATCGTCAATGAAGGTAATTGTTGTTCTTAGATTCTTGTCTCTATGAGCATTGGGGAAATGGGCAAGCAAAGCCGTTTGGACTCCAAGGGCTGTACCCATTTGGTTCATGCCTACTATAACAATATGAATCGTTTTGTCATCATCGGCTTTTATTCCATCGTATGAATCGATTGGTATATAATTCTGAACCTTAACCTCGCCTTTTTTGCCAACAGGTACTATAGCAAAGTTATCAACAAGAATTTTCTTCGCCCAAATTGCATGTATATTGAATGGGAGGAATTCGACATTCTTGTCCAAGCTTTTGTATATGTGTGTTGACTTGAAAGCCGTAAATGTACTTTGATATTCAAGGCTTACATGAACTTTCTTCTTGTCTTTTATTATGACATGCTTAAAGTATTCGGATATATTCTCCAAACAGCTGATATTGAATACATCGTGGTCTTCTTCATTGTCTGCATGTACATCTTCGCCCAAGATATATATTTCTTTTGCTTTCTCTAAATGCAGAGCCTCTATGTCTTCGCGAGATGTTCGCTCTGCAAAATAAAATACAAGTCTATCTTCTTCATTCTTATCAAGGTCAAGGTCGAGCCTCATTCGCATTTTCTCAACATCCTGCCTTGTTTGTATCAATACATATTTGACATCTTTACGTTTAAGCGAAAGCTTGACAATATTTGCCGTCTGTTCATTGCATCCGATGATAACCACATAATCCTTAAAACAACGGTTGTAGTTTATCATGCCTTGTCTCCATTTTAGGGAATGACGAGACAGATAATTAACGATAGAAGAAACCAATAGGCCTGACAAGCATACGATGCCTGATACGGCACTAATAAAGGCTATTATCCGCCCTTTTTCATACGCAGATGGCAAATTGCCTGGGTCTGTAAATTGACTGATAACCGCCCACCAATGTTCTACTACGGTAGTACCTTTGTTACTCCAATGAACGATGTTGTCACTCTCAAACAATTCACCTATCAGACACAAAAACAAAGCAAAACAGCAAACAAACGCAGATATGAGCAGAACCATCTTGAATGGTTTGTTTCCATACATCCATCTGTCTTTTTCAACGGGCTTGAAAATCCATAAATAGGCAAAGAATAATAAGCCAATGGTACCAATAGACTCAATAATCAGAGAGGGGTCAAAGAGTATTTTACTTAACATATCTCATTCTATAATAATCGTGACCAAAAAATTCCATTTCACCAAATCGTTCAAAGCCCATAGTTTGGTAGTATGCCTCCAGCTTGGGCTTATCCTTGTCCACTAAGAGCGATGAATAGGCGCAGCCTAATCTCTTGCCCTTCTCGATGGCATATTCTATCAGCATCCTGCCGATACCCATACCTCTATATTTTGGACGGATGGCCATAGAGTCAAGATAGAACTCGCCATCACGTGCCTCGGCTTCCACCTTATTCAAATAGTCTTTGTCCATATCGTCCCAAAGACTATCCCATGTACGATGTCTCAGTTGCTGGTATCTCCGTCCGTCGTAAGCTATAAGGCTTCCGACAGCCACACCATCTACAAGGGCAACAATGGAGTTTTTCCAAGAGTACATGGTACTTTCATCCGAACAGGAGTCGATGAACTTCTTCATTTCATCCGTCTCCATGTCCAATGCTGTCAAGACAGTCCATGCTACTATCTCAACGTCCTCTTTCTTAGCGTCCCTTATTTCTATGTTCATTACAAATCAACAAATTGCATCCAAGCTCGGCACATAGCTTTGCTGGATGGATTCCGCAATGGCATTGGCAACCTCGATTTTGCTCAGCCCAATGCTCTCACCAAAATTATATAGCAGTTCTACTTCGTCTTTGGCAATAATCTTGTCTGACATGACAATAGCTATCATATAGCGAAGCATTCCGTCCCTCATTCCCGGATTGATGCGAAGCAGGTTTGTCACCGCATCATTGAATGTCTCCATCACGTCGCCCTTAGCTATCTCGTCCAAGAACTGTCGAGGGAATATCTTCAACGATGCCAACTGAGAGATAATGAGGTCTATCTCATCTTTCGCAATATTGTCATCCGCATTCGCAACAATAAGACCGGCGGAAGCAATGAACTTTGCCGTATATTCGTCCTGCTCACAGTCTCCCACTTTCAGTAAGATGGCTATCAGCTCTTCCATGCCCTTATCCAAATCCTCTTTCGATTTCGACTTGGCAAACAGGTTGAGGGCTTGCACACGGATTGGATTGACCGGGTGTGAAGCTCTACTCATGCCTTTGTCTTTCAGGAAATACTCCAACCTGCGGTTATTGTCTGCAAGCAATGCTTCAATGCTTACATTCATCTTTACCAAGTCAAGACCGGAAGCCATCTTGAAGAATGCGGTCACGCACACATCGAGGTTCGCCACTGCCATATAGCCATAGCGGTCAGCCACCAATTCTGCCAACTGCTCATGCAACCTTATTTTGTATTGCAAGGTTACTGGCACTTCCGCATTTGGTGGAAACACAAACTGAATCAGACGCGCCAATGCTGTATCTTTATTAAGAAGGTGTCCAAGCTCATGCCCGACAACAAACCGCAGTTCATCAGTCGTCATCAAATCGAAGAGGGCTGAGTTGATGTTTACGATATGTGGTTCTCCTTCGCTTTCTGCAGCAACAGAAAACGCATTCACTGATGAATCACCCGTGATGTAAAAGTCAACTTTATCTTTTACACCCAACTTCTCTTTCACTTCATGGCACAGTTGGTAGAAGTCGGGGAGTAGCTCCTTCTCGACCTTCAGACTGTGTCCTTCCATATTGCTTCGCCAATAGGCATCGCTACTTGATGAAGTCTTTATCTCACGGAGTACCTCCTCTACAATGTTGCCTTGCAGGGCATTGTATATCTGCTCGCCAATCTGTCGCTCTAACTCTATGGAAAGAGGGTGGCTGTTATCAGTTGTCTCGTCCTTGGAGGACTTGAACCAATTCCAAATATTGTTAGTATGTGCCATTTCTTTATAATATTCTTTATTTTACATTCTTGAATAACACAAGTTCGTCAAGTGTTACCTTCTTTACATACAAGAAGATGAAGCGATTCTTGCTAAGACTATCAATATCGGTCTTACTGCAATCGTACAATTCTGGTTTGTTCTCTAAATCTGACAAAAGATAAGCACATTGCTTTCTCTCTGCTCTATTTGGGTCACTCTCAAATTTTACACTATCAATTTGTGCATAGACTTTTCTATTATGAACGATATTCAAGAATTTATTCCATTCAGGAGAAGTTTCGTTGTTATAAATACTATCAATATCTTTATTGAAAAGGTTGTTAAGCTTCTTAAGAATAGCTTGTTGGATTTCACGTAGGACAGACTTATAATCGCCATCCTTATTATCCATAAGAAGTTTCTTGAGCAAATCAATATTGTCAATATGTGGTTCAATCTCTTTAAACCATTCTTTATACAATAATCCATCACTGTCTGTTTCATTATCAGGAAGACCATCAAGATACTTCGTTATCTCATCATAGCAATCATTTAGGGTAATAATAATAGCGTTAAGCAAATCTCTGTTCAGATGAGCAGAATTATCAATATCGCCAATAGTATCAAGAATCATTATAACTCGATCTCTTAAGTTGTTCTTCTCGTTGATAGTCTGGTCCAAAGATTTTTTCTTTTCCTCCAATTCATTGATTTGACGATCAAACTCTTTGATTTTATTATTCTTTGATTTCCACAACCAGAAGATCCATGAAATAACTGATAGTGCAGCAATTATAGCCGAAGGTATCCATACCTTTTGGTTGTTTTGATAAACACCGTATCCGGTAGTTATTCCAGAAATACCAAGAAAAATTGTATGAATAATATGTACCCACTTAAAATTTGCTAAGGATATTTCGTCTTTCTGTTTTTGAATTTCGGTTATGTCCTTTGAAATTTTATCAAGTTGGTCATTAGTGTTGTCCTGAAGAGTTATTAAATCATCACGATTTTTCAACTCCTCAATAACACGTTTAAGTTCAGATATAAGATCCTTTAGACGAGCTCTATCTTCTTCCAACTTATGTTCCTCTTCTTTTAGAAGATTTAACAAGATTGCATATTGAATATTGGAGTCTTTCTGATCGTAATTATAATCTTCTTCGTCAGGTTTGTGGCCAATGAAAGCATTTGCATCAATACCTGTGATTGCAACTGCATAACGAGTCAAGTCAGAATCGCGCAGATATGAATATGGTAAATAGCAATAACCATTATCACCAAAATCAGTACCCCAGGAGTTTCTAACTATGAAGTGACCATGCTTATCGTTATAACCACAAATCACCATAGCATGGAATTTTTCCTCTTCATGATTACGTTCGTAATCTGACGGCATAGGAATATAGCCTCTGGTGTTTTCTTGCAAAGATTCAAATACCCTAAAACATCCAACAACTGGATAACCATCGTTAACAGCAGACTTAACTGTTTCTACAGATACAGGAACATCCTTGGCAGTTGTAACAGTATGTTCTTTGCCATCCTCGTACGCTTCATCAGAAGGTCTTTTATCGAATACAGATGAGTCGTAAGGACATAATTCTTCCAAACATACACCCTTAATTGCCATTCCGCGAATTACATTATACAAATTCGCACCTTCATCAATGTTAGTATTTCCTTGAATTTCTCGAGCATTATAATAAACATACGCTTCACTCATGTCGTCTTTCTTATGAGTCTCATTGTTCAAGAAATACTCGAAAACAGAAGTCAAGCTAAATGATGAGCAAGCACCTTGCTTTCCCTGGTTTTTGATAGGTGGGAAGTATTTTTTTAAGTCGGCACTTTTTGGCAATGTATTTGATGGCTTTGGCTCATATTGTGTGAACAACTCGCTTTGATCCTCTCCCTTTTTGTCTAGCAGATCAGAATGGTGAATTTTAAAGATGTCATCACCTATTTGATAACCACCATCTTTCCATTGACCATCTCGTCGATAGTTTTTGTCTATCAACTGACGTTTTTCTTTTATGCGTTTCTGACGTTCCTCAATTCTTTTTTTGATTTGCTGTATTTGAAGGATTATCTCTTTAAGTTTGTTGTATGGATTATCTTTGCCGAGAGACTGGTCAATATAGGGTATATAAATATCATCAAATAAGTCAAAATTACTAATATCGAAATCTTCCAGTTCTATAAGATCACGATTAGTAATATTCTGAAAATAAGACAGTAAGAGCTTACGTTCGCCATTATTAAGATCTGCGTCAACAATTTTCTCTATGATTTTCTTTTTGAGATCGTCCCTCCAATTGTCCAAATAATTTCGGACTTCATTATCAGCTAAATTGTTGATCTTCTCTAAAGCCTTCTTTTCTTCTTCAAGAATTTCCCTAAATATTTTATTGACTTTGTCTTTGTCTATATTTTGATCGTCTTCTCCTCTCTTTATGACCTTATCACAGAGTCTCTTAAAAATATGAAAGGCCCAGTTATTTATAATCTTATATTTATCTATCTCAAAAGTCTCAATAGCGAAAGTGGTAATATCATCATAAAGACGTCTATCACTAATGTGGTCATATCCTTCTATAAAAGACAAGGTTAAATTACCAAATACATGTGTAAGTTTTTCTTCATCGAACTGTTTCGCATGACCTGCTTCATCTACGTTTTGAAGGAAATAGATATTTCTAAAAGCAACATTCCTATCACGTTGATGCGAAACCTCCTCTTCTCTTATGTCGTTTTTGAAGTCAATAATCTTCTGGAGATTCTGCACCATCAGTTCTATGTCCTCATTTTTGAATTCTTCGTGCTTATATATTTTGCTTATCTCATTAGGTAAAGCAACGACATCAACAAAGAATGAGAGGTTATGAGGCAATTGTGAGACAAATTTCTTGATATTAGAAATTGCTTCACCGTCAGTTAATGATACATAGAACAAAAAGTGCATCTCAGGATCTACTTCACGTTCTATCGTTATATATTCTTGGTAAAGCTCTTGACTTATGAATCGCTCAGTGTTATCAATCGCTTTGCCTTTGTTTGGGTCAATAAATAATGGAACTTGCAGAATTGATTCAAGAGTAAAAACCAACAAATCATTTCTGAATTCCTCTCCTCTTGTCTGAGGGGATTTTGCATACAATGTATCTCCTTCATACTCACAATACAATGACTGAATACATGAATTGTTTGGGGACATGTAGTCCCCAAACTTATTCACGTACTCTTGTGTCTTGAGCAGAAGTTCTTGATAACATTTTTCAAATGCTATTTGAAGAACAAACTTATTCATTAGTTCGACGTTCGAGATTATCAATTTCTAATATATATAATTCTTCGTTTTCAGGGATGTCTAATTCCCCATTCTCAAAATCGAATAGAGATATAACTCGGTACAGATTATTCTTCTCAAATCCTGGTAGGAAGTACTTATCGAAATCTGCTTTAATCTTAGGATCTTTTAGCATCTTAGCCTGGATTTCAGATATTCCCTTGACAAAATCCATTCCATTATTCTTAAAATAATTATATGAAGCAATACGATCACTTCCTAATACCAGCCATTTTTCGCCAGTGGTTTCCCTAATATCAATCTTACCAGACTTGTGCTTGATCTTATATTTTCCATCAGCCCCTCTTTTCATAAATCCGAGAATAAAACAATTAACCCAAATGTCAATGATATTGTCTTCTGAGAAACCGCCAGGGACATTATCCAAACCATGACCTTTTTTGATTGCATCTTCAAAAAAGTTATTGGTGAATGGTACATAATCAGGTCTTAGTTTAGAATAAGCTTCCTCGCACGAATCACTTGAATACACACCATTTTTCTCCTCAGATATGCCCTTTAAATAGAAAGGAGGAACAACACCCAATTGACGATAGATAATGATTTGATTCAGATTATTGTGTGATAAAAACTGAATACTTGTCGTTCCCGTATATGCTTTATTGAATGCATCTTTGATATAATCAAGTTCGCCTTCGGTCGATTCCACAGGCAGAGATACAAAAATAAATTCTGATGGTTCAATGTCCACCCCATAATTTGTAATAGCCATTAATGGTCTTGCACGTTTAAGAGCATCAGAAGCAATTTGGGACAGTTCTTTATTCTCATTAGACTCGTCTTTCATACCCTCAAGAATACTGATCAGCAAACTACGAGACTTTAGAGGATATAGAGAACTGAGTTCAGATTTCATGAACGTATGCCAATCTTTCTTGTTATGAAGGTCGGTCAGCGAGAATTGGCATTTTGTAAGAATCTTACTCCAATCGCCTATCTTATATTTACTCAAGTTGTTCAATTCTTCAAAACTTGAGATTTTATCGCTCAAATCAATTGAAGTACTTTCTGGCTTTATACCTTTTTCTCTTGACTTTTCTAAATCTTCTTTCTGGAGACTCGTATTAGTGTCATCAAGAACATTATTCAACTTAGTGAGAGAACTGATCAATTCAGAAATATAAGCTGCTAAATCTGCATATACACTAATAGCCAACTCCCTTCTCTTAATCTCGCATTTAATGATAAAGTTATCTCTAACAATATTCATTATTTGTTGTTTATAGGCATTTATGCGAGTTTGTTTGGTGATAATAGCATTTTCTTCGGCAACTAATTTTTGTGTTGTCTGTTCTAGATTTGTATTATTGGAAAGAAGCGTTGCATTCTTGTCGGTTATTTCAACGGACATTTGTTTAGAATAATCTCCTATGTTCATTGAAACATTGGAAAGTACAGAAAGAATGAAATTGATACCACATGTTTCCCCACCATTTTCTGGGAAAAGAGCTTTTTCTACTAATTGTGTAATTTGAAGCTTTTTATTAGTAACAGCTGATTTTTTATTCTGTTCTGCTTCGTTAAAGTCAATCGTATTGTTTGCAGAATTATTAAAGACCACATCATTTACAACACCACCAGCATTAACTTGAATACCGATGGTTGTGATAGCGTTAAACAATGCTGGATTTATCATCTCGTTGATTAATTCATCATTATCACCCTCTGTAGCTTTTCCGCATTCATTAATCTTCAAGACCTTTATCCATTCTTTTGCGGTCTCGGCACCAGTATCCTTTTTGTCTCCGATTAGTTTTGCAATTTCTTGTCTAGCCAATCTAATTTCAAAAAGATCTGTATCAATAGAAGGCTTACAAAGTATTGTAGAAACACCCAAAGAAGATATCCAAGCCACCTTCATTCCGTTTTTACATCGTTTGTCATAACCGCCACTATTAATCGCGTTTTTGAGATTGTCAACAATACTACTTGATTCTGCCCCCAAACTGCCAGCAGCTAAAGCCATGGCATAACTTACATTTGACAAAACCTGTTCTCTTGTATAAGTATATGAAGGCTCGCCATCCTTGGTGTATGTATTGTTGTCTACATACATAACAGCATCAAATGGTCTATAATTTATACCAGGACACTTTTCCGTATAATATGGACTATTTAGACTCATACAATAATCCAACTCCAGAAGTGCTCCAAATGAATTTGGTTTAACATTAAAATGGATTCCAACATTTGTGTAAAAAGAGTGGGAAAAAGCATAGCCGACAAGATTACACCCTGTATTATTGAAGTGTTCCTTTATGGCATTTGCAACAGAAAGGAACATACCACTACCAGTACCTCCACACAATGAGAACACCAAATGTACATCTATTGCAGCAGAGTCCAATAAATCATAATCATTATCACGCACTAAGGCGTTAGTAAGTTCTCTTTCTATTTGAGTTAATACACTTTTGAAATTTCTCCCGCTTGTGTTTCTGCTTGTTGCGCAAAAAATAAAATTGCCATTTGACCGTGTCTGTCCGGCACCATTTCCACCTATTAAAGAAATGGATGATAAATTAGTTCGGGGCATCCAATCATAAAATGAAGGATCATCTCGGAATTTTCCTTCAGCGGTTTTTACTGTTAGTAGTAATTTCTCATCTTCTGTAAGATAAGGAATTTTTTGTAAGTCATTTGCATTTGTATCAATGCATAGAAATTTCACCATCTTTGGTACAGAGTAACCCGTTGAAGAATTCTTCATGAAGTACTCTTTTACCAAGGAAACGGTATCGGCTCCGGTTCCTCCGAGGCCGATGTAGATTGTACGTCTTAACTTGGGTTTCATAATTAAAAAATAAAAATGTATGTATTTTTTGAGTTCACGTCGACTAAACAATGTCCCTGAGTTGTAGAGGAAATTTCTGTATCATATAAACATGGATTTCCATCTACAATAATATCCTTATTCCGTTTTATGATTATATTTCCATTGTGAGAGCAATAAAGAGCAATTTCAGTCGTAAGTCCTTGTAGGGGGGCGCTATAAGCATAACGTCCCCAAAATAGTCTACTGAAAAAGTTCTGTTTTTTTGATGAGTTGGAGATTATTCCTTTTACACAATTAGACGTAGAAATAAGCAAATTAAGTTGATTGTCACCATTTCTCTTATAATAAATATCTGTGGGAAATTTCTTTTTGATAACATTGTTATAAAATATAACCATAATACTTAATATAATAAAAATAAATGTCAATATAAGCAACAATAATTCT
>NZ_JXQI01000081.1 GCF_000834015.1 Prevotella pectinovora | reverse complement strand
TGGATGCCATCCCGAGATTGCATATAGCCAACGAATTGTCAAGAGATGATTTGACAAAAACCCCTCGCAACAAGCTCAAATAGTTATTTTTATGAAATCCATATGCAGACCAACACACTTGTCAACCATTCTCCCCATTAGCCGGTTTACTTGTCAAACTCGCCCACTTATCAAATAATCCATTGCTACCGCTGAATAATTCAGATAGTTTTACTACTTTTGCACTGATGAAACGTATCATACTAATAACTGGCGGACAACGCTCGGGAAAGAGCGTCCTCGCCGAGCGCATGGCATTGGAGCTTTCCCGCAATCCTGTGTACATCGCCACGGCTCACATTTGGGATGAAGAATTCCAGCAGCGCGTGGACAAGCACAAGGAGCGCCGAGGAGAACAGTGGACCAACATCGAAGAGGAAAAACATCTCAGCAAGCTGTATATATATAATAAGGTGGCTGTGATAGACTGCCTGACTCTATGGTGTACGAATTTCTTCTTTTCTGCAGCCAACGATGAAAGCCATCAGCCTGACATCAACGAGACGCTGAAAGAGATTGAGGAAGAGTTCGACAAGTTTACCGACCAGGATGCCACATTCATCTTCGTGACCAACGAGATTGGCAGCGGAGGGGTGAGCGGCAATGCCGTACAACGCAGATTCACTGATCTGCTCGGATGGTTCAACCAATACGTTGCGGCCAAGGCTGACGACGTATACCTAACTGTAAGCGGAATTCCGGTGAAGATAAAGTAAGCAAAATATTATTCTATCATGATAAAATTCAATATAGTTTCGCCAGACCATAGCATCAAGGACGAAATACAAGACAAGATTGACAATCTGAACAAGCCGAAAGGTTCGCTGGGAATGCTCGAAGAACTGGCACTGAGGATATGCCTCGTGCAGCATTCTCTCCTCCCAACTCTCTTCCACCCCTGCCACTTGCTTTTTGGAGGTGACCACGGCATAGAGCGAGAAGGAGTCAGCCTGTCGCCAAGAGATGTGACATGGCAGCAGATGATAAACTTCACGAAAGGCGGAGGAGGTGTAAACATGTTCTGTCGCCAGCACAACTTCAAGCTCAGAATAATAGATATGGGAGTGGACTACGATCTTAGTTCTTTCCCTGAAATAAGGAACGAGAAGATTGCATGGGGAACAAAAGATTTCCTCCACGAAGCGGCAATGTCGGAAGAGGAGATGGACAAGGCTCTCTCTACGGGAGCAAAGATCATCGACGAATGTGCCGACGAAGGTTGCAACATCGTATGCATAGGCGAGATGGGAATAGCCAACACATCTCCTTCGAGCATCTGGCTGCATCTTATGGGAGGCGTACCACTTGACGACTGTGTGGGAGCCGGATCTGGAGTGGCAGGCAGTCAGTTGAGCCACAAGCATAAGGTATTGAAAGAGGCTGTGGATAAATTCAACAGGGACTTCCCCTATGCCAGCGCTACCGATATGATACGTTATTTCGGAGGTTTCGAGATGGTAGGAGCAATAGGAGCTATGCTGAGAGCCGCCGAACGCAGGATGATAGTGATGGTGGACGGTTTCATAATGTCGGCATGTATGCTTGCGGCAAGCCGCCTACATCCCGAAGTGCTCAACTACGCCATCTTCGGACACTGCGGAGACGAGCACGCCCATGCCAAGATGCTGCAGATAATGGGAGCGAAACCGATTCTGAACATCGGAATGAGATTGGGCGAAGGAACGGGAGCGTTGTGCGCCTACCCTATCATTGAGAGCAGCGTGAGGATGATAAACGAGATGAACAACTTTGAAAATGCAAATATCACTAAATACTTCTAAGTGGTGGCAGAACGTATGGGCAGCGCTCATATTCTTCACCCGACTGCCTTTCTGGCGTATCTATCAGCCGCCTAAAGAATCGTATAAAGCAGTGGTAGAATACTGGCCCATAGTGGGCTGGCTGACAGGAGGGGCTATGGCGGCAACGATATATTTCGGTTCTATGTATATGCCGCAGAACATAGCCATCGTAGCAGCGATCCTCTTGAGGATATTCATCACTGGAGCGCTGCACGAGGACGGACTGACAGACTTCGTTGACGGGTTCGGCGGAGGAGGCTCCGACAGGCAGAGGATTCTCGACATAATGAAAGACTCACGCATCGGCACGTATGGTGTGCTGGGTATAATATTCTATGAACTGCTGCTCTTTTTCAGCCTTTCGTGTATGCCTCCGATTCTTGCAGCATTGTCTGTATTCGCTGCCGACCCTTATGCCAAGATGCTCGCCGGCCAGATTATACAGATGATGCCGTATGCCAGGACTGAGGAACAATCCAAGGCAAAGAACGTATACCGACGCATGAATATCGGGGCAAGCATATGTCTCGCCTTGCAGGGACTTCTGCCTCTGGGACTGTTCTTCTATCTCACACGGCTTACACTGGAATGGGATCTGATAGTATTCGTTCCATGCGTGGTGATGTATTTCCTCTATAGACTGATATGGAAGAGACTCAAGGGATATACGGGAGACTGCTGCGGAGCACTGTTCCTCCTGATTGAACTCACTACATATCTCACCATCGCCATACTATGGTCGAATGCAATGAAGAGCGCCGCCATGGAAGGAAAGATGCTGGAGTTCATGTGGCATTAAGCCCAAATTATCAAAGACGGACGGGAAAAAGTGACCTTCATATCAGCTTGTTTGCTCGTTTGCTTGTCAACTCGTTAACTTGTCAACTCGTTAACTGAAAAAAACATGAAAGTAATATTAATCAGACACACAAGCGTAGACGTGCCGAAGGGCGTGTGCTACGGACAGACGGACGTTCCCGTGGCGGCAACGTTTACAGAAGAGGCAGAAATGACAAAGAAAGCACTCGGCGACAGAACGTTCGATGCCGTGTTCTCATCACCTCTCACCAGAGCGCGCCTGCTGGCAGACTATTGCGGTTATCCCACCCCCGTCACAGACAACCGACTCATGGAGATGAACATGGGCGACTGGGAAATGAAACGCTACGACGACATCAAGGACGACAACCTGCAGAAATGGTATGATGACTATATGCACGTTGCAACTACAAACGGTGAAAGTTTTCCGATGGTATATGAAAGGGTGGCAGGATTTCTCGACGAACTGAAGCAGAAGCCATACCGCCAGGTGGCCATCTTCGCCCACTGCGGAGTGTTGCTCTGTGCGGGCATCTACGGAGGCCTGTTCAAGGAGGAAGGATGCTTCGAACACACAGTGGAATACGGAGGGATAGAAGAAATCGAGATTTAGGAGTTCGGAATCATTCAGAACGAACTCAACAATTTTCTCCCGACCATGCAAAAGAAAAAATATTCAATTCAGGATAATAAAAATGTTTAGACAATTAGCAATCATTATTGGCTGCCTTGCCGTTGGTGAGTTCATAACATGGCTCACCGGCATCAGCGTGCCATCAAGCATCATTGGAATGCTTCTGCTCACCTTTTTGCTGAAGGTGAAAGTGATAAAACTGGAATGGGTAGAGACGATATCCAATTTCCTTGTGAAAAACATGGGCTTCTTCTTCGTGCCGCCAGGTGTGGCTCTGATGCTCTATTTCGACATTATCGGAAAAGAGATAGTGTCCATAGTGCTCGCCACGACCTTGAGCACCATGCTCGTGCTTGTGGTCACAGGCTGGACACACATCATGACAAGGAAGATAATAAAACGCATAAAAGGAAAAAAACTATAAGCAAATGGATATCCACGAATACCTCAACAACGATTATTTCCTGCTTACGCTGACGTTCGGAGTATATTTCCTCGCCAAGCTCGTAAGAAAAATGCTGCAGCTGCCGGTTTTCAATCCCATCCTGGTGAGCATAGCCTTCATGATATGCTTTCTCACGATAGCCGACATTGATTATGAAACCTACAAGTTAAGCGGTTCGAAGATAGACTTCTGGCTCAAGCCCGCCGTGGTGTCGCTCGGTGTTCCGCTATACAAGCAGCTCCACTCCATAAAGCATGAAATGGTGCCGATATTCATGTCGCAGCTCGTGGGATGCCTTGTCGGCATAGTGTCGGTCGTTGCCCTGGCACAGTATTTCGGTGCATCCCGCATCGTGGTGCTCTCGCTGGCAGCAAAATCTGTCACCACACCAATTGCAATGGAAGTGACACAGAGCATCGGCGGCATACCATCTCTCACCGCCACGATAGTGGTGTTCGTCGGCATCTTCGGAGCCATAACAGGATTCAGAATCCTCAAATACGGCCACATCGGAATGCCCTCATCCCAGGGAATCTCGCTCGGCACAGCATCACATGCCGTGGGAACATCGGCAGCTATGGAACATGGAATGGAGCATGGGGCCTATGCGTCGCTTGGACTTACGCTCAACGGCATATTCACCGCCATACTGACTCCATACATCCTGCAGATGATGGGCATCATATAACAAGTAAGACGAAACAAATCAGGATAATGGAAAATCTGGAAGTGATGGTGACTCTGTTCATCATCGTCATATTGGGCTACGTGCTATGCAAACTCGGATATATGGGCGACAAGTTCGACCAGAAACTGTCTACTATAGTTATCGACATCACCTGTCCGTCGCTTATCCTCTCGTCGGTAATGGGCGACACGCTGCCCGACCGCACGCTGATTCTACCGCTGCTGGGAGTAAGCATACTGACATACATCATACTCCTGGCATTCGGATTCTTCGTACCGAGATTCATAGCCAAAGACCACGACGCCCAGGGAATGATCGGATTCACACTGATGTTTGCTAACGTTGGTTTCATCGGCTATCCCATAGTGGCATCGATATTCGGACCTCACGCCATATTCTATGCCGCCCTGCTGAACATGCCCAACACCTTCTTCATATTCACAGCCGGCGTGATGCTCATCAAGGGAGAATACAGCATCAAGCAACTCAACCCCAAGATATTGTTCTCGCCGGCAATGATAGCCGCCTTTGCCGCTGCCCTACTTGTGGCATTCAATATCCGCACTCCCGAACTGATAGCCAAGCCGGTAACGATGGTGGGCAACATAACGGTTCCGGCAGCGCTGATGATAATAGGTTCGTCGATGGCACGTCTGCCGCTACACGACATCATCGGCACCCCGAAGGTCTACGTGGCATCGCTATTGAGACTCTGCATCATTCCTCTATCGCTGTTTTTCCTATTCAAGGCTCTGGGAGTGAGCGAAGTGGTGAATGCCATAAACACCGTAGTCATTGCCATGCCGGCAGCATCCTACGGCACTATGTTCTGTCTGAAATACGGGCGCAACCCTGCTCTCATGACAGAGATCACGTTCATCACCACAGTGGCGTCGATATTCACAATACCGATGATAACGCTGCTGTTCAAATAAGAGTCCGCTGTGTTGTCAGACCTTCTAAGGAGAGGTTACATTTCTCACTCAAATCGTACCAAGGTATTATTTTATCGTCACTTATTCACATTTCAGATGATTATAGCTGATGCTTGCGGTTTTTTTGCTACCTTTGCGACAAAATTGACTGAATAAGAAACTATCAACTAAAAACAAAGAAAAAAATGAATAGCGACCCAAAAGACTGTCTCTATTGCCAGAACAATGAGACATTGCACGATCTGATGATCGAAGTAGCGAAACTCAGCGTTTCACGAGTGTTCATCTTCAAGGAGCAGACCTATCATGGCCGTTGCCTCGTGGCATACAAAGACCATGTGGATGACCTGAACCTTCTGAGCGACGAGGAGCGCAACGCATTCATGGCCGATGTGGCAAAGGTGACACGTGCCATGCAGAAAGTATTCAACCCTGACAAAATTAACTATGGCGCCTATTCTGACACGCTGTCTCACCTCCACTTCCACCTGATACCGAAATACAAGGGCGGACCAGACTTCGGCGGCGTGTTCCAGATGAACCCAAAGAAAGTATATCTCACCGACGCTGAGTATACCGAAATGGCAGAGGCGCTGAAGAAGGAACTCTAACGAAAAATATGAGAATTGACATTATCACCGTGCTCCCAGCCATGATCGAAGGCTTCTGCAATGAGTCTATCCTGGCAAGGGCACAGAAGAAAGGACTGGCAGAAATCCATCTGCACAATCTGCGTGACTACTCTGCCGACAAGTGGAAAAGAGTGGACGATTATCCATACGGCGGATTTGCCGGCATGGTGATGCAGTGTGAACCTATAGACCGCTGCATCTCGGCTCTGAAAGCTGAGCGCGACTACGACGAAGTGATATTCACCTCGCCCGACGGAGAACAGTTCAACCAGCACGTGGCAAACGACCTGTCGATGAAGCAGAACCTCATCATCCTGTGTGGCCACTACAAAGGCATCGACCACCGCATCCGCGAACATCTCATCACTCGCGAGATAAGCATCGGCGACTATGTGCTCACCGGCGGCGAGCTTGCTGCTGCCGTTATGGCAGACGCCATCGTACGTATAGTGCCGGGAGTGATAAGCGACGAGCAGAGCGCCCTGTCCGACTGTTTCCAAGACGACATGCTCTCAGCGCCTATCTACACCAGACCGGCAGAATACAAAGGCTGGAAAGTGCCCGACATACTGCTCAGCGGCAACGAGGCAAAGATAAAGGATTGGGAGATGGAGCAGAGCTACGAGAGAACGAAGCGCCTGCGACCAGACCTGCTGAAATAACAATAACCGGATGACCTTTCAACCGGTAATTGTGATACCCCCCGAAAATCAGATAAATATTTTCGGGGGTTATTCTGTCTATTCATTAACTGCTTGCAGCCATTTGCTTTTAATTAGAAATATCCCATTATCATTCATAAATATTAGCAAGCCCTATTAAAACCATAAACAAACATCTTTTTACCACCTAAATTGACGAAGAGCCATAATTTATTGACTACTTTGTTATGTACCAGTTGTTTCATGCTACAAATGCAAGTTAAGTTTTACCTTTTCAATTAATCCGTTAGGATATTCAAATGACAAGGTTTTTCGATTAAAATGAGGTTTTGCCTTGTGAATGATGCGATGATAATTAGGTGACAACACCATTAAATTATCTGTACTATTATCAAGACTTTCTACGAAAGGGAGAATATGATGAGCTTCAACACAACTTACGCCATGCTGTTCACCAACATATTCACCTGTCATCTGACATCTATATCCATAAGTCATCTTCAACGACTCTCCAATCGACCGATCTAATTCGCGAACATTTTGCATTATTGATTTACGGACAACTTTAGCAGTAGGGTCTTGGCACTCTACAAATGTCTCGTATTCTTCTTCTGTCATTTGAGCGATTTCTTCCTTTGACTGTTTAATGACATCTTCAAATACAGGCTCCCAAACGAACAAGCCTGGTTCCGATGTACCATAAACAATGATTTGAGTATCATACTTGTCGGCGATGTTAATCCTTTTATTGCTACCCTTAGGTCTTTCAGAACGTTCATCCAAACAATACCGATATTCCTTCTCGAATATTTCTTGTAATTTTCCAAGAAGCATTTTATTGCTGTCGTATTTGAACTGTAGAATTTCTGTATGATTGTACTTATTTTGATCAAAGCCGATATTATTTATCTTGGTATAGAACATTTCCCCACCTAACATTATTCTAACATCAGTGCTTTCCTTGGCAGTGAGACGTTTGCCCAAAATGTCATACGTAAGTTGCTGGAATACCCTTGGAATGGGTAATCCACTTGTAAGGTATGACCATTGCAAAGGTCTTTTCATAAGGAATATTCTTTCTTCGTACATCTTTCACATTTTGTTATCTTAATTCCACATAGTTTCATCATCTCAGTAACGCCAATATAATCATCGGTCATTACAGCCACTATCTTTTCTACTTAAGCGCTACTTTGGTGGTCAGACTTCTTTTCCGCAGTCCACTCCGCCATCAATGCAGCCTTCAGAATAATCTCCCGATACATCAAAGACAGCCCATCGCAAGTACAGCCTTCATACAAAATTCGTCAAAATACTTGAGTTACACAAACTTTTCTCTGAAAATCTCGTCAACGAATTGGGGAATGTTCCACATCGTGGTCCTGTTCCCAAGTTTTCTGACTTGGAGGTAGTGGCACTATTCCTGACGGCAGAGACAGAGAACATTGATAGTGAGAAGCGGTTGTTCGGCTTTTGAATTGCAAGAGTAGCCATAAGCCGTAAATTCCCCCCTTAGCGTGGGGAATGAAACCCCACATTAGGGGGTTCTGTTCCCCACGCTGTGGGGGAAATTATGGACGATAAAAGCGTTGTCACAAATAGGTCTTCAGGAATGTCTCAAAGAAGTGACATCAATTCAGAGAAGTCATCTATCAGAAAATCGGCATCAGAGAGATCTTCGCGAGTACCGTTGCCGTAAGTCACGCCACAGGTCAATGTTCCGGCAGCACGGCCCATATCAATGTCGTATGTCATATCACCTACGGTAAGGGTGGTATCAGGGGTACCTCCGGTTAATTCAAGAACTCTCAGAACCATGTCTGGTGCCGGCTTCGCATTCTCTATATCATCCGAAGCCACAATACAAGAGATGCAATCCATAATGTCGTACTGCTCCACGTATTCCACAAGCGACTGCCGACTCCTGCTGCTGGCTATCGCCAAAGTCTTGCCTGAGGCTTTCAGTTTGCGTATGGTATCAATGACATTAGGGAAAGGCTTAACAGTCATCTCCTGTTTGTTCTCCATAAAGATGCGACGGTAAGTATCAGCACAACGTTGCCCATCAGCATCACTAATGCCAAACATCGAGACAAAAGCCTGATACAGAGGCAGTCCGATAGTGGCGGCACACTCCTCATCGGTGCGCCGTGGCAGGCGGCATTCGCATATTGTCTGTTGAAGAGTCCTGACGATAAGACTGCGCGAATCGCCCATCGTTCCGTCGAAATCAAGTATTATGGTTCTTATATTCATATACATTTTCTTTTCACTATTTCACGAACCTCAGCCTTACCCATAGACTTCTCGGCAGCAAACGCCAGAAAGCCACGAGCAGACGGTAACGCCAGTCTATCGTCACCACCTCTCTACCCTTCTCCACTGCCTTCACTATGTCGGCAGCCACACTGTCTGCCGACAGTTGCAATGGGAAATTGCTGCCGGCTATCAGATCGGTGGCCACGAAACCAGGCCGTATATCGGTGATGCGGACAGGCAACTGACGCATCCGTGCCTGTTGCGACAAGCATTCAAGATAATGCGTCTGAAAGCGTTTCGTGGCAGAATAGGCAGGAGCAGCTCCCAGTCCTTTCGTGCCGGCAATCGACGTTATGCAGGCTATGCGTCCAGCCTTCCCGCTATCGGCAAACCAATTGTATGCAGCCGTCACCATACGCGTAAATCCCACTCCGTTTGTCTCCACAGTAGCAATCTCCTTGTCTGCTTCAAGCGAACCGTTCTGCCAACCGATGCCGGAACTATGGAAATAGAGGTCTATTCCGCCAAGTTCCCGTATCATGTCGAGCAGCTGCTGCGGTGCCTCAGCGCTTCTCACGTCGATTCTCCTGTATGCAACGATGCCTTCGGTTTCACGCATGATATCTCTGAGTCTCTCCTCACGACGCCCTGCTATGCCGACTTCATATCCGCCGGATGCCAGAAGACGTGCCACCTCAAGTCCTATGCCCGACGTGGCTCCCACAACGATGGCCTTTTTCTTCATATTCATTTCCTTTAAAGATGTTGTCTATCAGACATACGCAAGTCTTGATACGAAACGATCCCTGTCAATCAAATAATTGTCAACAGGGATCGTTAATGATATTTATCTCTTCCACCTTCACAAATACGCATCAAAGAATGGCTGCAAGCCGTCTGTTGTCTGCAGGAAGAGAGAAGATTGATTTTTTATTTAGCGCCCTCAAACTCCTCAAGGAAGCGCACATCGTTCTCAGAGAACAGACGCAGGTCGGAAACCTGATACTTCAGGTTGGTGATACGCTCCACACCGAGGCCGAAGGCATAACCGGTATATACCTTGCTGTCTATGCCGCAAAGCTCCAACACGTTGGGGTCAACCATTCCGCAGCCCAGGATTTCCACCCATCCTGTATGCTTGCAGAATCCGCAGCCCTTACCGCCGCAGATGTGGCATGAGATATCCATCTCGGCACTTGGCTCCGTGAATGGGAAATAGCTTGGACGCAGACGAATCTTTGTGTCTGCTCCGAACATCTCGCGGGCAAAGGTCAGGAGCACCTGCTTGAGGTCGGTGAACGATACGTTCTTGTCGATGTAGAGTCCCTCTATCTGATGGAAGAAGCAGTGTGCACGTGCTGTGATTGCCTCATTGCGATATACTCGTCCCGGACAGATGATACGGATAGGAGGCTGCGATGTCTCCATCACGCGTGCCTGCACCGAACTTGTGTGGCTACGAAGAAGGATGTTCTTCGTAACATCGTTTGGATTCTGCTCTATGAAGAATGTGTCCTGCATGTCGCGGGCAGGATGGTCGGCGGCGAAATTCATCTTCGTGAACACATGCAGGTCGTCTTCTGCCTCTGGTCCATCAGCAAGCACAAATCCCATACGGGAGAAAATGTCGATGATCTCGTTCTTGACGATGGTCAGCGGATGGCGTGTTCCGAGCTTTATCGGATAGGCAGTCCTTGTCAGGTCGAGTCCCTGGTCGCCGTCTTCGCTTGTTTCGATGGCATCACGCAGGGCATTGAGCCTTTCGAGAGCAGTCTGCTTGAGCTCGTTGATTTTCATTCCCACCTCTTTTTTCTGGTCGGCAGGTACATTTCTAAAATCTGCCATTACGGCATTGATCTCACCTTTCTTGCTGAGATATTTCAGGCGCAACGCCTCTATCTCCTCAGCATTCGAGGCTTTCATTTCTTTTACCTCTGCAAGGAGGCTTTCAATCTTGTCAAGTATCATATCCAAATACTATTTTTCTTGTAATTTCAAATATGGAGAAGCTCACACCATTATCATCAAAAAGATGGCAGAACCCATTTCGGGAGCAAATTTACTGCATTTTTTCGAGAAACGTGCAAATGACACGATATATTTGACTTCAGGCTGCTGGCACCACGCATAAAAAGAGACGAAAGAGCCTTATTGCATCCATTTATCCGTCAAGCCATAATGGAGGATTGGGGTTAAGACGATTTTCTGACGACGCGGAAATATCGCTCTTATGTCAAGAGTTTTAGGCTATAACGAAAATTTTAAAGAAAATGTTTGCACAGTATATGATAAAATATGTACTTTTGCGAAAATTTGAGAGTAAACATTATTCTAAAAGATTATTTCTCGGTATAATAAGACAATGAGAAAAGGATTTCTATTTGTTGTCATCACAATCGTCACGATGATGCTGACGACAACGGGATGCGCTGACAAGAAAGCATCCGGAGCCGACTCCACGATGACCGACTCCACCGACACAACAGCTGCCGACACACTGGAACAGCTCATCACGGAACAGCCGATGCCAAAGGCAGCCGATGAGTTGTTTGACGATTTCATCTTCAATTTCGCCGCAAACAAAAAGCTGCAGATGAAGAGAATCAAGTTTCCGCTGAAGGTGGTAAACGGCAAAACGGAGAAGTTGCTCGAAAAGGGGCAATGGAAGATGGAACATTTCTTTATGAACCAGGGTTACTACACGCTTATCTTCGACAACCGCAAGCAGATGAAGCTCGTGAAAGACACGTCGATAAACAATGTAGTGGTGGAGAAAATCTATCTGAAGAAAAAGAAGGTGAAACAATACATCTTCAACCGCATAAACGGACAGTGGATGCTCGTGGAGGTGAACACGGGGGCGATGTATCAGAACAACAATGCCTCATTCCTCAACTTCTATCAGAAATTCGCTACCGACTCGACTTATCAGGCACACCATCTGAATTCCCCGATACATTTCAATGGTCCTGACCCTGATGATGACTTCAGCACGATGAGCGGAGACATCCTGCCAGAAACATGGCCTGCTTTCGCTCCTGAGTTGCCTTCTGGATTCATATACAACATAATGTATGGACAGAAATACACGCAGAGCAACCAGAAGATTCTCGTGATGCGAGGCATTGCCAACGGTATGGAGATGGAACTGACATTCGTAAGAAGGGGCAAGAAATGGCTCCTGACACGACTCTCAGAATAAAAAAGAAAAAAATCAATAATACATGAAAGACTCCTATCGGCAGTGTTCAAATAGAACTGCCGACGGGAGTTTTTTCAATTCCGACCGCACTTTTCAAAACCCTATCAGCCGACAAGACCGGTCTGAAGGATGAAAAAGGTATAGGTCAGGCAACATCAAGGAAATTACACTGCGATTTTGAAAGATTCAAGAATTCAGGATAATTAAATTTAAACTTAAAAAAAGAAAGAAAGTGAAAGATTTACGAAACTACAGTCTGGCACAGCACAACACATTTGGCATCGATGCCAAATGCAGCCGCTTCATAGAGTTCTCCAGCGTGGCGGAAGCCAAGGAGACAGTGAAGAACATAAGCGACGAGGACATGCCGTTGTTGCTTCTCGGTGGCGGAAGTAATCTGTTGCTGACAAAAGACTTCAACGGCACCGTGCTCCATTCTGCCATCAAGGGCATCAGCTCCACATTCATCGATGGCGGAGTGCTCGTGAGATGCGGCAGCGGAGAAACATGGGACGATGTCGTGGCACACTGCGTGGCACACGGATGGTATGGCACGGAAAACCTGTCGCTCATCCCTGGTGAGGTGGGTGCCTCGGCTGTACAGAACATCGGCGCGTATGGTGCTGAAGTGAAGGACATAATATACAAAGTGGAGGCTGTGGAGATTGCCACAGGCAAATCTTGCTACTTCACCAACGAACAGTGTGAGTATGCCTACCGCAAGAGCCGTTTCAAGGAGGACTGGAAGAACAAATATCTGATTACCCACGTGACCTACAAGCTGTCGCTGGTATTCAACCCGCATCTCGACTACGGCAACATCCGTGCGGAACTCGACAAGGAGGGTATCAGCGACCCGACGGCTGCCGAGCTGCGCAACGCCATAATCAAGATCCGCGACGCCAAGCTGCCTGACCCTAAGGTGGAAGGCAACGCCGGCAGCTTCTTCATGAACCCCTTGGTAAGCAAGGACAAGTTCAACGAACTGCTCAAGAAATATCCACAGATGCCTCACTACGATGTGGACGACACACACGAGAAGATTCCGGCTGGATGGATGATAGACCAATGCGGATGGAAAGGCAAGACGCTGGGCAGAGCCGGAGTACACTCCAAACAGGCCCTCGTGCTCGTGAACAAGGGCGGTGCCACCGGCAATGACATCGTGGCGCTATGCGACCGCATCCGCAGCGACGTGGAAAAGAAGTTCGGCATCGACATCCATCCCGAAGTAAATATCATCTGATATATATGAAACTTACATTTCTCGGAACAGGAACATCGGTTGGTGTGCCCACGATAGGCTGCTCTTGCAAAGTTTGCAAGAGCCATGACCCTCGCGACAGGCGCACCAGATGCTCGGCAATGGTGGAAACGGAACAGACAAGGATTGTGATAGACTGCGGACCGGACTTCAGGGAACAGATGCTCAGACAGGAATTCCGCAAGATAGACGCCGTGCTCGTGACACACTCCCACTACGACCACGTAGGAGGAATGGATGATTTGCGGCCTTTCTGTCAATTCGGCGACATCAATGTCTACAGCGATTCCATTTCTGAAAAAAGTCTCCGGTCCATGATGCCATACTGCTTCGTGGAACATCCCTACCCCGGTGTGCCCAAAATCAGTCTGCATGATATTCATCCTCACCAGGAACTGAAGATCAACGAGCTGACGGTCATACCCCTACAGGTGATGCACGACAAGCTGCCTATACTGGGCTACAAGATAGGCAGGCTCGCCTACATAACAGATATGAAGACCATACCGGAGGGAGAAATCGACTATCTGCAAGACATTGACTATCTGGTGGTAAATGCCCTTCGCTTCACCAAGCCTCACCATTCCCACATGCTCGTGGACGAGGCCCTCGAGTTTGCACGCAAGACAAGCGCCAAGCAAGTGTTCCTCACCCACATGTGCCACGACATCGGACTGTTTGACGAGGCTGAGCAGAAACTTCCAGAAGGGATACATTTGTCTTACGACGGAGAGGTGGTAGAGATATAATCCCAAAACGATCATTAGACCGTTCCATGTATTTTTTATAACTGCTTGCAGTCTTTTGCTTTTTATAAGGCGTCTTTTGTCCGTTTTTTAATTCGCAATAGCTCGCTATTACTCATTAAAAGCCAAACAAAATCCACTCTTCTAAAAAACAAAATCCAAGCAAGCCCTAATGACCGATTTGGGATAATCCCAAAAATCGGTCATTAGAGCAATATAAAAGTATCACGAATTTGTTTTGATACTAAGCTCTAACGACCGATTTTCATTGTATGAAGAGAAACAGCGTCATCTGTTTCTCAGTTCCCAGAACGCCACAGCCGAAGCTGCCGCAACATTCAGCGAATCCACATTATACGACATCGGTATACGTGCCACATAGTCGGCTGCGTCGATGGCATACTGGGGCAGTCCGTCGCCCTCTGTGCCCATAATTATTGCAAGTTTGTTTTCAGCCTTCAACCGTTCGTCGTCAATGGCAACAGACTTGTCGGTAAGTGCCATAGCTACTGTCTTGAAACCCAGAGCGTTGAGCTCCTGCTGATAATCGTCAGACCACGTCCATGGCACAAGGAACACCGTTCCCATCGACACTCTGACAGAACGGCGGTTGAGCGGGTCGCAGGAATTGCTCGTCACGACAACGGCATCAATGCCCAAAGCCGCCGCAGAACGGAATATCGCACCGATGTTGGTATTGTCAACCACCCCGTTTATCACAGCCACACGATGTGCATCCCGGCACACATCAGCTATGCTGACAGTTGGTTTTCGACGCATAGCACACAGCACACCTCTCGTTAGCGTATATCCCGTGAGCGAAGCGAGAAGGTCACGTTCGCCTATATACACGGGGATGTCTCCGGAGCGGCGGATAATATCCTTGGCATCACCCTCGATATGCTTTTCCTCACACAAGACAGACACTGGCTCGTAGCCTGCATCCAATGCTACCTTTATCACCTTAGGGCTCTCGGCGATGAACAATCCTCCCAAATCGTCATAGAAGGATTTCAACTGACGCTCTGTCAGCGAACCGTATACTTCAAGTCCCGGCTCTGAGAGCGATGTTACTCTTATTATTGGCATAGTGTTTTATTTGTTGACAAGTTGACGAGTTGACAAGTTGCCCATCATTCTTCTATCATATTCAGGAAATCATCTTCGCTGACGATCTGTATACCGAGCTTTTCAGCCTTCTGCAATTTCGACGGTCCCATGTTGTCGCCTGCAAGGATAAATGACGTCTTGCCGCTGATGCTCCCCACATTCTTTCCGCCATGCTGCTCAATCATCAGTTTGTATTCGTCACGGCTATGATGCTGGAACACTCCGCTTATGACGATGCTCTTTCCCTTGAGTCTGTCGGAGGCTTGTGCTGTCTGCTCCTCGCTCAGAGCCATCTGCAGACCGTAGCTTCGCAACCTTTCGACAATCTCGAGATTCTGCTCGTTGTGGAAATACGTCATTATGCTTTTTGCCATCACTTCGCCAATGCCGTCGATCTCGAGAAGCTGCTCCAGAGTGGCATCTTTCAGTGCATCGATATTCTTGAAATGGCGTGCAATGAGTTTTCCTGATGTCTCTCCCACGAAACGGATTCCGAGGGCGAATACCACCCGTTCAAAAGGCACTTGCTTGGATGCCTCAATGCCATTGATAATCTTCATGGCTGACTTCTGACGGCTGCCGTCGCCATTGATCTGCTGCACGTTGATGGTGTAGAGGTCGGCAACATTATGCACAAGTCCCTGACGGTAGAAGTCGTCAACGGTCTCCGGCCCGATACTATCGATATTCATCGCCTTGCGGGAGATGAAATGCTCTATGCGCCCCTTTATCTGAGGAGGACAACCGGCATCGTTCGGACAATACCATGCGGCCTCACCCTCGTAGCGCACGAGGCGTGTGCCACACTCCGGACAATGGGTGATGAAACGGACGGGCTGGGCTATGATCGGACGCTGGTCGATGTCAACGCCTACAATCTTTGGAATTATCTCTCCGCCTTTCTCCACATAAACATAATCACCGATATGCAGGTCAAGACTACGTATGAAGTCCTCGTTGTTGAGTGTAGCCCGCTTGACAGTGGTTCCAGCCAACTGCACAGGGTCCATATTAGCCACAGGAGTGACAGCACCCGTCCTGCCCACCTGGAATGTCACTTCGTTGAGCTTCGTGCAGGCTCTCTCCGCCTTGTATTTATAGGCTATAGCCCAACGTGGACTCTTGGCAGTATAACCGAGGATGCGCTGCTGCCGCAGGGAGTTCACCTTGAGCACAATACCGTCGGTGGCAACGGGAAGGTTCTTACGCTCCGCGTCCCAATAACGTATATATTCATAAATTTCTTCGAGTGTCTTCACTTTCTTCATGCCCTGACTGATCTTGAATCCCCAACGGCTCGCTTCCATAAGGTTCTCATAATGACCGTCAGCAGGCAGTTCTTCGCCAAGTAGATAATACAGATAGGCATCGAGCTGACGACTTGCCACGAGAGCCGAACTCTGGCTCTTCAGCGTTCCGCTCGCCGCATTGCGCGGATTGGCGAAAAGTGGTTCTTCTGCCTTCTCCCGTTCCTCATTGAGACGCTCAAACACTTTCCACGGCATCAGAATCTCGCCTCTTATCTCAAACTCATGAGGATAGCCAGTGCCAGGCAGCACGAGAGGGATGCAACGGATGGTCTTCACATTGTCGGTCACATCGTCGCCATGCACTCCATCGCCTCGGGTAACGCCTCTCATGAGTTTACCGTCTACGTATGTCAGACTGATTGAAAGACCGTCGTATTTCATCTCGCAGCACACCTCGAAATCCTCTCCTCCGAGTCCACGCTTCACACTGTCGTACCACTCTGCCACATCCTGTTCATTGTATGTATTGGCAAGTGAGAGCATCGGATACTTGTGTGCCACCTGCTGGAAATCATGTCCGAGGTCGCTACCCACTCGCTGCGTTGGTGAGTTCGGGTCGGCAAGTTCGGGATGTCTCGCCTCAAGGTCTTGCAGTTCGTGCATCATGAAATCAAACTGCTGGTCAGTGATTTCCGGTTGGTTGAGCACGTAGTATTTATAGTTATGATCATGCAACTCTTTCCTGAGCTGCAGTATTCTCTGTCTTTCGTCCATTATAATGATTGCTATTAAAATTCAAAGTTACAAAATCTGCATGATATACGAGTTATCATCAAACAAAATGATATTCTGTGAAGTTTCCCCTCAAATCCATAAACCGAATTGAACCTTCCGGTCATTGTCATGATTCACGGATAGTTTTATATGCAATGTCCGGAGAAGAGGGAATGCCTACTGCATATACTCCCTGCAAAACTTCTCTCCGAGCATGAAGCCTTCCTCGTATAGACGTTCGAGTTTGTCGAGGTCTCTCTCCAAGCGCCCCACCTCCATCGGTCTCTCAGGACGTATACATATTATCTCACCCTTCTCTTCCATCTCGTCAATCATATCGAGCTGACGGTTGTAAGCCTCGCAGCGATGGCTCAGCGCCACACGCAGACGAGGATAGCCCTTGTATATGAAATGGGGAATCTTATGGTCGTGTTCTGTCAAACGGTAGCCTTTGTTGCGGGTGAGCACAAGCACATTGGTCTTGTGTCCCTTCTCTATAGAGCGCATGAGCGGGATGCTGTCTACTATACCCCCGTCGAGCATAGGCACACCGTCTACGTTCACAATCTTGCTCACGTATGGCAGACTGCTCGATGCCATCACGATATCGATAAGACGCTGCTTGTCCTTTCGCTCCGAGAGATAACACGGTCTGCCGGTAAGACAATTCGTTGTGACCATCTCAAACTCATCGGGATTGTTGAAGTATGCATCGTAATCATAAGGCAACAGCTTTTCGGGAAAATCTTCGTAAAGAAGCTTGCGGTCGATGATGCATCCCTGCGAGAAGAGGTAGCGCAGACCGATGTATTTATACTTGAGGAGAAAATCGATGTTTGAGATGCGCGCTCTCCTTATCTGATGACTCATGTATGACAAGCCGTTGCAGGCACCTGCCGAAACAGCCACGACATAGTGGAAATACACGTCGTGTTTCATGAATCCGTCAAGCACTCCGCTGGTGAAGACGCCACGCATACCGCCTCCCTCAAGCACTAATCCCGTGTTCCAATTTACTTTCATAAGTATCTGTTTTTTCCCTAAAAAGAGTCTATATAGCTTGTAAAAGCTACACGTATTAAAGGAATTATAACGAAAAATCTATAAAATTCTATGCAAAGATAATGCTTTTCAAGCAATTATATCTATCTTTGCAAAGAGAAAACTTGCACAACCGTGCAGCTTTTTCTTGCCATGGCAAAGATTGGGCATGTCTCGTTTTGCTCATTTGGCTCCGATGTGAACCTTCAATGTAACAAAAGAAAAACAGAAGAATCAACTTGATCAATGTTTCATAGCATGTAAATTCAAATTTGCAAAGACTTCTCAAATCTGTCACAACGCTGATTTAGATACAAGGAGTCACGACAATGAAATTGTACAAAGCGACTCGATTTCACATATTTATAATATAAAGATAAAACACACGATATGTTCAGCAAAGAAACCTACGTCAACCGACGCGCCGAGCTCAAGAAGCTCGTAAAGAGCGGTATCATAATCCTTTTCGGCAACAATGAGTCTCCGGCGAATTTCCCGGCTAACGGATATTATCCATTCCGTCAGGACTCTACTTTCCTTTATTATTTCGGACCGAAGAGAGACGGACTCGTTGGAGTAATCGACGTTGACAACGACAAGGAGTTGCTTATCGGCAACGACATCGATATCGACGACATCGTATGGTATGGAAGCGTTGACAGCGTTCATGATATGGCAGAACACGCAGGAGTGAAAGAAAGCGCACCGATGAAGCAGCTTCAGGTTATCTGCGACAACGCCATGAAAGAGAAACGCACGATACATTTCCTGCCGCCTTACCGTCATGACACCATGATACAGATTTTCGACCTGCTCGGCATTCATCCAAGCAAACAGCGCGAGGCTGCATCTGTTGAACTGATAAAGGCAGTGGTGAAGATGCGTTCTACCAAGGAACAGCAGGAAATCGAGGAAATCGAGCGTGCTTGCGCTATCGGTTACAAGATGCACACCACAGCGATGCGTGTGACAAAGCCTGGAGTGACAGAGAAATACGTAGGCGGACAGGTAAACGGTATTGCCAACTCGTATGGTGCGATGGTAAGCTTCCCTACAATCTTCTCACAGCATGGTGAGATTATGCACGGAAATCCTTCTATGGCAGTGCTCGAAAGCGGACGACTGGCTCTCTGCGACTGTGGCGGCGAGACAATGGAACACTATTGCTCTGACAATACCAGAACATTCCCTGTAAACGGAAAATTCACTCAAAGACAGCTTGAGATTTATTCTATCGTGGAGGATTGCCACGACCTCGCCTTGAAAATTTCAAAGCCTGGCGTCAAGTATTTCGACGTGCACATGGACGTTTGCCGCCTTATGACAGACAGACTGAAGGAGCTCGGACTCATGATGGGCGATACGGAGGAGGCTGTAAGGGCTGGCGCTCACGCCATGTTCCTGCCTCACGGACTGGGCCACATGATGGGTATGGACGTACACGACATGGAGGGACTCGGACAAACCTACGTGGGCTTTGACGATGAAACAAGACCTAATCTGGAGCAGTTCGGAACAAACTGCCTGCGCATGGGCCGCCGACTTGAAGAAGGCTTCGTTGTTACAGACGAACCGGGAATCTACTTCATCCCAGCCCTCATCGACGAATGGCGCGCTAAGGGTCTCCACAAGGACTTCATCAACTATGAAAAGCTGGAGACATACAAGGATTTCGGTGGAATCCGTATCGAGGACGACATTCTCATCACAAGCGACGGCTGCCGCTTCCTCGGCGAGGAGCGTATCCCATATCATCCAAAAGACGTTGAGGATTTCATGAGCAAGAACTAAGTTCATGATTACATGATATAAAACGCAGAAAATCATAAAACATTAATTTATTTATAAACAATACAAAATGAAAAAAATTCTAACGTTAGCCCTCTTGGCTTGCCTCGCTATGGGAGCCAATGCTCAGGAGAAGAAGGAATCGGCAAACAAGAACAAGCCGGTATTCACCACAATCAAAGAATGTAAGATCACAAGCATCAAGGACCAGAGCAGAAGCGGTACCTGCTGGGACTACTCTACTCTCTCTTTCTTCGAGAGCGAAATCTTGAGAAAGACTGGCAAGAGCGTAGACCTCTGCGAGGCTTTTGTTGCAAACAAGACTTACATGGACCGCGCTATCACTGCAGTTCGCATGCATGGTGACGTTTCATTCTCTCAGGGTGGTTCTGCTGAGGATCCATTGTACTGCCTGAAAAACTATGGTATCTGCCCAGAGGACGCTATGCCGGCACCTGGCTCACTCTATGGTGACTCTCTGAACAACTTCAACGAGTTCTTCGCTGTAATGACTCCATACGTAGAGGCTGTAGCAAAGAGCAACATGAAGAAATTGTCTCCAGCATGGAAGAAGGGTCTGCAGGCTATCCTCGACACTTATCTCGGCAAGTGCCCAGAGTCTTTCAAGTATGAGGGAAAGACCTACACTCCAAGAACATTCGCTGACAGCTTCGGTCTGGATTGGAACGACTATGTAAGCATCACAAGCTACACTCACCACCCATTCTACAAGCCATTCGCTGTAGAGGTACAGGACAACTGGCGCTGGGGTATGAGCTACAACGTTCCTGTTGAGGACATCAACCGCATCATCGACAACGCTATCAACAATGGTTACAGCGTAATGTGGGGTGGCGACGTTTCAGAGCAGGGCTTCACACGTCAGGGTCTCGCTGTTGCCATCGACACAAAGGCTGTTCAGAGCCTTGCTGGAAGCGATGCTGCAAAATGGCTCAAGCTCACTCCGTCTCAGAAGACAAATCTCCTCGACTCTCTCGGTGTAAACACTCCTGAGGTTAAGCTCACACAGGAGATGCGCCAGGAGGCTTTCGACAATTGGGAGACAACAGACGACCACGGTATGCACCTCTTCGGTCTGGCAAAAGACCAGAACGGCAAGGAATACTATATGATCAAGAACTCTTGGGGTGAGCATGGCGACTACAAGGGAATCTGGTATATGACAAAGACTTTCAGCGCTTACAAGGTTATGGACTTCATGGTTAACAAGAACGCCATTCCTAAGGATATTAGAAAGAAACTCGGTATCTGATTCAACAGGATAACTACAATAACAAAAAATTCGGGAAGCAGGACAATTGGTCCGCTTCCCGATTTTTTTGTTGTAAGTTTTTTGCCTTTCCTATCAGCTACGGCTGTATGATGCCGCACCATGATTGTACTACTTTTACGCTTGTTACATCGTCTCGCTCTCTTCCTTCATGTCGATGAACTCTTTCTTGCTGTCATAGAATTCATACTGCAAGAAAGCCATCTTCTGAGAAGAAACGACATGTACGCCAAATCCGTATTTCATCTGCCACTTACGCTTAAGGCTGAAAATACCCTGATTGATATAAGCAGCCACATACGGATGTACGTGAAGATAGAAATTCTTTATTCCTATCTTGTTGACCAACTTGTCAATTTTGTTCTCCAACTGGTCTGTGAAAAGTATGCTCGACTTTATCTTTCCCTTTCCAAAGCATGTAGGGCAGGTCTCTTCCACATTGACATCCATGGCTGGACGCACACGCTGACGCGTTATCTGCATCAGTCCGAACTTGCTCAGCGGCAGGATATTGTGGCGTGCACGGTCTTTCTGCATGTTCTTGCACATGCGTTCATAAAGAATCTGACGGTCCTCGGCAAGGCTCATGTCGATGAAGTCCACCACGATGATGCCGCCCATATCGCGAAGACGCAACTGGCGGGCCAGCTCATCAGCAGCTCCGAGGTTCACGTCAAGTGCATTAGCCTCCTGTCCGTTGTTTGAACGTGTGCGGTTTCCGCTGTTCACATCAACGACATGAAGGGCTTCGGTGTGTTCTATGATAAGATAAGCACCATGCTTATAGTTTACAATCTTTCCGAAGCTCGACTTGATCTGCTTTGTTACGTTGAAGTTGTCAAAGATAGGCACCGTTCCCTTGTAAAGCTTCACGATGTTTGCTTTCTCAGGAGCGATGAGCGTTACATAATGCTTCACCTCCTTATACACCTCCTCGTCATTCACGTAGATGTTTTCGTACGAGGGGTTGAAGAGGTCGCGGAGCATTGCTACGACGCGGCTTGTCTCTTCGTAAACCAACTGCGGGCGTTTTTGGGTTTCCTGTACTTTCTTGATAGCGTCCTCCCACCGCTTCATCAGTACCTTCAGCTCTGTGTCCAGTTCAGCCACACGCTTTCCCTCAGCCACGGTGCGCACAATAACGCCCACGTTCTTTGGCTTGATGCTGTGGATGAGCTGTTTGAGTCTTGCCCTTTCCTCGCCGCTTTTAATTTTGGATGAAACAGAAACTTTATCATCAAATGGAATAAGGACCAGGTAACGTCCGGCGAAACTCAATTCGCATGTCAGTCGCGGTCCCTTCGTTGAAATGGGTTCTTTTACGATTTGCACCAGTACCTCCTGTCCCTGCTGCAATTCGCTCTGCACTGAGCCGTCCTTCTTCAAGTCGGGCAGTCTCATCGCCTTGGCAAAGGGATAAAGTTTCTTTCTGTCGCTCTGTACCTGTTTGATATACTTTTCATAGGAGTTGAACTGACTCCCGAGGTCAAGATAGTGTAGAAAGGCATCACGCTCATAGCCCACATCTACAAAGCTTGCATTCAAGCCCGGCATCAGCTTCTTGACTTTTGCCACGTAGATGTTTCCAACAGAAAACGACGCCGACCTCGGCTCGTTCTGATACTCCACGAGATTCTTGTCTTCAAGAAGGGCGATGGAGATTTCTTTCTGTTGAACGTCGATTACTAATTCGCTTGTCATGTCCTAAATACAAAAACTTGATTGATAAAATAAGGGCATGTCAATAAATACGCGTTCTTGATGATTGCTGCATTGATTGACATGCCCAGTCCGAATAGACCTTCCATTGAGCACTAACTCTGCAGTTAGTCTTACTTGCTCTTATGTCTGTTCTTTCTTAATCTTTTCTTACGCTTGTGAGTAGCCATCTTGTGGCCCTTTTTCTTCTTACCGTTTGGCATAATCTTATTGTTTTTTAATTGTTTAATATAATGTTGTTAATAATATCTTTCTTACTCTTCGCCCTTCATTTTGCTGACGAAGCTTTTGGCAGGCTTGAAACTTGGGAAGTCGTGGGCTGCAATCACAATTGTTGTGTTCTTAGAGATGTTTCTTGCTGTCTTCTCTGCACGGTGCTTCACGATAAAGCTACCGAAACCTCTCAAGTAAACATTTTCCTTTCTCTCCAACAAACTGTTTTTGATAGCTTCCATAAATGCCTCGACAGTAGTGGCTGCATCTTTTCTTGCCACACCTGTAGAAGCAACAATTTCTTCTATAATGTCTGCTTTTGTCATTTTATTTTATACGTTATTGTTTTATATATCTTTGTCCTTACTTTTGGGCTTGCAAATATACGAGTTTTTGGCGGCATACGGAAATATATTTCGGTTTTTTTGCATTTTACGGTAAATACCTCTTTCAGAAGTGTTTAATTTTCATCACTTTATACCAAATCGCAGGATTGCAGACATAAGTCCGACTCGAATGGCGGCATTCTGAACATAATTACCGCACAGCTTACTTAGAAGCCCGATTCAAGAAGCCAAAACTACAGATTTGGCAAGACTGGTATAAGTAACAGAAATCTGAAGACAATCTACACTCCTTCAATTCAAATGGGCGCTCACGAATAATCGCAAACGCCCATTCTCCATATCCTTGTGCGGCAGCGCCGCAACGAACTCATTACAATGTCAAGCCTTTAAGCATCTCAGCCACTTCGTCGTTTATCTTCTTGGCGAAGTCTTCCTTGCTCATCACGCCCTGGTCGCCACCGCCCTGCTTACGCACGGCAACAGTACCCTCGGCCTGCTCCTTCTCTCCCACTACGAGCATGTATGGGATGCGCTTCATCTCGTTGTCGCGAATCTTGCGTCCAATCTTCTCGTTGCGGTCGTCAACCTTTGCACGCACGCCCTTGCCGTCAAGATACTTGGCAAGATTATTTGCGTATTCGTTATACTTCTCTGAGATTGGCAGGATAGCCACCTGGTCTGGTGTGAGCCAGAGTGGGAAATGACCTGCGGTATGCTCGATGAGCACGGCGGTGAAACGCTCCAGCGAGCCGAATGGTGCACGGTGTATCATTACCGGAGTCTTCTTAGAGTTGTCCTCTGCTGTATATTCCAGTTTGAAACGCTCCGGCAGGTTGTAGTCCACCTGGATTGTTCCGAGCTGCCATCTGCGTCCGATGGCATCCTTCACCATGAAGTCGAGCTTTGGTCCGTAGAACGCTGCCTCGCCTTCTTCCTCACGACACAGAAGACCCTTCTCGCGACAAGCCTCGCGGATGGCATTCTGGCTGTCTTCCCAATTCTGATCGTCGCCGATATATTTCTCTGTGTCCTTTGGGTCACGAAGTGAAATCTGAGCCTCGTAGTCCTTGAATCCAAAGATGTCAAACACCTTGAGGATTACGTCGATCACGTTTTCGAACTCTTTCTTCACCTGATCCGGACGCACGAATATGTGGGCATCGTCCTGTGTAAACGTACGCACACGTGTCAATCCATGCAGCTCACCACTCTTCTCATAGCGGAACACCGTACCGAACTCTGCGATACGCAATGGCAGATCCTTGTATGAACGTGGTTTGCGGGCATATACCTCACAATGGTGCGGACAGTTCATCGGCTTCAGCATATACTCCTCATCCTCCTCTGGAGTGTGGATTGGCTGGAAGGCGTCCTTGCCATAGTGTGCATAGTGGCCAGAAGTCACATAAAGGCTCTTTCCACCGATTCCCGGAGTAATTACCTCCTGATAGTTATATGGTTTCAGGAGTGTGCGAAGCAGCTCCTGAAGACGCAGACGCAGCTGTGTTCCCTTCGGCAGCCAAATAGGAAGTCCCTTGCCCACACGCTCTGAGAACATGAAGAGTTCCATCTCCTTGCCTATCTTTCTGTGGTCGCGCTTCTTTGCCTCTTCGAGCATCACGAGATATTCATCGAGCATCTTCTTCTTAGGGAAGGAGATACCGTAGATTCGTGTCATCTGCTCACGCTTGGCATCGCCACGCCAGAAGGCTCCGGCAACGCTTGTTATCTTGATTGCCTTGATGGCACCAGTGCTCACAAGGTGTGGACCCTTACAGAGGTCTGTGAAATGGCCCTGTGTGTATGTGGTGATGGTACCGTCCTCAAGGTCTTGGTCGATGTGCTCGTATTTGTATTCCTGACCGTCTGCCTTGAATTCCTTCAGGGCGTCTGCCTTTGAAACCTCCTTGCGCACGAGCAGCTCGTCTTTAGCCGCGAGCTCCTTCATCTTCTTCTCAATCTTGTCGAAGTCTCCCTCCTTGATCACTACACCGTCTTTCGGCATAACATCATAGAAGAATCCATTATCTACAGCAGGTCCGAAACCGAACTGGATTCCAGGGTACAACTCCTGGAGCGCTTCAGCCAACAGGTGGGCTGATGTGTGCCAGAAGGCGTGTTTGCCTTCTTCGTCTTCCCACTTGTACAATGTTACCTTTGCATCCTCGTTGATAGGACGGTTCAACTCTACCGTTTCGCCATTCACGCCGCAAGCCAATACGTTGCGGGCCAAAGCCGGCGAAATGCTCTCTGCAATCTGCAGACCAGTCACGCCCTGTTCATACTCACGAACAGTTCCGTCTGGAAATGTGATTTTAATCATAATTTTATTTATTTGTTTTTAGCGAGTGATACGAATACCCGCGATTGTTTTAACAAGTGCAAAATTACTATTTTCCTGTGAAACGAAGAAAGAACATACGTTAAATATGTCTTCATCTATCATTTTCCCTTCTTGTTTCCATATTTCTTTATTGCCACATAGGCATCAACGAGTCCCAGTTCGCCAGCTTTGCTGAGGTCTGCCACACCTTGTTCCACATTTCCGGCAAACACCCTCACCATTCCTCTGTTATAGTAAGCCTCTGCCAGTCTGCCGTCAATGGAGATAGCCTTGTCGTAGTCTGCCAGCGCCTTGCCATAGTCTTTGGATGCGGCATACAGGTTTGCCCTGTCGTAATAAAGATATGCGTTGTTGCCGTCGAGACTTATCGCTTTGGCAAGGTCGTCGATAGCCTTCTGCTCACTGAACATCGGTTTGCCTCCCATCGACGCATCGAATGTCCTCAACATCGTCAGACATACCGCCCTCTGCCAATATGCGAGTACCGAGGTGCTGTCTATCTGCAGATATGCCGAAAGGTCGTTTTCTGCATCGTAATAATTCTGGGTCACGCAATACGCCACAGCCCTCTTGAGCAGATACCCCTTGTCGCCACGCAGATCCTTCGATTTCTGTATCATATCGCTCAGCGAGTCTATCATCACGAGATAGCGCTTCGATGTTTCCTCGTCGAGGCTCTTCGGATTACAGGTTATCTGTAGTGGCAAGCTGGCATTGTGTATCGTGGCGTCTGACTTCTCTGCCATTTCCTTGTTGAAACGGTCAACGATTTCATCTGAAGCGACATACGACTTCACGCCGTTGTTGTACTGGATGAACGAGAGCTGGTACATCGGCATATACTCCACATCGAGGTGGCGGTTCTGCACCTTTCCTCTGTAGGAGTTTTCATACTCATGGTCCACCTCTGCCTTGTCGTCAACCACGAGCTGGTTGTATTTGTCGAAGTTTATCTCGCTTCTCTTTCTCACATCACGTATCTTCTTCTTGCTCCAACGTGGCTGATAGCCATTCGACTTGTCGTTCTGCGCCTTGAAGATACGGAACTCATCGAGCTCTGCCTTCGCCGTCATGCCGAGACGGCGGTAACAGCGGGCACGGTTGCTGAGTCCTACCCAGAAGTTGGGGAATTGTGATATCAATGTGGAATAGTCGGCAATCGCACCTCTCAGGTTTCCAATGCGCTCACGCAGCAGCGCACGGTTGTAGATAGCCATCACGTTGCCTGGTTCAAGACGGATTATGAAGTCGAAGTCCTCCACCGCCCTGTTGTCGTCGCCCACCTGCACACGCAGCTGTCCTCGGTTGTAGTGTGCCAGGAAATTGTTCGGCTCCAGTTCAATTGCCTTGTCGTAATCCGCCAGAGCTCCACGCAGGTTGTTGATATTGTATCTTGCCAACGCACGGTTCACATAATATCCCGCCATGCTTGGTTTCAGATGTATTGCCTTGGAGAGCTGCTGCTCAGCGTCTTTCCATTCCGACTTAGCCAGACTTATCATCGAGCGTGTCGCCCATGCCTCACCGTCGTATGGGTTGAGTTCCAGGCTCTTGTCCAGATACTGGCTTCCTTGCAGAGTGTCTTTCTGTTGCAGACACAGTTCTGCCTTGAGTCTGAACGCCTGTGAATATTTAGGCCAGCGCCTCATCATCACGTCGAGATCTGCCGATGCCTTGTCATAATCCTTGTCCTCCAGCTTACACAACACCCTGTTATACCACAGGTTCTTGTTGTCCGGCTCGTATTCTATCGTCTTGTCGTAGTCGGCTATGGCTCCAGAGAAATTGTTCTGCTTGATGCGGCAGAGTCCTCTCAGCTCGTAAATCACCGGCACATAGGGGTTCAGTCTTATCGCCTCGGTGCAGTCGGCCTCGGCCCCCACATAGTCGTCGAGTCTGAACTTCGCCTCGCCTCTTCCCAGCCACGGCTCGTAGAGATATGGCTTTGAGGCTATGGCACGGCTGAAATACTGTATAGACAAGACATAATCCTCATAATACAATGCGCTCTGCCCTACCCTTATCAATCTGTCGATGTTGTATTGCGCCCTGGCAAAGGCCAACGAGGCGAAACATAATACCAATAAGAGTATCTTGCGCATAGTAGCATGAGGATTACGTGTCTGTTGTTCTAAAAGAATATCTTCGTCAAAACGACGGCTCATCGAGCCCCGCGTCAGCGTCTTGCTGCCTTTGTGCGGTAGCTGCAGCGGTAGCGTCCCTGCAAGAGAGCCTTCAGTTTACTCTTGATGAGCTGCTTTCTCAGCGGAGAGATGCGGTCGATGAACATCTTAGCGTCGAGATGGTCGAACTCGTGCTGCATGACACGGGCCAGATATCCCTCCACCCACTCATCGTGCTCGTTGAGGTCTTCGTCGAGATACTGCACATGGATGCGTGTAGGACGTGTCACTTTCTCCTGGATGCCAGGCAGCGAGAGACATCCTTCCTCCAGACTCTCCGTATTCGTTTCGTCGTATTCTATGATATGTGGATTGATGAATCCCTTCTTGAATCCCTTGTATTCGGGAAAATCTTCCGACAGCACATCGAGGTCGATTACCACAACCCTGATGTTCAGTCCTATCTGCGGTGCGGCAAGTCCCACGCCGTTAGCCTCCTCCATCGTCTCGAACATGTTTGCCAACAGTTCCTTCAGATTGGGATAGTCTTTCTCAATATCAGCCGATTCTTTTCTCAATACCGGCTGTCCGTATATATATATAGGTAAAATCATCTCTTTGATTCCAAAAAGCTTTGTAATATTATTGTTGCGCTTATTTCATCTACGAGCGCTTTGTTCTGACGCGCCTTCTTTTTCAGTCCGCCGTCTATCATCGCCTTGTGTGCAAGCACCGATGTGAAACGCTCGTCATAGTATATGATAGGCACCTGCTGATGGTTTTTCCAGCGCGCCACAAACTGTCTCACCCTCGCCAGGTTCTCGCTCGGCTCGCCATTCGGCTGCCGCGGCTCACCGATGACAATCAGCTCCACGCTCTCCTCGCTGATGTATTTCACAAGATAGTCGTAGAGCTGCGCCGTAGGCACTGTGGCAAGCCCTCCTGCAATGATCTGCAGGGGGTCGGTCACGGCAAGTCCGGTGCGTTTCTTTCCGTAGTCTATCGACAGTATGCGTGCCACGGTTCTGATTACTGCTGGTTATAGAGCAGCCATGCGTCCGGATACTGGCTTCTCAACTGGTTACGGCTCTGCACAGCCTCGTTCTTGGTATCGAATGTAGTTGCCACCACACGATACATCCTTGTAGCCGAGTCGTAAGCCACCTGTGCGGCATAGCCCTTGTTGTTGAGCTGTCCCTGCATTCCCTCTGCATTTGCCTGCACAGAGAAAGAGCCTACCACAACGCTGAACGACTTCAGTCCGGCACCGCTTATCACAGAGTATTTGCCCTGACGCACCGGCACATTGTCGGTATTGTCAACGACAACTGTCTCGTTGGCTGGCTTCTCCACAACTGGAGTCACTACTGCAACTTCTTCTGTAGGCTGTTCTGTAGCGGTCTTGTTTTCGGCAGCCTGTGCCTTTTCATACATCTTTCTGTATGCTTTCTCAGACGAACCACAGCTTGTGAATGCAACAGCCAGGAAAAGGCTTGCGCAGATTATAGTATATTTCTTCATTTCAGTTATATTGTTTGGTTATACATTCTTATTTTTCAAAATCTCTGCAAAGTTAAATAAATTAGGTGTAAATAAAGAGATTGCGGCACACAAAGTTTGTTAAATACCTTCTTTATCTCTTCAGCAGGCAAAAAAAATAGTAAAAAGGCATTGCCGATACAAAAAAAAGCACTATATTTGCTTTCACAATAACATTTAGTCTAATTTTTAACATCTGAAGATTATGAAAGCATTAGGTTACATCGGAGCATTCCTCGGCGGAGCTCTGGCAGGAACAGCACTCGGTCTATTACTCGCCCCAGAAAAGGGTACCGATACAAGAGAGAAAATCACTGACGCCATCGACGACTTCTGCAAGCGCCACAGCATCAAGCTGACACGCAAGGAAATGGGTGACTTGGCTGACGACATCCAGGATGCGGCAGCTGAATCTGAGGAGGTATAACACCTGCCTCCAGCCATCTGCCACGCTTGGCGGATGGACAAAGAACAAGGTAAACGAACTATAACTAAATCCAAGGACATTGATGTTTTCAAGTGATAGGAACATCGGCATAATAGGCAGACTCGTGGAGTTAGCCCGTCATTACTTCGGCCTTCAGTGCGAATACATAAAACTCGGAGCGATAGAGAAGTCTGTCAGACTGATAACGGCACTCGTGATAGTGGCGGTATTGGCTCTGATAATCATCATGACACTGATATTCTTCTCGCTCGCCGCCACGGTATGGCTGTCCGACTGCATCGGGTATGCTGGAGCCTTCTGCGTGGTGGGGGCATTCTATCTGGTTGCCTTCCTACTGTTCCTCCTATTCAGAAAACCGCTCGTTGAGCGTCCGTTGGTGAAATTTCTCACCGATGTTTTAATGGACCGATAGCTTATGGACAAGACTCAGAACCATCAACAGCATTTCCATTCATTGGACGACATCGCGGCTCGCCGTGAAGTGTTGCTCAAAGGAATGAACAAAGACCAGAAAGAAATTGGTCTGCTATGGAACGCGATGTTCAAGCCGGAGAAGAAGACCAGACAGAAAGGTTTCACTCTGTCGAGCGTCCTCAGCTCGAGCGTCGGCATCATCGACGGTGCCTTGTTCGCATGGAAGATTTACCGGAAGTTCAAACGATGACAAACGGGAAAACGGAATACACAATCCCCGGCACAAGATGCAACAAACGCTCTTGTACCGGGGATTTTCATTGTTTTCCACAGAAACGCCCACCACTCTTCAATATCCACGCGCCTCTCTCCGACTTACCTCAGGTCAATGCAAGTCGGTCGTTATCGTCCGCATGGTCAAATCGTCCGCAATCCCCAACTCACTATATGTCCACTGAAGCCATAATGACTGATGGTGATAAACGAGTTTTCGTGAAAAGAAGTGTCATTGTATCATTTTCGCCTTTATTCTATAGTCAAATCTCTGACTTATAAAGACTTAGCTAAATGATACTTTTCTGAAGTATTTACAGAAAAGTATCATAAAAGTATCATTCTGAATACCGAAGTATCATCACTACCAAACTATCTCCACACACAAGGGCAACAGTTTCTTTCACGCCAAGAGCTGCCAAACCGGGTATTTCCATATCCTGTTTCATCCAAAGAACACTTTGATTTCTGTTTTGGGCATCAACGGGCACATTTGGGGCATTGATGTTGCCCAAGTGGGGCACGCTGCTTGCCCAAGTGGGGCACGGTGCTTACCCATCATGGGCACGCTGCTTGCCCCGGATGGGCAGAATTGCAGTCAGACGTCTGCCCAATAAGTTAGCATGAGTTCGACGAATTAGAATAAGGTTAATTGTCTATCTATAGTCCTTTGGACTGCAATTATTGGTTTCTTAGGAAAGAAACAATATACAGCCAAAGCTCCAAGAGTATTGACAATGCCTGTCGCCTGAATTCCTCTCATCTGACAATTTCTTTCATCAGCAAACCATCCAGACAATTGGCTGACAATCGTAAGGCAGTCAACTGTCTGTCTGTCAAAATGTTACGACTAAAAACCAGACAATCTGACAGTTTGTGAGCAATTCTTGCTTTTACTAAGAATCAGCGATATGGGCAACTTTCACCCATATCGATTATCTTAAACCCAAATCGGTCATTAGGCCGTTCAATGGTAGTATTTTACAACTGCTTGCAAAAGATTTACCGGACAGCAATATTTAGAAATCTATTTTATTCTTGTTCTTCTTTTTGCCTGAGTTGATGAGTTTCACGAGCGACAGGACATCCACTCCTACAGAACAGGAGTTCTGATATGCCTTCTTGCCGTTGACTGTCTTGAAAAGTGGCGTTAGACCCAGCGAACCGCTGAAGACAAGCGGACCGATTCCCCAGACTACCGACATGTTAAGTCCCAGACGGTTGAGCTTGTAGGTCTCGTCTGCCGATATGTTTCCTTTCATCTTATACCAGGCATTGGTACGGATCTCGGGCGACAGTCCCAGCCCCAAATAGAAGTCATAGCTGCCATCCACGGTGAACATCATGGGCAGACGGAACGACATATAGTTGATATTGTTGCCGTCGGCTCGCTGGTCCATCTTCACGAAATCCCATTTGCCGCCGGTTTCCGTCACGACATAGTCTTTCTGAAAGCAGAGGTGGCTCCACACAAGCTGGGCTGCGATACTGAATCCCATACTGTTCTGCTTGTTGAACGGCACCGACATGTAATAAGGGGTGACGCCAAATTCAAACGACTTTGAAAACCTTGCGTGGTGGAGCTGGCTCGTGCCGAACACCTTGCCGGTGATGTTTGCCATACCGAACCATACCGTAGGATAACGTGGGGCGAAATCGATGTGCTGCAGATTGTTTGTTGGCAGGAATGGCGAACCCACATATACCTGTTCCACTTCCTGGCCATCCACGAAGTTCATTTCGCTGACCTTCGTCTGCTCCACTCCGTCGTTGCCGAACACCTTGACGTTGGTCTTGCTGCCATCCACGTCTACTACGATTTTTTTGTCTTTCACCACAAACGTCGTGTCTTCTTTCTCTGCTGCCTCTCCCAAAAGCGGCAAGAACGCAGCCAACAATAGTAATTTCTTCATATTTCAAGTTTTTTTATTATCAAATTGACATCCTGTGAACATGTTTTTGCCTTTCATAAAGGTCAGGACGGGTTGTTTTTTCAGTGGTCTTCTCCGTTTCCGGTCATGCCAAAGGCCCGCGACAGCAACTCTTGTCTAAGAGGCAGGATAATATGGTTGAACTCTTCTGGTTTCATCTCTCGTTTATCCCAAAGCGGTCATTAGGGCTTGCTTGTATTTTGCTTTTTAGAAGAGTGGATTTTGTTTGGCTTTTAATGAGTAATAGCGAGCTATTGCGAATTAAAAACAGGCAAAAGACACCTTATAAAAAGCAAAAGACTGCAAGCAGTTGTAAAATATGACATTAAACGGCCTAATGACCGATTTGGGTTTATATATATAACGCCAAAGAAAAGGATTTCGGACATTTGGCAGGGATATTTTCAAAAAAAATGACGGACAGACGAACAAACAAGGATATTGCTTCCATTTGTTGACAGACAGGATTATTGCTGAAACGTACAAGTCGAGACATATACCCTTGTCTACTCGTCTACTTGCCTACTTGTCTACTTGCCTAAAAATTATATAAAAAACCTGCGGGTAACATAAGTATTTGAGCAAATTTTCGTAACTTTACACGCTCTTTGGCCTGAAGGCTTAGGCTACGTGCCTTGAAATGCCCTACAAAGACATTCGCGAAGGAAATAAAAAGAATATATAAATGCATTTTAAATGGAAATACGATCCACCTACACCAGAACAAAAGAAAGATGCAGAAAAACTGATTGACAACCTGAAAGTCAGCCCCGTGATAGCGACGATAATGGCGAAGCGCGGAATAAAGGAAGAGGACGCAAAGAAATTCTTCCATCCGCAGCTCAACGACCTCATCGACCCTTTCCTTATGAAGGACATGGACGCCGCGGTGGAAAGACTCAACGAAGCCATGGGGCGCAAGGAACGCATCATGGTGTATGGTGACTACGATGTGGACGGATGTACTGCCGTCGCATTGGTTTACAAGTTCTTACAGCAGTATTACTCCAACATCGACTACTACATTCCCGACCGCTACGACGAGGGATATGGAGTGAGCCGTAAGGGTATCGACTTCGCCCACGAAACGGGTGTGGGACTGATAATAATACTCGACTGTGGAATAAAGGCGATAAAAGAAATTGAATACGCCAAAGAGCTGGGCATAGACTTCATCATCTGCGACCATCACGTGCCGGATGAGGAAATGCCACAAGCTGCCGCTATTCTGAACCCCAAAAGAGAAGACGACACCTATCCTTTCAAACATCTGTGCGGATGCGGTGTGGGATTCAAATTCATGCAGGCGTTTGCAAAGAGCAACGGCATTTCTTTCTCAAGACTGATACCGCTGCTCGACTTCTGCGCCGTGAGCATCGCTGCCGACATCGTACCGGTGACGGGAGAGAACAGGATTCTTGCCTACCACGGACTGAAACAGCTGAACCAGAACCCTAACATCGGACTGAAAGCCATCATCGACATCTGCGGACTGAACGGACGCACGCTGTCGATGAGCGACATCGTGTTCAAAATCGGACCGAGGATCAACGCTTCCGGACGTATGGAGAACGGAAGGGAGAGCGTGAACCTGCTCGTGGAAAAGGATTTCGCCGTGGCTTTCGACAAGGCGAAACACATAAACGAATACAACGAGCAGCGCAAGGACATAGACAAGCAGATGACCGAGGAGGCGAACTTGATTGTGGGCAGACTGGAGAGCCAGCAGAAACACTCGAGCATAGTGCTATACGACGAGAACTGGAAAAAGGGCGTGATAGGAATCGTGGCTTCCAGACTGACGGAAATCTACGTGCGGCCTACCGTAGTGCTGACACGCGACGGCGAGCTCGCCACCGGTTCGGCACGAAGCGTGGCGGGATTCGACATATATGCCGCCATAAAGAGCTGCCGTGACCTGCTGCTGAACTTCGGCGGCCATACCTATGCAGCCGGACTGACGCTGAGATGGGACGACGTGAAGGAATTCAGAGACAGGTTCCAGGCATACGTGGAGGAACATATACTGCCGGAACACACCGAAGCGGCACTCAACATCGACGCCGTGATAGACCTGAAGGACATCACGAAGAAGATGCACAGCGAACTCAAGAAGTTCGGCCCCTTCGGACCGGGCAACACAAAACCGATGTTTGCCACAATGAACGTATACGACTTCGGCACGAGCAAGGTGGTGGGCAGAGAGCAGGAACACATCAAACTGGAACTCGTAGACTCAAAGTCTAACAACGTGATGAGCGGCATCGCCTTCGGACAAAGTGCCGCAGCACGATACATCAAGTCGAAACGCAGCTTCAACATCGCATACACCATAGAGGACAATATCTTCAAACACAACGACGTGCAGCTGCAGATAGAAGACATACAGCCGACAGAGGGACAAGCTTGAACATTATAACACTGGCAGATGGCAGACGACAAATACCTCAGGATTCTTAAGGAGTATTGGGGCTACCCTGACTTCAGAGGAATACAAAGAGACATCATTGAAAGCATCTGTGCCGGGAAAGACACTCTCGGACTGATGCCTACCGGCGGTGGAAAGTCTATCACCTTCCAGGTGCCTGCCATCGCCATGGAGGGGGTATGCCTCGTCATCACCCCACTCATAGCGCTGATGAAAGACCAGGTGGACGCTCTGAGAAAGAAGGGGGTGAAGGCATACGCCATCTATGGCAGCATGAAACATACTGAGATACTGAAGATTCTCGACAATGCCGTGCTCGGTGGCGTCACCTTATTATATATATCCCCCGAAAGACTGTCGTCAGAATTGTTTCTCAGCAAACTGAGCCACATGACCGTGAGCTTCATAACCGTTGACGAAGCCCACTGTATCTGCCAATGGGGATATGACTTCAGACCATCATATCTGGCAATATCCGAAATCAGAAAGATAAAGCCGGACGCACCTGTCCTCGCACTTACAGCCACCGCCACCCTACCCGCCATCGACGACATACAGAAACAACTCAACTTCAAGGAAAAGAACGTATTCCGCATGAGCTTCATGAGGAAAAACATAGCGTATATCGTCAGGACAGCCGACGACAAGCTCGAACAGGCTGCACATATCATACGATCGCTCAGCGGTTCGGCAATCGTGTATGTATACAGCAGGAAGAAGACCAAAGAAGTGGCTGAATATCTCAACGACAACAATATCAGCGCCACCTTCTATCATGCCGGCCTCGACCATGCTGTGAGAGACTTGCGGCAGTCAATGTGGCAGGAGGACAAGGTGAAGGTGATGGTAGCCACCAATGCCTTCGGCATGGGTATAGACAAGCCGGACGTGAGGGTCGTGATACATATCGACAGTCCTGACTCCATAGAAGCTTATTTCCAGGAAGCCGGGCGCGCAGGCAGAGACGGAAACAAGGCTTATGCCGTATTGCTTTTCAACGGCAGGGACAAGTCGATACTGCAGCGCCGCATCGCCGACCAGTATCCTGACAAGGAATATATCAAGACCGTGTATGAACATCTTGCGTATTTCTTCCAACTCGCCGTGGGCTGCGGCTTCGAAAGGACTTTCGAATTCAACCTCGACAAATTCTGCAGAAACTTCAAACACTATCCGGCAAGAGTGGAATCGGCACTCAAGATTCTTGAAAAATCCGGATACATAGAATACAGCGAGGCAAGCGACAACAAGGCAAGGATGCGTTTCCTCATCGGACGCAACGACCTTTATCGCCTGAAAGACATGACCGATGAAGAGAACGCCGTCGTTGTGGCAGCACTCAGAAACTACAGCGGCATGTTCTCCGATTATGCCTATATCGAAGAGGCGCTTATCGCACAGCAGAGCGGTGTGGACGACCAGCAGACTCATGAAATACTGAAGACCCTGAGCAGAAAGCATATCATACATTTCATACCCCGCAAGAGCATACCACACATCAAATATACGCAAAGCCGCGTTGACTTCGAGGAGATTGTCATCCCGATGAAAGTGTATGACTGGCGAAAGAAACTGGCTGAGAAGCGCCTTGAGGCTGTGGTGACATACGCCGAGAGCGAAAAGGTTTGCCGCAGCCAGCAGTTGCTCAACTACTTCGGAGAGACACGGTCTGAGAGATGCGGACAATGTGACGTATGCATAGAACAGAAAAAGAGAACAAGAGAGGACAAACAGAGAGACAAGGATATAAGACTCGCCATTCTGAAACTGCTCGAAGACAAGAAGCCTCATCACATAAAGGAACTTTACACCCTCGATTTCGACATGCCGTCGATAGAACGTGTGCTGCGACATATGGCGGACGAAGAGGAGGTGTATAATATTGAGGGCAAGATAACACGCTGACATCCGCATTGCACACTTCATATCATAATGTGTCATTATTCTGACATTTCTTTATTTTTTTAAGTTTTTTTCTTCTAAATGTATCTTAAAAAGAAAATACGTGTGTCATTTTGTTCTATTGTTCGGAAAAACAAGTACCTTTGTAGGCAAATGCAATGGCATTTGCCCGATATACAACAATAGCATTATTTTTGGCGTACAATCATAAACGCTCAAACACAAATTTGCAATACGAGGTATTAGCTTAACACTAAAAAAGGAATAAGATGAAGAATAAGTTGAGAAGTGCGGTATGCACCGAAGGAAGGAGAATGGCAGGAGCCAGAGCCCTCTGGGTGGCGGCAGGAATGAAACACGAACAGTTCGGCAAGCCAATCATTGCCATCGTCAACTCTTTCACTCAATTCGTGCCCGGACATACTCATCTGCACGACATCGGACAAATCGTAAAAGAAGAAATAGAGAAAATGGGATGCTATGCCGCCGAGTTCAACACTATCGCCATAGACGACGGAATAGCGATGGGACACGACGGAATGCTATATTCCCTGCCTTCACGAGATATCATTGCCGACTCAGTGGAATATATGGTTAACGCCCACAAGGCTGATGCCATGATATGCATATCAAACTGCGACAAAGTGACGCCGGGAATGCTTATGGCGGCAATGAGACTTAACATACCTACCGTTTTCTGCAGTGGAGGACCGATGGAAGCGGGACGCTGGAAAGGCGCAAACGCTGACCTCATCACCGCCATGGTGAACGGTGCCGACAAGAGCGTAAGCGACGAAGAACTGAAGGAGATTGAAAGTTGTGCCTGTCCTGGCTGCGGTAGCTGTTCAGGTATGTTCACGGCAAACTCCATGAACTCGCTTACAGAGGCAATCGGCATGAGTCTGCCGGGTAACGGAACGATTCTCGCCACCCACAAAAACAGAATAAAGCTTTTCAAAGACGCCGCACACCTGATAGTGGAAAACGCCATGAAATATTATGAGGATGGCGACGACAGCGTGCTCCCGAGAAACATTGCCACAAGGGAAGCTTTTCTCAACGCCATGACTCTCGATATAGCGATGGGAGGAAGCACAAACACCGTGCTACATCTGCTCGCCGTGGCACAGGAGGGCGGCGTGGAGTTCACGATGAGCGATATCGACAGGTTGAGCCGTAAGGTGCCTTGTCTGTGCAAGCTCTCGCCGAACACACAGAAATACAGCATTCAGGAATGCAACCGTGCCGGTGGAATCTTTGGAATTCTGAACGAACTGGCAAAGGGCGGTTTGATACACAAAGGCGTGAAACGTGCTGACGGAAAGACTCTCGGCGAACAGCTCGAAAAATACGATATCACGAAATCTGCAGTCGACGAAGAGGCTGACAGGATATACCGCAGCGCTCCCGGAAGAAAGTTCTCTACCAAGATGGGATCACAAGACGAAAAATGGGAGACGCTCGACACCGACCGCAGCGAGGGCTGCATACGCGACCTCGGCCACGCTTATACGAAAGACGGTGGACTTGCCGTGCTGTTCGGAAACATCGCACAGGACGGATGCGTGGTGAAAACTGCCGGAGTGGACCCTGCATTGTGGCACTTCGAAGGACCGGCAAAGGTATTCGATTCCCAGGAGGATGCCTGCGAGGGAATCCTTGGCGGAAAGGTGAAGAAAGGCGACTGCGTGGTGATAACCCACGAAGGACCGAAGGGCGGTCCGGGAATGCAGGAGATGCTCTACCCCACTTCGTATATCAAGAGCATGCACATGGGTAAGGAATGTGCGCTGATAACAGACGGACGATTCAGCGGAGGCACATCGGGACTCAGCATCGGACATATATCGCCGGAAGCGGCAGCCGGTGGAAACATCGGAAAGATAACAGATGGCGACATCATAGAGATTGACATACCTGACAGAACGATAAACGTGAAGCTGACCGACGAAGAACTGGCGGCAAGGGAACAACGCCCGATGACCCGCCAGCGCACGGTGAGCAAGGCTCTCAGGGCATACGCACAGAGTGTAAGCTCTGCCGACAAGGGTGGCGTCAGAATAATAGAATAGGCTGACGCCACAGTGAGCCCAACCCGTAAAGCGGATTGGAATTGAAGCACGAAACACAAATCAACAAATTGTAAGAGAAGAATGGCAAGAGAGAAGATAACCGGTGCGGAGGCGCTGATGCGATCATTGGCAAACGAAGGGGTGGATACCATCTTCGGTTATCCCGGAGGAGCGATAATGCCGGTGTTCGATGCGTTATACCACTATACCCGCGGCGACAACAAGGTGTTCAACCATATCCTTGTGCGCCATGAACAGGCGGCGGCACATGCTGCAGAAGGATATTCAAGGGTGAGCGGAAAGGTTGGAGTATGTATCGTGACAAGCGGTCCTGGAGCCACCAACACCGTGACGGGTGTTGCCGATGCGCTCACAGACTCCACTCCTATTGTGGTCATTGCCGGACAGGTGGGCATCAGCGCTCTGGGCACAGACGCCTTTCAGGAGGTAGACCTCGCCTGTCTCGCACAGCCGATATGCAAATGGAGCTACCAGATAAGAAGACCGGAGGATATAGCCTGGGCTATCAGCCGGGCATTCTATATAGCTAAATCAGGAAGACCGGGACCTGTGGTCATCGACTTCCCGAAGAACATACAGCAGGCTCTTACTGAATATGAGCCTCAACACATCGACTTCATCAGAAGCTATAATGCCTATCCGCAGCCGGACGAAGAGAAGACGAGGCTTGCGGCGGAGCTCATCAACAAATCGAAGAAGCCGATTGCCCTCGTCGGTCATGGTGTGGAGATTGGAAATGCCCAGGAGGAACTGAAGGAGTTTCTGGAGAAGGCCGACATACCGGCAGCAAGGACTCTCATGGGACTATCTGCCCTGCCATCCGACCATCCGCTGAATATGGGAATGCTCGGCATGCACGGCAACTATGCACCGAACATAAAGGAACAGGAATGCGACTTGCTGATTGCCATAGGAATGAGATTCAGCGACAGGGTGACGAGCAATGTGGCTACTTATGCCAAACAGGCAAAGATAATCCATCTCGACATCGACGCTTCGGAGATTGACAAGAATGTGAAGACCGACATTGCCATCGTTGCTGACTGCAAGGAGTCGCTGCCCAAGATTACGGCTCTCGTCCACAAGAACAGCCATAAAGAATGGATAGACAGTTTCAAGCCTCTGTACGAAACGGAACGTGAGCGTGTGATAGAGCCTGCCATCCATCCGAAAGGCAAATTCCTGCTCATGGCAGAAGTGGTGAACGCCGTGGCTGAAGCTACCGACGACAATACGGTGATGGTGAATGATGTGGGACAGAACCAGATGTTCTCTTGCAGATATTTCAAATTCGCCAAACCGCTCTCGTTAGTGACAAGCGGCGGACTCGGCACAATGGGCTTCGGACTGCCTGCTGCCATCGGTGCCACATTCGGAGCACCTGGCCGCACGGTGTGCATGTTTACCGGCGACGGTGGATTCCAGATGAACATACAGGAGCTCGGCACCATTATGGAACAGCAGACACCGGTGAAGGTTATCCTGCTCAACAACAACTATCTCGGCAATGTGCGCCAATGGCAAGACATGTTCTTCGGAGGCAGAAGGTCGTTCACAAGGATGATGAACCCGCAATACGAGCTTATCTGCAAGGGTTACAACATACCGTATGGACTCGCCGTGACCCACGAGGAACTGAAGGGGGAAATAGAGAAGATGCTCAGCACCGACGGACCGTATGTCCTTGAATGTGCTGTCTTGGAGGAGGACAACGTGATGCCGATGGTGCCTCCCGGCAAACCTATCAACGAGATGATTCTCGGAAAAGAGGATTTCAAAGAATAAAGGACTACAGAAATGGACAACGACAAAAAATTATATACTCTGCTCATTTATACAGAAAACATGGTGGGCATGCTGAGCCAGGTGACTGCCGTATTCACCCGCAGACAGGTGAACATCGAGAGCATCAACGCTTCGGCTTCAAGCATAGAGGGTGTACACAAATACACCATCACCACATGGAGCGATGAGGAACAGGTGAAGACGATAACGAAGCAGATAGAGAAGAAAGTGGACGTGATAAAGGCCGACTACTATACCGACGACCAGATATTCATCCGCGAAGATGCTTTGTTCAAGCTGTCAACGCCTGTCGTGATGGAGAATCCGGAGATTTCAAAGATAATACGCCGTGCCGACGCACAGATCATCGAGGTGAACCCTACGTTCTGCACAGCCGTGCTGAGCGGCGTGACAAAAGACATCATCGCCCTTTACACCAATCTGCAGGAAAGAAACTGCGTGCTGCAGTATACTCGAAGCGGAAGAATTGCCATAACGAGAAATCCTGTGGAAGAAGTGAACGACTTGATAGCAATGCGCGAGAACAACATGAAAAACCAATAAAGATAGAAGAAAATGGCAACATTAGGAAAAATCGGAAGATATGACTTCCTGTCGGAACCGTTCCATTGCGACTTCTCAAAGAAGCTCTTCATGGGACATCTGGGCAACCACTTGCTCAATGCGGCGGATTTCCATTCCAACGACCGCGACTTCGGTATGAACTATCTCAACCCTATCCACAAGACCTGGGTGCTGTCGCGACTGGCGATAGAGATGGACGACATGCCGGCGGCATACGAGAAGTTCAGTGTGGAGACATGGGTGGAAAGCGCCTTGAAGTTCTTCACCAACAGAAACTTCCGCATCTGCAGCACTGATGACAGCCGTACATACGGCTACGGCAAGAGCGTGTGGGCGATGATAGACACGGAAACGAGACAGCCGCAGAATATCCTCGCCATCAGAGACGGTGAGATAGAACGGTATATAGAGAAAGACAAGGAATGCCCTATCGAAGGCCTGTCGAGAGTGAAGATGGGCAAGGAGGCGAAGCTCGCAAGGACAATCGACACGTATTACTGCGACGTTGACGTGAACGGTCATATCAACAGCATCAAATACATTGAGCATATCCTCGACCTCTTCGACATTGACCACTACCGCAAATTCTGCATCAGACGCTTCGACATAGCGTATGTGGCTGAAAGCTACTGCGGCGACAAACTGAATTTCTATACCGAAGAGCGCGACGACGATACGGTCTGCGTAAGGGTAACGAAGACAAACGCCGAGACCGTGGATGCTGAAGTGGTCAGATGTATGTTGAAGTTCGAGAAGATATAATAAAGGCTGATAGCAGTATATATAAAATACACCATTAACGGTCATTGGATCGTTAATGGTTATAAGGTAAAAAGAACATAAGTGCCTGAGGGCACATAACTAAAACAAAACAAATATGGCAGAAATGAATTTCGGTGGCGTTATCGAAACGGTAGTCACCAACAAGGAATTTTCCTTGGAGAAGGCACATGAAGTATTGAAGAACGAGACAATAGCTGTGCTTGGCTATGGCATCCAGGGACCTGGCCAGGCTTGCAACCTGCGCGACAACGGTTTCAACGTGATTGTTGGTCAGCGCCAGGGCAAGACCTACGACAAGGCAGTGGCTGACGGATGGGTGCCGGGCGAGAGTCTCTTCTCTATCGAGGAGGCTGCAGAGAAGGGTACCGTGATCTGCATGCTGCTCTCAGACGCCGGTCAGATACAGGTATGGCCTAAGATAAAGAAATATCTCACCAAGGGCAAGACTCTGTATTATTCTCACGGCTTTGCCATCAACTGGAACGACCGCACCGGTGTGGTGCCTCCAGAGGATGTGGATGTCATCATGGTGGCACCAAAGGGATCGGGCACCTCTCTGCGCACCATGTTCCGCGAGGGACGTGGCGTGAACTGCTCTTATGCCGTATATCAGGATGCATCGGGCAAGGCTGAGGAGAAGACTTTGGCATTGGGCATCGGCATCGGTTCGGGCTATCTCTTCAAGACCACTTTCCAGCGTGAGGCTACAAGCGACCTCACCGGTGAGCGCGGTTCGCTGATGGGTGCCATCGAGGGATTGTTCGAGGCTCAGTATGAGGTGCTCCGTGAGCATGGACACTCTCCATCAGAGGCTTTCAACGAGACCATAGAGGAACTTACACAGAGCCTCATGCCTCTCTTCGGCGAGAAGGGAATGGACTGGATGTATGCCAACTGTTCTACTACAGCCCAGCGTGGCGCTCTCGACTGGGCTCCGCGTTTCCGCGAGGCCATCAAGCCTGTCATGGAGTGGCTCTACCTCTCTGTAAAGACCGGAAAGGAGGCTCAGATTTCTATCGACAGCAACTCAAAGCCTGACTACCGCGAGAAGCTTAACGCCGAACTGAAGGCTATGCGTGAAAGCGAAATGTGGCGCACCGGAGTGACAGTGCGTCAGCTCCGTCCTGAAAACAACTGATAAGCTTGGATTAATCCACAAAAAAAAGAACTCTCCCGATAAGCATCAAGTCTTTGCCTGTAGCCTATCGGGAGAGTTTCTTTATTTTAGCCCCAACCGGTCTGAATATAAAGACCGATTGGGATTGACGTTTATTCTCAAATCAGAGAATATTTCTGCAAATATTATTCTGTTATCCGCACATTTTCACCTGCCTGTGGTGTGAATCGCAATGTGTAACCATAGCTGCTATTCCACGAAGAATAAGATGGACACACATAATCAGACAGACAACTGTCGCCACCACATGAGTTGTTGCCGAGGCCGCGCTGCATATAGTCGAAGTGGGCATAAACCTGCTGATAGCGTGTCAGGTCGTACCAGTGGAGATTAGTGTTCCACATCGAGTCGCCTGATTTGCACCACTTTGTCTCGTCGTAGTGTGAAAGAGAGAATGATGCTCTTCCGCCTGCCTTGATTCCGATCTGCACGTTAGAAGCCCTATTGGTGAGAATCAGCTCACGCATATCCTCATGGTCGCCGAATGTCTGGGGGTGTATCATCTCGTCCACCATGTCGTCTACCGTAGTGGTGAAGCGGCCGAGATAAGAACCTGTCTTGCGGTCGCTGTAGTTGGAACGAGGACCGCGGGCATAGAACTCCACGTTCTCGAAGCCGGAAGCAAACTGCATGCCCAAGCCGATGCGAGCGAGTGTTCCGCTTGGCGAGAACTTCACGTTCATGTCTACAGTGCCATCAGGATAGAATGTATAATTGATGGTGTAGCTGCAGCCCGTTGCCGAACCCTCGACTGACATCGTAGCGTTGTTACCGCTCTTAGCGAGTGCTCTTGTGATGCTGAGGCTTGATGAATTGCTGAACGAAGGTTCGAAGTTACGGTCATTGTCCACCTTACGGTAGCTGTTGAAGTCAGGACCTTCAGCGATAAGGCTCTTGCCATCGTATGTCCATGAGGTCATCTTGCCTGATGAATTGAACACAATAGAATATGCCTTGCCGTTGTTGTCTGTACCTGTTACGGTATTGCCGCTTACGCTCAACGAGCCACCTGCAGAAGTGTAGCTTGGTAGCACTGGGAATCCCATTGTGCCGTCAGTGCCCATAGCAGTGCCGTTAGAGATGTTTTGCTCAGAGAGCGAGAACTGAGCGTCAGCGATGCTGTAGCCCTCCTCAGCCCATGATGTCCAATCGGCAACGTTCGCCTTAGTAGGCTTCTTTACGCGCAACTCTACGTTTACGAGATACTCTGCACTGCCCTCAACAGATGTCTGGATAGGCAGAGTTACGGTAGCAGAAGAACCTGCAGCGATAGAGTTGAAGCTTTCGAGCTTGCCGTTCTCCACCAAGTATCCATCCTTCATCACGCGATAGCCGATTTCGAAGTTGTCAGACGAGATAGACATAAACGCATACTTGTTCGCGATGTTTACAGACTTAGCAGAAGCGCTGAAGTCGCTGAACTTCACATTCTGGTACACCTTCTTCACCTCAGAGAGCTTGCCAGTCCATGTACGGTCTGGTGTGATGATACCGTTGTTGAGGAAGTTGCCTTGGAAGCCATAGTTTATACCGCTTGTTGAGTTGTAGTCGTAGCCAGACACCCAGTAGTTGAAGCCGTTTTCGCTCTTCTTCTGACCGCTAACAAGCCTTGCAGGGTCGTAAACCGACTGGTCTACCCAGTCCCATATACAAGCACCGACGATACCGTTACTACCCTCAATCAAATCCCAGTATTCCTTCAAGTTACCGACAGCCTGACCCATAGCGTGAGCATACTCGCAGATGAAGTAAGGCTTGCCGTTCAGTCCGCTTCTGTTTCCTTGTACTGACGAAACGGTTGGATACATGTTAGAACCGAGGTCGGAGTAATTTGTTCCGCTTCCTGCTCCCTCATAGTGAACGAAGCGTGAGTCGAGGTTCTTACACGTATTGTATGTAGTAGAGAAGTTGCTACCGCCGCCGCACTCGTTGCCCAACGACCAGAAGATTACACTCGGGTGGTTGCGGTCGCGCAGCACCATGCGCTTTGTGCGGTCGTCCATAGCTGTTATCCAACTGCTGTTGCTTGACAAGTTCTGGTTGTAGTGGCACTCCACGTCAGCCTCGTCCATCACGTAGAAGCCGAGAGCGTCCATCATGGCGTACATCTTCGGCTGGCGCGGATAGTGCGAGGTGCGCACGGTGTTCACGTTAGCCTTCTTCATCATTGTGAGGTCCTTCATCATGGTCTCCATGTCGATGGCACGACCATACTCAGGGTGAGTGTCCTGAGTGTTCACGCCCTTGAAGTAGACACGCTTGTTGTTGATGTAGATGAGGTTGCCACTCTTTGTGATATTGCGGAAGCCGTACTTTGTAGAGAACGCCATCTCCTCAGCTCCGTTCTCGTCCTTCTGACTTACAACGACGGTGTAGAGATACGGATCTTCTGCGCTCCATGGACGCAGGTTGCTGAGACCGCTGAGTGTAACAGTCTTTTCAGCTTTTGCTGTTCCGCTGTATGTCTGTGTGCCGGTAGCAATCTGATTGTCGTCAGCATCGAGCAACGACACCTGCAGAGTCTTGGTTGTAGAGACGGTGTTGCGGTTGTCTACAGTCAGCTTCACCGACATACTGCCGCTTGTAGCCTCGTTGTTGAGCGAAGATGTTATATAGTGGTCCGACACGAACACCTTCGGAGTAGCCACGAGATATACGTCGCGGTGAATACCAGAGAGGTGCCACATATCCTGACCTTCGAGATACGAACCGTCGCACCAACGATATACACGTACCGAGAGTTGGTTGTCGCCGGTAGTTACGAAGCCGGTGATGTCGAACTCAGCGTCGGTGTTAGAACTCTGCGAGTAGCCTACGTACTTGCCGTTCACCCATACTACAGCAGCGCTGTATACGCCGTCGAAGTGTACAAACACACGTTTGTCCTTCCATGTCGCAGGAATGTTGATGGTACGGCGATAGAAGCCCGTTGCGTTGTGGTCTGTTACGCCATACTGTGACATTCCAGAGTTCGCATTAGGTGGGTTGTTGCTGAACGGATAACCAACGTTGGTGTATACTGGTTTGCCATAGTTGGCCATTTCCCAAGAGAGCGGCACACGGATGTTGTCCCAACCGCTGTCGTTATAGTCCTTTGCCTGGAACTCACTTGAGCCAGGACCTGATGATGTTCCTGCAACATACTTGAACTTCCATGTTCCGTTGAGGTTGATATATTCAGCCTTGGTCTCGTCGGGCTGCTGCCAAGGCTCTGCGTAGTGCTTAGCGTCTGCCTTCATCTGCTCTACAGAAACGTAAGGGATGAATGTAGCGTGAGCGTCCTCCTTATAGTCGCTCACCTTGCTCTGATTCTTAATCCAGCTAACATCGAACGAACCATGGTCAGGAGAGGTTGAGCTGCCTCCAGTGCTACCTCCAGTGCCACCTCCAGTGCCGCCTCCAGTGCTACCGCCAGAGGCATCTGCTTTGATGAAGCCGAAGGCTGTAGCTGATGTTTTAGATGTTGTCTTAGTAAGACCTGTGCCAGCGCTGTTTACTGCCAAGTAATAAACTTGGTATTTAGACCACAAATAGTCACCTGATTTTATGTAGCAAGCCAGATAATATGTGTCGTTGCCAGCGCTTTCCAAGTTCCATTCCTGGTTTACGTTTGATTCACTACCATTTTTGTAATCGTATTCACTATCCCAGATAAGTGGAGCCTTATTATTATATCCTGCCATGTCTATAGCAAAGATAGATCCGAGGCTCTTGAAGTGGTATGGATAGTCAGAGCTCTTGCTGTTTAATACATTCCATGTCTGAGTAGTGGTTCCTTTGACAAGTGTACTAACATTTATGCTTGCGTTTTGTGTTTGGCTTTCAACGCTCAGACACTTTGTAGCATCACTGCCAAGGCAAATGTAGTAGTTGCTGCCAATGGTAGGAGTAACAAACTTTGTTTCTGTTACGGTGCCGCCACCAGTGGTTTCTTCTGTCACAAGGCTTACAGACTTGTATGTAGCCCATGAGCGTGTACTGCCCTGAGTGCTGCCGTAGAGAATAGACGTAAGGCTTAGGATATTGCTGATATTTGATGCATCGCAAATCTTCGTATCGTTAAGATACAGACCGTTCGAGTTCAACTCTATAGTAGTTTCGCCGGAGATGTTGGTGTGGTCTTCACGATATGTGTAATTTGCTCCACCATTGAAGCAGTTCACCTGCAAGGTATTGCTGCTCTTTGTATAGAAGAGGTGGATGACATTAGCGTATCCCCAGCCAGTTGTACCCTGCAAGTCGTCGCCGATAGAGAGCACATTCTCGTAAGTTGTGGTGCTCTGGCAAGTGCTGAGGTCGAGCACAGCCTTGAATGTCTGTTTCTGGAAGTCAATTGTTGTTTGCTCCGAGAACGACGAGCCGTTAGGCGTGTAATTGCTCAGAAGGTTTGTCTCCGCTGCGAACGCCTGCGTCACCATGAGAACGAGCAGTGCCGCTACTGCGACGAGATGTTGCTTTATGTATGTTTTCATAAGGTCTTGGTTTTTATTTCACGATGAGTTTTATGCCGTTCACTATATATACTCCCGGTGTCAGTTTCGTTGAACTGCAACGATGGCGCACACGCTGACCATTGATGCTATACACATCGCCGATGGTGGCGCTTGAGGAATTGGGAACGGAAGATATGTCGTTGGTCTCTGATGGATTCTCATCAACGCCCCATGTCAGTTCGCGAGTTGACTGCCGACCAGCCACATCTTCGAAATAGATACGGAATCCTTTGGCATTCATATCTGACGTGAGATGATAAATTTTGTCATCACTGAAAACGTAAGACCTCGACTTGACGGTGGTCGGAGAGAAGAAGCCTGTCACCCTTGTCTGTCCTACAGTATACTCCGGATTTCCTTCGCCCTTATACCAAGAGGATGCGGTAATGTCAGCAAACTTATATGTTTGGTCTTCGTTCACTCTCTCAGGCTGTAGCAGGCAAGGCTGTCCTGCCTCAATGTCTGTGCGATAGGTGAAAAACAGTTTGGTATCGCTATCACTGGTAAGATACGCCACCTTGGTTCCTACACCCCAAGTCTCAGCTATCTGTGCAGCCGACAAAGGGAAAGGCAGACACAGGGAGTTCCACTGTCCTGTCTTGAATTTACGCTTCAGCGTCACGTCCACATACTTTTCTGAAAATGTGGGGCGCACATAATTCTGAGCCTCATCGAGAATCACTTCCTGATACGGAACTTCGGCAGCTACCGTCCATTGTCCGGCAGCGAATGTGGGGTCTGGTTCCTCATACGAGGTTGCTATAGCTCCAGACTGTGCGTAGACAAATGCCGTGGAGTAGGCATCACTGTCCTGATAGCCCAAGGTGTATGACTGGCCGGCAGACGACTTCAATATCCACTTTACGTCTTTGCCGTTGAAATTCATACGCCCGGCATCAGCTTTCTCATCCACCATGGAGACTTTCAGCTTCACCGGCCGGTTTGATATTGCCGGCTTGCCATCGTCACCTACGGTGAGATACTGCCCCTGCGAATTGAATATATACACAGAAGTCAGTGCCAATGTATAAAATGTATTCATGATAAAATGTTTAATTCGTAAAATCTGTTTTTGGCGAACGCCAATGTCTGTTCACCAATAAGAAAAGTGGGAATATGGCTTATGTTGTTTTGTCAGAACATGTGCAAATCCTCATCCGTATCATCGTCCTCCTGGATGTCATCCCAGAGGAAACCGCTAACAGCATTATGTTCTTTGGCATCTATCTCAGGAGGATTGCCTTCAAATGTACTGAATCCCCCCAGAGTTACGCATGTTTCAAGCGCAATGACCTCGAGATCCGGTTTTAAGTACTTCTTCTTCATAAATATAAAAATAGCTTATAAGTTTTGAATATCAATTTATTGAATTAAGATAAACTCCATAGGAGCATAAGTTCTGCAGCTTCAGATTTAATCTAATGCAACAGAGGTAAATAAGTTTCAGCTATATTAATGGCTGACTATTGCATCATAACCATAAGGTGAGAACACTCCCCACCCGTCGGTTTAATACAGACACACTATACGTGTTGATAATCTGTTGTCAATTAATGATCTTTTCCACAGCGAGAGTTTGACTTTCCCGCCATGGAAACATCTTCACAGGTTTAATATTTGTTATACTATCTCTTACACTTTTAATTTCAATTTGCAAATCTAATCAATTATCCGCATTAATTTTTACATTTACGAAATATATTAACCATTTTTAGCTATTTCGCACCTATGCTATTCTACGAATACGTGTTTTTTGGATATATATAAGATAGGCTACACCTCGGAAGAAGAAATGAATGAATTCATTTCGTTCTTCTCTCGGTTTGCACTATCTTTGAATAAGATAGGCGGCACCTCGGAAGAAGAAATGAATAAATTCATTTCGTTCTTCTCTCGGTTTGCACTATCTTTGAATAAGATAGGCGGCACCTCGGAAGAAGAAATGAATGAATTCATTTCGTTCTTCTCTCGGTTTGCACTATCTTTGAATAAGATAGGCGGCACCTCGGAAGAAGAAATGAATGAATTCATTTCATTCTTCTCTCGGTTTGCACTATCTTTGCAGAATAATACAAAATCGGATATCAGATATGGCAACAGAACAGAAAAATGGAATAATCTATGGACTCAACGACCGTCCGCCATTCGTGGAATCGGTGTTTGCGGCATTGCAGCATTTGTTTGCAATCTTCGTGGCGATAATGACACCACCTTTGATAATAGCATCGCAGATGCAGCTCGACATAGAGACGACGAGCTTCCTCGTATCGATGGCGCTCTTCGCATCGGGTGTATCCACATTCATCCAATGCAGGAAATTCGGGGCTGTGGGCACCGGACTGCTCTGCATACAGGGAACGAGCTATTCGTTCATAGGACCGATAATAGCGGCTGGAATGGGCGGCGGACTGGCTGTGGTGTTCGGTTCGTGTATGGCGGCATCGGTAGTGGAGGTGTTCGTGGGCAGCATACTGAGATATGCACGCAAGATCATCACCCCATTGGTGTCTGGAATTGTGGTCACGCTGATTGGTCTCTGTCTTATAAAGGTGGGGATATCGTCGTGTGGCGGCGGTAATGCGGCGATGGCAAACGGTACGTTCGGCGCTCTGCACAATCTCGGACTCGCGGCTCTGGTACTTGCCACAATAGTGTTTTTCAACAGTTGCAAGAACCGCTACCTCAGGATGAGTTCCATCGTAATCGGACTTGCCGTTGGGTATGTATTGTCGTGGGCGCTGGGATATATCGACTTTGACTCGGTGAAGAGTTTCGGCGGCGTATATGTGCCGGTGCCGTTCAAATATGGACTTGACTTCGACCTCTCTGCCTTCATCTCGCTGAGCATAATCTTCATAATAACGGCGATAGAAGCTTATGGCGACATCACGGCGAATTCAATGATTTCCGGCGAACCTGTGGAGGGTGACCTCTTCATGAAGCGTGCATCGGGAGGTGTGGTGGCAAACGGCGTTTCATCGTTTATCTCTGCAGCCCTGAACTCCTTCCCCAACTCCATTTTCGCTCAGAACAACGGTATGATACAGCTCACGGGAGTGGCATCGCGCTACGTGGGATATTTCATCTCTGCCTTTCTCATCATCCTTAGCGTGTTTCCTGCCGTGAGTCTGGTATTCTCGCTGATGCCGGAACCTGTGTTGGGAGGTGCCACACTGCTGATGTTCGGCACGGTGGCGGCATCGGGAATAAAGGTCATCGCCTCGCAGAAACTGGGTCGAAAGGAGATTCTGGTGCTGGCGATAAGTCTTGCCGGCGGACTGAGTGTGGAGTTCATGCCTGAGATTCTGTCGGGCTTCCCCGAGACGCTGCGCAGCATTTTCTCATCGGGAATAACTACCGGCGGACTGCTCGCCATATTCTCAAACCTGCTGATAAGGATAAAGGAATGAGATGCTGACGAGTTGACAAGTAAACAAGCAGACGAGTAGACAAGGATATCTGTTCTCCATTTTGTAACAAATGGCAACTTCCTTGTCTACTCGTCTGCTTATCTACCCATCTGCTTGTTTACTCGTATACAGAATCACTTTCTTCTCTTTGTTGTAGACTTCTTTTTTGTAGTCTTCTTTTTAGAAGTGGTCTTAGTGGTCGTTGTTGTCTTGGTAGTGGTGGTAGCCACTGGCTTATAGTATTTCAGAGCCTCTGGCAACCATTTCTGTATGTCGGCGATACGCTTGGCGTCGGAAGGGTGATCGCTGAGGAAAGCCGGTGTGGTACTGGTGGAACTTGCCGCCATGCGCTGCCAGAAGCTTACTGCCACGTTAGGGTCGTAGCCCGCCATCGCGGCAAAAACGAGTCCCATATAGTCGGCCTCGCTCTCATTCTGACGAGAATAGTGGAGATTGCTGAATTTGCTTCCGAGTCCGAACACACCCTGTGCTATGCTGGTGGTATTTGAGCTGACTCCGGCACCGCTGAGCACGGCTCCCAGAATCTGCGAACCATACTGCTGCTTCATCTGCTTGCTTATCTGCTCTGCCGAATGCTTTGCCACGGCATGGGCAATCTCATGACCGAGAACAATAGCAAGAGCACTCTCGTTCTGTGTAATGGGGAGCAGTCCTTCGTATACCACAATTTTGCCGCCAGGCATACAGAAGGCATTTGCTGAATTGTCCTGCACGAGATTGAACTCCCAATTGTAGTTTTTCAGTTCTGCCGACTGGTTGTTGGCTTTTAGATATTGTTCCACGGCTGTGGCAAGGCGCTGGCCCACACGTTTCACCATCGCCGTGTTTGTGGCGTTGGTAGACACCTTAGCAGTCTTCATGTAGTTGGTATACTCCTTGTTGCTGAGACCGAGCACCTCTTCGTCGGAAACGAGGATATGCTGCTTTCTGCCTGTAACAGGCACCGTGCTTGTGGTTCCACAAGACACTACTGTCAGCGTCATGACCGCCAACAGTAATTTGCTGATTTTTTTCATATTCGTCTGATGTTGTTTTTTTGATTTATCACTTCAAAGGCAGAGCGCCAAGCTTGCTTGAAAGCTATGCTGAGGTGAAGCTTATCTTATGCAAAGATAATGCAAACCGAAGGCAGAGCGCCAAGCTTGCTTGAAAGCTATGCTGAGGTGAAGCTTATCTTATGCAAAGTTAGAAAAATCTAGCTTACGATGATAATTTTATGGAAGAAAATATTGAATGAGAAACACTTTACATACCAACAGCATGTCGGACCAGCTTCACAGCCAGTCCGACATGGGTATATAATACAAAAACATTATGAATTTTATCTTAATGGGCAATCATCAAGATGATAATATGTAAATTACTTGACTAAAAAGAAAATCCTTGCTACTGTAGCGCCGCATTACATTTACGGCACTTGCGCTCACAATAGCGCTCGCACTGAGCGCAGATGTCATACCCGAGCAGTGCTCCGAGCATGAAGTCCTCCTCTGGAGTGAGCTTGCTGAGGGGACGCGTAACCATCAGCCGTATGGCATCCATACACTCCTTCTTGCCGAAGAAGAGGTTCATGCGGTCGTTGCCAACGGGCTGTATGATATAGTCTATGTTCTGACGCTTGAGACGATCCAGAGCGTAACACTCATATTTCTTGTTGAAAGTGAACAGTACCATTTGTCTGACGCCCTTCTTGAACTCATAGATATGATTCATCAGGACCTTCATGTCTATCGGCATTACGCTCGCAGTGTCTTGCATCATCATTTTGCTTTAATTGTTAGTATCGTATATTTTTATATGTCAACAAGTCAGTCACCCACGGGAAACACTCCCCTACACTCTATCCGGTTCGGGAGTCACCACGGGAAACGTCAGCCCGCAGGTGTACTGTCCTGTCAACGGTGTTCCGCAACCAATGCGTTGCGGACCGTCAATTTTATGTAAAGTCTATGGCTTAGACATCGTGACTTACAGCTCACCCTTGATGTCATCCAGCCATGCATCAATGCGGCCTGGGGTCTTGTCGTCTTCGTTTATATCATCAAGAGCGAGACCCACGAACTTGCCATCAACCACAGCTGCAGAATCGTCGAATGTATAATCATCGGTTGATACCTGACCAACGAATTTCACGCCCTTGTCCTGAAGGGCAGAATAAATCTCGTCCATGCCACCGCAGAAGGTGTCGCCATACGACTCGCAGTCGCCACAACCGAAGAGCGCCACGGTTTTTCCATTGAGGTCGAGTTTCTTCAGTTTGTTCAGTCCGTCATACCAATCGTCCTGAACTTCTCCGGCGCCCCATGTTGAAGTGCCGAGAATGAGATTCTCCGCCTCGTTCACCTGGGCGTCATCGAGGTTTGCCACGTCTACCACTTCTGCTCCGAGCTTTTCCGCTATTGTCTCAGCGATGCTCTGGCAAGTTCCTGTTGAGGAACCATAAACAACCAATGTCTTTTTCATATTCTATCTCTCTATATTACTAAGTTTAAAAATCCAAAGAATCTATATGAAAAAAGAAAACTCCTTGTCAACTCGTCTCCTTGTCAACTCGTCAACTCGTAAGACGTAAGAATTATCCTTTTCACGGTTGCAAAGGTACGGCATCCGCCACAATGCTGCAATACCTAAAATTAGGGTTTTGTGCAAAATACCTAAAAGTGATTATACGGGAACGAAAGGAGGAACAGAATACCTTTTGCGCTATTTCCTGAATACGCAAGACCCTGTGAAACCGGGCGTTACCGACGTGGTCTGCACGACATACACACCTGATGGAAGTGACGACAGACTGATGCCGGAAGAATCGGATGACAGGCGTACTGCCTTCTGGAGCATCCTCTTTCCCACCACAGAATATATCGCCACGCTTACCCTCTCTGCCGGAACTTCACCCTCGGCAGAGAGCCACACCGTGTCGTCAGCATATTTGATATCGAGACGGGAAGGATGGTGATTGGAAATCTCGCTTATGCCATCGAGACCAAGCACACGGAGCAGACCGGCATAGGCATCTATCTCTCCATACCCCCAACGGTTATCCTTTTCTCCCTGCCGGGCGCCGTCCCTACGATGGCTCGTTGCCGCCAGCACATCCATCACCTGCCGGGTGGTGAGATCAGGATTGGCTTGCAGCCACAAGGCTATCGTACCGGCAACGACGGGTGTTGACATCGAGGTGCCGAGGAATGCCGCCCACGGGTAGGTGCGGTCATGGAATCGGGAAGTGGCTACGGTATAATCTTTCACGCTGCCCTCCGGATTCGCCTCTATGAAATAACTGCTTGCCGATGACACCACATGAGTGCCGTTGGCAACGACATCGGGCTTGATGCGCCCGTCGCGGGTCGGACCGACAGAGGAATAGTCTGCCACTTCGCCGTCGTGACCGCAATCATAGGTCTGAGCCACACCGTCGGCATTGACGATATGGTCGCGGTATGCCGTGGCTCCCACGCATATCACCGATGGGGCACAGCCCGGACTGCCGACACTGTATGCCGGTTCGCCGCCACTTATCGAAGGGTTTATCTCACTGGGATAAAACTGTGTGGCACTACTGTAGAAATCCACTTCGGCGGCCTCGCCAACGGCCTCGGCTGAGAGGAACAGCGACCACCCCACCCCGCCTTGCATCTCTGCCAACAGGTAGTAGGCTATGAGGTCTGGATTGAAATATGCGCGGCATGCCTGTATGGTGTATTTCAACCGGTGACCGAAAAAGTCTACGGAGTCTACCACCGTGGAGTCTTCGGCATTAAGGATATCGGCGGTAGGAATATATAGTTGTTCTCTGTCCGTGGCTGAGGTGTATGCAGAGAGGCATATCTGAAACTGGTTTTCTGAAGCCATGCAGAAATAAGTACGGTCTGACTGCGAAAGGAAGAACACTCCGTCGCGTTCCACCCCACGTGGCTTATGCTGATATGTCCTGCGCGACCCGTCGTTTCCGGCACTCGCCACAAGGATGCGGCCCGGTCCCTGTATCTGTCCGAGCACTTCCTCGAAAAGCCGTTCATCATCGTCGAACGACTGCGAACTGCCCTCACTGAATGATATTACACAAGGTTTGCCCACCTCCTGGGCATAGTCGAAGATGTATTTGAATCCGAGGACGTCGGTTGCTGATGTGTATTTGTATAACAGTTCTTCGGGAATCAGCGGCAGGTCTGTATTCACGGCATTGCTCACGATGCAGATATCGGCATCGTATGCCATACCGCGATAAGGTGTGTCGAAACCCGTACCCGCAGCTATTCCCAAGGTGTGGGTGCCGTGGGTCTCTATCAGCCCGTCGTGGGAGTGGGCATAGGCAAGAATCTCCTCCGGCGTGCGATAGTCAGCGCCGACATACATTCCGCTGCCGATACTGTCTGGCGAAAGCTGGTCCCAGAAGCGCCGTATGCGTGTGGCAGTGAGTGTGGTGTCATAGAAATTGGGATTCGTCACATCAAAGCCTACGTCCATGACGCCGACCACCACTCCCTGTCCGGTATAAGCCTGAGGCAAAGAGCTGCCGTTCCACACCGCGGGAGCATCCACTATCACTGCCGTGGTGTCCATCGTCAGCGTGTGACTCCTGCCGGCTTCAATCCTCAGCACACTCTCTGACAACGACAAGCCGTCGAGATGCCGCAACGGAATATCGGCGATATATATATCCCCGAACTGAGCAAGAGGCGTACAATGGTTTTCTTCCAACACACGCCTGCCATCTCCCTTCATCTGAACAAATGCACATAGGCTGCGCTGACGGGGAACATCAAATGCACGGCTGTCGCCTCTCTCTCTTCCTCCGGTCAATGTCTTGGCATATTGTCCTTGTCCCTTCTTTGCCTCGATGGATGCAAGTCTGACAAGCCTCGACATTTTGTAAAGGCTCGCTCCCGTATGTTGCGCACTGACCCTGGTTGCCACCGACAAGAGCAGCAATATATATAATAATGTCTTTTTCATGGATGCAAATTAAAGAAAAAAAATCATCACCACCAACAATCTACTTCAATATATGGCAAACAAAGTATATCTTTGACTTGCATCCATATAGAAAATTACGTATCTTTGCAAAATAAGCCTAAAATCCGCAACTATCATCCAATACACGATTAAGGGTAGATTTATGAGTCGTTAGTAGCAGCTTTCAGTAAAAAGCAACAGCACAACATCAATATGTAGCCACCATCCCCTTACCCCACGATGC
>NZ_JXQI01000080.1 GCF_000834015.1 Prevotella pectinovora | reverse complement strand
AATCCATTGATTTTCCGCATTTCGTCATATAAAAACCACTTATATAAGATGGAAAACCAATGGATTCAGATATCAAAAACAAGTTATTTCTTATGCTTAATTCAAGCCAAAGAGAATCTTAAGACCGCCATCAACTCCTGAGAAACCCATGAAGGCAAGACTCAGCAGTCCGGCGGTAACAAGGACAATTGCCATGCCTCGCATACCTTTAGGCACATTTACAAATGCCAGCTGTTCACGCAATCCGGCGAACACAGTAAGAGCAAGGGCAAAGCCAATAGCTGTGGAAAATGCATATACAACACTTTGCACAAGCGAGAACTCCTTCTGGATAACCAAGATCGCTACTCCCAAGACTGCACAGTTTGTGGTAATGAGAGGAAGAAAAATTCCCAAAGCCTGATAAAGGGCTGGAGAAACTTTCTTCAAAACTATCTCTACCATCTGCACCAAGGCAGCAATTACCAGGATAAACGCAATGGTCTGAAGATACTGAAGGCCGAAAGGCTCAAGTATAAACATTTGCACCAGATAGGTTACTATCGTGGCAAGCGTCAACACGAAAGCTACAGCAGCACCCATTCCCAATGAAGTAGTTACCTTTTGTGATACTCCCAAGAAAGGACAAATTCCCAAGAACTGGGACAGCACTATATTGTTTACGAATATAGCCGAGATAAATATCAAAATATATTCCATGATTACGCTTTCTTAAATTTGTTTACAATAGCAATTAGATAACCTAATGTGATGAACGCTCCTGGAGGGAGGATGAAGAGAAGCATGTTGCAAGTTTCAGGCAGAAGACCTATTCCAAAGATAGAACCTGCACCCAGGAGTTCTCTTACTGCACCCAGCAATGTCAACGCCAAAGAGAAGCCCAATCCCATACCAATACCATCGAAGATACTCTGAAGAGGACCGTTCTTACAAGCGAAGGCCTCGGCACGGCCAAGTATGATACAGTTTACCACGATAAGAGGGATATACAAGCCCAATGTAGCATAGATAGCGGGTACAAAAGCCTGCATAATCATCTGAAGTATAGTGACGAATGAAGCTATGACAACAACAAAAACAGGAATACGCACCATATCAGGCGTCAGATTCTTGATCAGGGATATAACCAGATTTGAGCAGATAAGCACAAACATAGTGGCCAATCCCATAGACAATCCGTTAATTGCCGAGGTTGTCGTGGCCAATGTAGGACACATACCGAGGAGAAGCACAAACGTAGGGTTCTCCTTGAATATTCCGTTAAGTAATATCTTTATATAATTCATATTCTCAACCTTTCATTTATTTGTTATCATTAGAAGCTACATTCTGAGAGCCTGCCGAGCTTTTCTTATATGCAGAATAAGCATTGTTCACAGCCTTGAGGAAGGCGCGGCTCGTGATAGTACTTGCCGTTATGGCATTCACTTGGCCACCGTCCTTGCTTACCTTGAGTTCTGCGGACGGATTCATGCCGATGATGCTTCCTTTGCCATCTTTCTGAAACCACGTCTCAGCCTTTGCACCGAGTCCAGGAGTCTCGGCAGTCTGCAGAATTGTGTAGCCAAGGATGTTGCCATTGGAGTCAAATCCTACCAACACTTTCAAGTCTCCACCGAAACCGACAGTAGTACTCTCGACTGCTGCTCCCAAATCCTTACCCTGAGCATCGTTCACCTTATGTATGACGTAAGTGAGCTCTTTTCCGTCAACTGTCTGACTATAAGGGTCACTTCCCGTTACGGTAATTTCTCCGCCACCCATCACTTTTTTGATACCGTCGGTCAGAGTCTTCTCTGCCTGTTCCTTGATAGGACCTGTGGTGATATGGTTGACATATGCAAGAATTGCACCTGTTATAAGCGCCACTCCAACAAGAACAATTACCATGTTCGTAATTGATGATTCTAATTTCTTCATACTATTTATCCTCCTTCTTTATTACCTCACCAAAACGTTTTGGCTTAATATAAGCGTTGATAAGTGGAGTGAATGCGTTCATTATCAAGATAGCAAACGACATACCCTCAGGATATGCTCCCCAGTTACGGATAACAACGGTAAGGAAACCGATTGCCACACCATAAATCAATTGACCTTTATAAGTCATTGGAGAGGTAACATAGTCGGTAGCCATGAAGATGGCACCCAACATAAGACCACCGCTGAGAAGCTCGGCTACAGGAGATGCATAAACAGGGTTTGCCAAATGGAGAATACCGCTGAACACAAAGACCGTAGCAATGATGCTGACAGGAATATGCCAAGTGATGATCTTCTTCCAAAGCATGAAAGCAAGACCTAGGAGCAATGCCAAAGCACAAACCTCTCCTACCGTACCTGCTCCGTTGTTCAGTCCCGGATTTCCAAGCAGCATAGACATGGAATCTGGAAGTTGGTTGAGACAAGAGGCATCTCCGGTCTTTATCGCATTCTTCATCACGCTGAGAGGAGTGGCAGCTGTGGTTGCATCCGTATACTTAAGGAGCTGACCTGCTACAGGCCATGACGTCATCTCTACCGGAAATGAAACCAAAAGGAAGCAACGGCCAACCAATGCCGGGTTGAAAGGATTACAGCCCAGACCGCCGAAAGTCATCTTTCCTACTCCTATGGCTACGAGCGCACCTATGAGAACTATCCATACCGGAAGGTTTGAAGGAAGGTTGAATCCAAGCAGCAGACCTGTAAGTATGGCTGATCCGTCAAGAACCGTGGACTCTTTCTTGAGCAGATACTTTGTTATTGCCCACTCAAAGAACATACATGCAGCTACGCTTGTCAAGCATACTATTGCAGAGCCGATGCCGAAATAGAAGAAAGACACGAGAAGAGCAGGTACCAAAGCCAATATGACTCCGTACATATTGCGCTCCACACTATCCGTACCATGGGCATGCGGCGATAATGATACTATTAAATTACTCATTTTATTATTTGATTGTTAGCTTAAACTCTGCTGGGAATCCAAAGGGTCAAGTTCCTCTGCTTTATCAAGAACAGGAATCATACTGTAGGATTTCGGACCTGACAAATATTTGATTTCCCAAGAGTATACAACTGTTATTACCTTAATTACTTCTTTGCATTCCTTGCTCTGATGATTCCCATCACAGTAGTCTTTCCAAGACGGATATTGTCAAGAAGAGGTCTGTGGGCAGGGCAAGTGAATTGACAGGAGCCACATTCTATACAAGAGGTAATGTCTTCCTGTTCCACTTTCTCCCAATTATGCATAGAGCTTGCCGTAGCCAAAAGGAATGGTTCCAGTCCCATAGGACATACGCTGACACATTTTGCACAACGAATACAAGCCTGTGGCTTTTTGCGGCGTGCGTCAGAATCGGTCAAGATTGTTATACTGTTAGTTCCCTTGCAGACAGGTACTTCAGTAGAAGTCAAAGCCTTACCCATCATTGGTCCACCGGCAAGGACTTTGTTGTCACCCTCTGGCATTCCGCCACAGAAATCGATAAGTTCTTTCATCGGAGTACCCATTCTTACGAGGAAGTTGCCAGGATTAGCCACTTTCTTACCTGTCACAGTAGTGTAGCGTTCAAACAACGGCTTGTTTTTCATCACAGCCTGATATACGGCAAAAGCAGTTCCAACGTTCTGAACGATGGCACCCACGTTGACAGGAATAGCAGGAGGCGCAGGAACCTGACGGCGAATAACTGCGTCAACAAGCTGCTTCTCACCACCCTGCGGATACTTCTTTGCCAAAGGCACAATCTCCACATTAGGATTGTTGGCTGTCTTTTCTTCCAGCAGGCGGATAGCCTCAGGCTTATTATCCTCAATTCCGATGTAACCCTTATCCACTTTAGCTGCCTTCATGAGCAGGTCAAGACCAACGAGAATCTCATCCGCATGTTCCATCATCAGTCGATAGTCAGAAGTGATATAAGGCTCACATTCCACTCCGTTGATGATCACACACTCTGCCTTTGCTCCAGGAGGAGGACAAAGCTTGATGAATGTAGGGAAGCCTGCGCCACCCATACCTGTAACACCTGCCACCTTGATACGGTTTACGATTTCTTCCGGCGTCAGTTCAGGATGAGCCGCAACAGTCTCAAGTTTGTCAGATCTGTCTATAGACTCTTCCCACTCATCTCCTTCCACCTTGACGATGATACATGGTTTGCGATAGCCTGTAGCATCTACCGCATTATCAATTTTGAGTACTGTACCCGAAACAGATGAATAAATAGGAGCTGATACGAATCCGCCGGCTTCGGCCAACAAAGTACCTACCTTCACCTTGTCGCCTTTTGCCACAACAGGCTTGGCAGGAGCTCCTATGTGCTGCGACAATGGGAATATCGCCTGTGTTGGGAGAGCAGCCACCTTTGTCGCCACCTCTGCCGTTATTTTGTTTTCCTCTGGGTGAATACCACCTATTCTAAAAGTTCTCAACTTCATTTCTTATGCCTCCTCTTTATTTTCTGAACCATTTTTAGCTGCAGTAGCAACCTCAACACCAGACTCAGCCTTAGGCTTGCGAGGAGGGAAGTTAACGGCAACGATAGCTCCTGTAGGACAAGCAGCCTCACACTTACGGCACATACGGCATTTGTCCGGATCAATATAACTCAAATTATTCTCGACAGTAATTGCTTCGAACTTACATTCCTTCAAGCACTTGCCACAACCGATACAAGCAGCTTTGCAAGCTTTCATAGCGGCGGCACCTTTGTCTTTGTTTACGCAACGCACATAAACACGGCGTCCCTTAGGTCCTTTCTTGCGAAGTTCTATGACATGGCGCGGACAGGCTTTTGCACAAGCGCCACAACCGATGCACTTATCTTCGTCAACTTCCGGCAAGCCTGTCTCTGGATTGATCTGGATAGCACCGAACTGACAAGCGCTAACGCAGTCGCCACATCCCAGACATCCGAAACCGCAACCTGTCTCACCTGCTCCACATGCATTTACTGCGGTACAAGTCTTCAGACCGTCGTATACGGCAATACGCTTCCTAAGCTCACACGTACCGTTGCAACGTACCACAGCAACCTTTGGCTCGCTATTAGCTACTGCCATACCGAGCAAATCTGCAACTTGTCCCATCACGGCAGAACCGCCGACAGGACAGAACAAACCCTCAATTGACCCACTGTCTGCCCCCTTAACGAGAGCGTCGGCCATACCTGAACAACCGGCAAAGCCGCATCCGCCACAGTTGGCACCAGGCAGAACGGAAGCCACTTGTCCGATACGTGGATCCTCATGCACAGCGAATTTCTTGGAGCATATATAGAGTATCACAGCTGCAACGAGCGCAATACCCCCCAAGACTACAAGTGCAATTAAAATAAAATTCATAATAGTTGTATTTGTTTTTATTAATTTGTTTTTACCAAATAAGTTATGTTATTATCAAGAATCATCAATATGCAAATCACTTGGACAACTCAATGTCGAAAGTGACCTTTCTGTTTATTCTACCACGGAACATAAAGAGGAGAAAATAATAAGGAGCGAGCGAAAGAAGAGCTCCGAGAGCGGAAATCAGCTCAGAATAACCAGTAGCCAACATAGCGAACAAGACTACAAGCATCAACAGCATTGGCACAAGCATTCCAAGGGAAAGAGCCAAGAAACCTACGTTGTATGAAGCCATGACATTCACTCTGTCTCCTGCCGAATATCTATTGTCCTTTGTATATATGTCAATTATTTTCTCTTTGCTTTCAGAGGTATTGCATTGTTTAGCCACCTTGCATGAGGCACATGCAGAAGACTGAACTACACGAACCTTCACGCACTCGCCCACTACCGACTCAACAACGCCCACATGTTTAATTTTGTTCTCCATAACCATATCATAAGTCAATTTTGCAACATCGACTTTACAACTGCAAATTTAGTACTTAATTTCCACATTGCAAAAAATATAAAATTAAAACAAGGAAATGGAGTAATGTTTTTTTGATTTATTAATCCTTAAACGTTTACGTAAACTTGCAAAAAAATGAAAAACGCTCAAAAATATCATTTAAACCCGATAGAAAAATTCTTAATTCGAGTTTAGCGTTACTTTTTGTCAACACAACACTATATTGTCCTTATGATACCTCATGGTCATTTCCCTTCTTTCCGTTTATCTCAGAACAAAGCATAGCCACATCTTTATGGAGCACAAGAAAGACACAGCAAACCTTGAAATGACAACGAAGCAAGATGCAAAAACTTTGAAGTACAACAGGCATAGATACACGTCAGCAAAAGAGCGTCTACACACAATACTCTCATCCATGTTAAAGATCGTGGCAACAACAAGCTATCAAGATTCTTGTTTCCTTCATGCCAAGCCATCGGATTGTCAGTCCTCTTTCATGAGTTCATCAAAGAACTTGTCGAGGTCCTTGTCCCATCCATCCATGATATCACCTCCAAGGATGTTTATATCGTCATCCGAAACGAAAAGTTCGGCAACATGCTCTTTGTCATCGTTTTCCAGAACGAAGCTGAACGGTTTCAAGAGTCCCATCCTGTCTATCTCAGCAGCCATTGTGTTGAGCCTTTCTCTCAACAGACCTACTGCAACGTCATAGAAATTGTCATCTCTGCATTCTATCCATTCTTCTACCACGCTTCTTGTTATTTCTTTGTCTTCGTCATCGAATGCCATCAAGTCGCCGCTTTCGGGAGATATTCTGATATGGATATCTGTAAGACATGCATTTTCCTCATCGCATGGGAATTTCTGCACCACCTTCTTCAAGAATCTGTCTATCTGCCTAACGCTCTGTTCGTTATTGTTTGCCATAATACAAGATTTTTAGTTATTCTTTTTCTGGTTATCGTTTGGAGCTCATAATGCCACCTTAACTTTCTTCGGTTTGCTCTCATTGCTCATTCTGTCCAACGCCGTGACGACGTATGTCACTTTCTTGCGTTTTCCAGTAGTGGTACTGCTAGAGTGTGTCGGGATTTTACAGAAGGTTTCTGTGGTAACTGCAACGATTTTCGAGGCATCAGACAGATCAGGCTGCTCACCGTTCTCAAATCTGTAGACCACATATTTAACTGCTTCATCCTTCCATCCTTTACCTTTAGGCTGCATCCAGAAGAGTATTTGGTCGCCATCTATCGTCATGGCCTTGAGCTTCTTCACCTTGTTGGGCGCCTTTGCATCTATATGCGGCATAAGCGGCTGCAGGGCTGGATATTTCCAATAGTTGTTGCGCAGCACGTTCTGATAGTTTCCCACATTGTCCACTACTGCTTTAGCATACCACAACACCGTGCCTTTAACATTCTGCATGGCTTTATGAAGATTGTATTTGGCAGGCATCTGGTTTATGGTCGGATTCTTAATATCGGCAGCCTCCACCGTGCGCTCCACATCTTCTCCTATATATAATGGTCTTGCCCCTGCATATTTGTTCCACCATTTTATGAGCGTGGCATAATCTGCACTCTTATGACCGATTTCCCAATACAGCTGCGGCACGCAATAGTCAAGCCACCCGTTGTTCACCCACATCAGCACGTCGGCATAAAGGTCATCGTAGTTCTGAAGTCCGTTGGTCTTGCTTCCTATGCCAGGAGCCGATTTTGCGTTGCGATAGATTCCAAATGGCGAAACTCCGAGCTTTACCCATGGTTTCACTTTGTGTATTGTCTCATATAGCTGCTTCACGAAGAGGTTCACGTTGTCTCTCCTCCAGTCGCCACGGTCTTTTATCCCATTATTGTTGGCTCTGAAATCCGCATCATCAGGAATTGGGAGTCCTTTCACAGGATAAGGATAGAAATAGTCGTCGATGTGAATTCCGTCCACGTCATATCTCTCAAGAATATCCTCGACCACGCTGCATATATAATCCCGGTTTTCCTGCTTGGCAGGGTTCAGAATCATCAATCCGTCGTATGGGAACACGTTCCCTGGCTGCCGTATTGCCACATGCTGGGGTGAGAGCTCCTTGGTGCCTTTCGTCTTGGCGCGGAATGGATTTATCCACGCATGCAGTTCCATTCCTCTTTTGTGGCATTCGGCCACCATCCACTTCAGAGGGTCCCAGTATGGCGAAGGGGCCGTTCCCTGTCTTCCTGTGAGGAATCTGCTCCATGGTTCCAGTTTGCTTTCATACAACGCGTCGCATTCCGGCCGCACCTGAAAGATTATTGCATTAACTCCGTCTTTCTGCAGCTCATCGAGCTGGTAAGTCAGCGTCTGCTGCATCTTTTGCGTTGACATGCCCTCAAACTGTCCGTTCACGCATTGTATCCATGCACCACGGAACTGCCGTTTTGCGTCTTCCGCCGAAACCGAAAGACTTATTATCAGGGCTACTAACATTAACCAACTTCTGAGATATTTCATATAATCTTCTGTCTGTGAATAAGTTATTATTAAATTGACGAGCAATTGTTTGATATGCAACTGTTTGACGAGCAAACGGGCTTCATGCATTTGGGTTGCGTGTTGATAGGCTGACGAGCAATTGTCTGGCGAACGAGTTGGAATGCAACATACCGGAAGTCGAACGAATTGTCAATTCTCCGCTAAAGACCGTTCCATATTACTTATACAAGTATCTCTTTATACTCTTTTTCGGAGTTTTTTCAAATTCCTCGTCATGGATTTCTATCGCAGCAATCTTGCAGTATACCGGCAGGTTGGCGTTCACCTGCACTCTGTTCTCCTCCATAAGGCTCTGCAGATCATCTCGAGAGAGCCCCATAGCTTGAACTTCGTCGAAGTCAGGATGCACGAGTCCGACGAGTTTTCCGTCTCTCTGCACCACCACACTCTCCATTGCGAACGTCATACTGTTGAGTTTGTCCTCTATTTCCTCCGGATAGATGTTCTGCCCGTTAGGTCCAAGCAACATGTTCTTGCTGCGTCCCTTTATGAACACATTCCCGCCTTTGTCCATAAGTCCGAGGTCTCCGGTATGATACCATCCGTCCTTGTCTATGGTCTGTGCCGTGGCTTCGTCATTCTTGTAGTATCCGAGCATCACATTGAGTCCTCTTGCAAGTATCTCTCCCGGCACGGTCTCCGGGTTCTCGCTGTCGATTTTCACCTCCATGTGTACTACTTCCCTTCCGCACGACATCGGCACAAAGTCATGCCAGTCAGAATAAGTTATGATAGGCGCACACTCCGTCGCTCCGTATCCTACTGTGAACGGGAAGTCTATGTCTTTGAGGAACGACTCTATCTCCTGATTGAGTGCGGCTCCTCCGATGATTACTTCGTAAAGGTTTCCTCCGAAAGCCTGATACACCTGCTCACAGATTCTCTTCTTCACCTTCTTGCCCACTCCAGGCATTTTCATCAGCAGTTTCACCTTGGTGTTCTGAATCTGCGGGAACACTTTTTTCCTGATTATCTTCTCTATCACAAGCGGCACAGCTATGACGATAGCCGGTTTCACGTCTTTGAACGCCTGGGCTATGATGGCAGGACTTGGCACTCTTGTGAGATAGAACACATGACACCCGTGGAGGAATTCGAAGAGGAATTCGAACGACATTCCGTACATGTGGGCCATTGGGAGAATGCTGATAGTGTTGTCACCTTTTTTAATGGTTTTGCCAAGCACACCTTTAGCGAAATCGATATTGCTCCACAACGCCCTGTATGGCAGCATCACACCTTTTGAGAATCCTGTCGTACCGCTTGTATAATTGATGAGCGCGAGCTCCGACGGGTCTTTCTCCTTATAGTAGCTTATGTGTTGCTGGCGGAAAGCCTTCGGGTATTTTTTTCCGAAGAGCTCATTTAGATGCTCTCTGGCATATGTCAGCTTGTCGGTTCTCGACACCACGAGCGAATAGTCTGGTATGTATACGATACCTTCGAGCGACGGCATTTTGGTGGGATCTATCACGGTAGCCACCACATCGCCCACGAAGAGGAGTTTTGCTTCGCTGTGGTTCACGATGTTGTGTATCTGGTCTGCCGTGAACTCATGCAACACCGGTACAGCCACGGCGCCGTAAGTCAGGGTCGCCAAGAATACTACTGCCCAAGAAGCACAGTTTCTGCCACAGATGGCGATTTTGTCTCCGTGCTCAACTCCGCTGTTTTCAAATAATATGTGGAGTTTCTCTATTTTTCTTGCCACATCTTTATATTGCAGCGTTATTCCTTTATAATCGGTCAGGGCGTCTGAATCCCAATGTGAGATGATGCTCTGTTCAATCAGCGAATTGAAACTTGGTATTGATTCCATTTAATGACTTGTATTAATTTAATGCAAAGTTATAGTATTTTTTGCACACTCCAAAATTAATTGTGCAATAATATACTCCTTGTCTCTATTTTTAACCCAAATCGGTCATTAGGGTTTGCTGGATTTTGACTATTTGAAAGAGTAGATTTTGATTGTCTTAATGAGTAATAGTGGGTTTTGCAAATTTAAAACAAGCAAAAGACACCCTATAAGAGACAAAGGACTGCAAGCAGTTGTAAATATCACATTGGAAGGCATGATGGCCGCTTGTGGTTTACTGCTATTCGAGGAGTTTAAGCGCCAAATCTCTCACGAGTTTTCTTTTCACCAGTTTTGAGAAGATAGTGTATTTCTTGTTATATCTTTTGTCGGGCAACGGGAAGAGTCCTTTTTCCTCTAGTTGCTCTATCCTCGTCCTGAGTTGCTTTGCCGACCTCAGGTCTTTCACCACCGCCAAGATATAGCTCATCGTCATCTGCGCCACTCTGCGTTCTATGGCGAGTCTGTCGTCCACGGGCATGGCATAAGCCATATCATGCAGTCGGCAAATCATGGCATATTGGTCATCAAGTTTCTTTATAACCGTTTTCTTGTCATCTCCGCCGGCGGTTTGTCTGTCTTTTCCCTTGAAGCGTGCCACGGCTGTAGTGGGCAATACCTTTTCCGCTTTGAGGAAAAGCAAGACCGTAAACTCCTCGTCGCTCGACTCATTTGCCGTATCGAAGGTCATTCCTTCGGTCAGATTCTTTCTGAACGCATAACCTGCCGGACTTGGATTGATGGTGTTATGGCGCATAAATTCCGTTCCGCTTTCCATCTTTCCGTCTTCGTAAGACGTGCGCTGCTTTTCGTCCCGGCTCGACTCAAACACTATGATTTCCGGCTTTTCATAGCGCATCATGTCAAGGCAATGGCCGTATCCGTCGAGAAGTAACGTGTCTGCCGCGCTCAAAAACTGCACATAGCGCCCTGTCGCCATCCTCATTCCGAGATTCATGGCGGAATTTATGCCTGAAGAAGGCTGGCGCACCACCACCACCTCGTCTTCGCTTCCATTTAGCAGCAAGACAAGCGGCTCGCGCGTGCCATCGCCTATGACGAACACTTCCCGTTCTTCTTGTCTCAAAGATAGGCGCAACACACTGTCCACGCATTTCTGAAGTTTGCCGGCATCGTCATCTTCGAAGAATATCACGAAGCTTACCAGCGGTTGACCTGCTTTTTTCTTGTTTATATCGTAATCCATCTTCACTTTTTTATTATTTAGCAAAGATACAAATATTATTGGATTTTCGTGCAATTTTGAAAAGTTTTCTTTTAACCCAAATCGGTCATTAGGCCGTATATTGTGTTTTTTAATTACTGCTTGCAGCCTCTTTTTTACAAGGTGTCTTTTGCTCGTTTTTAATTCGCAACAGCTCACTATTACTCATTAAAAGCCAAATAAAATCCACTCTTCTGAAAAATCAAAATCCAAGCAAGCCCTAATGACCTCTAAGTTTGCAGAAGATTGCGACGAAGTCGCATAAACTCCAAAATAATCAAGGTAAAACTATGATTGCTAAAGACAGTTTCGTACCTTTGTTGTAAAAAG
>NZ_JXQI01000008.1 GCF_000834015.1 Prevotella pectinovora | reverse complement strand
GATATCGAAATTGTCTAGTATTTCTTTGGGAAGAACTAGACGGGCTAATTGTTCAAGCATGTTCATAATGCAAAGATACAAAATACTATGAAATAAAAAACACCCCCAGTACTTTTCCGCTGACCCCGGATATGTCATATATCAGCGGATTTCATTTCCAGTGTCAGCGGTTTTCATTGGCGTTTTGTTTTTTTTCGTTATGCCAATAATCCCCAGACTGTCTGATGGCCGATTAGAGGGATATACAGTCAGATACGAAAAACTCCCCTGAAATCCGTTGTATGGTTTCAGGGGAGTAGCTTTCCAGGTCGGATCGTTCAAGTGCCGACGTTATTTCCTTTTTCTGTTGGCTCTTTGCTGGCGGTATTTCGCTTTCTGCATGGCTGAGCCACTACCGTGGGCACCAGTTATGTATGCCTTTTTCTTGGCTTTCGTCTTCACCTTGCCGTTGGAGTCGTCGCTCTTTCTGGCCGGTCTGAATGTCATGCCGCCTTCGATGATCTGATCTATGTCCATAGTCGTGATATTAATGGTGGAAGAGTCTCACGCCGGTGAATGCCATCGTGATGCCATATTTGTCGCAGGTGTCGATGACATGGTCGTCACGCACCGAACCACCTGCCTGTGCGATATATTCCACACCGCTCTTGTGGGCGCGTTCGATGTTGTCGCCGAATGGGAAGAAGGCATCGCTGCCCAGTGCCACCTTGGTGTTCTTGGCAATCCACTCCTTTTTCTCCTCCATCGTCAGCACCTCCGGCTTCTCTGTGAAGAACTGCTGCCATGTGCCGTCGGCGAGCACGTCGTCGTGGTCCTCGCTGATATATACGTCGATTGTGTTGTCGCGGTCAGCGCGGCGGATACCCGGCACGAAAGGAAGGTTCATCACCTTCGGGTGCTGGCGCAGCCACCAGATGTCAGCCTTGTTGCCGGCCAGACGCGTGCAGTGGATGCGGCTCTGCTGTCCTGCGCCGATGCCGATAGCCTGTCCGTCCTTCACGTAGCAAACAGAGTTGCTCTGTGTGTATTTCAGTGTGATGAGACTGATGATGAGGTCGCGCTTGGCCTCCTCTGTGAATTCCTTGCTCTTGGTAGGGATATTCTCGAAGAGCTTCGGGTCGTCGAGCTTCACCTCGTTGCGTCCCTGCTCGAATGTGATTCCGAACACCTGCTTGTGTTCAATCGGTGCTGGTTTGTAAGTAGGGTCTATCTTAATCACATTGTATGTACCCTTGCGCTTGTCGTGGAGGATTTCCAGAGCCTCAGGCGTAAAGTCCGGGGCAATAACTCCGTCGCTCACTTCCCTCTTGAGCAGCGTTGCCGTAGCGGCGTCGCAAGTGTCGCTCAATGCCACGAAGTCACCGTATGAACTCATGCGGTCGGCGCCGCGTGCCCTTGCGTATGCACAGGCGATGGGTGAGAGTTCCATCTTCAGGTCGTCAACGAAGTATATCTTCTTCAGTGTGTCGCTCAGTGGCAGTCCCACAGCGGCGCCTGCCGGTGATACATGCTTGAAGCTGGCTGCTGCAGGCAGTCCTGTAGCTTCTTTCAGCTCCTTCACGAGCTGCCAGCTGTTCAGGGCATCAAGGAAGTTGATGTAGCCCGGACGGCCGTTTAATACTTCGATTGGGAGTTCGCCCTCTTCCATGTAAATTCGTGAGGGCTTCTGATTCGGATTGCATCCGTACTTTAACTGTAACTCTTTCATTATAATGTCTCTTTACCTATTTTGCTGCAAAATTACTTCTTTTTTGTCAGATGTCAAAGCGTTGTGGCGAAAAGTGTATATGACGTGCGGAAGAAGGCATTGAAAGAAGCCGGTCTCCGCATAGACAGGAGACCGGCAATAATTTGTCTTTATAGAGAAAATGACCCGTTGGCGGAATAAGTTTAGCGCACACTTAATCCTTATAACCGATTTGGGTTAAAATGGGCACGGTGCTTGCCCAACTGGGGCACGGTGCTTGCCCATCATGGGCAACGTGCTTACCCCTGTTGGGCAGATTTGCTGTCAGACGTCTGCCCAATAAGTGACTGTTGTAACACCCATATTTCCATATTACAGGATTCTGCCAACGCAAACGATTCCTGTCGTCTGAATTCCTCTCATTTGACAATTCCTTCCATCTGACAATTACTTTCATCAGCAAACTATCCAGACAATTGCCTGACAATCGCAAGATAGTCAACTATCTGTTTGTCAGAATGTTACGGTGAAAAACCAGATGGTCTGACAGTTTTTTGGAAATTCTCTGTCATACAGTAAATCAGCGTTATTTCTTCCATAGCTTCGTCATGTCTTCGAGAGTCTTGCCTTTAGTTTCAGGAACCAGTTTCCAGACGAATAGTGCGGCAAGCACACAGATGACGCCATACATCACATAGGTGAACCAATGTCCGAAGTCGTCGCCTTCGGTGAGATGCATGTTGAATAGCGGTACGAAGGTGGAACTCACGATGAAATTGAATATCCACTGGAAGGCTACTGCAATGGCAACCGCTGCACCACGGATGGTGTTTGGGAAGAGCTCGGCGATGAGAACCCAGGCGATAGGGCCCCACGAGAACATGAAGCTCGCACTGTATACCATGATGCTCAGCATCGTCACCGTGCCAAGACTCGGGTTGCCGAAGGTGAGTGCCACGCCGAGCGCACCTATTGCCATGCCGATAGAACCCCAGATGAGCAGAGGCTTGCGTCCGAGTTTCTCTACCGTGAACACTGCAACGAGCGTGAACGATATGTTTACGATACCCATGATAACGGTCTGCACCATAGGGTCTTTCATTCCCATGTCTTCATAGATGCGGGGAGCGTAATAGAGCACGGCGTTGATACCCACTGCCTGTTGGAATACCGAGAGCATCACTCCCACGAAGATGCAGAGGAAACCATAGGTCATAAGAGGTTCCGTCCTCACGGTAATAGTCTCCTTTATATCTCTGATTATCTCCTTCGCCTTGTTCGAACCGTTGATGCGGGCGAGGATACCCTCAGCTTTCTTGTCCTGTCCTATCATCACGAGATAGCGAGGGGTTTCGGGCACGAAACATATCAGCAGAGTGAAGAGTGCTGCCGGCACGCATTCGCTGCCGAACATATACCTCCATCCCGTTTCCACCGTCCATTGGCAGTCTGCCCAGTTGGCAATCTTGCCTACAGCATCGTATATAGGGTTGGCGTGAGAACCGAGGATGATGAAGTTGACGAAATACACCACGAGCTGTCCGAAGATAATCGCAAACTGGTTCCAGCTGACGAGCATTCCGCGGATATTGCTCGGTGCCACCTCGCCGATATACATCGGACAGATGGCAGACGCCATTCCTACACCGAAGCCGCCAAGCACACGGTAGGCATTGAACACATATAGCAACTCCAGGCTTGCCCTGCCCTGTGGCATAATATACGATTCGGGTTCCATCGAACCCCATGCCGACAGGAAAAAGCAGATGCCGGCGAATATCAGCGAACGCTTGCGGCCGAAGCGGCTTGCGAAGAATCCGGATACGGCGCTGCCGAAGATGCAGCCGATGAGAGCACTCGAACTGGTGAAGCCGTGCATGAAGTCGGAGTACTGAAAGTCGGCAGCCCCTTTGAAGAACGCCTGTAGTCCCTTCTCTGCACCCGAAATCACAGCCGTGTCGTAGCCGAAGAGCAGTCCGCCCAACACCGCCACCATGACGATAGAGATTAGATATGACCTGCTGCCGTTTTCCTGCCAGGCCACATTCTGTTGTGTCTGTTTCATTTTGTTTTTTGTTTTACGTAGGTTAGTTCGTTATTATGAGGCAAAGGTAATGTTTATTGTTCGAAAAACATAATGTATTGAGCAGAATAATTATGAAAAACGTTTCCGTAGCATCGATAATCCACTTGTTTTGGCATTTTTTACACCATAAAACAAACTGTCATGTTCCTTTTTGCCGATGTTTTAAAAATAAGTCGATAATTTTGCGTAAATTTGCATCCACGGAAAAGCCGACGTTTCCATACACGGTGGTGTGGTAGCGCAGACAGGCTTTCCGTTATATAGGCAAGATGAAATTCAGAGACGTTATAGGACAGGAAGAAGCCAAGCGGCAGCTGCTGCAGCTCGTCGCCGAAGGCCGTGTGCCCCATGCCATGCTATTCTGTGGCCCGTTGGGATGCGGCAAGATGGCGCTTGCCATGGCTTTTGCCTCATTCCTGCTCGGAGAGCGTGACGACGATGATGCCGACCAGCATGCCGCCGCAGCAGCCATGCCGCCGCTAACCGCCGACAAGCGCCGCAGCGCAGAGGCGATGCTTGCCAAATGGGGACATCCCGACCTGTTCTTCTCATATCCCGTGATAAAACCTGCCGGCACTTCGTCAGAACACAAGATGGAAAGTGATGATTTTGCCCGGCAATGGAACGAGATGATATGCAAGTCGCCGTATTTCTCAATGGCCAACTGGCTCACTGCCATGGGTGCCGCCAACCAACAGCCGATTATCGGAGTGGGAGAGAGCAATGCGCTCGTACGTAAACTCAGCATGAAGTCGAGTCAGGGCGGATACAAGGTGTGCATAATATGGTTGCCGGAGAGGATGAACGGTGAATGCGCCAACAGTATGCTGAAGCTGATAGAGGAGCCGCCACACCAGACCGTGTTCATAATGGTTTGTGAGGAACCGGAGAAACTCCTTGAAACTATCCGCAGCCGTACTCAGCGGTTCGACTTCAAGCGCATAGACACTCCGTCGATGGAGCAGACGCTCATAGACAAACGATATGTGGCGCCCGATATGGCCCACCGCATAGCGAGAGTGGCAAACGGCAACTGGCTTGCCGCAGAGGCAGAACTTGATGCAGGCAACGAGAACAGACTCTTTCTCGACATGTTCATAATGCTCATGCGACTGGCATATATGCGCAAGATAAAAGACCTGAAGAAATGGAGCGAAGCGGTGGCGGGATACGGAAGAGAACGACAGAAGAGTATGCTCGCATATTTCGGAAGACTCATAAGAGAGAATTTCATGTATAACTTCCATAAACCCGAACTCAACTACATGACTGCCGAAGAGGAGAACTTCTCGAAGAATTTCGCCCGTTTCATCAACGAGGCGAATGTGGTGGAGCTGTCGGAACTCTACGAGCGTGGAATACGCGACATAGGACAGAACGCAAATGCCAAGATCGTGTTCTTCGACATCGCGCTTAAGACAATCGTGCTGCTCATACAGAAATGACATTCCGGATGGGAAGCACGGACAATATATATACACACACAATATTTTATTAATAAAGAAAAGAGAATTACGATATGGACTTCAAGAATATGAAATTCACCGTTGGCGACGGTTGTTCTCGCGGACTCTGCCGAAGAGGCTGCGGAAGGCAGGACCGCCAGCTGAATACATACGACTGGCTCGCTGATGTGCCGGGAAATGCCGAGAGCACAGACCTTGTTGAGGTGCAGTTCAAGAACACCCGAAAGGGATATTACCATAATGTCAATGCCCTCGATCTGAAGAAGGGCGATGTGGTGGCTGTGGAGGCAAGTCCGGGTCATGATATCGGAGTGGTGACGCTCACGGGAAAGCTCGTGAAACTGCAGGTCAAGAAGGCGAACCTCAAGTCTATGGACGACATCAAGCGCATATATCGCATAGCGAAACCAGTGGATATCGACAAATGGCGCGAGGCGAAGAGCCGCGAACACGGCACCATGATTCAGAGCCGACAGATAGCCAAAGACCTCAACCTGCAGATGAAAATCGGTGATGTGGAGTATCAGGGCGACGGCAACAAGGCGATTTTCTATTATATCGCCGATGAGCGAGTGGACTTCCGCCAGCTTATCAAGGTGCTTGCCGAGACTTTCCATGTGCGTATCGAGATGAAACAGATCGGAGCCAGACAGGAAGCAGGACGCATCGGCGGAACAGGACCTTGCGGCAGAGAACTGTGTTGCGCCACATGGATGAAGAACTTCGTGTCGGTGAGCACAGGAGCAGCCCGATATCAGGACATCTCGCTCAATCCGCAGAAGCTCGCAGGAATGTGTGCCAAACTGAAATGCTGTCTCAACTATGAGGTGGACAGCTACATAGAGGCAGGCCGCAAATTGCCGAGCCGCGAAGTGGTGCTGCAGACTATGGATGGCGACCACTTCCTCTTCAAGACAGATATCCTGGCAGGTCTTGTGACATATTCCACCGACAAGCGCCTCGCAGCAAACCTCGTGACAATCACCGCTCAGCGCGCACTCGAGATTGTGGAGATGAACAGGCGGGGAGAAAAGCCTGACTCGCTCAGCGACAGCGATGAGCCTATGACGGAGAACCATCAGGTGGACCTTCTGGCAGGCGAGAGTCTCACGAGATTTGACAAGGCAAAGAAAAAGAAGAAACAGAAGTCGCGTGGCAACAAAGCTCAGGACAACAAGGATGCTAAGGCTGCAAACGCCAACAACCAACAGCCTGCAAACAACCAGCAAGGAGGCATTCAGCAGGCTTCAGCCGAGAACAGGAAGCAGCGCCGGGCAGAAGGCAAGCAGCAACGTCAGGAGGACAAGCCACAGCAGCTACGCCAGGAGGGCAAGCCGCAACAGCGCCAAGAGGGTAAACAACAGCAGCGCCCTGATAACAAGCCACAGCGTGACGCCAAACCTCAACGCCCTGATGCTAATGGCGACCAGCAGAAACCGCAGGACGACCGTCAGAGCCAGCGCGGACCTAAGCAGCAGAGGAATGGTGGAAACGGAAACGGCGGACAGCGTCGTCGTCAGGGAAAACCTAACACTCCCCAACAGCCGAAGCAGGAGAAAGCCAATGACGGCGGCAACCAGTAAAAATAACGACAACGCAGATATGCACTTCAGACACACCATATTATATATAATGACATTCGCCGCAGTAATAGTGGCGAATGTCTTTGCATCATGCACTACCGACACCGTGTATGACACCTACGACCATACGCCGCTATCAGGCTGGGAGAAGAACGACACCCTGTCTTTCGACGTTCCCAAGATGAAGCAGGCTGGTGTATACTCTCAGTCGCTGGGCGTCAGGATGACGGAGATATTCCCGTTCACGAGCGTCAGTCTGATAGTGCAGCAGACGGTATATCCTTCCGGCAAGGTGGTTACCGACACCATCAAGTGTCCTATCACCGACAGCAGAGGAAATTTTCTCGGCGATGGTGTCAGTGCATACCAATACTCTTTCCCCATCCGTGAGATATCTCTCAACAAAGGCGACTCGCTGCATATCTGTGTGCGCCACAACATGAAGAGGGAGATACTTCCCGGTGTGTCAGACATCGGCGTGAAGATAGTGAAGAGATGATGGAGAATCTGATATGGAATTTCAGGATAAACAAAATCCTCTCTTCTAAAAAATCCAATTAAGCCCTAATGAACGTTTAGGGTTAAAACATAATGACCGATTGCTGTTTAGTGCGCAATCGGTCATTTTGTTTTCTTATGTCATTGAATGTTATTTCGGCATATTCCTTGCCGCATCGATTCTCAGGAAGATGAAAAGAAGAATCGTGAATCCCCATAGCGACGATCCTCCGTAGCTGAAGAACGGCAACGGAATACCGATTACAGGCGTCAGTCCCAAAACCATTCCCACGTTGATGAAAACATGGAAGAGGAAAACGCTCAATACGCAATAGCCATACACCCTGCCGAAACGGAACGGTTGTCGCTCCGCCATCTTTATCAGTCTGATGATGAGGGCGAGGAACAATAGCAATACTCCTGCCGACCCTACGAATCCCTCCTCTTCGCCAACGGTGCAGAAGATAAAGTCGGTGTCCTGCTCCGGCACGAATTTCAATTTCGTCTGTGTTCCGTTCAGAAATCCCTTGCCCTTCAGTCCGCCAGAACCGATGGCTATCTCGCTTTGGTGAACATTGTAGCCGGCACCCTTCAGGTCTTCATCGAGACCAAGCAGCACGTTGATGCGCACTCGCTGATGAGGCTCCATCACATTGTTCAATACGTAGCTTGCAGAATAGAAGAATGCCACTGAACCGACGGTGAACAACAGGATAAGGAAATAGTTGCGCATCCTCGTATACAACGCCTGGTATAGCAGATAGCCGATGAGAATCAGCGTAACTGCGAGCTGTACGTAAACGATATTGAAAGGCAACACGAATTCTGCGAACAGTACCGACAGCACCGTAGCACCCACTGAATAAGCTATGATGAGCCACGACTTGTGTTTGTCTTTGCAGTATGTGCGCACCATGCCGGCTGTGAATAACTGTACCAGCAGCAACACGACGAACGGTCCGATAGGAGTGGGCGAGGGTTCGATGAGAGTCTCGCCGTATCTGATTCCCACAACGAAATACACCACCATCGCTACTCCTGTGAACAATACGCTGCCCGGCATTCCCTCACGATAGAACATCAGGAAGAAAGACAGGTATACCAATGCAGAACCCGTTTCCTTCTGTGCCACGATGAAGAGCATCGGCAGCAATACGATGCCACAGGCAGTGGCGAAGTCGCGCCAGCGGTGTATGTCGAAACCATAGGTGCTCATGAATTTCGCCACGGCAAGGGCAGTGGCAAACTTGGCGAACTCTGCCGGTTGCAGTCGCAGCGGACCGAGCACGAGCCACGACCTCGAGCCTTTGATTTCGTGTGGGTTGAATATCGTGGCAAAGAGCAGCAGGAGCAACACCATATATATCACGTAGGCGAAGGTGTCGTAGAACTTGCTGTCGAGCATCAGCAACACGAAGCCCAGTGCTATCGAAGTGCCTATCCATACTATCTGCATGCCGGAGCGGGCACCCAGTGAGAATATGTCGTTGTCGCCATAGGTGTAGCTCGCTCCGCATACGCTGATCCATCCGAAGCAGAGCAGTGCCACATAGATTATTATCGTCCACCAGTCCAGAGAGCGAAGCACGCTCGGTTGTTTATCTGTCACTTGAGCCATAAGCTATACGTCTGTGTTGGAATGCCTCTGCCTCTTTCTCAGAAGAAGGCGACAGCTTTCCGTTAATATACTGTTCCATCATCAGTCCGCCGATAGGTACACCGTAGTCGGCTCCCCATCCTCCGTTCTCCACGTAGACGGCGATGGCAATCTTCGGTTTGTTCATAGGGGCGAAGCCCATGAATACGGAGTGGTCGTGGCCGCGGTTCTGGGCTGTACCGGTCTTTCCGCAGGCTTCTATCGGCAGTCGGGAGAGCATTTTGCAGGTGCCGTCCATTGCCGACTTCCTCATTCCCGCCACGATATATTCGTACGACCGGTGGTTTGCCTTGGTGTAGTGGCGCTCTCTGAATTCCGGTTTGAGATACTCGCCCTTCACCTTCTTCACCACGTGTGGCGTATAGAAGAATCCTCTGTTGGCGATTGTCGCTCCCAGGTTGGCAATCTGGAGCGGGGTGAGGTTCACCTCGCCCTGTCCGATGCTGATACTGATTACCGTCAGTCCGTTCCACGATCCCTTGTATGCCTTGTCGTAGAACTGTGCGTTTGGAATCAGTCCGCGTTTCTCTCCCGGCAGGTCTATGCCCAGTTTATATCCGAATCCCATGCTCACCATGTAGTCGCGCCATGTGTTCATGGCATCCTGCACGGTTTTGTATCTCTTTCTGTTGCCCAGCATATAATACAGTCCCCAGCAGAAATATCCGTTGCATGAAGTGCCTATTGCCGGCACTATGGATAACGGTGAGGCGTGTCCGTGGCATCCCACATGGAGTCCGCGGAACGAGAATCCGTGATGGCATGGGAAAGCCGTGGATGGCGACACGATGCCTTCGGTCAGGAACGTCAGGCCCTGTGAAGTCTTGAAGGTGGAGCCAGGAGGATACTGTCCCATGATTGAGCGGTTGAGCAACGGACGGTAGGGGTCTTTCATCAAGTAGTGGTGCATCTTGCCTCTCATCCTTCCCGTCATCAGGCGTGGGTCGTAGCTTGGCGACGACACCATGCAAAGCACCTCTCCCGTGGCAGGCTCGATGGCAACGATACTTCCTATCTTGCCCTGCATCAGTCTCTCGCCGAGCGCCTGCAGCTGCAGGTCGATGCCGAGCGTGAGGTCTTTGCCGGCAATGGGCTTGGTGTCGAACTTGCCGTTCTGGTAGCTGCCCTGTATTCTGCCGTGTGCGTCGCGCAGCAGGATATGCACTCCCTTGGTGCCGCGCAGCTCTTTCTCGTAGTATTTCTCTATGCCGAGCTTTCCGATATAGTCGCCTGCCTGGTAGTAGTCGTCGTCTTCGATGTCGGCGAGTGAAACCTCGCTCACATCGCCAAGCACGTGGGCGGCATAAGGATACATGTATTGTCGGATGCTGCGCTTCTGTATGTAGAAACCGGGAAACCGGTATATCTTTTCCTGGAACACGGAGTTTTCCTCTGATGTCAGCTGGCTCATGAAGAGCTGCTGGGTGAATCTGGAGTAGCCGGGGTTCTTTGAACGGTCTTTTATATCGTTCATCCTTTTTATGAAGAATTCCTTGGTAATGCCCAAGGCGTTGCAGAAAGCCATGGTGTCGAGGCGTCCGCTCTCCTCGTTCATTATCACCATTATGTCGTAGGCATGCTGGTTGTATACGAGGAGTTTGCCGTGGCGGTCGGTGATGGCGCCACGGGCGGGGAATTCTATTTTTTTCAGGAATGCGTTACTGTCGGCATTCTTCTTGTAGTCCTCACTCATGATCTGCAACACGAAGAGTCGTATGATGTAGATGATGATGATGACCATGGCAACGCCGCCAATCACGTATTTCCTGTTTTCTAATCCGAAATCTTTGCTCATTTCTTGAAATTGTTGTTTCCTGCTCTTGTCAGTCTCTTCTCACGTTTTCCACCACGAGCACGAGCAATACAGTTATTATGGTGCTGCCCACGATGTTGTATATCCACTGCAGCCAGTTGAAGAAGTTGAAGGTCTCGAGTGTAAAGAATGTGATACAGAATATGAACACGAGTATCGATGTGTAGCTGATATACTTCACCGGACCGAGCGTGCGGAACGACGGTTTCAGGTCGTCCTGGTTGTCGTGTGCCACGAAGATATTGAGCACGTATGGCTGTAGCAGCGACATGAGAGTCATTGAGGCTGCAGCCAGTCCGGGGGTGTTAGAGAAGATGTCTACACACAGTCCGATGACAAATCCCCAAAGTAGGTTTGCCCATTGCGGACAGAAGCGGTTGATGCGCAGCACGAGATATACGTAGAGTAGCGGAGTGGCGCATCCCAGCAGGTGTATGTTGTTGAGTACCAGCACTTGTGCCAGTACGAGTATTGTCAATAGGAGGATTTTTTTTATGATGTCGATGCTCATTATTTGTTCCTTTCCCTTTATTGGTGATAAAGTTGTCGTGGCGGTACCGCCTTGTTATTTCTTGCTGGTGTCTCTCGGTTTCAGCGAGTCTTGAGCCGCTTTCAGCAACAGAGCCTTGTCTTTGAGCGCACTGTTGTCTATCACGCATACGTGGCGCAGTTTGCCGAAGTCGGTTGAGAGTCTTAGCTGCACTCGGTATGAGAGTCCGTCGGAGGAGTTGAACACGTGGAGAATCTTGCCCACCATTATTCCTGGCGGGAATATCGACGAGTATCCGTTTGTCACCACGTAGTCGCCGAGAGCGAATCTGGCGTGGCGCGGTACATCGTCAACATAGGCAATGTCGCTCGGCGTTCCCTTCCAGTGCAGGAAACCGAAGTATCCCCTCTTGCGTATCATGACGCTGATGTTCGAGTTTACGTTTATCACCGGCAATACTATAGAGTAGTGATCAGATGCCATATACACCACTCCCACTACTCCCGTGCCGCATGCCACTCCCATGTCCTCGTGTATTCCGTCAGCTTTACCTTTGTCTATGGTGATGAGGTTGTCTTCACGGTTTATGGTGCTCTGTATCACCTTCGCCGGAATGAGCTTGAAGCCGGCAAGCGCCTGTTTCTGACACTGTTCCATGGCGAGGGAGTCGCCGTGGTGGGTGGCGATGTATTGAGTGAGGGCTCTTACTTGCTGTTCGAGAATGAGGTTGCGCTCGCTGAGCTTTTTGTTGCTCTGCGACATGTTGAAGAATGTCGTTACTGAGGAGTTGTATTCATATACCTTTCCTGCCACGGCGTTTGCCGAGGAGAAGTATACGCTGCCCTGGAAATTGTTGAACCTGAACAGCAGCACGAAGCATATCACTTCGAGAAGGATGAATACGAACCAGTGGTTGTATTTCGCCAAGAAGGCAAGAAGATTGCGCATTGTGTATCAAAAGAAAAAAGGCAAGGCTGTAAAAAAGTAAAAGGACTCTCGCTTGTCAGCGCTGACTTTTTACTTTTCTACGGCACTATACCTTTTCGCTGTTAAATTGTATTTTGTATTTCTTTGTTATCTCATGAGGAATGAGAAGCGGTCAACGTTCTTCAACGCGATGCCGGCTCCCTTGGCAACACTGTGCAATGGATCCTCGGCGATGTGGAACTTGATGTTGATCTTGTCGGTCAGACGCTTGTCCAGACCGCGCAGCAGAGCGCCACCTCCCGTCAGGTATATGCCGTTCTTCACGATGTCGGCATAGAGCTCCGGCGGTGTGTTCTCAAGTGCTGAAAGCACGGCGTTCTCTATCTTTGCGATTGTCTTGTCGATGCAGTGGGCAATTTCCTGATAGCATACAGGCACCTCCATTGGCAGGGCGGTGATGCGGTTCGGACCATGTACCACATAGTCTTCTGGTCCTTCCTCACCAAGGTCGGTGAGTGCGGAACCAACGTGTATCTTGATTCGCTCGGCCATACGCTCGCTCACCTTCACGTTGTGCTGGCGGCTCATGTAGTCCTGGATGTCGGCTGTCAGGTCGTCGCCGGCGGTGCGGATGGAATTGTTGGATACGATGCCGCCCAATGAAATCACGGCAATCTCGGTGCTGCCGCCACCGATGTCAACAATCATGTTACCCTCCGGAGCCTCCACGTCGATTCCGATACCGATGGCAGCTGCCATAGGCTCGAAAATCAGATATACGTCGCGGCCGTCGGCATGTTCTGCAGAGTCGCGCACGGCTCTCAGCTCAACCTCAGTAGAGCCTGAAGGCACGCCGATCACCATTCGCAGTGACGGCGAGAAGAGGCGGCTTCCTGTGTGTACCATCTTTATCAGTCCGCGCATCATCTGCTCACAGGCAGTGAAGTCGGCAATCACGCCGTCGCGTAGCGGACGGATGGTGCGTATGTTGTCGTGAGTTTTCTCATACATCATCTTGGCTTTTTCGCCAACGGCAATCATCTTGTCGGTGCGGCGGTCGAGAGCCACTACCGATGGCTCGTCAACTACTATCTTGTCATCGCTGATGATGATAGTGTTGGCGGTACCCAAGTCCATTGCTATCTCTTGTATAAATGAAAAGAATCCCATATTCGTTCTTTTGCTTTTACCTTATTATATATATATTAAGTTCTTGCAAGCTTTCCTGCTTGTCCTGTCTGTTGACTGGCAGACTCTTTTTTTTCTCTCTCTTGACAGGTTGCCGCTTGTTGTTGCCGGCTCTTCATGTCTCCTTCCCGTCAGTTTCCGTTAGTCTTCTCGTCAACTTTTCTTTCTTTTGCTCCTCGCTTATTTCTCAAACCATGCGTGGATAGCCGTGTCGTAGTGGCTGCTCACTCCGAAAGCTCTTGTGGCGAACATGCGACGGTCTTCGATGTCGGTCTGGGCGCCCTTCTTGTTCAGTATGTCGAGCAGCACACCATATTCAGCCTTGCTTGGCACGATGACAACGTCTTTGAAGTTCTTTGCTCCGGCACGGATCAGCGAGATGCCGCCGATGTCGATCTTCTCGATGATGTCGGTCTCAGAAGCTCCGCTTGCCACGGTGTCCTCGAATGGATAGAGGTCTACGATGACCAAATCAATCTCTGGTATCTCGAATTCCTGCATCTGGTCGCGGTCGCCTTCGTTGTCGCGGCGGGCCAGGATGCCTCCGAATATTTTCGGATGGAGGGTCTTTACTCTTCCGCCAAGGATAGAGGGATATGTCGTTACGTCCTCCACTGCCTGGCATTCATAGCCAAGCGACTCAATGAATTTCTGTGTACCTCCTGTAGAAAGGAATTTCACACCCTCAGCATTCAGTTTTGCGAGAAGCTCATCCAGCCCGTCTTTGTGAAACACTGATACCAATGCGGTCTTGATTTGTCTTGTTCCAGCCATCTTCTGTTTCTTTATATGTCGTGTAAAAATATGTATTTGGTTGCAAAGTTACAAAATATCGTTATATTTCCCATTCTATTGCGGCGAAAAAATAGAGGATAGTAGCTATTTTTTGACTTTCGATAAACAAAGGGCGCTTATGGAGCAATTTATATTCCTTTTCAACCCAAATCGGGCTTTGGAACTTGTCGTATCAAACGGCTTCATGACCGTTTTGGAATCTGCCGGAATCCGTTGCCAAGCGCCTTGTTGTCATACTATGCTGAAATAGAGCCGCCTGTAGGCGAGATATATGAAATCAGCGGTTTTCACCCATCGTCTCTTCTTCAGCATCGAGATGCACAGTCGGCAAATCCTGTCGCCGGGTTCGTATGTCAGCGTCTCGTCGGCGATGGCAGCGTCAAGATTGCTGTCGGCAAGACATCTGAAGGCGTTGGCGATGCCGATGTCCACTGCCTTGCGGTATTTGCTGCCGTCGGCTACGGTCATGAAGAAATCCGCCACGAGCTGGCATGCCCTCAGGTGGGAGCGTAGATGCTTCTCTGATATGGTATGCGTATACGAAGTGTTGTTGTCCATGCGGTAGTAATACACGTTCTTGTCTACGGTCGCTATCCGTGAGTGATACACAGCCCTCGGCACCACGGCATAGTCTTCGCTGAAGTCGATGCCCTCCACACTGTATATTCCGTTCTCCGTCAGTGTCTCCCTGCGGTATAGCCTGCCCCATATCCTGTTTTTCACTATGTTCTGGCATAGCAGTGCCTTCAGGTATTTCTCCTTTCCCATCTGTGGCGGTCCCGCATATCTTGTGGCCTTGCCGTCTCTCCATTCTGAATATCCGCCGGTTACGATGTCGGCGCCGCTTTCCTCGGCCTTCGCCATCAGCAGGGCTATGGCGTCGAGGGGCAGGATGTCGTCGCTGTCCACGTGGGTCACGTATTCTCCCGTTGCCTTCTGCAGGGCGGTGAGTCTTGCTCCGCCAAGTCCTCTGTTGTGGTCATGGCGGATTATTCTTGTCTGACTTTTCCTCTGGGGATATTCTTCGGCAACCCTTTCAAGTATGGCGATACTGCCGTCCTTCGAACAGTCGTCTACGAACACATATTCTATGTTACCGTAAGTCTGTTCGAACAGTGATCTCGCACATTCTTCTATATATTTCTCTACGCCATATACCGGCACGAGTACTGACACTTTCTTCATATCTTACAAAAGTAACACTATTTTCTCTTTCTCTCGTTCCGCCTCTCCGGTTTTGTGTTAATTTAACCTTTTCGCATTCGCTGCTTTCTGATAATCCCCAACCGGTCATCGGTGCTTGTTTGGTTTTTCTCCAGGCAGAAAAGAGATGATTGTTTCATGGCAAAGGAGAACGGAGGTTGTGGCTTTGATATTCAAGATTTTATTTGTATGGCGTGGCTTTATATTGACAAGCCCCGACGGGTAGTGCTTACCGGTCGGGGCTTGTTGTAGATATGGGGCTTATGCTATGCGCTTATTCTATGGTGATTTTCCATAATATAGCGTCGGGCTCGATGTCTGACAGGGTGACAGGAATCAATCTCTCCGTGTCTTTCATCTTTGCCAACTTGTTATGGCCGCGTTGGGTTAGGTCTCTGATGAACGGTTCGCAATATACCTTTTCCGAACCGAGGTTGAGTCTGAGTTCACCTAAGTTTAACACCCACTTTATCTTGGTAGGCACGGCCTTCATCAGTGTGTGGTATTTTGTGTCTGCAGTCACTTTGATGCCCATCAGAGAGAGTTCTATTCCTGAACCCATGGCTATGCTGACGGAATTGATGGTTCCGGCATCGTCGGTGGTTACAGAAAACACTTCTTCTTCTTCGTTTTTCAGATAGCTATACAGATATGTGCCATCTCCGAAGTCGGTCTTGTCGACTTTTGAATATAGCCCAGGACAGGAGTTCGGGATGTCTTTGACGTTGGCGCCGATTCTTGCCTTCCAGAATCCGGTGGCGTCACCAGTCCATTGCGCATTGATGTTCTGTACGCATACTGCCGTGCTGGTCGTTTCCGTTCCGATCGCGTTCGCATTTAGTGCTGCAGCTAAAGCGATGCAGCAAGTAGCTAATTTTTTTATTGTATTCATGTCGTAATTAATTAGTTGTCTGTTCCTACTTATTTTCTTGAAGCGAAGTACATTCCATCGTTGACAGCCATTCTCACCTGGTAGATGCCGGCCTGGTCTTGCGATACTTTCATCTTCTTGCCGTTGGGCAGAGTTGCCATGATGGTGCCGTCGTCGTTGAAACGGAACAGTTCCTTGATGGCGCCTTTGTCCTCGTAGCTCCAGCTCTTCTCCTTCTTGTTATATACAAGGTGTGACACCTCGCCGTCGGGAGAGGTTATCTCATAACCGTTCTTCAGTGTCTTCACGGCATACATGCGGCCGTCTTTGCCCATCACATTTTGGGTCTCACCCACCTTGGCCATCACTTTGCTGCCGCTCCAGAACTCGATGGTGTTGAGGATGAACAGGTCTGCCACGCCACACACGGCATAGGCAGGGCTTATCAGAAGGAACACAAGTTCGTTGAGGAACTTGCAGCTGCTAAGGCTCTTGTTCCAGTCTAACACCTTGTTGGTCAATCCGAAAGAACCGATACATGAACTCAGAGTCACCGCACCTGCTAACAGTGCAATAATGGATTTTGTCGTGAATTTTCTCATTTGTTGCTATAGATTTTATTGTTATCAGATTATATATGTCTCTGCAAATATATGTTTTTTTCGCTTCCTGAACAATAATTACAGGGAATAAGTTGGATGAGAAGATTGTAAAAGTTGTTAACACCTTATGTCGTCAGAGGATATCACAGTCGTAATCCCACTTTAGCTCCCAGTGTCATGATGTGCATATACTCCCTGCTGCCATGGCTCGCCGGGGCCTGGATGTTGTAGTCGTCTTTCCGGTGGAGGTCTGGAACACGTTGCCTTCGTCAAGGTCGTATTTGCTCAACGGCAGGTTGAATCCCATGTATAGACTGAGAAACGAGTTGCGGTCGGTGTCGAATTCCTCGTATGCCTCTTGCTTTTCCTTGATATTCAGTCCTTTGTCCCCGCATCAGGCACTTGCCACTCCTCTCCGTTTACAGTAGCTTTAAGTCTTGTTTTGTCCCGTTTTTGGGCACGCACCTTGCCCAAGTGGGGCAAGCACGTTGCCCAACATGGGTAAGCACGTTGCCCCACCTGGGCACATTTCCTTTTCCTTTCGTGCCCAAAATCTTCCATTTTCCATGACCGTGTGTTACATATCCTTTTGTCAGAAATCAGAACCAGAGTAACCTGCATCTCCCCTTCGGGGGAGACCGAGAGGGGGCTGAAGTCAGCAGGAAAGATCATCAACAAGTGGCTTGTTTCATCAGCTTAGAACTCAGCAAGGAATGGGGAGTGCCCCCAGCACCCGCAAATCCCAGTAAATCCAAAGATAAATCCAATAACCCATTCACCACCTGAAAAATCAGTGAAAAAGTCAAATCCGTGTTTAATTTTTGTCCATCGCCGCAGGCAGATGGACACCAAATGCTCACATATATAATCCTTCCTTGTTATTGCGTAGAGTCCCCATGTCATATATCAGTCACAATAAAGCATCACCAACGGAAATCCCGCTCCCCATGAAAACAATACCATCGATAATTTCCCATCGCGCGCATATATAAATATAATGTGAATCCCACACCTTTTCCTCTAATTCTGTCAAATAAAAGGAAAACCGTCACTTTTTTCTCATTTTCTTTTGAAAACATTTGGATGGTATGAGAAAAATCCATACCTTTGCATCCGCTTTTGAGAACGAACGCTGTTACAAAACAGTCACTAAGTCAGAAAGAGCGACAAAAGAAAGAGTTCTTTGAAAAGATTACAATAAACAGAGAAGTAGTAGTACAAGAAGCAGGCTTCTTTTCCACCTTATATTATATAGGGGTTATGGAGAAAGAAGTTCTGGGTAGAACGAAACCTATCAATTTCTGAAGGTGATACCGAATGATTTTCGGAGGCATTCTGAACAGAGACAAAACGAACTTTCCTTCGGGAAAGGTCATTATAAAGATATTATACAATGGAGAGTTTGATCCTGGCTCAGGATGAACGCTAGCTACAGGCTTAACAC
>NZ_JXQI01000079.1 GCF_000834015.1 Prevotella pectinovora | reverse complement strand
TTTCTGCCATTATACTTGCGGTTTATCCCGGTTTTTTGTCTAAAAAACATCAACCGAATCATTTGCTAAGTAAAAGGGAGAGCCCCTCACTTTCAAATCTAAGAAACACCCAAACAGGAATCATTGATAATTTCCCTTCTCGCGCATATATTAATATAATGTAAACCCTACACTTTTCCTTTCAATTCTGTCAAATAAAAGGAAAACCGTCACTTTTTTCTCATTTTCTTTTGAAAACATTTGGATGGTATGAGAAAAACCCATACCTTTGCATCCGCTTTTGAGAACGAACGCTGTTACAAAACAGTCACTAAGTCAGAAAGAGCGACAAAAGAAAGAGTTCTTTGAAAAGATTACAATAAACAGAGAAGTAGTAGTACAAGAAGC
>NZ_JXQI01000078.1 GCF_000834015.1 Prevotella pectinovora | reverse complement strand
CAAAGCAGCTCTCATATAACCGCTTTGTTGAACTCGAGTCCAGAGTCGCGGTTGAGATGATGCTGTTCCTCCAACTGTTTTGCTTTGGCAGATGCACGGGTATAAGTTTCATTGACAGTACATGCATTCCTGTATGCCACAACAAGCGTATAACAAGGAATAAGGTGTTCCGTGGTTATGCAGAAAGAGGCAAAAGCACCATGGGATGGTATTTCGGTTTCAAGTTACACCTGATATGCAATGAGAGAGGTGAACTGCTTAACTTTATGCTTACGAAAGCGAATGTTGACGATAGAAATACAGATGTTTTTAACAGATTGAGTGATAATGTGTTCGGAAAATTATTCGCAGACAAAGGATATATTTCGCATGGCTTGTTTGAGAGATTGTTTAACGACGGTATAGAAATTGTCACTGGCTTGAAATGCAATATGAAAAACAAGCTCATGCCATTGTATGACAAGATTCTGTTGCGCAAAAGATCTGTCATAGAAACCATCAATGACGAACTTAAGAATGTTGCACAACTTGTACATTCAAGACATCGTAGCGTGTTCAATTTCGTAATGAATGTCCTTTCTGTTTTGGCTGCGTATAGCTTCTTTGAAAAGAAGCCATCCATCAACATTGACTATTGCATAGAGAATGTTGACGGACAGCTTGTTGTTATAAAGTAAACTTCATTTGGACTTTACAATTCTGCATTTTGCCATCCATATTGTTTGGAGGGCAAATGTAATATGCACCT
>NZ_JXQI01000077.1 GCF_000834015.1 Prevotella pectinovora | reverse complement strand
CCACTTTACTCTTATCTTTCTGAATATTGAAATCATATTCTTCGTTAATTTGTTACAAATAGTAAAACCTCTCGTAGTTGAACCGTGACAACTCACTTTGCGTGGTGTCCAATGTCTTTAGGCGTTCAGGTATCTCATGTAGAGGTGTACCATTGTCCAGAAGCCTTCTTAGTTGTGTAAACATGAGACGGTTTGTCTTGTCCATGCTATCCTTATCAGTAACCACACCATACTCTTCTGCTTCACTCATCTCAGATATGATCATACCAGAGAACAAACCATGCAGCCCTTCCTTCTTGGCAAATTCCATGGCATGACACCATATACCGATGATGTCTCCACAATGTTTGCGAAGATAATAGGCTTGCGGATGGCCTACAATTATACCGTCAAAGTCTTCTTCCTCATCGCTCTTGCAAAAGAACAAGCCTTTGTCTGAACCATGACCAAGCAGCATGATACGCTCGCTTGGAGACGTGTGGTGAAGCAGATGTCCCATCTCTTTGTTGGAGCAATCCGCTTCAATCAACCGTGCTCCCAACCCTTCATAAAGGATTGAGAGCATTTCGGTCGTTTTATCTGTCGGATGTATCACTAACATGGTCTTTCCTTTTATCTCGTTTATGATAATATGGAGAGAAAAGTAACCTCTAATCTATCACTTCATTGGCTTGACATCATCGAAATTCATCTCTTTCTCTATCAAGAAAATCTTTGGTCAGTTTTACCAGTCTTTTGTTTGCAAGACACAGATGTTCCTGCAAGTTCTTCTTGACAGCATTGTTGTCTATCTTTCCTCTCTTGTAGTTCTTGATGAGCAGATTGATATTTTCGAGTTTACTTCTTAGCAACCATTCAAACATTGTACCTTGCTCACGAGGCAGATCGGAATACCACTCGTCGATGCCGTCACGATGTGCCCGATAAGTGGTTAGCGTGTACATATAGTCATCGTGAATGAGTTTCGTTGTCTCTTTGTCATTACACAGATCCACCAGTTGCTTGTATGCTTCTATCAGCCGATAGTCAACAGGCATGACAGAACGCCAGGCTGCCATATTCATGTCGGCTTGGGTACCACAGTCGTATGTTTCCACAACTCCATTAATTACCCGAAATAGTTTTTCGTAACTATTAGGTTCTTGCCATTCGCCACCTGTTTTTTTATAGAAGTGCTTCATCTGTAGTCGTGCTACCTCATGCCAGACAAAGGATGCGCTTGCTTCGTCCGTACCCGAATTGACCATACTTGCGTATGAATCGAACAGGGCAATAACGATAGAAATGGTGTCTTTGTAGGCTTTTGTAAGCCACTTGTTATACTCTTCATTGTCCATGCCCAAGTCTTCCAGACTGTAGCTACCAGTTTTGCTGTACGCTGTATCAGCGATGGATAGCAAGGAGTCAACCATATGTTCTGAACAAGTAACGTATGCCATCACTTTTTTCTTGTCAACATCCAGATGTTCCAAGACAAATGGAATGCTGTCTTTAGCAACCATCACCGTATCGGATTCCTGATTATCCAATCTGCTTTTGTTCCCTTTACAGGAAACTGCGGAAAGGACAAACAGAAACAATACCGTCATTTTAAATATTGTAGTAGTTTTCATGTTGTTCATTTTTGTTATTCAATATCTATTCTTGCCACCTCATCCACATTTTTTATCTTACGGATATTTTCAATGGCTTGCTTTAGTTCGTTGGAAGAATGTACCTCAAAATCCACCGTGGTTTCCACAATGCGGTCTTGGGTTACTGTATGGAGTTTCGAAATGGATAGGTTCTGTTGCTCTGTAATGCAAGCAACCACGTCACTTAGCAGATGATGGCGGTCGATGCCACGGATGCAAACACGAACGGGGAACAGGAATTGTTCGTTCTCCTTGAAATCCACAGCTACAATGGTATCGCCCTGCTTGGATGCCTGACGGATAGCGGTGAGGCAGTTGCGCTTGTGGAGCGTAATCTGTCCCTCTGTATTCTTGAAACCGATGACTTCGTCTCCCGGCAACGGATGGCAACAGGTACAACGCTTATACTCCATCTTTGGACGGTCGGTGAAGAAACTGCCCAAACTACGCTTTGCCTTATAGGTAAGCACATGGTTCTGCCAATCTGCTTCAGGTACTGCATCCTCTGCAGTGCCTATCTCTACACAATCGCCACGATGGAGCACCGTCTTGACAGAGGACAGCTTACCATTGATACGTGCATACACGGCATGAAGTCCAACTTCGGTATGAATTTCGAAGGCAAAATCGAGTGCAGTGGCATACTTGGGCAGTACGATACATTTGCCTTTGGGTGTGAAAGCCATAATGTTATCAT
>NZ_JXQI01000076.1 GCF_000834015.1 Prevotella pectinovora | reverse complement strand
CTCTTCCCCTTCCGAACAGAGAAGTTAAGCCCGCTTGCGCCGATGGTACTGCAATGCAATGTGGGAGAGTAGGTAACCGCCTTTTTTCACTTTAAGACTTGAATCCTCCGGAAGAGCAATCCTCCGGAGGATTTTTTTGCGTCTGTACGCATCAGAGGCTTTTTGGGTCCTCATGCAGCTTTATGTCTGTTTTCATCAGGCGATAATTGAATTGTCCGGACAATTACCAGATGGTTTTTGACCCCAGAAACAGACGGAAGTGACTGAATTATAGACACTTCCGAATATGGGACCAGATGGTTGACGGTTTTTGGGAAAATGTGGGTTAAATACCAGAATTGTACACGTGTCATAAGACTGATCACTTCCTTGTCTTGTTTTTATATCTCCATTTAACCTGAAACGGTCATTAGGCCGTTCAATGGTAGTATTTTATAACTGCTTGCAGTCTTTTGATTTTTATACTGTGTCCTTAAAAATGTCTTTGTAAACATTTGTATTGCAATAAATAGTAGTTATTTCCGTTACTATGATATGCAATGGACAGATAGAATAAGGCAAGTTAAGATCATTCTCGTGTTGGCGGCTATTGTAATAGCGGTAACATCCCTGATAATCTCAAATATCTTTGTAAAGGACCTCGCCAAGGAGGAACGCAACAAGATGGAAATTTGGGCGGACGCAATGCGCTCGTTCAATATGGCCGACGAGACCACAGATTTGGGGCTTGTACTGAAAGTGATGAACGACAACAATACCATTCCCGTTATCGTGCTTGATAATAAGGGACTGGTGCAGATATGCAGAAACGTTGATGTAGGCAACCGTTCTGAGAAGGACAGTGTTGCGTATGTGTCGCATTTGGGAAAGCGTCTTTATGACGCTGGCAGATTCATCAGAATCTCTATGGATGATGCTAATAAGAAGGCTTATGTGGATGTATGCTATGATGATTCCACGATACTGAAACGTTTGGCGTATTATCCTTATGTGCAGCTTGGAGTAGTGCTTATATTTGTTGTAGTGGCTATATTCGCTTTGCTGACATCAAAGAAAGCAGAACAAAACAAGGTGTGGGTAGGTTTGTCAAAGGAGACCGCACATCAGCTGGGTACACCGATATCCAGTCTTATGGCCTGGATAGAGATACTGAAGGAGAATTATCCTGATGATAACCTTATCCCGGAGATGGACAAGGATGTGAAGCGCTTGCAGCTTATTGCCGACCGCTTCTCCAAGATTGGCTCATTGCCAGAACCTGTGCCGTCGAGTCTCAGTGATGTGGTAGACCATGTGATCGACTATATGGACCGACGGACATCATCTAAGGTTCTTATGACAAAGAAATTCCCTCAGAATGATATTATCGTGAATCTCAATACTTCTCTTTTTGAGTGGGTAATAGAGAACCTCTGCAAGAATGCCGTTGACGCCATGGAAGGCGAGGGGCATATCACTATCGAGGTCTTGGATTTGCCCGGCAAGGCAGTTATCGAAGTTACTGACGATGGCAAGGGTATAAGGAAGAAAGACATAAGTAGCGTGTTCAAGCCCGGTTTCACGACAAAGAAACGTGGGTGGGGCTTAGGTCTTTCTCTTGCCAAGAGAATCGTTGAGGAATATCATCATGGCCGCATCTTCGTTAAACGCAGTGAAGTGGGAGTTGGCACGACGTTCAGGATTGAGATAAAAAAATAAATAATTTTTCCTGATCATACTTTAAGTTCGGTTGTTTTTGAGTGAGGGTATTCTAAAAGGTTGCCGAAGAATAGTAAATACAATCGTGGCGACAAACAGATGTTATTGTCAGATACTTATATAAGGTTCACAAGTTAGTGGTCCACTAACTTGTGAACCTCGATATTTTTGTTTATATTTGCAAAGTATTTACATAATACTTAGCTGCACTCGGCAAATTGAGAGTAAACTCTCTTTGCGCTCGTTTGCAAAGTATTTACATAATACTTAGCTGCACTCGGCAAATTGAGAGTAAACTCTCTTTGCGCTCGTTTGCAAAGTATTTACATCGTCAATATAAGTATTTGGGATATGGAAAAAGCATTTGTTTACGGAATGTCGGTAGAGGGCAATAACTTCACCGACCGCATAAAGGAAGCCAAGCGCATAAAGCTTGATTTTGAAAGCGGCATAAACGTCATCCTCATCTCGCCAAGGCGAATGGGAAAGACCTCACTGGTAAAGAAGGTAATGTCGGAAATGGACGTTCCGCAGGTGAAAACAGTGTATATGGATATATACGACTGTCGTAGCGAGTATGATTTCTACAACCGCTTTGCTTCGGCAATACTGAAATCCACGGGCAACAGGGCGGAGCAGATATTGGAAAACATAAAGCGTTTCCTTGTCCGCCTTTCGCCCAAGTTCTCCTTCAGTCCTGAGCCAAATTCGGAGTTCTCATTATCGCTTGGAATAACGCCGAAGGACTATACTCCCGAAGAGATACTCAATCTTCCGGAACTCATTGCACGCGAAAAAGGCTTCCGGATAGTTGTATGTATCGATGAGTTCCAGCAGGTAGGCGAATTTCCAGGCAGCATAGAAGTGCAGAAGCGTATGCGCGGTGTATGGCAGCATCAGCAGAATGTGTCCTATTGTCTGTTTGGCAGCAAGAAACACCTGATGATGAATATCTTTCAAAGTAAGCGGATGCCATTCTACATGTTCGGCGAGATGATATACCTAGACTGTATCCCCACGGAGTATTGGGTGCCGTTCATCTGCTCCCGCTTTGAGAAATACGGAAAACGAATCTCTGACATTTACGCATCCAGGATATGTGAGTGCGTCGGAAACTATTCATCCTACGTACAGCAGTTGGCGTGGAATGTGATGGCAGAGACGGATACGGAAGTGACAGAAGAAACATTTCATCGGGGCGTTGATGCTCTGCTGGAACAATGCAACAGCCTGTTTGTGCAGCAGACGGAATCACTCACAACCTACCAGCTCAACTTCATCCGTCTGCTTTGCAGCGGCATCCACAATGGCTTCTCATCAAAGAAAGTTGACGATATTTATCCAATTGGAACGAAATCTAATGTGGAGCGCATTAAGAAAGCTCTTTTCGAAAAGGAAATCATCACCCAGACCAAGGAGGGAGTGTTTCTTGCCGACCATGTTTTCGAGGTGTGGTTCAAAAGGGAGTTAATGTAACTATTTAGGTAATTCATCATAAATATAGATTGAAAAAGCGGTACAAGAGAAGTGCAGCAGCCTTGCACCGATAGTGCAGCATAGGTAAACTGACAGTATCACATAGCTATACCAGCGGTATACCGCCGCTTCACTATATGACGAGACATTATTAGCTGACGATGCGTTATCAGAAGAAAGCCCCGAAACCTATTCACAAGGTTCCGGGGCTTTCTCTATCGATTATTTATAACCTCAAAATGTGGATTCTCACCTCACGCCTACCTTAACGGTCTTGCCGTCGGTGGTGCGTATGATGTTGACACCTTTCTGGAGAGCGTTCAGTTTCTGTCCGCTGATGTTGTAGCGGGCAGCTACGTTACTGTCAGAATCCTCAACGCCATTGATGCCGTCAACGATGTCGAACGGTATGTTCAAGAACTGAATCTTGCCCTTCTGTGTGGCGCTTACCACAACGTTGAAACTGTTGTAGTAGCCCTTCTTCACAGTCAGTCTGCCGTCGGCAGAGAGAGTCACGTTCTGTGCCAGTTCCTCGCTCAGAGCGTCGGCAAATGCGTAAGAAACCGTAGCCGAAGCATCATCGAACGTGAAGAACTCGCTGAGATCAATCTCGTCGCCAGCCACCTGAACCGGAGCCTCCGCAACGACACGTTCACCGTTGAAGTCGTCCATACAGAAGTAAGCCGATGTATTCAATCCGAATGAACCAGTGTCAGAGCCAGAGAGGGATACAGAGATGGTCTTCACTTTGCCGAGCGGACGAAGGTCAACCCACTGCCATGTGTCGAGATAGTAGCGGTCAGCCTCCTTCGAAGCACGATAGTCAGCAAGATAGCAGTCCACTGTAGATGTAGAACCGTCAGCCCTGGTGCCAGTGAATGTCGCTATGAGATAGTCACCCTCTTCAAACTTGTGTGCCACTCCGTTGCCGTTCTTTATGCAGTCAAGAGCCCACGCGTTGTTGGTGATATAGAATCCGTTTATCACGTCACCCTCCTCAGGCTTGTTGAGCACAGTTATTGTGCCCTTGTCGAATACCACCGCATAATTCTCCGACTCATCATATCCATGGCCAACAACAGAGTTATACTGGTCAGGAGTAGCGCTTGTGAACGTCGTTGCCGTACGGTTAGAATAAGCGAATCCCTGCCATGAGTTCCAGTCGAGGCTGTAGTTGTTGCTGAACTGATAAGAACCGCTCACGAACGAACCGTCGAGCTGGTTGTCGCCATATATGCCCACCATCGGTGTGCCCTTAGAGTCAGGACCGTTCCAGTAGCTCTCGCTGTTGAGATACAGGTTCTCGAATGTTGCCACTACGGCATCACCGGTCACTGCCACACGGCAAGTGTCAGAAGCCTGCTTTCCGTTGGCATCCGTCACGGTTACATAATACATGTCGCACTCCACAGGAGCATATTCCATCACAGAAATACCGAAGTCATCGAGAGAAGCCGTTGCTATCTCCTGAAGCTTTCCGTTTGTCCAGGAAATGCTGAAAGGAGCCGTTCCCTCTGTCACGTTAACCTTGAGAGAAGCCTTCTGTCCGGACTCCACACTCTCAGTAGCCTCTGCAGTTGCCTTCACGTTAGGAATCTCCTTTATCACCTCACCGCCAGCGATGAACTTGCTTGAGGCATACACCTCGCTTGACATGCCGTTGATGTTTGTCATCAGTGAGTAGATGACATACTCCTTGTCTTTCTCCAGACCCTCAACGGTAATTTTTGTCTCATCGTTCTTGTATGCGGTGATTACATTCTCAGAAGTCGTAATCTCGTCAACGGTAGGAGCATCCTCAGCTCCATCCTTGACCATATACTGGACGGCACCAGTCTGACTGAATCTCACCTTCATGTCGGCCGATGTGTCAGTGATGTTGTTGATTATCGGATAACCCTCAACCATCACCGGAGCATCCGTGTTGGCATCAAACTCATAAGCACCGATTGTAGGAGTCTCGCCGTTACGTTCCTTGCCTGTGATGTCAGTCTCCACATAAGCCAGAGGCAGTGCCTTCATCAGATTGCCAGCCTTAGAGAGTTCCAGAGTGTTCTCGCCGTCGATGAAGTTCGCAGCCTCGTTCACTCCGTTCTCCTCGTTGCATATAGCCTGCCATGCCTCGTATGAAGCAACATCCTCTTTGTGACGTGCAAACACCTCACCGGTAGTGAAGCCGGCATTGTTGGCATAAGAAGCCTTTGTCATGTAGTCGGCATTGTTGTAGCTGTATACATAACCGCCGGCGTTGTTCATCAGTACGTTGTTCACAACCTTCAAGTTCTCGGCAGTACTGCTGCTGATTACCATAGCCGAAGACTTGGCTTCACCCAACATATTTACGCTGTTGTTGGCGATGTTCACGTTGGATGCATTGTTGCCGACCTTGATACCGTAGCTCTTTTCGCTGTTGCTAACCACGATGACCTCGTTGTTCACGATATTCACCGGAACCTCTTCGCTACCCGTCATCTGTCTCAGCGTGATGGCCAGAGCAGAGTTGTTGGTGTTGAGATGGAACTTGTTTCCGCTGATTTCGAAGCTCTCGTCATACAGGTCTCTCACCTGTGCGTCGATACCGTCAAACTCCTTCGTTGTGGCGTTGTTTTCTATGCGGTTGTTGCGAATCTTCGTTCCCAACTCGTCAGACACATACAGAGACTTGGAACCCTGGTTGCGCAGGATATTGTTCTCTATCACTCCGCCTACTTCCTTAGGCAGAGCCACATAGCTTGTTCCGCCCATTCTCACACCGATGTATCCACCCTCGAGCAGACAGTTCTTCACTGTGAGATAGTCGTTGTTCTGGTAAGCCAGGTTCTTTGTATAGGTATATATCAGGTTGATGTCCTCTGAATAAGTCACCGTCATGTCTGCATGGATATAGCAGTTGTCTACAGTCACGTGGCGGCTCTGGTTCTTGATGTGTATCACACCAGGGAAATTGGTGTCTGTCGTTGTCACCTCCACACCGCGCAGTGTGAACCAGTCAGCGCCGGCAATGGTGAACGTACCAAATTCTTGGAACATCTTGTCGTCAGAATATTGCGGCTCGTTATACAAGTCGTAATATATCTTCACGTCGTGCCAGTCACCGCTTTCGCTCTGCAGCGTCACGGTATTGTTCTCCGAAGCTCCCGGAATCTCAGGCACCGTCACGTTCTCGTTGTATATACCACGCTTGATGTTGATGGTCACAGGTCCGTCGATACCGTCCTTCAGAGAGTTCACGGCAGCCTGTATCGTGCCGTAGTCAGCGCCCGCGCCCACTGTTATTGTGCCGCTCACGCCCTGTACCACCTTGGTGGAAGCCGCTGTCGCCTCTTCAACGTTTGTCGTCGTCTCGTTTGCCGTGATGCTCTCCAGCTGGGCACATGCCGTTGCCTCAGGAGCAGCCTCAGTGCTGATGTCGCCGGCGAGCCAGAAGTAGTAAGTGCCAGGCAGCGTGATCTTGTAAGAACCATTGATGGAAAGCTGACCGCCCTCCTGCTTGCCGAAGAGGTCTACAGGTGCAAACTCGGCGCTTGTTCCTGTAGCATAGATTTTTGCATTGGCGAGGGCATTGTCTGCCAGGTCGATGGCAGCGAGGTTGAATTTCTGTATGTCCAGAACGTTGAGGTCGCCGTCAGCAACCACCTCAATCTTCTGCAGCAGCGTCTCGGCACCCTTCATCGTAGTTTCAGGAGCCACGGCGGTAGTCGTTACAGAAGCCACGCTGATAGGCTGTTTCTCGTATGCCGTCACCTCTATTGCGAAACCAGCCTTTGAGTATTTCGTCACGAATTTTACGGTCACCTTGCCGTCCTCGGCATCAGAGAGGAAATAAGTCGGTTTGTCATACATGCTGTATTTGGCATCCTCCTTTTCCTTCACCTCTCCGCCATGATATACATAGAACTTGTCCTGTGCCGTCACAGTCCACTCCTTGAATGTGAGCTTCACGCTCTGTCCAGGAGTGTTAGGAGCGAATGTCACAGTTCCTTCGAAGTTTTTCGAATAATCACCGTCCACACCGCCATCGTCGTAGAACAAGAGAGGAGCGCCCTCGTTGATGAGAATCTCACCATTGTCGCCCGCCATCATGTTGTATATGTTCTTTATCATTACCGCACCCTCAGGGTCGCCGTTCTCTGTAGTCAGAGTCTCACCGTCGGCAGTGATGCTCTTTATAGCGGCGTCGATAATGTCGCCCGCCTTAGCGTCGTCAGAGATATCATAGCGCAGACGGAAGTAGTTGTCGCCTTCTGCCAGTGCCAACGGTTCGTCGAGAGTCAGTGTAGCCTCCGTTGCAGTTCCGTCGATTGTAGCCGTAGCCACAGGAGCCTTGTCGGCGGCAATCTCCTCGTCAGCCTTTGCCAGCGAGTAGAGCTTGATGGCAGCGATGCTCTTCTCCGCTCCCTTCATGTCCACAGTTACGGCTGAAAGTTTCTTGGGATTCTCGTTGCCCTCGGTAGTGATGTTGATGTTGAGGATGTCGAGATCCTTTTCGCCCACCTTTGCAATCTCCTTTGCCGACTGTGTAGCAGTAGTTGCTGCCACTTCCATTGGTTTGGAGAGATATTCGCTCACGGTAGCCACAAAACCGTTCTTTGTGTTCCATGATGAAGTAACACCGGCGTTGAATACTACTGTCAATGCTCCGTCGGCAGCAGTAGAACGGATTACGCCCTCTGGTCCCTTGGTGTAGTTGTTCTTTGTGGTCTCCCACAGCAGTTCACCTGTAGTGCCCTTGCCGCTGTAGATCTTCAGCGAAGCATGTTCAGAGCTGCTGTAGGTATTCCAGTATAGGTCAAATTTGGAGAATTCAATCTGGCATATCATACCCTCGTTGTAAGGCAGGAAGATATTGATGCGGTCGTCCGTGCCACTCTCATAGTCAGAAGAATATTCATTCTTGTTCTGTGTCTTGAAGCCCATCGAACCGTTCACTTTCTTTGTAACCGTGCCCTGGTCGGAATGCGATACCACCTGGTTCAGCACCTCGCGGTTGCCCTCTGGATTACCATCCGCAACGGTGTGGGTGGCATCACTGAGTGTAACAGAAGTCACTGCGGCATCAATCTTCTGTCCGTTGACAGCCGTTTCCTTGATGTCGTAGGCAAGCCAGAAATAGTTGTCGCCCTCAACAAGTGACACCTCGTTGGTTGCTGTTATTTCGATAGCGTCGCCAGTCACCTCAGCTTCGCCCACCTTTACGGAAGTTGAGAAGCTGGCCGCTGACTTGGTATAATATACAGTAGCCTTGCTGATGATGTCATTCGTGCCGTTTGTGGTGAAAGAGAATTTCTTTGCCGTCAGTGCCGGATAGTTGTTCTCTGTCTTCACGTTCAGTTTCAGTATTTCCTGATCTGTATCGCCGGCAGCCAGAGTCTTTGCAGATGCTTGTGTCGTCTCAACCGCCTGTGTCGTCATTGGCTGTGGGATAAACAGGGAAACCTCAGCTTCGAAACCGTCACGGGTATATGATAGTTCGCTGCCGGACACAAACTTTATTGTCAATGCTCCGTCTTCCGAGTTGGAACGTACGAATGGAGTCTCAGTTTCTCTGACGGTTCTGATAAGATTGGCTTCATCGTCCGTCGAACCGTTATATATAAGGATGTATTGTGATTTCGCGTCGTCGTGCAGAGAACTCTCGAAGATATTCATCTTTGAGAAGTTTATCATCACCTTCTTGTCGGGAGAAGCCGGTTTGAAGGTCACCATACCGTTGAATCCGATGGTTACCTCTTCTGTAGGTCCTCCATCATCATAGAAGTTGAGAGGTGTGTCGGTCACCGTGATTGTCTTGTATTCCGCTGGGAATGTCACAATAGCCGGGTTCACCAGTCCTACTGCCTCTGCTGCCGTGAATGTAGCCACGCCGTCGGGCATATTTGTCGTGGTGACACCAGTCACCTCCAGTTTCAGTTTCGCACCAATGGAAGCCTCTGTATTCAGGTCGCCAACGATGGTAAACTCATTCTTACCTTCGCTCAGCTTATGGTCGAGCGTCATTGTGTATATGCCGTTGTCCTCCGTTATCGTAGTAGCGATAGGGGTAGCACCCTTGTATGAGTCGGCGCTTCCGGCGAACAGTTTCAGAGAGAGAGGGTCTACCACATTCTCGTTCTCAGCCATTCTGAACTTGATGGATGTCAGGTGGTCAGCGTTCAGCACTCCGCTGGTGTTGACATATAATCCGGCGAGGTTCACGTTCGTCGTCAACTCAGGCGCTTTCACGTTGCCATACTGCGAACCGGCATTCGTAACGCTCATGTCCTCGAGTTTCACACACTTCACCTTTGCCACCCATCCGTCAGCTTTGAATGAGTAGCGATATATGAATCCTACCGACAATGCTCCGTCGGTTGTCGTAGAGTAGAACGACTTCTTGTCGGTGTAGATGCCGTCAAGAGTTTCAATCACGTTGCCCTCGGGCAGCTTGGTGTCTTTTGTCACTTCGTTTGTTTTAGTGGCCCAGGTGAATCCCGTGTCGTCCACTTCACCGTCGTAAACCTTCGCATATCCTTGATATGACCCCATCTGGGTCCTCACGTCAAACGACTCGAAGGTAATCATGATAGAATACCCTTGTTCTGCCGGTTTGAACACGAGAAGGGAGTGCGAGTTGCTTGAATTGGAACTCATGATCGACCCTGTGCCTTTGTAGTCGTAGTACGTGAGTTCCTGATCCGTTGCCACTGTCACTGTCTGCTTGCCGAACTGCGGCTGCAGCACTGTGTTGCCGTCTTGTGCCATCAGCTGCATTGGCAGCCATAACATAGACAACAGGAGTGCCAGCATTAGATAACTGTACTTCTTTTGCATTTTGTTTATAAAGTTAATGAATGAAAATGTTGTTGTTTCCCAAGCATCATGATTCCCTCGTGCGCCTTCCTCGAAGCCCATGAGAGACAGCAATGGCATTTTCTCCCACCATATATATAATGGATACTATACGCCATGTGTCGCAATGGCAGGTCTTCTGACTTGCCGCCCGGTATCGAACGCCTTCCCGTTAACCTCCAACAATCGTTAGACTTCATAATAACAGATTGGAGCTATAAGAATTTCCAGTGGCTATTGTTCGACCCTTTTATAAGGGGCGGCTCACAGCAGCGGGACTGTCCGGGATTTCCACCCGATTCCCTTTTAATCACCCGTGAGGGCAAACCGCTTGCGATATACTTTGCAAAGATATGCTTATTTTCTTTCTTGTCCAAATCTATGCTGACATTTATTTCTGCCGACTATGTTCCAGTCTTGTTACAATAAAGCGCCGGAACACGTCAATCACTGATTGAAACGTGTTCCGGCGCTATGTGTATAGAGCTTGTCTGCCCTTTGTCTTCCTGTTGTTCTGATAGGATGGTCAGGTTTCCTGTCGGCGCTGTAGATGGTCCTTCTCTATAGGCTATGGTTATCCTCGCATCTTTCGCCTTATCCCTTTTTCTTTTCCTTCATTTCCTTCATTTCCTTCATCTCGCTCTCCTTCATCTTCTTGAGCAGGTCGCTGGCAAAGATGAAGTCAGTCAGTTTTTTGTTTGTCGAGCCCATGATGTCGGCGCTCTGGCCTTGCCATTCCTTCTCGCCTTGGTATATGAAGATGATGTTCTCGCCGATACCCATCACGGAGTTCATGTCGTGGGTGTTTATTATTGTGGTGATGTCAAATTCCTCAGTGATGCCGTGTAGAAGGTCGTCGATAACGAGCGATGTCTTAGGGTCGAGACCGGAGTTCGGCTCGTCGCAGAACAGGTATTTAGGGTTCAGCGCTATCGCTCTGGCAATCGCCACACGCTTCTGCATACCACCAGAAATCTCGTCGGGGAATTTCTTCTCCGCATCCACGAGGTTCACTCTGTCGAGGCATTCCTGTGCGCGGCGAACACGCTCGCGGTAGTTCATGTTTGAAAACATGTCGAGTGGGAACATCACGTTCTCCAGCACCGGTAGCGAGTCGAAGAGGGCGGCGCTCTGGAATATCATTCCCATTTCGCGTCGCATCATCACCTTCTCCTTCTTGGACATCGTCACGAAGTCGCGACCGTCGTAGAGCACCTCGCCGCTTGTCGGCGTGAGCAGTCCCACCAAGTTCTTCATCAGCACCGTCTTGCCGCTGCCGCTCTGTCCGATGATAAGGTTCGTCTTGCCGCTGTCGAACACGGTGCTGATGTCTTTCAGCACCACCTTGTCGCCAAACGACTTGCATAAGTTCTTTATCTCTATCATAAATCAGTACCTTTCGCCCTCCTTATGTTGTGTTCTCTCTTTCTCTCTGTATGTTCTCGTCTCTCCGTTCCATCAGCTCAGCAGCTGAGTGAGGAACACGTCGGAGCAGAGTATCAGTACGCTGCTCGTCACCACAGCGTTGGTGCTCGCCTTTCCCACCTCCACTGAACCGCCTTCCACGGTATATCCGTGGTATGACGACACGCTCGATATTATGAATGCGAAGAAGAGGCTCTTGATGATGCTCATCCACATGAACCATGGATTGAAGCTGTGTTGCAGTCCGGCAGTCAGGTCGTCAGGACTGAGCACCTGTCCCACGTATGCTGTGGCGTAGGCGCCTAATATTCCCGTTGCCGACGAGAATATCACGAGGAACGGCATTATCGTTATCAGTCCCATCATCTTTGGCAGAATGAGATAGCTGGCAGAGTTCACTCCCATTATCTCCAGTGCGTCAATCTGCTGCGTCACTCTCATCGTGCCGATCTCAGAGGCGATGTTCGACCCCACCTTTCCGGCAAGGATAAGACACATGATTGAAGATGAGAACTCCAGGAGCAGAATCTCTCTCGTGGTATATCCTGACACCCAGCGTGGCATCCAAGGACTCTGGATGTTGAGTTTCATCTGTATGCAGATCACGGCTCCTATGAAGAATGAGATGAGGAGCACGATGCCGATGGAGTCAACTCCCAGTCCGGACATCTCCTTCACGTATTGTTTCATGAACATACGCATCCTTTCAGGGCGTGCGAACGAGCGTCCCATGAGGATGAGGTATTTGCCGAAGCTCGTTAGATATTTGTGTATTAGCATTTTCTTCTTTTTGTTGATTTGTCATCTCATCATCCACTTTTCGCCAATCTTCACCATCGGCACCACCACTTCCTCTTTTGTACTGTCGTTGAAGCAGAGCAGCAGGAAGGCGTTTGCGTCGACGGATGATCTGGCGCTGTCAGTGCGGCAGTCGACAATCTGTATGTCGTGGATACCTCCATGGTCTTTCTGCATCTGAAACAGGAACATCTTGGAGTTCATGACGAGCTGCTTGCGGTAGTTTTCCGGTATGCGCCCGTTGCGGTATGTCATATCGGTGAAATATTCATATCCGCCGTTTCTCAGACTGTCGTATATTTCCTTTGCAGCTTCTGCGGCAGCCATATCCTTCGTCTTGCCGCCTTCCGACGACGAGCACGCCGACATCACTGGCGCGAGCAAAGTAAAAATCAAGGCTTCAAGGCATGCCATAAGACACGCCTGCAGCTTTGCTGTTATTCTGTTTGTCATCGTATCCGTTACTTCTGACGTATGAAGATGTTTATTGGAGACCCCGTGAGCTTCCAGTTCGAACGTATCTTGTTCTCCAGGAATCTCTTGTAAGGCTCCTTGATATACTGAGGCAGGTTGGCGTAGAACACAAATGATGGTATCTGTGTGTTAGGCAGCTGCGTGCAGTATTTTATCTTTATGTATTTTCCCTTTATTGATGGTGGCGGATAAGCCTCTATCAGCGGCAGCATCATCTCGTTGAGCTTTGATGTGCCTATCTTTATCTTACGGCTCAGGTACACCTCCTTGGCAGTCTCCAGCACACGGAAGATGCGCTGCTTCGTCAGTGCCGAGGCGAAGATGATAGGGAAGTCAGTGAATGGAGCCATGCGGTTGCGGATGGCGTTCTCGAAGGTGTCCATCACCTTCTGGTCCTTGTTCTCCACGAGGTCCCACTTGTTCACCACTACCACGAGCGATTTGTTGTTCCTCTGAATGATCTGGAAGATGTTCATGTCCTGTGCCTCGATGCCTCTCGTTGCGTCGATCATAAGGATGCAGACGTCAGAATGCTCGATGGCGCGGATGGAACGCATCACGGAGTAGAACTCCAGGTCTTCGGTCACCTTGTTCTTGCGGCGGATGCCGGCGGTGTCTACGAGATAGAAGTCGAATCCGAACTTGTCGTATCTCGTGTAGATGCTGTCGCGGGTCGTTCCGGCAATCTCCGTCACGATGTTGCGGTCTTCGCCGATGAATGCGTTGATGATGCTGCTCTTTCCGGCGTTCGGTCTTCCCACCACGGCAAAGCGTGGTATGCCTTCTTCGAGCAGTTCGCCGCTGTTGTCTTTCAGTTTCGCCACCACGTCGTCGAGCAGGTCTCCCGTGCCGCTTCCCGTAGCCGAGCTGATACACATCGGGTCGCCGAGTCCGAGCTTGTAGAACTCAGCCGCATTGTATATCAGGTCGTTGTTGTCTGTCTTGTTTGCCACGAGAATCACCGGCAGCTTCGTGCGGCGTAGAATCTGCGCCACGTCCATGTCCCAGTCTGTCACTCCCGTGGTGATGTCCACGAGGAAGAGGATGAGGTCAGCCTCCTCAGTGGCGATGAGCACCTGCTTGCGGATTTCCTCCTCGAAGATATCGTCGGATTTCACTACCCATCCGCCGGTGTCCACCACTGAAAACTCCTTTCCGTTCCAGTCGCATTTGCCGTATTGACGGTCGCGTGTCGTTCCTGCCACGTCGCTCACAATGGCTTGGCGGGTCTTCGTGAGACGGTTGAACAACGTTGACTTACCCACGTTGGGGCGTCCTACTATTGCTACTAAATTTGCCATATTCTGTTTTTCGTTTTCTTTTTGTTATTTTCTTTCCGGGATTCTTGGATGCTTTCGGATTGTCGGTTCAGAATGTTGCTCCGTCAGTGTCCTGTTTCACCTCCCGTTTTCCTCAGAGTTCCTGTTTCCTCAGGTTTGTCCCCGTCTCTCCGGCTTAGTCCGGATTATATCCGAAGCTGTCCAGCTCCCTCTTAGAGCTGCGCCAGTCTTTGTCCACCTTAACGAACAGTTCCAGATAAATCTTCTTGCCGAAGAACCGTTCGAGCGACTTGCGCGCTTCCGATCCCAGCTTCTTCAGTGCCACACCTTGATGGCCGATGATGATGCCTTTCTGTGAGTCGCGTTCCACATAGACTACAGCGTGGATGTTGATGCGCTTCTCGTCCTCCTTGAACGACTGCACCGATACTTCCACCGAGTATGGAATCTCTTTGTCGTAGTAGAGCAGGATCTTCTCTCTGATTATCTCGCTCACGAAGAATCTCGCCGGCTTGTCGGTCAGCTGGTCCTTGTCGAAGTAGGGTGGGGAGTCGGGCAGCAGCTCTTTTATGCGTTTGAGCAGCATGTCCACTCCGAACTTGTTCTTTGCCGAGAGCGGCAGTATCTCTGCGTCGGGCAACAGAGAGTGCCATTTCGTTACGAGCGTTCCGAGCGTCTTCTGGTCGCTTTGGTCAATCTTGTTGATGAGCAGTATCACGGGGATGCTCATCTTCTGCACCTTTTCCAGAAACTCCATGTTCTTCTCCGGATTCTCCACCACGTCGGTGACATAGAGCAGCACGTCGGCATCCGTCAATGCCGATTCAGAGAAGGCGAGCATCGACTCCTGCAACTTGTAGTTTGGTTTCAGTACTCCTGGGGTGTCGGAGAATACTATCTGTGCGTCGTCGCTGTTCACGATGCCCATTATCCTGTGTCTTGTGGTCTGCGCCTTGAATGTGGCGATGCTGATGCGCTCGCCCACCAACTGGTTCATTAGCGTGGATTTTCCCACATTCGGGTTTCCCACGATGTTCACGAATCCTGCTTTGTGCATTTTATCTGTCTTTTTTATTTGCAAATATACTGAAAAATTGTTGTACGCCAAACATTTACCTTTCAATATGCGCCATTTTGACCTTTCATTGCCTTTTGTCGGACATCCTTTCCGTTGTTTTTGTGGTAAGTTATTATGTTTCCGTCACTAAAATGGCGTTCTGACAAAAAAACGCATCTGTATGACTTCCGTCATTGCAGATGCGCTTTATCTGATATAAAGATTTTTTGTTTCAGTCAAGGAGTGTGTTATCCCTGCTCCACGGTGCTGCCGTCGTAGCCCCATTTGTAGTATGAAGCTCCGTGAACGAAGCCTGCTCCGAAGGCAGTGAAGATAAGGTTGTCGCCCTTCTTCAGCTTGCTCTCGTTCTCCCAGAGAGCCAATGGAATAGTGGCGGCAGAGGTGTTTCCGAAATGCTCGATGTTCACCATCACCTGCTCCATAGGAAGCTCCAGACGCTTTGCCACAGCCTCAATGATGCGGATGTTAGCCTGGTGAGGCACCACGAAACGGATGTTGTCCTTGTTCAGTCCGTTGCGCTCGGCGATGAGTGCACAGTCGTTGCTCATGCTTGTCACTGCATAGCGGAACACGGTGCGTCCCTCCTGATAGAGGTAGTGCAGACGGTGGTCTACTGTGAAGTGGGAAGCCGGGCATACAGAACCGCCAGCTTTCAAGTGCAGGAATGGCAGTCCATGTCCGTCGCTGCGGAAATAAGAGTCTTTAAGACCCACGTCTTCTGTCGTTCCCTCCACGAGAACTGCAGCTGCTCCGTCACCGAAGAGAGCACAAGTGCTGCGGTCGGTATAGTCAACCACAGACGACATCTTGTCGGCTCCGATAACGATAATCTTTTTGTATCTTCCGCTCTGGATCATTGAAGCGGCAGTATCGAGCGTATAAATGAATCCACAACAAGCCGACCACATGTCGAACGCGAAAGCGTTCTTCAGTCCGAGCTTGCCCAACACGATGGATGCTGTAGACGGGAACTTGTAGTCCGCCGTACTTGTGGCTACGATAATTGCGTCGATGGTGTCCGGGTCAACTCCCGTTTTCTTCAGGAGCTGTTTTGCCGCTTTGCGTGCCATATAAGAGGTTCCGATACCCTCTTCGGTGAGAATTCGGCGCTCTTTTATTCCGACACGCGTCATAATCCATTCATCGTTGGTGTCGACCATTCTCGACAACTCCTGGTTGTTCAGCACATAGTCAGGAACGTACCCTCCGATGCCTGTGATTACTGCGTTTATCTTTTCCATGACGGTATTATTCTGCAGTCTCCTTTACGATAGCAACCTTGCCTCTGTAGTAACCGCAAGTAGAGCATACTGTGTGATATACATAGTAAGCGCCGCAGTTAGGGCATACTGCCAGTGTAGGAGCTACTGCCTTATCATGAGTTCTTCTCTTGAGTGTACGAGTCTTTGACTGTCTTCTTTTAGGATGTGCCATTTTTCTTTAATCTTTAATTATTGATTTTAATTTTTCTAATTCACTCCATCGTGGATCCACTGCCGTTTCGTTTTCCTCCTCCGAGCTTCGGGCTGCGGAGTGCTCCTCGAGAGCCTTTATCATTGCAGGATTGCATTTTCCAGGTGCATGCACATGCTTGATGGGAATGTCGAGGGCTATGGATTCATATACGAACCATGCGGTGTCGAGCACTGCGTCGTCCTTTTCCACCGTCACGATGTCGTCTTCGTCTGAGTATTCTTCTCCGAGCTTAGCCAGCAGCCTGTTGTCTGTGCATATCGGCTGGTCCATGTCGTCGAGACAAAGGTCGCAAGGCACTTTCACAGTGCCCTCGGCATGGAAGTCTATCTCGTATAGTCCTGACACACTTTTGCGTGCCGAAATAGAGAGCATCACATCGCCGCTCTTTATCTCGTCACTCTCTGCCGCCTCAAAGAATTCGTCTCCCAAGTGGCAGCTGGTGCTCAATGCGCCTGTGTCCAGACTCTTCAGGTCTATCTTCAAAGACTCTAAGCTTTCCATCTGTTTTATCAGTAATGTGTAAATGTACTATTTATACATTTGGGTTGCAAAGTTACAAATATTTTTTGACTTGATTAAACTTTTGTGTCTTTTTTTACTTTTTAGGGACAAAATGGGGCCTTTCGCCAAGTTCTTGCTGCATGATTTGTCCTAAATCGGTCGTCAACGCTTGCATGTTTTTTTGTTTTTTTTTAGAAGAGGGATTTCGTCGGTTCTACAATATGTCCATTATCCTTCATCGATGCCCTCCGGTCAGAAATGAAAACCGATATCACTCTAAATGGAATATATAAAAATGAGGGTATGTCATATAGACACACCCTCATTCGAGATTATTTCAGATTATAGTTTATCCGAGTCTTACTTGATGACAGCAATCTTGATAGACTGCTTGCCAACCTTAACGATGAATGAGTTGTCAGCAGGCATAGCCATCTTGATAGAAGCGTTGCCGCTCTTGTCAGCGTTCAGCTCAGCACCGTTCATGCCGAAGATGTGAACCTCCTCACCGGCAGGGTTGTTGATAACGAGGTTGTCGCCCTGCATGAATACAGTAGCAGACTTCTTGCCTACCTCAGTAGTCTTCTCGATACCAGTAACCACATTCTCAGCTACGAGTGTAGGTTCGCTCCACTGGCTTTCGCAGAATGTAGCACTTGTGAACTGGCTAGCTGCCTGTCCGAGACGTACAGACTGCATGCGGTGGTAAACATCCTTGCCGGCTGTCTCGCCAACCAATGGAATCTCCAGTGAGAGATACTTCTCGCCGTTCTTCTCTACTTCCACACCCTCTACGCGGTAGTAGTAGTCGAATGACTTCATGAATGTGTCGCCAGCCTTGTAGTTCTGCTCAATCTTGATGTCATGGATATACAGGTTAGAAGGAGCGTATGTAGCGAATACACCGAATATCATGTCCTCTGAACCGTTAGAGAAGCTACAAGTAGTGGTCTTCCACTCCTTGTCGTTTGTATCCGCGATGAACTTTGTCTCACCCTGTACGTAGTCGTCAAGCTCCTGGTCGTATACGAATGTTGCCAAAGCAGCGTGAGCATATACAGGATTGTTGTCCTGGTCTACATAACCTTTAGCGCACTCACCCTTCAGAGTGATGGTAACGTCGAACTTGCCGTTGTCCTTAGAGAGGTCCATTGGAGCACACTGCAGGGAAGCGTTGTCGTGGTTGATGACTGACTGGTAGCCGTCGATTACGAGGGCGTCCTTATAGAGAGCCCAACAGTATGCCGTCCATCCAGACATCTTGTCAAGACAAGTGTAAGTACCTGTTAAGTTGCTTGGGTCTGGCTCGGTAGTAGAATACTTAGGAGTGTCATACTGCTCTATTATCTCGCCCCAGCTTGTCGCCTTCCACTCGAATCCGTCGTTGTAAGGCATGCCCTCGAAGTTGGTGTCCACAACTGCCAACTTTGTGTCCTCAGTGATCTTGTTTGCAGCGAATGCCTGATAGCTGTAGCGCTCAGCTCCAGGAACCGGCTTCCACATTGCTGTGTACTTAGAGTCGGCATAGCTGTCAACAATCTCCAATGTAGGAGCTACAACGCCGAGGATCTTCTTCTCCTCATTAGACTCCATAGAAACCTGGTTGCCCTTCATCGCGCGAACTCTGTAGTAGTAAACCTCGCCGTTCTTTGCGTTGTTCACCTGGAGGAAGTTGTCAGTTGTCTCCTCGTCCTGCAGCAGGTAGTCGCCGATAGTCTCCTGGGTGCCGCCCATGTCGTTCCGGATAACCTGCTTTGTGTAAACGTCTACGAGATACTTGTCAGCGCCGTCCACCTTGTCCCAAGCGAGCTTGAAGTTGTCTCCCTTGTAGTATTTCATCTTCAGGTTCTCAGGAGCGTTCACGAATGGCTTCAATACAGAAACCTTGATGTTGTCGATATAGAAAGAGTTTCCGTAGATATCGCCGCCACGCTCCAGAGCGCCACGCTGTCCTATGATGTTGAAGATAGTAGACTTGTCAGCGCCGCGGAAAAGGATTGTGTAAGTCTTTCTCTCGCTGTTGATTTCAGGAAGAGTGAGGCTTCCCAATACATTCCATTGTGGACCCATGCCGTTTGTCTCTGCAGCCTCTACCTGAGAGATGAAGTTTGTGCTCTTGGCGTTGTCTGTAAATGCGTCGAACTGGAGGAGAACGTCGCCCTGATACTTAGAGCAGTCGATGAGGCAGGTATTCACATGACTCTGTGAGTATTCGCAATCCTCATCGTCGTCCTGCAGATACATGTAGAGGGCACCGCCGGCAGGGAAACCGTTGTTTACACCCCAACGGCTTACAGAACCGTGCTTCTCGTCATAAACACCCTGTGTGTTCAGATAGTCAGGGTTGAAGCTGTACCATGGAATTTCGTATTTATGTCCATCGTAGTCGTCAACCTGTGTAAATGCATCATAGAGGTTTGTATTGAAGTCAGGGTTGCCGACGCTACCTGTCGTCAGCTTAGAGAAATCCTCATAGAGCAACTCCTCGAATTCACCGTACTTGGCGTAAGGGTTGGTGCCGTCAGCCTTCTTTACAGAGAGCAGCTGCATCTTGAATCCCTGCTTCTTGCCTTCGGCAGCCTTCTTTACGACAGGAGCCTCAGACTGAAGTGAAACCGGGGCTGTCACCTTGTTCTGTGAAGCCTTCTCTCTTGCCAGGAACTGTGCACTTGCAGGGGTGAACATCAACGCACATACACCTGCAAAAAACATTTTTTGGGTAAAGTTTTTCATCACGTAAGTTTTAAGTTTTTCTTAAATTGTGGAGACCGAGAATGAGTTTACCGTCGTGTTGCTCCCTGCGCCTAAGCGCAAATGTTTATTGTCTTTTATGCTAATTAATTATACTCTGGAATGCTGCCAAGACATGCAATAAACGGATGATACAAAACCATAGCCGTCTCCAACACCATGAATTTGCTGCAAAAATACAAAAGTTTTTCAATTAATTACAACTATTTGGAAAAAAAATATAACTTTGCATCAAAATTACCTTTAATATTTAAACTATGTCTGCATTAAAAAGATTTTCATTGACATTTGGGTGTATGCTTACAATTTTGGCTGCCCCCATGGCACAGAACGCAGTGCCGGCACGCCAGGTAGGCAATATCTCTGGCGATTTTATACCGAATCAAGTAGAAAAAGGCTTGCGTCCACAGTGGGCGAAGAGCATCATGAAGGCAAACGCCGACCGCCCTTATATATATAATGTAAAGGATGGCGAGGCAGACATCTTCGGACAGATGCGCTACCAGAAGAACATGAAGGGAATGGGACTCATCAAGCTCACTTCAGACAATCCCGGAAAGTTCGAGTGGATTCGCGACTATGGCTACATCGCCGGTTCTACACCTATCCTCACCGCCGGAACATACGTGGGCGACGAGTATTACGCTTTCGAGACCACATTCTACAACAATATCAACATGCCGAAGGCAATCAGCGTGGTGAACATCAACACCGGTGAGTATGTGGCAAAGAAGATGATACAGAATCCTACAGACAGGAGACCTCTCATCCTCGACGAGATGACCTACGACCCCAAGACAGACAGAATCTTCGGTCTGAACTACGACACCGACGCACAGACGTCTTACATTTATGAAATCGACCGTACATCCCTTGAGCTGAAGCACGTGGCCACCATACCATCGCTGATCTTCACACTCGCTGCCGACAACGGATGTCTCTACGCCATGAGCATGACCGCCAGAGGAAGTATGCTCAACAAGATTGAAATCTCGAGCATCAACGCTGCCGCCAAGACCTGCACCATGACAAATACCGGTGTGGATACGGGAGTGAGAATGGGCGACTACAGCCAGTCCATGGAGTTTGACAAGACCACACACCGTCTGTGGTGGCTGGCACAGACAGAAGACGGCGGAGCATCTTTCGTGGAGCTTGATGCAGAGACCGGTGAGGCAAAGAGCAAGACCTCTCTGAGCAACGACCTGCAGCTCCTTGCCATGGCAATACCTTATCAGTATGTGCCAGACGCAACACCGTCATATCCGCGCAACTTCACCGTTGCCGCCGATGCCAATGGCGCTCTCAGCGCTTCGCTCTCTTTCACTACACCAAACCTGAACTACCGCAACGGCAGCCTCGCAGACCTCTCTGGTGTGAAGGTGTACCGCAACGGCGAACTGGTGCAGACCATATCAGAGACTTCACAGAACAAGGCTGTCACATGGACTGACACACCTACAACTGACGGATACTATATATATAAGGTGGTGCCTTTCAACGCTTCAGGCGACGGAGTATACAAAGAGTATGCAGCTTTCGTGGGCGAGGACCTTCCGGGCGAACCACAGAACGTCACCGTTTCGGCAATCGGCGCCAACGCCACAATCTCTTGGCAGGCTCCGGCAGCAGGACAGCAGGGCGGATATTTTGACGCTGCGTCTCTGAAATACGACGTTGTGAGAATGCCAGACAACGTGACCATCGTATCCGGAACTACATCGACAAGCGTTACCGACGCCGTGTCTGAGACAAAGGGCTATACATACGTTGTGACTCCGGAAAACAGAAAGGGCAAGGGAACAGCAGCCACATCAAACAGCTTGAGCTTCGGTCCAGAGGGCAACATCCCGTTCACATCATCGCTCCAGACCAAGGAGGAATTTGAAAGATGGCTCGTCGTTGACAAGAACGAAGACGGTGGCACATGGTATTTCGATGACAAGACAAATACCACTACCTACGGACGAACAAACAACGATGCTGACGACTGGCTCTATACACCGGCCTTCACATTCGACAAGAACAAGGAATACCAGGTGCGCTACACATACTGGACCATCAACTGGGTGTTTGACAACATGGATCCAATCATGGAGAAGATGAGAGTGATGCTCTGCCAGGAGCCTGTCAACACCGGCAAGCAGCAGCTTATCTGGGACTGCGAGGAATTCCACACCGCATCGGGAATCTATTTCCCCGGCAAGGACAACTTCCAGCCAGAGGAGAGCGGTTCAGCCCGCATCGGCTTCCAGGCTTACAGCGATGCTGACCACGGATTCATATATCTGAAGGACGTTTCAGTTCGTGAATACAGCACTTCTGACCTCAGCGCCCAGCTGCTCACAGGTTCTAACGAGGTGAACTGCAACGTTCCGCAGAGATTCACCGTTGAAGTTAGAAACGAGGGTTCTGCTGTTGTAAACGACTACAAGGTAGTTCTTCTTGATGCCGACACACACGTTGTTATCGGTGAGAGCAAGGGAGTGGCAGTGGCTCCGGATCAGACTGTAGAGGTGCCTGTAGAGTGGTATCCAAGCGCTGAAGGCAAGATCAACGTTACAGCACGAGTAGAACTCGCTACTGACACATATCCGGCTGACAACACTATTGAGACACCAATCGCAGTGACCGTTCATTCAGAGAACGACGCAAGATGGATCAACCTGAATAACGCCAACAACCAGGGATGGCATACACCGTTCTATCTCTTCGACCCATACGCTGAGTGTCAGGCTATCTTCCTCGAGAAGCAGTTGCAGAAGAAGGGCGTGAAGTTCACAGGCATGCGTATCCCTTACAACGGCAACAGCGCTTCAAGCTTTACCTTCCCTGCCAAGATCTCTTTCAAGGAGACATCACGTTCACACGTGCTCAACGATGCAGGAACAAAGGCACTGTTTGAGACCGACGGCTTCACTACTGTATACGACGGCGACTTGACAGTATCCGGCGTTGGCCAGGGCAAGTATCTGGTAATCAACTTCCCTACACCTTATGAATATAAGGGTGGCAACATCTGCATGGATTTCGTTAGTCCATTGGGCAGCAATGTCATAACAAGCAATAGCGAACATCCGGAGTGGCTCACTGACTATGAGTTCCAGATCGAGTATCCTCGCACGGCATTCTGCAACGGCAAGTCAGAGCAGTCAGCATTGGCAGAAGTTTACGGTACAGAGCACACACCGGTAATCAGCCTCTCTTACGAGGGAATCGGTGAGACTGGTATAATCACTGTTTCAGGCAATGAGCTTGGCATCACACGCAACGGCAATGTGCTCAACTTCGCTGTAATCTGCGATGAGGCTCAGCTCTTCAACCTCGCTGGTAGCCAGGTGGCTGGTGCAAGCAACGCTTCATTACTCAACGTGGCTGGTCTGTCGAAGGGCGTTTATCTGCTGAAGGTCAAGGTGGACGGCGCTGTGAAGACAGTGAAGGTGACATTGTAAGCCGGTTGACGGATATGCAAGTTGACAGACAAGTTGGTTGACATGCTGACTCTTTGATTAAAGAATGCCGATACAACCAAGTATATGATAAAGGCAAGGCATAATATATGTATATATATCAGCCTTGTCTTTTTTTATGCATCTTAAATGTTAATAATTCGCCAAACTCTTTGACTTTTAAAAAGAAATTCATACATTTGCGAAAAATTTAATTATATTATGAAAAAACAGAAATCATGTTTGGTGGCATTGGCTGTGTTTGCCTCCGCTTCGGCATTTGCCGACAATGCGGAGTCTCTCGTCTTCTATGGCGTCCAGGGAAAGGCCGACAATGCAGTTGAGCTTACCAATTTTAGAAAGATCACGTTCGGTGAGAACGGCTTCAACGTGCTGAGTCAGGATGGCTCAACGCTGCAGCTCAACTACGGCGACGTGAAATCAATCAAGTTCAAGGATCTTGTAAACGGCATCCAGTCCGTTACGAATGGCAATGCGTCCGAGATGATGCTGCATTTCGATGGACAGTATGTATGGGCAGACGGTGCCAACGGCCAGCAGGGTGCTGTGTATAGCATCAATGGTCAGCAGATGATCGGTGCCCGTCTCGACGGTTCGCGTATCAGCGTGGAGAGCCTGCCGAAGGGTGTCTACGTGTTCAAGGCTGGCGGCAAGTCTATCAAGTTCGCCAAGTAAGCCAAGTTAATAACCAGTTCAATATTAAGGAAAACATTAATAATTAAAGATAATGAAAAAACTATACTTCACAATAGTATTCGCGCTGCTCGCATTGGTAGGCAACGCACAGACAAACCCTAACCGTGTGCTTGTAAGAGACGTTAATGGTGCGATGACCGGCTACCTCGCAGAGCGCATCGACAGTATCTTCTTCGGTAAGGTAGAAGGTAAGGTAGTGGCTGAGATCACTTTCGACAGTTTCACCAAGACAGACGAGGGTGCTGAAATCCAGTGCAAGGTAAAGAACAGCCCAGCCTGCAAGGGCTTCAAGCTCGCTTGCGTTGCTACAAACGTTGCAAAGAACATGACTACAGAGGCTCAGAAGGCCAATTATATCGACAAGTATGGCACACCTGTCATGTATGATGATTTCTCTAACGGTGCCAAGGTGACAATCCCTTCAGCAGACCAGAAATTCGTTGATGATTCAGAGTATACTCTTATGACTCTCGGTTTCGATGAGTATGGAATCGGTTGCGGTGTGTCTGAGGTTACTTTCAAGACTCCTAAGGCTGCCCTCGCCGGCAAACCTACTGTTACTGCAGAGGTGTCTGAAGTTACTACAACTTCTTTCAAGATCACCGTCACTCCTAACGAAGACTGCTACGGCTACTATGCTTGTGCATTCGATGTTGCAAGCGGTGGTATCCTCGGTACATTCACTACAATGGGCTCATTCTTCGGCTTCGCTAACGTTGGCGATATGATCAAAGGATGGGGCCAGATTGAGCATAGCGGTGTTGAGACTATCGAATGGAAAAACCAGGAGCCTGGCTCTGAGTATGAGGTTGGCATCGTTCCTGTCGACATGAACGGTAACCTCGGTGACTATATAATTGTCAAGGTTAAGACTGTTGGTGCCGGTGGTGACGGAGCCGCTTTGGTTTCTACTGAGGTTCCAGCTGAAGAGTTCTACAAGTACACAGCTGAGGATCAAACAATACAGTATGTACAGCGTGTGATCTTCACTCCTAACGATCAGACAAACATCTATCGTGACGGTCTTGTTGAGGCTGATGAATATGACAAAGACCCTGAGTTCTACAACAACATTGTTCTCTTCCCAGAGCAGACCACAATTTACACCAATCACACCGGTGTTGACAGCTTCTTGTGGAACGTTAAGGCAAGCACAAGATACTATGCCATCTCTGTAGGTCAGAACAATAAGGGCGAGTGGGGCGAAATCTGCAAGTTCGAGTTCACCACTCCAGATGCTTCAAAGGCTGAGTGGCTCCAGGGTGAGGCTAAGCCTAAGGCAGTAGTTGCAGGTGTTTCTGCACGCCAGTATTCTGCCACTACAACAGTTTCCAAGGGTGCTGTAGCTCCAAAGACTCTTGTTAAGGGCGGAATCACAATGACTGTTAAATAAACATAACTATATCAACCTTGGCTGCCGGGCGAATGACCTCTGGCGGTCAAGGGTTCCTTTTAATATCTCAATCGACTTTTTTTTCAGGGCAATCGACATTAGTAAACTCTATATCCTTGCTCCTGGCATAACGTCGGTTTTGATTTAAAGGAACGTTCCACGACACAACACTGCAAGTCTGACCGACATATCAGCTTGCGTTCCGCAGGATTTCAGTGGTGACACTGTGACCGGTAAATGAAAAATACAAGTAAAGAAGGCAAGTGATGACACTACAACCTGCACACAACAAAATACACGAATGAATTTTCGTTTAATATGACACATGTTTAATCAATTAACCTTTAAGACAATGAAAAAAACATTTCTTACTTTCCTCTTTGCTGGGGTTATGGCCTTCTCCGCATTCGGACAGCAGAAGGTCAAGACATTCCCGACACTTGAGCGTACCAAGGCTAAGTCGCCTGCTAAGGTGGAAGCCCCGTCTTACGCTCCTTCGGGAATCGACGACAAGGCACTCGGAACCAAGATCTACGCAACACAGATCGAGGACGAGTCAAAGATGCGTAGCTGGCTTTATTTCAATACCTCTTACCCAGGTAAGCTGAACCGCATCAGAGAGTTTGAAAATGCTATCGGTGAGCAGCTGTATGGTCTCTTCCTTGGTTGCTGGGGTGGCGACAAGTATTATGGATTCTATGGTGCGGCTGGCCTGAATCCCAGCATGCCTAACTTCGAGTGGCGCGGCTTCCAGGATTTCGTGTCCCTCGATGTCGAAACCGGTGAGACTACCTCAATCAAGAATTTGCGTAACAGTGAGGGAAAATATACCGTAGTTTGGTATAACCAACCTGGCCCTCAGGCTTTCCCTGTCATCCAGGACATGTCTTACAATCCTTCAGAAGACCAGGTCTATGCAATGGCAAAATATCAGGAGGATGAGAATACAGATGCTGTTTCTATCCTTTATACTATAGACAAGGAGACTGGTGAACTGAGTGAAGTTAAAAGATTCCAAGACCAGATTCTTGATTTCTGCTTCGACTACGAAGGCAACATGTATGCCGTAGCTATTTATTGGACTATTGCTGAGGACGGAGGCTTCATGTGGTCTGGTACGCTTCTCAACAAATACGATGCAGAGTTCGAGAAGGTAGACGGCAAGCCAATGCGTATCAAGGATATGGACAAGAAGGACGTACTCGTAAACGGTTACGGCTCTCTCTCGTTCGACTATACGACAGGCGACCTCTACCTCGCTTCCCTCATCGCAACTACAGATGGTTCAAGCAACTACGACCGTTTCGTGAAACTCAATCCTACGACCGGCAAGTATGTTGACTATCCACAGTCTTTCTTTCCTGGCAACATGATCGTTGGTATGTATATCCCTTACTTCAAGGCTGACAACCGTGATGCAGCAGGTCGCGTTACCGACCTCACAGCTACACCTAACCCACAGGGTGCTACCGACATTACGCTCGCTTGGAAGAACCCTACCACAACATGGGCTGGCGACGAGCTGAAGGAACTTGCCAATGTGCAGATATATCGCAAGAACGCTTCTTATACCAAGGGCGTGAATTCTTCAGAAGAGCTCTTTGCCAATTCCAAGCTTATCGCTACCGTTGCTGCTACAGCAGAGAACATCGGTAAGGAGATGACATGGAAAGACACTGAGCCGGAGACTGGCATCAACACATATTATATCGTGCCATGCCGTGTGGACGGTGAGAAGGGTGTGCCAGACAGCATCCGTGCCGTTGCCGGTAATGATATCCCTGGCGTTGTGACAAACTTCACTGCCGCTCTCGATGGTGAGAACGTCAAGCTCACATGGGATGCTCCGGTTGACGGAAAGAACAACGGTTACGTTGACCCTGCTTCTCTGAAGTATGACATCGTTCGTAACCCGGGCGAGAAGACAGTTGCTTCTGACCTCGCGGCTACTACATTCACCGATGAGGAGGTTGCTTCTCTCGTTAGAGGCAAGTACTCATACACTATCGTTGCCAAGACACCGGCAGGTGTGAGCGACGCTGTGGTTTCCAACGATGTTGAGGCTGGTATTCCACCACTTCCACCAGTGAAGTTCGGTACAGAGACTGAGGATGAGGCTGGACAGTGGACAGCATTCGAGAACCCGATGACTGCCGATGGCAATGTATGGAATTATGCAGATTGGAACCACACATATCAGCTCACTGTTTACGCTGGAGTAGGTGAGGACTGGACTGCATCTCCTGCATTCCGTATGGAGAAGGGTAGGACATACCTCTTCACTTCTAGGTTCAACAACGGTTGGCCTGAGGTTGGTCACACAATCGGCCGCTACGTTGGTACAACTCCTACTCTCGAAGGTATGACAGAGAAGATCGGTGAGGAGACTGAGTATAGCGCTTCTGGTTACATCAATCCGATCGTGACATACGAGGACAAGTTCACTGCTCCTGAGGACGGTATTTACTACTTCGGTTTCCGTATATCAGACAATACAGATTACGATACATTCAACTTCTATGGCGTAGAGATTGAGCCTATGTTTGCTAACGACATCAAGGCTCTCGACCTCGAGATCTTCGGTGGCGACGCTGTGAGCGGCAACTACAACAAGTGCAAGGCTAACGTCAAGAACAACGGTAGCGAGATTGTCGAGGCTGGTTCTTACAAGGTTGAGGTACTCCAGAACATCGACGGCGTAGAGACTGTTGTTGGTTCTACAGAGGAGACTCCTGTCGTTCGCGCTGAGTCTACAGCTGATGTTAATGTAGAGTTCATACCGCAGGGCGAGGGTGACTATAACTTCTCATTCCGCGTCGTTTACTCTAAGGACGAGTTCAACGGCAACAACACTTCTGAGGCTAAGAAGGTAAATGTTATCCCATTCGGCGACGCTACTCCATGGTCTATGGTAGTTACTGGCGAAGATGAGTGGGATGCTACTTACACTCCGACTTGCTGTGTAGGCGGCGTCAGCGGTTCACAGTCTATCTATCTGAAGTCAGACTTCGCCGAGAAGCCAAGCGACTCTAACATTATCGAGCGTATCGGTTATGAGTATGACAGCAACGGCTTTAATGATGCTCTTCCTATCGGTACATTCACCGTATGGATGGCAAACAGCGACCTCACAGAGTTCACTGATGCTTCTCAGTGGCTTGATGAGTCTACTATGACACAGGTCTTCAACGGTCCTGTTACTCTCTATCCTGGCAATGACAACATGCTTTCACTGCAGCTCGACACTCCATTCGAGTATGACCCAACCAAGAGCCTCGTTATCTGCGCTCAGCAGGAGGGTTCTGTAAATCCTCAGTACCCTGCACTGTGGAGAGTATTCAACTGGGGTGGTGCTCGCAACAGATCACTCCGCTTCTGGGCTCCTAAGTCAAAGAAAACATTCTGCGAGGCTTCTGCAGCAGCTCTCTTCGTAGGCTTCAAGCAGAATCTCACTGGCATCCAGGATGTGAACAACGGCGCAGCCGGCAATGTTTACTACAATGCTGAGACTGGCAAGCTCGTTCTCGGTGGTGCTCAGGCTGATGTGTTCGACCTCAGCGGTAAGCTTGTCCGTTCTTACAACGGCGTATCTCAGGTGGCTCCAAGTCTCCCAGCAGGTATGTATGTTGTTAAGGCTCGCACTGCCAATGGCACACAGAGCGTAAAGGTGACTGTGAAGTAATCTTTTGATAAACAATACAATCTATACGGACCTGTCCTTTCCTTCGGGTGAGGATAGGTCTTTTCCGTTTCTGTCCATGCCGTAGGCTGGGGACACAACGACTTCATCCACCCTTTCATCTGTCCTGTCCTTCCCACAGTAGAGGCTTATTACTCAGCCACAGACATCAGCCCCCTCTCGTTCTCCCCCGAAGGGGAGATGCAGGTTACTCTTGCTCGTGGGTAAGCCATTGAATATCAGACAACCGAGAGTATCTGTCCCTCCCCTACGGGGGAGGCTAGGTGAGGGCTGAAGTCAATAGTAGGTGTAATCAAGGTATCTGAAGAGGGAGCACCATAGTGCTCGCAAATCCGGCTTAATCCCTCCCAAAATCCAAGCATCATTAACCAATAAAATCAAAAAATTATCCGTGAAAGACCAATCCGTGCTCCTCGGTGTTATCAGTGTTTAATTTTTTGATTTGTGGCCCTGCCGAAGGCCAGGGACACAACTTCAACACGGAACTAATATATCAGTGATAATAAATTTGTCCATCAGCCTTCGGCGATGGACAAAAAATTAAACACGGATTTAACGGAGAACACGGATTTAATGGAGAACACGGATTTGACTTTTTCACTGATTTTTTTTCTTAAACCCAAATCGGTCATTAGGGCTTGCCTGGATTTTGTTCTTTTAGAAGAGTGGATTTTGTTTGGCTTTTAATGAGTAATAGCGAGCTATTACGAATTAAAAACAAGCAAAAGACGCCTTATAAAAAACAAAAGACTGCAAGCAGTAAATATAAAATACAATAAACGGCCTAATGACCGTTTTGGGTTAAACCTGTATTCTTTGGATTTATTTGTGGATTTTCGTGGATTTGCGAGTGCTTGTGGCACTCCCTTTTTCTGAAAAGCATCTGATGATTCTTAGCCAGTGGAAATCTCACCCCAATTCACCTAAAATGACATAAAACCTAAAATCGGTAAAAACTGTCAGATTATCTGGTTTTTTGTTGTAATGCTCTGACAAATAGACAGTTGACTACCTGGCGATTGTCAGCCAATTGTCTGGATGGTTTGCTGGTGAAAAGAATTGTCAGGTGTGAGCAATCGTCAGATGAAAGTAATTGTCAGATGTTAGGAATTCAGACAACAGGAATTGTCTGTGTTGGCAGAATCCTGAAAACAGGGATATGAGTATGCAATATGAATTAGTTGGGCCGACGTCTGACAGCAAATCTGCCCAAGTGGGGCAAGCACGTTGCCCATGTTGGGCAAGCACGTTACCCCCGTTGGGCAAGCACCGTGCCCAATTTTAGCCCAAAACCGTCATTAGATCATATAATGGTCATTCGAATTAAGTGTGCACTGATTTAACCCAAATCGGCCATTAGGACGTTTAAAGTGTAATTTTAATAACTGCTTGCAGTCTTTTGTTTTTTATAAGGTGTCTTTTGCCTGTTTTTAATTCGCAATAGCTCGCTATTACTCATTAAAAGCCAAACAAAATCCACTCTTCTAAAAAGCAAAATACAAGCAAGCCCTAATGACCGCTTTGGGTTAAAAAAGTATTTAGCGTGATTTCTAATCGTCTGATTTACCGTAATATAATGTTAAAAAATATTACAAACTATTTGAGGTATTGAAATTAATTCCTATTTTTGCAACGCTATTTCGGAAATATTATGAACAAACAATAAAAACACTTGTGATTGTCGTAACCTTAGACGCTTCCAATTCAGTCATTGTATTGACATTATAGGGTTATCGACTTTCGATGGTTTTCCCGTGGAAATAGTTCTTGCGGTATCGACCATTCAAGTATTCTAAATATTTAGAGATAAAACGACGAAACTTTTTTTTTATTTATATAACTATTAAAAATGTGAGAAATATTTACTTTACTTTTTGTTGTCTGCCAGTTGGTATGTACATCATCAAGGTGCGCACGGCAGACGGCAATGTACAGAGTGTAAAACTTAATATCAATAAATAATCATTATGAGAAACAACAGAAATAAGTTGTTTCTGTTATCCATCGCAAGTCTTCCCCTCTTTGGGGGGGACTTGTTTGGCATGACAGGAACTCCATTGATGCCATCCCCACAGGCTGTTATCACCAAGGCAACAGTAACAAAGAAAGATGCAGGTATGCGTCTCGGTCCGAGTGAGACATATAAGAGCATTGGCAAATACTGTATCCCTGTATCACAGGTTGAGGAAGACACTCCAGCGTCTCACACCATGTGTCAGGCTATCCGCCTCCCGGCAAGCCTGCTCAACAAGTATGTCGGCTGCAAGATCGACTCTATAGAGGTTGTGCTCGGTGCAAGAACCGGTAATGGCCTGGCTCCTGACGACGAGGCAGTAGAGGGTGTGAAGCGTGGCAATGGTCTCACTGCTTTCGTATGTAAGGATCTTGACAAGTTAATCGAGGGAGATGTCCTCACTTCGGTATCTACACAGGATTACGCTTCCGGTTACAACAAGTTCAAGTTCAACAACTCTGTGACCATCGAGAAAGACCAGGATCTCTATCTCGGTTATTATATCACCCTTACACCAGGCGAGAACCTCGACGCCGTCGCTTTCGACGATCCTATCGTGATGGGTTATTCCGGTGAGAAGGGCAACTCGTTCCTCGCCCTCGACTTCCGCTGGCAGAGCAACAGCAGTTTTCCTATGGCTGTGAACGGACAGCCATATTATATGAACGCTGCCATCCGCGGTATCGCTTCCGGCGACAAGTTCCCTGACGGTGACGTAGGTCTCATCAGCCTCTCTTCTGGCAACGACTACTACGTGGAGTGCAATTCACCAGCCACATATCAGGCTAAGGTCCGCAACTACAGTCCTGAGACTGTGAAGAGCATGGAGTTCTCTGTATCAGTAAACGGCAAGGAGTCTGACAACGTAGTGTTGAACGACCTCAACGTGCCGAGTCACGAGATCACCACTATCGACGTGCCAGGCGTGAAGATCAACCATGAGGGTAACCTCGACGTGAAGCTCACTGTAAAGAAGGTGAACGGTGTTGACGATTCGGATGTTGCCGACAACGATATGACTTCAAGCAGCTTCGCATATCGCGAGGGCGGTCAGATCCTTCGTCGTAACGTGCTCCTCGAGCAGTTCACATCAGAGGGCTACAGTGAAGCAGAATTTGTGGACGAGTCATACAAGGAGTTCCTGGCAGACCAGAGCAACGTTATCTGGGTTAAGCACCATGTCAAAACTAAAGGTGGCTTCATAGACCAGTTCGTTACCGACTTCGAGAAGAAATATGTTTCTCTCTATGGCGGTGCTTCAACATTCTTCCCGGCAGCTTGTTTCGACCGTATGAAGTTCCTCGGCATGGAAGATCCAGGTCCTGCTTACTTTGTAGAGAGCAATGTGGCATTTGAAGCTATGCTCGGCAACGTGAACATGATTCCTTCGTTCGCAGAGCTTAACGTCCGTCCAAAGCACAACGAGGCTGACAACACTATCACCGTCAAGGTGAACTTGAACACTCAGGCTAATGTGATGCCTGGTCAGACAGACCTCCGCCTCACTACATGGCTCGTTGAGGACGGTATCGTGAGCACAGAGCAGAAGGGCGTAAGCGGTGAGTATATCCAGGACGGTGTTATCCGTGCCGTGCTCAGCGAGGACGTTTGGGGTGACAAGGTGGACATCAGCAGCTACTCTGCAAGCAAGGAGTACAGCATCGCCGTTGATCCAAAATGGAACCTCGCAAACATGCGCGTCGTTTCATTCCTGAGCAACTACGATCCTTCAAACAAGGTTTACCAGCTCTACAACAGCCGCGAGTCTAAGGTACAGGTGTCTTCAGGCATCAGTTCTGTAGTCCGCACCCCAGACTCTATGGTAACAGTGACCGACGGCAACGTTGAGGCTATCAACGGCAACACACTGGTTGGCGTTCACGACCTCTCCGGCCGTAGCTTCACTGGCAAGAACCTGCCTAAGGGTATGTACATCGTTACAGTTTCTGACGGCAAGCAGCAGTCTGCTGTCAAGGTTGTAGTGAAGTAATATGAACGACCACGTGATGAATGATCCGCGCCGCAAGTGATTGCAGAATCCGGCGGAGTGGATGATCAGAAGAACGAAAAGCGACGGATAATCAGTTTTCCGTCAGCTACAGATACAAGTCTAAGCTCCAGGGTGAAAATTCCCTGGGGCTTATTCCCCAAACACACGTACAGACATAGTCAACTTGCTCGTCTCAAGTTATGCTTATTGACAAAAGAAGACATTACCTTTATTAGTAATAACTAACAATACTTTCACAATGAGAAAAAGCTTACTTATATTCCTTTCTCTCTTGCTCTTCTCCACGTCAGCACTTGCAGTGGAAAGAGTGATCAAATTATACAGCGAACGGCGAGCAGGTGGAGAATACCAACCTCAAGAGCGGACTCTATGTGGTGAGAGTGGTGAAAGACGGAAATACAATGACAAAGAAAGTGTTAGTGAAATAATTAATCCTTTATTTAATCTATAAGAACTTAAAAATGAAAAGACTATCATTGATCCTCATGGCAGTGCTCATGTCAGTTACCGTAGCGCTTGCCGATCAGTATTGCTTCTTCGGCTACGGCACAACCACACAGACTGGTGTGCTCACGGAGAACACATCAGCTAAGTGTGCTATCTACATTCCGGCAGAAGTGGCAAGCCGCTACAAGGGATGCTACATCAACAAGGTGAGAGTGGGTCTCGCATCAAGATCCACCACTCTGAAGGTGTTTATCACCAAAGACCTCAACTCTTATGACGTTACAGGTACATCAGACGCAGCATATAGCGGAACTAACGACGTGCAGACAACAGAAAAGTTTCAGATCAGCGGAGAAGAGGGCTTCTACGTAGGTTATGAAGTGACAGGTACAGCTCCTATCGTTGCCGTTTCTAACGTGTACAACGAGAACGGTTGCTGGGCTGACCTCGGCGACGGATGGAAGAACTATGCTGCAGAGGGCGAAACAAAGTCTCCAGTGCTTTGTCTCGACGCTCGTATCAGCGGTGAAAAGGTGCCACTGGACGCTTGTCTGATATCTGCAAACAGCACAGTTTCTGCAGTCGGCGAGCCAGCAACACTCTCTGCTACAGTAAAGAACCAGTGCTATACCAAGATCACGAAGCTCAGCGTGGCTTACTCTATCGACGGTGGCGAGGAGAAGACAGCCGAGAGCGGCAAGATAAGCATCCTTACAGGTAAGGACGCAGTCGTTACATTCACTGACCCGGAGGCTAATCTGGCTCTTGGCGTGCACGACGTGAAGATGCGTATCCTTCAGGTAAACGGCAAGGACGACGAGGTGGCTGACAACAACAGCGGTGAGTCTCTCATCAACGTTCTGCAGTTCGTTCCCGGCAAGCGTCTCTTCGTTGAGGAGCAGACCGGTATCGACTGTGGCTTCTGTCCACGTGGTATCGTAGGATTCCAGTATATGAGCGAGAAATATCCTTCACAGTTCGTTGGCGTTGCAGTACACTGCTATGACGGCAATGGTCCTCTCGCTCCATCAGACTATGCTGATTTCGTAAGAAATCTGATCAACGGCGGTTTCCCTGGCTCTACAGTAATGCGCCAGAACTCGACATCTCCATCAGGCGACAACCTGGAGGTAATCCTGAAGAACCTCAGCAAGATTGCTCCAGAGATGCACATCGATGTAGAGTCTAAGCTCTCTGCAGACGAGAAATCTGTTGACGTTACAGCAATGGTAACTCCTCTCATCAAGAAGGCAGGTGCACGCTACAAGCTTGGTTTTATCCTCACTGAGGACAATGTGACAGGTTATAGCCAGGCAAACTACTTCTCAGGTGGCGCATACGGCGAGATGGGGGGCTGGGAGAACAAGGGCAGCTATGTAAGCGACCCATTGCAGCATGTTGCCCGTGCTACCTTCGGTTATGAGGGTATCGAGGGAAGCATTCCCACAGAGTTCAACCTCAACGAGGTAATCAACTACAACGTTCAGATTCCTATTCCTTCAACAGTTCAGAACAAGAAGAACCTCAACGCTATCGCTATCCTCATCGACTCTCTCACAGGTTATGTAGACAACGCCGCTGAGGCACACGTCGGCGCTAACTCTGCAGACTGCATCGAGACAACAGAGAATGTCGCTTCACCAGTGGTACGCATCCAGAACGGCAACCTCGTTGTTGACGGTTACAACGGAAACGTTAAGGTTTATACCCTCGACGGAACACAGGTTGCTCCAACATCTCTCTCTCACGGCATCTACGTAGTGAAGGGTGAGGGCGCCCAGCAGTTCGTAAAGCGTATCGCTTACTAATCAGATGAAAAGCGCATCGCATGTTAATCGGCTGGCAAGCATGTCACTTGAATATCAGGCGGGCGTTACAATCTGTAGACATCAAAGTTTTTCTATAAAGTAGGAAGCTTCTCGCAATACTTTAAAGTGTATCAAGTTCGGGACAGTCCCGTTTCTTGATACACTTTTTCAGTTCAAAGACTACTCTTCGTGTCATGGTGATTCTTAGGGGGCAGCTGCAAGCAAACCATGCCCTCCCCAACGGGGGAGGACAGGTGGGGCTGATTTCTGCAATCTTTTCATATCCTATAATTATGATTTATGAATTGATGCATCAGCCCCCTCTCGTTCTCCCCCGTAGGGGAGATGCAGGTTACTTTTAATTGTGGTAAGCTATTGAATATCAGACAATATGGAGTATCTGTCCCTCCCCTACGGGGGAGGCTAGGTGGGGGCTGATGCCAATAATATAGGAGATGCAGGTTACCTTTCCGTGTAATATGCTGTTGTACTATCGTATTTTGAATCATTGTCGCATGAGATGCTGGTTACTCTTCCGTTCAAAAACTGCCATTGGGGTCAATCAGCTTACCAGCGGTCAATAATGAATGTTGAATGTTGAATATTGAATAATGAATGTTGAATATTGAATAATGAATGTTGAATATTGAATAATGAATGTTGAATATTGAATTTAAAACCATAACATTATTCTTGTTCTAATGCCATTTTTTTCAAATAAACCCAAGAAAGCAACAATTTTTATGATACATTTATCTCATATAGATAGGAAATACAAATATTAATTAGTAAATTTGCAGCCAAATACGTATTACTTTTTTAAATTATGACACTTGACGCATTGACAGCCGTATCACCAATCGACGGCCGCTATAGAGGAAAAACAGAGAAATTGGCAGATTATTTCTCAGAGTATGCTTTGATAAAATACCGCATCCGTGTGGAAATCGAATATTTCATAACGCTTTGCGAATTGCCTTTGCCACAGCTGGCAGACTTCGATCACAAACATTTCGACAGCCTCCGCGACATATACCGCAAGTTTGACGAGGAGGGCGCATCGCGCGTCAAGGATATCGAGAAGATAACCAACCACGACGTGAAGGCCGTGGAATATTATATCAAGGAACAGCTCGACAAACTCGGAGATTTCGAGAAATACAAGGAGTTCATTCACTTCGGACTCACATCGCAGGATATTAACAACACATCCGTGCCTCTCTCCATCAAGGATGCCCTCAACGAGGTCTACATCCCGCAGATTGAGGAACTGACAGAGCAGCTGAAGACCTATGCTGAGGAGTGGAAAGACGTGCCTATGCTCGCCAAGACCCACGGTCAGCCGGCTTCTCCAACCCGTCTGGGCAAGGAAATCATGGTCTTCGCATATCGTCTCGACAAACAGGTGGAGATGCTCAAGGCTTGTCCTATGACAGCCAAGTTCGGAGGTGCTACCGGAAACTTCAACGCCCACCACGTGGCTTATCCGGAATACGACTGGCGCGAGTTCGGCAACAAGTTCGTAAGCGAAAAGCTCGGTCTGGAGCGTGAGCAGTATACCACACAGATCAGCAACTACGATTGCCTCGGTGCCGTGTTCGACGCTTTACGCCGTATCAACACTATAATCATCGACCTCGACCGCGACTTCTGGATGTATATCTCAATGGAATACTTCAAGCAGAAGATAAAGGCAGGCGAAGTAGGCTCAAGCGCTATGCCACACAAGGTGAACCCTATCGACTTCGAGAACAGCGAGGGCAACATGGGAATGGCAAACGCAATACTCCAGTTCCTGGCTCAGAAGCTCCCTGTAAGCCGTCTGCAGCGCGACCTCACCGACTCTACGGTGCTCCGCAACGTAGGCGTACCGATGGGCCACGGCATGATTGCAATGCAGAGCACCCTCAAGGGACTCCGCAAGCTCATCCTCCACGAACATAAGATAAGCGAAGACCTCGACAACACATGGGCGGTGGTGGCTGAGGCGATACAGACAGTATTGCGTCGCGAGGCTTACCCACATCCTTATGAGGCACTCAAGGCCCTCACCCGTACCAATAAGACAATGACGGAGGAGACAATCCATGAGTTCATCAAGACTCTTAATGTCAGTGATGCCGTGAAGGCTGAGCTGATGGCTATCACGCCACACTCATACACTGGCATCTGATTATAAACAATATCTTTTTATTTACAGCCGTGAGGCTATTTCAACAAACAACTATTAATTATTATGGCAGAAGAATTCGACAACAAGACGGAGAACACATCCGCACAGAGTAACGGGGGTGGCCGCGAGGGCTATCGCTCGAATGATTATCAAGGTGGAGGCTATCGCAGCAACGGCGGACGTACCATGCGTCCTCGTATCGGCGGAGCCCAGCGCGCCTACAGCACAAATCGTAGCTATGACAACAACAATGACGGCGGCTTCCGTCCGGAAGGTTTCGGTGCAGGTTTGCAGCACGACAACAACGGCGGCTACCAGCAGCGTGGCGGTCAGGGCGGCTATCGTCCTCGCTACAACCTGGGCGGCGACAACGGCGGCTACCAGCAGCGTGGCGGTCAGGGCGGCTATCGTCCTCGCTACAACCAGGGCGGCGACAACGGCGGCTACCAGCAGCGTGGCGGTCAGGGCGGCTATCGTCCTCGCTACAACCTGGACGGCGACAACGGCGGCTACCAGCAGCGTGGCGGTCAGGGCGGCTATCGTCCTCGCTACAACCAGGACGGCGACAACGGCGGCTACCAGCAGCGTGGCGGTTATCAGCAGCGCGGCGGTCAGGGCGGTTATGGCAACCGTCAGGGCGGTTATCAGCAGCGCGGCGGTCAGGGCGGTTATGGCAACCGTCAGGGCGGTTATCAGCAGCGCGGCGGTCAGGGCGGTTATGGCAACCGTCAGGGTGGCTATCAGCAGCGTGGCGGTCAGGGCGGTTATGGCAACCGTCAGGGTGGCTATCGTCCTCGCACAGCCGACTACGATCCAAATGCAAAGTACAGTCTCAAGAAGAGAATAGAATATAAGGAAGTCAACGTAGACCCGGATGCACCGGTACGTCTGAACAAGTTCCTCGCCAACGCCGGCGTTTGCAGCCGTCGTGAGGCCGACGCATTCATCCAGGCAGGTGTGGTTACCGTCAACGGACAGGTAGTCACAGAGCTCGGTACAAAGGTGAAGCGCAGCGACGAGATCAAGTTCCACGACCAGAACGTGTCTCTCGAGAAGAAGGTCTACGTGCTCCTCAACAAGCCAAAGGACTATGTTACAACAAGCGACGACCCACAGCAGCGCAAGACTGTGATGGACCTCGTGAAGAACGTTTGTCCTGAGCGTATCTATCCTGTAGGACGCCTCGACAGAAACACCACCGGTGTGCTTCTGCTCACCAACGACGGCGACCTCGCCAGCAAGCTCACACATCCTAAGTTCTTGAAGAAGAAGGTCTACCACGTATACCTCGACAAGAACGTCACTGCCCACGACATGCAGCAGATTGCAGAGGGCATCACTCTCGACGACGGTGAGGTGCATGCAGACGCCATCGAGTATGCTCATCCTACAGACAAGAGCCAGGTGGGCATCGAGATCCATAGCGGCCGCAACCGTATCGTGCGCCGTATCTTCGAAAGCCTCGGCTATAGAGTGGTGAAGCTCGACCGCGTGCAGTTTGCTGGACTCACAAAGAAGAACCTGCGTCGTGGCGACTGGCGCTTCCTCACCGAGAAGGAGGTTGACATGCTGCGCATGGGAGCGTTCGAATAATCGAATACAACTATAAGGAAGGCTCAGAGAAGGACTCTGGGCTTTCTGAGTTTTTCTTCACAGCGGCGGATTGTCACATCCGGCAGCTGTGACAAAGAATAGCAAAACAACAAGAAATCAACTCAATATGAAAAGAACAAAAGTTGTTGACGCGTTGAAGCTCACCGATTTCGGTTCAACGGTCAACGTGAAAGGCTGGGTTAGGACACACCGCAGCAGCAAGGCTGTAGACTTCATCGCCCTTAACGACGGTTCTACGATAAAGAATATACAGGTTGTAGTAGACCCATCAAAGTTTGATGCCGAGATGCTCAAGCAGATCACCACAGGTTCGTGCATCAGCGCCACCGGTGTTCTCGTTGAGAGCCAGGGTGCCGGTCAGACGGTAGAGATCCAGTGTGAGAGCCTCGAGGTGTATGGTCTTTGCGGCAGCGACTATCCGATGCAGAAGAAGGGACAGAGCTTCGAGTATATGCGTCAGTATGCCCACATGCGTCTGCGTACCAACACTTTCGGTGCCGTGATGCGCATCCGTCATAACATGGCGATGGCTATACACACATATTTCCATGAGCATGGATTCTTCTATTTCCATTCTCCTATCATCACGGCGAGCGACTGCGAGGGAGCCGGACAGATGTTCCAGGTTACCACAAAGAACCTCTACGACCTGAAGAAGGACGAGGACGGCAAGATAAAGTATGATGACGACTTCTTCGGAAAGCAGACATCGCTTACGGTGAGCGGACAGCTCGAGGGTGAGCTTGGAGCAACGGCTCTCGGCGCTATCTATACCTTCGGTCCTACCTTCCGTGCAGAGAATTCCAACACCCCACGCCACCTTGCAGAGTTCTGGATGGTGGAGCCGGAGGTGGCATTCATCGACCTCACCGACCTGATGGACCTTGAGGAAGACTTCATCAAATATTGTATCCGCTGGGCTCTTGAGCATTGTCAGGACGACCTGGAGTTCCTCAACAAGATGATAGACAAGGGACTCATCGAGCGTCTGAAGGGCGTTCTCGAGTCAGACTTCGTACGTCTGCCATACACCGAGGGTATCAAGATTCTGCAGGACGCCATCGCCAAGGGCAGAAAGTTCGAGTTCCCATGTGAGTGGGGCGACGACCTCGCTTCTGAGCATGAGCGCTACCTCGTGGAGGAATACTTCAAGAAGCCTGTCATCATGACAAACTATCCTAAGGCTATCAAGGCATTCTATATGAAGATAGACGATGAGGAGTCTGGATTCGGCGGCAAGAGCGGCCAGACCGTTCAGGGCACCGACGTTCTCTTCCCGCAGATCGGCGAGATTATCGGCGGTTCCGTACGTGAGGAGAGCCTTGAGAAGCTGACGGCAGAAATCAATGAGCGCCATATCCCGATGAAGGATATGTGGTGGTATCTCGACACACGTAAGTACGGAACATGTCCTCACGGTGGTTTCGGACTCGGTTTCGAGCGTCTCATCCTCTTCGTCACAGGTATGCAGAACATCCGCGACGTGATTCCTTTCCCAAGGACACCTAAGACGGCAGAGTTCTAATCGACAACGTACATACTTTTCTTTAAGACTATTAATAATGAAGCCTGGGAATCGCACCGCTTGCGATAACCCAGGCTTTTTAGTTCATTAGGGATAAAAATACTACATTGAATGTCCTGATGGCCGTTTCGTTTTAAACCCAAATCGGTTATTAGGGCTTGCTTGGATTTTGTTATTTTAGAAGAGTGGATTTTGTTTGGCTTTTAATGAGTAATAGCGAGCTATTGCGAATTAAAAACAAGCAAAAGACACCTTATAAAAAACAAAAGACTGCAAGCAGTTATTAAAATTACACTTTAAACGTCCTAATGACCGATTTGGGTTAAATCCATTATCCATACAATTACGCCGACAGAAATATATGTCCGGATTTTCCCCCACAGCGTGGGGAATGAAACCCCACATTAGGGGGTGTTGTTCCCCACGCTGTGGGGGATTTCGCGGTAATCCTTATCGTAGTGTCGTTCCAGTCGGTTATCCCTCTATTTCTCCACCAATACGATACCCATGCCGCCCTCTTCCAGCGTTATGATATGGCGCTTATACAAGTCGCCTATAGCCTTCTTGAAAGTCTTCTTGCTCACCTGGAAGCGGTCGTAGATATCTTCTGCGTTGCTCTTGTCGCCAAGGTTGCAGTAGCCGTTGTTCTCCTTGAGGTAGTCGAGCAGGGCGTCGGAAAATTCTCTCGAAAGCTTCTTTCCCGTTGGCTGCAGCGTAACGTCGATCTTGCCGTCAGGACGCACGGTGCCGATATATCCCTTCATGCGGTCGCCGGTGTGGATATATTTGAATATCTGGTCCTTGTATACCAGTCCGCCGTATTTGTTGTCTATAATCACCTTGAATCCCAGATCCGTCTTCTGCCATACCAGCAGGTCCACCTCCTGTCCGTGTCTGTAGTCGGGAGTCTCCTCGCTGAGATAGCGCTCCACCTTTGCCGAAGCCATGATGCGGTAGCTCTCCTTGTCGAGGTGTATGTGTACGATATACGAGTTGCCCCTCACCATCTTCATCTTCTGTTCGCGGAAGGGGCAGAAGAGGTCCTTCATCAGTCCCCAGTCGAGAAATGCTCCGAACTGGTTTGTCCAAGCCACTTCGAGGTAAGCAAACTCACCCACCATCGCCTTCGGTGTCAGCGTGGTGGCTACGGGACGCTCGTCCTGGTCGAGATATACGAACACGTCGAGAGTGTCGCCCGGTTTGCAGCCCTCCGGCACGTAGCGTGTTGGCAACAGGATTTCACCCTCGTCGCCACCGTCGAGATACATGCCGAAGTCCACTTCCTTCACCACCTTCATGGTGTTCATTTCGCCTAATTTTATTCCTTTCATAGTTTGTCGCTTTTTCTTCTTTTTCGTTTACTTTCCTGACTCGCTTCCCGTTTCCGCATCCGTTCTCACTTCTGTTCCTGAATTCTGTGATGCCGGCATTTCCGTTTCTGCGTCAGCTTCAGCATCCTGTGATGCCTTCGGTTCCGTTTCCTTCTCCAGCATACCGTCCCTCATCTTTATCGTGCGGTCGGTGATGCTTGCCAGCTGTTCGTCGTGGGTCACGATGATGAAAGTCTGTCCCGTCTTGTCGCGCAGGTCGAAGAAGAGCTGATGCAGCTCCGCCTTGTTCTTGGAGTCGAGGCTTCCCGACGGTTCATCGGCGAGCACCACAGCCGGGTTGTTCACCAGAGCCCTTGCCACTGCCACACGCTGCTTCTCTCCGCCCGACAGTTCGTTGGGCTTATGCTTGGCGCGGTCGGCGAGTCCCATGAAGTCCAGCAGTTCCATGCCACGTTTCTTAGCCTCGCTTTTCGACATTCCCGCTATGAAGGCAGGAATCATGATATTCTCAAGCGCCGTGAATTCTGGCAGCAGCTGATGAAACTGGAACACGAAGCCGATGTTTCTGTTGCGGAAGTCGGAGAGCTTCTTCTGGTTCAGTCTTCTCACGTCCACTCCGTCAATCATTATCTCCCCGCTGTCAGGCGAGTCGAGCGTACCGATTATCTGGAGCAGTGTGGACTTTCCCGCACCGCTCGGTCCCACGATGCTCACCACCTCTCCTTTGTCTATATGCAGGTCGATGCCCTTGAGCACCTGTAGCGAGCCGAAGCTCTTTGTGATATTCTTTATGTCGATCATTGTCTGTTATAATTGTCGGTTTATTGTTGTCTTCCGTTTCCTCCCGTGGCTTGTCATGATGCGTCGGAGCGTCCTTTGTCTATCTTCTTCATCACCCAGTTTACTATCGAAGAGTAAGCGCTGTCAACGGAGTGATGCTGTGGCGCCGTGAATGTCATGTCCTCAGGCGACTGTCCGTTCTGGTCGGGGAACACCACCATCAGGTTATGCTCGTGGTAGTGTCGGTATAGCTCCAGCGGCAGCCGTTCGAACACCGGTTTGTATGACACCGTGCCCTGTCTTGCCGAAATCACCACGAGCATGTGGTCGCTGCTCATCTGCTGCGCCAGCTGTGTGAATTCCTTCCAGTGTTCCATCAATACATATTCTGCCCTCACTCCCGGGTGCTGGTTGCGTATATATTCATTGATGAGCGATGTCGATTCTATCCTTCCGTGGAATATTATCCGGCAGCTGAGGTTTTCAGCCAGTCTCGCCAGCCTCTCTATCCAGCGGTAGAAACCCTGTTCGAACTCCACTCTCGACGGCACCGCCACAAGAATCCTCCTCAGCGTGTTCAGCGGCCTGTTGCACCGGCATAGTATAATCTGCCTGTTCAGCTGGTTCACGAGGTCTGGTGTGAATATCCCCCAGAACTTGTCGCCGTCGGTCTTCTTCTCGTGCAGTCCCATTATTATTTCCGATGCGTCATACTCCTTGAAGGCGTGTATGATGCCGTTTGTGATGTTTGTTGCGAGCCGGCTCTGCGTGAGCATCCTCACGTCTACGGCACTTGCCATCTTCGCCGCTTCCTCCAGTGTGCGCTTTCCGAGCGCCTGGAATTTCTGGCTGTTCTCGTCGTCATACACCACGTTGAGACCTATCAGTCCGCGGTTCAGCTTGTTGTTGTGCATCATGAGCGCCATGCTCATCAGCGTCTCTATCTGTCCGCCCGATCTCAGCGGCACGAGAATCTTCTCGTCGTCGTTCTTCCCTTCGCTTTCAGACGCCAGTCCCTCGGTCAGCGTTATCTTCTGCGAGGCGTTGTCGGTCATCATCGATCCGAAGACACACGTGAAGAGAATCATTATCACCACGGCGTTGAGCATGTCGGAGTCAACGAGATATTCGCCCGGTGTGGTCTGCAGTTTCATTCCCACCATCACGATGGCGATAGATCCGGCGGCATGCGACGATGTGAGTCCGAACATCATGTTGCCGTTAGACCATGGCATCCTGAACACGCCCTTCATGACGTATGCCGCCAGTCCTTTGCCCAGCGTGCCGAAGAATATGATGCAGAATATCACGAAAACAGTGTGCCATCCCGTGAACAGCACCCTCACGTTTATCAGCATTCCCACTCCGATGAGGAAATATGGTATGAAGAGCGCATTGCCCGTGAACTCCAGTCTGTTCATCAGCGGTGACACGTGGGGTATGTAGCGGTTCAGAATCAGTCCGGCGAAGAACGCTCCGAACACGCCTTCCAGTCCGATGAACCCCGATACCGCCGCACTGAGGAACATCAGCGCCATCACGAAGATATACTGCGCCACGGCATCCGAATACCGCCTCAGAAACCATCGTGCCATCCTCGGCAGCAGCATCAGTCCGCCTGCCACAAACAGGAATATCTTCAGCAGGAACAGGCACCAGAATCCCACTCCGGCGCCGCTGCCGAACGAGCCCACTATGGCTGCCAGCACCACCAGCGCCAGCGTCAGGGCTATCATCGAAGCCCCCACACACAGTGTCACGCTGACATGACGTTGCAGTCCGTATTTGCATACGATAGGGTAGGCGATGAGCGTGTTTGATGCCATGATGCTGCTGATGAGCAGCGTTGCCGTGGGGTTATAGTTGAGCAGCGAGCTGCTCGCCCAGTAGGTCAGTGCGAAAGGCAGCAGGAAGGTGAGCAGTCCGAACAGCGCCACCTTCTTGCCGTTGCTCTTCAGTCCCTCGATGTCCATCTCCAGTCCGGCGAGAAACATGATATAGTAAAGTCCTACCTTCCCGAACAGTTCGAAGCTGCTGTCGCGCTCCAGAATGTTCAGACCGTATTTGCCCACTACCACACCTGCGAGCACCATTCCCACGATGTGCGGAATGCGCAGTTTCCCCATCACGATAGGTGCCGCGAGGATTATGAAGAGCACGACGAAGAAAATCATCGTCGGGTCTGTAATAGGCAGGTAATTGAAAGTATCCGGTATCATAATGCACTAAATTTAATGCAAAGGTGCAAAAAAAATGTTAGAATTGGCGAGATGTACATCGAAAGTTGTAATTTTGCAATAATAATTAAGATAAACGTGCGATTATTAAACACAAATCAAATTAAAAAGTAGATATGAAAGTAGCAATAGTAGGCGCAAGCGGTGCCGTGGGGCAGGAGTTCCTGCGTATCCTTGCTGAGAGAGATTTCCCTATGGACGACCTCGTGTTGTTCGGTTCTGAGCGTTCGGCAGGCAGAAAATACACCTTCAAGGGCAAGGAATATGAGGTGAAGCTTCTTCAGCACAACGATGACTTCAAGGATATCGACATCGCCTTCACCTCGGCCGGCGGCAGCACATCAGAAGAGTTTGCCGGCACCATAACGAAATACGGTTGCGTGATGATCGACAATTCCAGTGCCTTCCGCATGTGCGACGACGTGCCTCTGGTTGTGCCTGAAGTGAATGCCGAGGATGCCCTGAAGCGTCCGCGCGGCATTATCGCCAACCCCAACTGCACCACGATAATGATGGTGGTGGTGCTGAACCCCATCGACAAGCTGAGTCACATCAGAAAGATACACATCGCCTCATACCAGAGCGCTTCGGGAGCAGGAGCGGCTGCCATGGCGGAGCTGGAGCAGCAATACAGGGACATCCTGGAGACGGGCAGCACCACACACGTGGAGAAATTCCCTCATCAGCTTGCCTATAACGTGATTCCGCAGATAGACAAGATGACTCCCAACGACTATACCAAGGAGGAGATGAAGATGTATAACGAGACACGCAAGATAATGCACTCCGATGTACGCACGAGTGCTACCTGTGTGCGCGTGTCGTCATTGCGCTCACATTCAGAGAGCGTGTGGTTCGAGACGGAGCGTCCGCTCACCGTGGAGGAAATCCGCCAGGCACTGAAGGCAGCGCCGGGAGTAACCCTCGAAGACGACCCTCAGAACTATGTATATCCGATGCCTCTGGAGAGTGCCGGCCACGACGATGTGTATGTGGGCCGTGTGCGCAAGGATCTTGCCGACGACAACGGCAACACGCTGTGGCTCACCGGCGACCAGATTCGCAAGGGTGCCGCACTGAACGCTGTTCAGATTGCCGAATATCTCATCAAGGTGGGCGACGTGAAGTAATGGGCGCGCCTGCTTGCAGAAACAACTGATTCTGAAAAGGAATTGAAATGAAAGACATATTGCGACTTTCCGATCTCACGATCGGATATGGCAAGACGACAAACAGGCGAGTGGTGATGCAGGGTATTGAAGCTGCCCTGCATCCCGGTCGCCTCACTTGTCTTATTGGCGACAACGGAGTGGGAAAGTCCACCCTGCTGCGCACCATCTCCGCCTTCCAGCCTAAGCTCGGCGGAGAGATAATGCTCGGCGAGAGAGAGATTGACTCGTTCACCCGTCAGGAACTGGCGAGGCTCATCGGAGTGGTGCTCACGGAGCGGCCGCAGGTGCAGAACCTCACCGTGTTTCAGATGGCTGCCATGGGGCGCAGCCCGTACACGGGATTTTTCGGACGCCTTAGCGACGACGACAGGCGCATAGTGGGCGAGAGCCTGCGTATGGTGGGCATAGAGCATCTTGCCGGACGCATGGCTGGCACACTGAGCGACGGTGAGCGACAGAAGATGATGACGGCGAAGGCGCTGGCGCAGCAGACCAGCGTGGTGTTTCTCGACGAGCCTACGGCTTTTCTCGACTATGGCAGCAAGGTGGAGACTCTGCAGATGCTCCGTTCGCTGTGTCATGACAACGGCAAGACGATACTCCTCTCCACACACGACCTCGAACTGGCCCTGCAGATTGCCGACGACCTGTGGGTGATGACTCATGAGCGGCTCATCACCGGACCTACCGCCGCCCTCGCCGCCGACGGCACCCTGTCGCGGTTTATCGACAAGTGCGGCATCCGCTTCGATCCCACCACGATGACGATACGTGTGGTGGCGGAATAGCTTACCCTTTTTTTATTTGTTTTACTGAAACTGAAAGCCTGACTGTGGCAAATGGTCAGGCTTGGAATCCCTCAACGGTAATCCATTTTTCATATATATTCATCGTTTTTTAACATCACACTATTCGATTAGTCATTTTTTTTCTTTACCTTTGCCAGCACAATTTGGTACGAAGACAATTTCGATATTTTACTGATGAGGAAAGAGAAGACTCCTCATTCAGACTACTAAGAAGTATATAAAAATTAATTTACAAACAAAATTCAGTTATCTGTTTATGAAGAAAGAAGAGCAATCTTTTGGCTGCGGCATATCCGTGTCGCAGAAAGGACATGCCCTGTCTGGATGGATTCTGCGTATCGTCCCTCTCTTCGCTATGCTTTTCGCCACAGTGGTGGCAAAGGCGGCGGGCGACGGCGACGGCGTGAAGTTCAATCCGGGGGTGAGGTATTCGCAGTGGGCGATAAACTCACGTCTGCATGACTTCTATGGCAACACGAAGTTATTTGGGTTTGATGTTTATGACGCCAATAACACAAAGAAGTCGACGGTGCAGTGGAAGAACGACAAAAAAGGCAACATTGACAAAAGCTTTGATTACGTTGCCGGTCTTGTGGCAAAGGCAACACTCGAGGCGGCGGATTATTACGCAGGTTTCGACTGGTCGAAGCCATGGTTCTATTCTGCACAGGCATTTGCTGCAGAAGTGACATATTCAAATGATTCGAAGCCGACACTTGACGCTATGAATGCCGTCAAGATGTATTTCCCTATTCTTTCGAGCAGTCTGAAGAGTGACAACGTGGTCACAAAAGCGAACACCGCTCTTGCCAATCTTGCCAATGATATGAAGAATTATAATACTAAATACTCTATCGGCGGTTCGAAATCTACTCTAAACGAAGGAAATGCAAGTGATGCACAGAAGCAGATGTTCGGTGGCTGGTTCCACAAGTCGTCAGACTATGTTGACCAGATGTGGCTCGATGGCGCATATATGGGTAGTGCAACGCTGGCACAGCTTACAGGCTATTTGGGTGACAGCAAGAATATCTTCGGGAGCAAGGAGGCTGATTGGAATATGGTTGCCAAGCAGCTCAATATCGTATGGAACCAGTGTTGGGATTCCAATAAACAACTTATGTATCACGCTTTCAGCGCAACGGGCGATGCTAAGGCTTCAACAAAGACCAATGATACATGGGCTGGTATCAGCAACAGTGCCGATGCTCCTGTTTATCACTCTGCCGCTTTCTGGGGGCGTGCTAATTCGTGGTATTTCTTTGCCTTGGTTGACGCTCTTGAGGCAATGAAGAACGACAATCAGGAGAATACCGATAACTATAAAACCCTGAAGAATCATCTTGATTTCTTTGCCGCTGGCATCGTCAAGTGGCAAGACAAGACAACTGGCGGTTGGTATCAGGTGATGGACGAGAACGGTAATTATAAGGCAAGCAATTATAATTCCAGCTATAGTTGGGATACCTCTTACAATAATTATATAGAGACATCCGCTACAGCAATTTTCTCTGCAGCCCTTTTCAAGGCTGTCCGCTTGGGATTGCTCGGAGACACATACAAGGAAGCCGCCAAAAAGGCATTTGAAGGAATCGTGAACAATTTTGTCGCTCCAAAGGCTGACGGTACTATAAATATATGGAGTAGCTCCCGTTCTGCGGGATTGGGTGGTAGCCACTATCGTGACGGTTCGAAGATTTACTATATTCTTGGCACGGATACAAAAATTGTGACCAAGGAAGACAACCTCACCGAGGGCAAGGTGCTCGGCGGTTTCATCATGGCGGCAACAGAATATGAGCGCGCTTATCAGAATCAGGACGGTAGTGCTCAGATTCTCTTCTCTTATGACCTGAAGCCAGCTTACGACCTGACGCAGTCGGGCGCTACGGCTCCCAAAGTGGAGGTGTGTGGCACGGATGCAGCCAATGCGACATACCAGTGGTATGACGCCAATACTGATGCTGCCGTAAAGGGAGCCACAGAGGCTCAGTTCATTCCTCAAACCACAGGCAACTATTACTGCAAGGCTACAGTGGACAACACGAGCATACAGACGAGTGCGACGAATATCAAGGTTAATTCCAACTCTTCTGCTGACAAGCAGAAATTCACCGTCACTGCTACGGCAGAAAACGGGACGGTGGAAATCAAGGATGGCGCCGGCAATGTGGTGACCTCCGGAACACAGGTGGAGGAGGGCACCAAGCTGATCTTCACCGCTAAGGCAAATACTGGATATGTGTTTGACAGCTGGACAGCAACCGGTGGTGCAGCCGACGGCAATGTGTATACCATTAGTTCCCTCAATGCCGACGCCAACGTGACGGCTAATTTCAAAGAGAAAAATACTGGAGGTGGCGAAACAGTGGAGACGACATTGTTTTCGATGGTGACCACGGCTGCAAGTGATGTCAGCGTAGCTAGTGGAGCTACCCAATCTCTGGACGGCAATGCAGATAAAACTGGAGGAAGCGCAGAATTATATAATGGTAAGAGTTCGGCAACTGTTATGATTTCCAAGACTGAAGGCGTGAAGCTTAATGGCAGCAGCAAGTCATATATGAAAGTCACTCTCGACAAGCCACTTGCCAAAGGAGATGTAATCGCAGCGCCGGATTGTGGTTCTCCCTTCTATGTTACCTCGGCTGATACTAAAACTACAGATGCACCGGAGGTGAATGCTACTGGTTATACTATTCCAGAGAATAGTGATTTGATTGGAAAGACCGTGATTTATTTCTGGAGAGGAAAAGGCAAGTCTATCACCATCACCCGCAAGACCACTACTCCGACGACCTCTCAGCTTGTTATTGCAGTGGAAGACGTGGAGATGAATGTCACCGACGAAGTGACAAAGCAGCCGGAAGTGAAAGTGTATGGCATTGGCGACAAACTGCTTACTCTCGACACAGACTATAAACTGTCTTTCTCTACCGACAACGATAACGTGACCATCAATGAAAACGGAGTGTTCACGGCGGCAGGAAGCAAGTCCAATTATACTGAAGGCGTCACCAACGTCACCGTTACGGCTACACCGTCGGCTGAGCTTGCCGGACAATATACCGAAGCAACAGAGAACTTCACGTTCACCGTGAGGAAGGGCAAGATGAAGCCCGTGTTCATGCCTGCATACAAGGGCGCTACCATCAAGGTGAAAACGGGTACGAAGAAGACTATCGAGGTGCCTCTCAATTATGGAGGAGAGAACGTGAGCGGATATTTTGATGTGAAATACTCTTGCTCTCCTTCGTTAAAGCTGACAAACTCGAATAACACGATGACATGCACCTTCAGCACGGCAGGCACATACACTATAACGGTCAGCGCCACTCCTAAAGTCATAAATCAAGGCAAAGACGATGAGTTCAACTATGCTGATGAGTATGACGCTCCGGATGCTGTGACATTCACCGTTGACGTGAGCGATGGTTATAAGGTTCCTAAGGTCACTCTCAATCCTTCTGCCGACAAGACAATCTATGTTGGCGAAGTGGTGGATGCTCCAGCCGTAAGCGTTACTGATGCACAGGGTACGGCAATCGACAAGAGCAAATACACTATGGAGTGGACATCCTTCGCACCCGACGTTTGTAAGGTGGATGCCACAACGGGCAAGATTGAAGGCGTGAGCGCTGGCGACAAGTTGAAGATACAGCTGAGAGTGAGCGGAGACAGTTTTGAGGATGTGTTCAAGTATCTCCTCGTTTCTGTTGACGACCCTGCGAAATATCGCGTGAAGGCTCCTAAATCGGGAGTGACATACAGTCCGATGACACCATTATTCAATCAGAACAAGACCCTCGCCGTGACTCTCGGCGGATGGAGCTTCACCGACCGCGACACGGCTCCCGTGTCGAAAGAGGGACTCACCTATGGCGATAAAAACAAATGGGCTGATGACTCTTCTAAGGCAACCTGGGTTATCAAGGGCTTCGACTATTATCTCCCCGGTCTCACATGTCAGAATGCTCGTCAGGAAGACGGTGCTTGTCCGTTGCCAAGCGAGACTCAGTGGTATGACGGAAAACTGCAGAAGGTAAAGGGCGGCACGGTAGATCCGATGTTCTATGTGCCATGCTCGGGAGCATATCTCACGGTGGAACCGAAGACCAACGGTAAGGTCAGCGTCAGCGTGTTCCAGAACGGAGTGTTCGACAAGTCGGGTGGTGTCTACGCCTATCGTCCGCAGCGCCGTGTGTTCGTGTTGGACGAGGCGGGAAAGGTGGTGGCTTCTGAGGCGACAATCAGTGCTACAGGAGGCAAACTCACCGTGGCAGACAAGAAGGCTACCGACAAACTGGCAAATCCATACGATATAACAAACTATCCTTGTAACATCACTGGACTGGCAACCGGTCCTGCCACAACGGGTGGCGGAAAGGAGAGCAATCCTTCTCCTAAAGTGGAGGAAGTTATGAAGCATTTCCGCGGCATGACATCCTTTGTGATGACAGAAGCTGGATTCCAGAACAACGTGTATGAGAGCAATATCGACAACAAGGCAACGTGGGGCGAAAATGCCACACCGAACAATGGTGCCGACGACAATGTGATGGGTTCTCACGGATGGTCGGTGCTGGTGGATGCAGCGGTGACTTACACTTTCGATGTGAAGGCCGGTAAAACATATTATATATATAACTATGGTTCGAAACTCGGTTTCTATGGATTCTCATTTGATGAGGCTAAGGGACAGCCGGTAACGAACTATGAATTCAATGACGGTGAGACAAACACCATCGAACTGACCAAGGCTGGCGAACTCTCCATCGCGAAGGTGAACCGCGCAATGAAGGCTGGCGTGTGGACAACATGCGTGTTGCCGTTCAGTCTGAACAAGCAGCAGGTGGATGCCATTTTCGGAAAGACTTACGACAGGGAGAATACTAACGGAACGCAGATTCTGTATTTCGACCGTGTGGAAGGAACGAAGGCTATTTTCGTGCGCCATGCCTACAACAATATCGTGGCGGGCAAACCGTTCCTCATCAAACCGACAAAGGATGTCGCCTCTATCAATACTGCTGAGGTGGAAGGCTATCCTTACGTGACGATAGAGAACACTCAGCCGGCAGAATGGTGCAAGGGCAACGGATATGTATGGATGGCGAGCTACAGCAACGACCTGACGGTGAAGGAGGGCGACTGCTTCATCAGCAACAAAGACGGTTCGTTCAAGAATTTCGTCGGCGACCCGGGCACGCTGAAGGGCTTCCGTGGTTATCTCAAGAATATCGGCACCAACGGAGTGTCTGAGGCAAAGAAACTCACCGTGGGCATGGGTAGCAATGTGACAACCGACGAGACTTCGGCAATCGACGGTATCTTGATCGACGGCGACATGCCGGCAGACAGCGTCACCGCAGCAGACGGTAAGGTGTATAACCTCAACGGACAGGTTGTGGCAACCTCATACCGACAGTTCCAGGCATTGCCCGGCGGCGTGTATGTGGTTAACGGAAAGAAAGTAGTGAAGTAAGCAAGCTCCAGAATACTTGTAGCAAACAAGTTTCTGGATAACTTGAAGTAACAAGTTCTGAATACTTGTAGCAGCAAGTTCTGACAACTTATCGCAGTCAAGTTCTTACAGCTTGTAGAAACTAATAATAAATGTAACAATGAACAAGAAAACATATATCACCCCACAGACCACGCTTGTGAAATGTAATATCGAGGGCGTGATGCAACAACTGTCAAAGACAGGTGGAGAAAGCAAAGTAGACCCCAACACGCCAATCGCCCCTCCACCGGGCGGCAATGGTGGAAGTGACGAATTGAGCAAGGAGAACTCCGGTCTCCTTTGGGACTATTAGTCCCGCTTCTTTTTCTTTTTGTCTGCATCATGCCGGGATAGGGTAGCTCACAGCTCCCTATCCGCATGATGTCCATGCAAGTCGCCATGACTGAACGGCATAATCTCCGTTAGTGTATCAGATGCCGTAATGTCTGTTTATCCATCAGATGGTGTAATGTCTGTTTATCCATCAGACGGTGTATCTCTGTTAGTGTATCAGACGGTGTAATGTCTGTTTAGTGTATTAGACGTCGTAATGTCTTTGACTCTAAAATAAATAGCGCAATAAATTTTGTCAGGTGGAAAACATTCCGTACCTTTGCACCGCAAAATTGCGCTTGTGGCGAAATTGGTAGACGCGCCAGACTTAGGATCTGGTGTCTCGCGACGTGTAGGTTCGAGTCCTATCAGGCGCACCATACAGAATCCTAACTGCTTGAATATGAGCAGTTAGGATTTTTGCTTTTATAAAATTGCCGAGTTTTTGCCAACACAATTTCGTGCCGATTATACAGTCCGTCCTGTCTATATCAACAACAATTTGTCAAGAGGAACTTTCAAACGCAACCATGAAGGCGACTATCTTTGTACGGAGCAAGAGCTGAAAATGATGCTCCGTGATGCCAATGAAGCCGGCAATGATGGATTGTTGTTGGAATACTACACAATGGACGACATTGACATCGCAACATTGGAACGCTTCCGTCAGATGTTTCAGAACTTGCATCCAGAGCATCAATGGAACTCGGCAGAACATAAGGAGTTTCTAACGAACTTTGGAGGTTATACACGAGACCGAAGGACTGGAAAAGAAGGACTGACTATGGCTGGACTCTTAATGTTTGGCAAAGGATTGCCAGTCCGTGAGCGTTTCGACAATCTGCGAATGGACTACATTGATAAATCCAATTTGATAGGCGACCAACGCTATAGCGACCGATTGACATACGATGGGACTTGGGAAAACAACCTGTTCAACTTTATAAGAATGCCCGTTGGCGGAATTAGATTAGTGCATACTTAATCCTAATGTCAGTTTGTGTTAAAATGGGCAACGTGCTTGCCCAAGTGGGGCAACGTGCTTGCCCATCATGGGCAACGTGCTTGCCCCTGTTGGGCAGATTTGCTGTAAGGCGTCTGCCCAATAAGCTAATGTTGTAACACCCATATTCCTGTTTTCAGGATTCTGCCAACGCATACAATTCCTGTCGTCTGAATTCCTTTCATCTGATAATTCTTTTCATCTGACAATTCTCTTTTCTTCAGCAAACCATCCAGACAATAGGCTGACAATTGTCTGACAGTCAACTGTCTGATTGCCAGAATATTACGACAAAAAACCAGACAATCTGACAGTTTTTCAGAAATTCTCGTTTTACTAAGAATCAGCGATATGGGCAACTTTTGCTCATATCGACCAACTTAAATTAATTCCGCCAACGGGTAAGAATGGTATTTTTAAAAGAAAACTCTAATGTGTTCAGAATCATTTAAAGAGCTAATGCAAAGCACAAAATTGGCTCAGTTCACAAAAATGGAATTGCCATCAGCCGCAACAGGATTTGTGCCATTTGAAATGGCACAAATAATGCCTAAAGAATTTGTGCCAACAGAATTGGCACAAATTCCAAGTGTTCTCTTTTTTACAGGTTGGAGTAATCATCAACTCATCTTGAACCGCTGCAAAACAAATGAAGAGAGACTTTTCTATTTATTCAAAGAAAGAGCTGTTAACCTGAGTTCGGGATAAGCGACAGTCGTTTTTCTTGCTATGCCAGATTTCCGACAGGTGCATATTACATTTGCCCTCCAAACAATATGGATGGCAAAATGCAGAATTGTAAAGTCCAAATGAAGTTTACTTTATAACAACAAGCTGTCCGTCAACATTCTCTATGCAATAGTCAATGTTGA
>NZ_JXQI01000075.1 GCF_000834015.1 Prevotella pectinovora | reverse complement strand
TTGTATAGCAGTAATGGTATTGGATATATTAAACCAGAAGAAGTTGTTAAGAATTCTCATTTAATAGATTATTATAAAATATATATAGGCTTGTTGGATCCTGATCGTGCAGGAGTTAATAATGCGACAGGAGGAAGAAATGTTATTACAAAAGTTAAAACCATAGGACCAAAAGAGGTTATAACAGAAACATATTTGATGCTTGATGTTCATAAAACAGAACAAGAAGCAGAACGATGTGCAAAATTCTTTAAGACTAAATTTGCAAGAGCTGTTCTGTCGTTAGGAACAACAGGTTTAATGTATTCGAAAGACAGTTTCCAATTTGTTCCATTATTTGATTATTCTGATTGTTCTATCATTGATTGGAATCGTTCTATTGAAGATATTAACGACGCTCTCGTTAAATATTTTGATCTTGATTTATTTGAGAGGCAATACATAGAAGATAATATAAAAATCATGGAATAATGTCAAAGAGTGATTTGTTATCATTGTATGTATAAGGGATTTAACAATATGTGGCTGTAAGTCTATATCGATATTTATTATAATGATAAACAAAAAGACAGGAGTTGAAGCAGAAAAACTTAGAGCGGCATTTGTTGCCAATCTAGAATCAAAGCGAAAGAGCAACGCAGAGGCAATAGCCGATTTCACAGAAAAGGAATTGGCAGACTTCATACGCCAATATGCAGACGCGAGTTTCAGGGGTGTTTATGCTGAGCTTGATCATAACTATTATGACCGCATTATAAGTCAGATACCACTCAATCAAGAGATGAAGGATGCAAATGAAGCTGCGGAACTAAAGTATTCGAGCCATCTGAAGCTTTATTCTATGTTCTTGGAGTCAAAGCATTTTAAGCTGCTTTTTAAGAGTCGCATTGCAAGTCCAAACGAACAAGTTTCCTCTTCAAAGGAAACAGCACATTTTGTTTCTCGGAAACCGAAGGAACGAGAAATGACTGAGGGTGAAAAGAAGCATGTGGAATTTGAGACTGCTCATCGTAATCCAAAGATTAGGCAAGCCTGTCTTGATAAATACGGCTACCAATGCCAATGCTGTGGTATGGACTTTGCAAGTACGTATGGTGAAGAATTGGGTGCCAATTTTATAGAGGTACATCATCTTCAGATGATTTCCACATATGATGAGAGCCGTCCAGAAGACTATGTAGAAAACCTTGTGCCTCTTTGTTCAAACTGTCACTCCATGATTCATCACGGAAAACAAGGGCCTCTCAGTCTTCGTGAATTGCGAGAGGCATACCGAGGTGAAAAGAAACCATTGATAATATGCAAGCAAGATTAAGCAGCGCATTGCGCGATAAAATATCGTCACTCGACATCAGAGAGCCATACGTCTGGCGACTGAAATTGTCGGAGACAGACTTCAAAGAACTTGAAGCCTGCCTTTCAGCGTTTATAGCCGACAGAGGAAAATCTGCACTTGTTACAACAGATAATGCCATCTATGGTGTAGTATATCTTGCCGAATGGTACAAACGTAAGTACCAAAGCGGAAACAAGTGTGACCTGATGGATGGTGTTGATGTAGAACAGTTGTTCCGCAATAGTGGAATCAGCATCAAGCAGTATCTTTATCGTGATGAGTCTGGCAACAAGCGTTGGCTATACTCCATCTATGTACTTGGTGGGCTTGCCATACAACATGAGTTGTCGAGAAATGATAATATGAAGTTCCTGAAGGGGCTTTGTCGCATCTATCATGGTGAGAACTACACCTTGGAGAATCTTGACGAAGCATCGAGGGCTATTGCTTTTAGAGAGAGTATAAAGCGTCAGCACTCGCTTTTTGAGTATATGCGACAGATATTGAATGGCGAAATGCCGTTCAATGAGGAAGACCTTTCGAATGCTGATTCAGATGTGAACCGATTTATTGCCACTGTAAAAGCTGCAAACGATGAGATTTTGAAGGTTAAGTTTCGTTTTGAATGGCAAGTGACATTCTCTCCACAATATAGTTGTATGACTCGCCGTCTTAATATTTGGATGAAACCTGAAGAAGTTGGAGGTGAGTTACATCAGTATCTCCGTTATGACAGAGTACATTTATGGGGAGTTGCTTATCCTGAAAAGCAGCATAAGCTATACATATATATTAGATTTAAGAGAGATAATGAGGTCGTTGAGCCATCAACAACGGACAGTCCAATCATTACCTACCTCAATACAGGTCAGGCAGACACAGGTTTTGTAGCATTCGGTATAGAAAAGTGCGCACAATGCAAACATGTGCCAACATGTAAATTTGATACTATAGAGATTATTGCCAGAGACGAAGATGGCAAAGAATACGTCGCACAGTCTGAAGCTGCAAGAGAATACATTCAGCTTTGGCGAAATGTGAGCTATGGAGATACTTGGACTTCATCACAAAATGCACAAAAAGAAACAGCTCTGCTATTCTCTAATCGTTGTTTATTGAAGGATGAAAGCATAGTTGATGATGTTTACAGAAAGAGTTTCCGAGACCAAAAGTATGGAATGAGCGAACCTCTAAACTGGTTCTACATCTATGATTCTGTAACCTTTATTGACGAGAAGGGTAAAGAGATAAGTCTATATAACCGTATTGGTTATGACCAGATAACCTCAAAACTTTACTCAGATTCTATCCATTATGTTAATGGAGGAAAGGTAAAGCACTACTATATTGAAGACCCAGATGAATCGGACAATTATGATATTGATGAGTTGCCGTTAATCTTCGGTTGGGAGGACGTGATAGTACGTCATTTTGCTACTAAGGATGACATCTTGAATGCACAGCCAGAAGAGGATTGTGTGGCAGAACTTGTTGAGTTCAAACAACCGAACGGACGTTATCAGGAATGGACATCGGCTGACGAACCTCAATACGGAGAGGTTCAATTACGAATAACTGTAAAGGGTCGAACATTCCCTTACACCGTGATGTATCTGCCACGGCTTGATGAAGCCAATCCAATTCGACGGGATTTTGAGACAACCTGTATACGCTATCGTAAGCCTGATAGGTCAGAAGCATGTATTAAGGACACCATTCCAGAGGATAAAAAGGTTCTTTCCCCTACTGTTCCTATTCGGTATGGCGAAGGAGAAAACTTTTGCGAAGTGGATGTTTATCGTCCCACCTTGATAAAGGAAGTGATTCTTGATGGTGAAATCATCGACTACAAGCATGGTGATGAAAAAGTAAATCTGCCTTACATTTTTAAGGACAGAGTTCTAGTAAACGATTTTTCCAAGCATGGCTATCAGTCGTATGATTGTAAGAATCTGTGCAGTATCTACTCACAGACATATATTGATATTGAGCATAATCCAAGCATTGGTATGGCAGCTTTGAACGCTTGGCGATTAGATAGAAGGTTTGCTGGAAAGTTGTTGGATGCTATGGCTCCTGATTGTTTAACCATTTGTTTTGGTAATGCTCAAAATAAGACAGAATGGGAAGGTCATGAAGCTTTGTTCTGGAACTACGATAAAAACAGCAGTCCTGTAGTTATTAATCCTTCGGATGGAACTGATGGCTATGATGTGGGCATCGTTTTACAGAATTTGAGTAAGAACAAAGACCTTGTCTGTAATCTTGGAGAAGACCTCGACAATGACCCCTGGGCATGGGATGACATAGAAGAGTCACCACTACGATGCTTTGAGGTTGCAAACGAGGCAGATAATTATTTCTTCTTGATGAAAGCCCTGAGAGATTTGTCTAAGGCAGACATAATCTCTGCAATATATGAACCTCTGCTTGAATTAAGAGGAGGTGAACTTACAGAAAAAGATAAAGCCGGACTCATACGCCTTGGTGAGGAGTTGGGATTTGACTGGCAAGAGCATAAAATATACTTAGAATAATAATTTGAAATCAGATATACAGTATGAATTTCTCTGAATTATACAAGAATAACCGTGCATCCGTAGAGCGAGCACTTGTTGCAATGTGGTGTGGTGAATCACACAACGATAGTCAACGTGCGTACCAGAAGCAGATGAAGAGAATCATTGGTGAAGTTTTTGCACCAAAGAATGCTGTTCCTGTAGTACAATGCATGAACTCCTATGAAGCTGTTCATAGTGTTTCGGTAGAAACAGCAAAGTCTCTCGTAGGCGATTTGTGGAAATCCTCATACGCTCCATATGAACATCAGTATAAATGTTGGGATGCCTCGTTGAATAAGACTATAGAAATTGGTGGAGAGAAGAAGCCCATGTCTATAGTTGTTACAACAGGTACTGGTTCGGGTAAGACTGAGTGCTTCATGATGCCTCTTGTCTATGACTTGAAGCAAAATGCTATGCCTGATGAGATACAGGCTTTGTTCCTATATCCACTAAATGCTTTGATGGAAGACCAGAAGGAGCGTTTGGAAGAGCTACTTGCAGGAACAAATCTTACTTATACTGTATATAATGGTGACCTTCCAGAGAAAGAACCTGATAGAAATGATGCTTCGGACGATGCTATGAAGATGCGTAAGCGCATCGAGCAGGTTACAGGAGGTAAATATGCCTTCTATCAGCCAGTTCCACACGAGAAGGGCTACTATGTGTTAGAGAACTTGAAGTTTAGCCACATGGTATATACTCGACAGATGGTGCGAAAGAATCCACCGAATATCTTGTTGACAAACCCTACCATGTTAGAGTATATCTTGCTTCGTGGCACCGATGCAAAGATTATTAACGCAGGAAAGAAAAGTCTTCGATGGGTGGCCATCGATGAAACTCACAGCTATACGGGAGCTGGTGCTGCAGAATTGGCAATGCTCCTTCGTAGAGTCTTACTTGCTTTCAACGTTGATGCTCATGATGTACACTTCGCAACCTCATCAGCAACATTCGGTAACGGTGAAGACAAGGAGAAGGATGAAAGAGAACTTAAAGAATTCATTTCTGGAATAACTGGCATATTACCAGAACAAGTAGAAGCTGTTGGTGGCGTACGAATCGGTGAGAATGTTATTCCTGAAGGGGAAGATGCCGAGCGATGGAAGACGATATTTGCTAAGGATTTTGTATCATTGGATGAACTATACCCAGGTGATGCAGAAATCAGCGATAAGCTACAATGGCTTGACGAAATGTGTCAGCGTGAAGAGGAACGTTTTAAGGCTGCTGGTAAGAATGCTCCAGATATGAAGTTGAAGGTACATTATTTCTATAGAGTACCTAACAATGGATTGTTTGTTCGTCTGGACGAAATAGCTGATGGCGCATTCAAAATCTATACGGAAAATACCATTGGCAAGCGCATTAGCGATGGTGAAGCAACGAGTGTTGAAGAAAATCCACTGCTTGAAATGAGCCGATGTAAACATTGCGGAGAGTATGTTGCACTTGCTATGGTTGACACCTCAAATTGGACATATGAACCATTGGCTACTGATGACAGCGATATGTTTGACCTGGTAGATGCCGATGCTGATGATGAATCAACCAAAAAGTATGCTATATTCGGACTTTCGAATGAGAAAAACTCGAAGGGAGATAACAATGTAAGTTTCAAAGTACTGCCAGGGGGCAAGTTGCAGCCTATGACACCTGCTGAAATAGAGGCAGAGGAAAAGAATGCTCTGGCAAGTGAAAAGTCATATCGTCCTTGGCGACTTGTAGGTAATACACAATGCTGCTGCCCAAATTGCAATGCAAAGCAGACAAGAAAGCGTGATACAGAAAAGGAACTTGAAGGTGATGCCAATGGTAACATGGAAGATAATCGTCTTCAAAAATTCCGTCTTTCTGCTGATTTTATCTCACGAATGATGGCACCATCAATCCTTGACCAGCTGGAAGAAGGTACATCTAAGACTGATGGAATTGTCTTACATAAAGGGCAACAGTATATTAGCTTTGTCGATAGTCGTCAATCTGCTGCCAAGGCTACTTTGAAACAGAATCTGGAGCAAGAACGTATGTGGTTCTACAGCATCATTTATCATGAACTGTGTAGAAGAAAGGCCAATGGTCTGACAAAAGAGGCTGCTATGGCTCAGATAATGGCTGCTGTACAGGCAGATCCTATGACTATGATGAAATATGCTCCAATGATGGCAAATCTTCAGTCAACAGACCCATATGTTGTACAGAAGCAGTTGGACGAAATGTCCTGCAACTATATTACGTGGAGCGAAATAGCAGAACTTGTCAAACGAGATCCATATTGCCCTGTATTCTGTTCTGTATTCGTTGAGCGTTCTGGAGACAGTGATGAAATTGAAGATGGTCTTCCATCAGAGGAGATAATGGACAAGTATATTCAGAGCATTATGGTGATGTATCTTGCTCACCGTCCTGCATCTGCTGCATCTCCTGAAACTATGGGGTTGTTTGAGACATGTTATCCCAAACTAAAAGAAATCCATTTGCCCCAGGCTGTTGAAGACTTTAATGATATCCTTGATAGCCCTGCTAATAGAATTACTGAAGAGGACTGGAGAAGCCTAATGCAAGTATATCTCGACTATACTGTACGAAACAACCAGTCATTCTATTTGCGTATTCCTGGCAATGACAAGATAGACATTTTCTCTACTGTGCGATTCGCGACGGAGAAACCTCGCCGCCGACCATTCAACAAGCCAAAGTTGGAACAAGGCAAAGTGTCAACAGCCCGTATTGTTCGGTATTTGTGTGCTTTGATTTCTCGTGATGACAACTCTTTGTCACTGAACGATGCGCAGCATCAATATTTCAATGAAATCTCAGCAGTTATTGATGCACTTTGGGACACACTTACAGGACCAGAGTATGGGATAATGAGTGTTGGTATGCGCTTGGATGATGGAGGTAATTTTGTGCCAGAGAAGGATAATGCTCCTCGTTACAATCTTAATGACCTCTGCTTCAAGCTCTATGATGATGTGTATTTGTGTGATACAAAATCAGATGTGGGTAATCATGCTGTATGTTTACGTCCTATTGGTAATAACTTCAAGCGTTTTTCACCTTACATGGAAGGAAGCACACCTGTAGAACTTAATGAAGATTTGCATGAGACATGGGAGGCATTCCCATACTATGTAGGTTCAGGTAAGGAAGGTGATAAACAAACCGTCACTACATGGGCAAAGACCCACAGAAATTTACTTTGGAATAACAATGTTTGGGGAGAAGATGGTGTGTTCAGTGATCGTCTGGAGGATATTCATGTCTTTCCTAATCTTTTTGTTCAGCAAGAACATACAGCTCAGGTAGATAAGAGTGTTGCTCGTGGATTGCAGTCAAAGTTCAAAGACCATACAATTAATATTTTGGCTTGTTCAACAACTATGGAAATGGGTGTTGACCTTGGTAATTTGGAGGTTGTAATGCTGTCAAGTGTACCGCCACATCCATCAAACTATAAGCAGCGTGCAGGTCGAAGTGGACGTAACAATAAAGTAAGAAGTGCATGTATTACTTTGTGTGGTTCAGATGTTATTGGTCTCCGTACACTCACAAATCCTATTGAGAAGATTATCAATCGTCCTGTCCGTGTTCCGACCGTTGACTTGAAAAGTCCTCAGGTTGTTCAGCGACATGTAAACTCATTCCTTGTACGCGCCTTTGGAGTGTTCAGTGAAGGGGCAAATGGTGGTAGTCTTGGTCAGAAGGTGGCTGACTACTATACCAATTTTGAAGTTCGTTTGTCACAGGGAAAGTTGCTTGTCCTGAATGGGGCCAGTGAAGCAGATCCTAAAGATTTGCTGGGAAATTCGGTAGGAACTATGTATGAACGCTTCAATCAGATGTGCTGCAAGCCTTTGTCGGACACTCCGAATCTCCGTGAAGATTTAACAAGCCTCTTGAAAGGAACAATTTTTGAAGACCAGTTGACTCTGGTCATCAGGAATGCAAAGGATAATAATGAGCGTTGTTATTCTGAACTATATAACAAGTTGGTTGATTATAAGACTGCTTTTGATGACCCGGATTCAACGAAAAATGAACGATTCCGAATTAAGTTAAAATTGCAGTACTTCTCTGTTCTTAATCAGCGATTGCTAAATTATTGGGCAACAAGTCGTTTTACTCCTAATGCCAATATGCCTGTCAATGTCCTCACACTTGACTTAAATAGTAATGGCAAGAGGGATTATTTGACTCCAATGTCATCTTCAAATCCATCATACTCATTACGAGATGCTATTGCTCAATATGCACCAGGTAATAGCGTTGCAGTTGATGGAGTTGTATATACTGTACGAGGTATAGAAATCACGAATATGTATGATGACAATGTGAAGTCATTCAAAACTATATACCGTAATAATGATAAAACAGTCATAGATGACCCGAATCTGAGCACTCAGATTAGATGGGGCGTTAATAATGATTATGGACTTGACCTAATCCAGCCGGTTGGGTTTATGCCTGATATTAATGAGGACAAGACACGTATTATGGATAGTAATGTATTCACTCGTGTAAGTGCTCAGTTGATTGATGCAGATGACTGGTCAAACAATGTAACTGAACCACATTTGTTCTCTGTACGTCCTAATAGTGATTCTGGTAATGCCAAGATTCTCTACTATAATGAAGGAAAAGGCTTTGGTTACTGTTTCTGTCCTCGATGTGGAAGAACAGTGATTGAGGACGATGTGGCAGATAAGGATGAACCTTTGAAATTCCCATTCGAGTTCAATCCTGTTGTTGCAAAACGCAAAGAAGGTCAGCCAGAAAAGCCAAACTATCATTATGCTATCACCGGTAAGGAGATGCGTAAAGGATGTGGGTGTTCCAATGACCCAACCAAGATAAAGCGTAATGTTATCATCGGTGACTTGATTCAGACCGACTATAGTGAGATTCGTATCCGTCATAAGGGGCAAAATAAGTGGATGTCTGACCGCTCTAAGGAAGAGAATTTGCTCTTCACCCTTGGTATTGTGTTTACTCAAACACTTGTGGATATTCTTGGCAAGGAACGTGGTGCAGTGGATTTCGCAATCATGCCTAATGGTCATCTTTGTGTATTTGACTGTAATCCAGGCGGTGCAGGTTACGCAAACCAGATGGCAAACATTCAGGTGATGAAGGAAGTCATCCAAGCATCTAAGAAACTGTTGCAAGAGGCTAAAGATAAGTGTTCAAAGGATATGCTTTTGGACAAATTTACACTTCGCTTCATCAGGTATGTAGATATAGATGCAGCCCTTGCCTGGATTGCAGAGGAAGAAGAAGTTGGCGATACCATTCCCCAGAATGTAAAAGATGCCTTTCCCAATGCATCACCTTCGCAAACAACATTGTATGATTTGCAGAAAGCTTTCAGTGGCTCACATCAGAATCTTGTTCTTTTTGTTGATAATGATTATAAGGAATGGGATTACGATGGTAAAGAAACAGGATGGCGTCCACAGTTGATGAACAATTTCGTGATGAAGAGTGACACCACGACATTCTGTGTGATGGAGTCTGATGATAACGCTATTGTTGACCCAATCATGTCTATGATTCGGGAGTTCAAAGCATGGGCTAAAGGTGATGATGCCAAGATTATGAAGAATCCTTGGGTGAACAATGGCTTGTACCCATTGGCCTATATCGATGGCAATCTATACTTTACCAGTAGTAAAGAGCATGCACAACTCAATGTTCAATGGGGTAATGAGGTAATGTTCTTTGTTCGTATTGATAATCCTATAACTAAGGCAAAGGCAATAGATACGTCATTCAAACCATCAACAATGTTGATAAAACTGTCAGGTAACGAATATCGTGAAATAGGTTCTACTCAGCTCGGAGAAATCCTCCAGAGTAAGTCTGAAGGACTCATTGACCAGTTTATCGGATATGCCAAGCAAAATAGTGGGAAACTGACAATTTCTTATCAGGATGAGCACCTAAAGAGTATCATGGGTATGATTCTGACATTACAGACAGTTGAACATTTCGTGAAACAGATTGATAAGGATTTCACGATAGAGTTTAAACTTGAAACCTATCGTGATGACAAGGGGAAGTCTGATAGTATTACTGCTAATATGCCTTCTTCTGATGTACGTGATTCAAAACTTAAACTCCTGACAACTGATTGGCTGAAGAATCTCAGTTATAATGATGACATCAAGGGCGATTTGGTACCTATCCAGCCAGGAGACAAGCGCTCATTAACTCATTGGCGTGAACTTTCCATCATTTGTGGCAAAAAGAAACTTTGTATTTACCCTGATGGTGGTTTTATCAACGAGTGGAATATAAGCAGCAATAATGAACGTTTCGATGCCAACTACATTACTCCTGACGTTAATATCAACATTTATCGTAATAAGGAGATTAAGTTTGACATTACAATAGAAGATTGTTAAGAACGATTATGACTATAAATGAACTCATAACTAACTTTACCGAACATCTGAAGAAATACGGATTGAACGGCGACCCTTATCAGCAGGAGCTGTATAAGTGGGAAATCATTTCAAAGTATCATGACAGGCTTGATGCTGATAGCTCTGACTTTGCAAAGAATATATCAGAAATGAATTTTTTGAATCTTTGGTATGCGAGCAATCAGCGTAAGGCGATGCAGAACTTTGCTCAGCGTGAACCTGAAGAATATCGTTCTCTACATAAGCTTCTTTATGATGAGAGCCAGCCCTTACAAATGCGCATTACTGCGTTTACAGAGGGCTGTGATAGACTTTGGAACACGAAAATTAAGCAGCATTTCCCTGATCAAGATACTAGTTCATGCTGTGATGAGCGTTTGATTAGTTGTTTCCTTGCCGTCAAATATCCAGAGAAATATACATTCTACAAAAATGATGTTTACCTAAACCTCTGTGAGCTGTTTGGTGTAGAGTCCAAAAAAGCTGGGCAGAAGTTGGTGCATTTCTATGATTTGTTGAATGAAAAGGTTATTCCATTGGTCAAAGTAAATACCGAACTTTGTGAAATGGTTGATACTGAGGTTAGCCAACACGGGTACATAAAGAGCATACCATTAACAGCCCAGACAGTCATATGGAATGCTATGCACCAAGGAAAGTTCAATAAAAAGCAGATATGGCTGTTTTTCCCTGGCGATGATGAACAAAACTTTGACGACATGGTTGATGAAAGCTATATCTCAATCTATGAATGGGGCGAAATAGGCAGCCTTGACAACAATGAGCTTCGTGATCAGAAAGGAATCAGAAATGCCCTGAAGGAAAAAGTTGAAGATTACAAGACGAAGGAACCCGGCCATTCTGTTAAGATGCTTTATGACATGAAGCATAATATGAAGGTTGGTGACTATGTGGTATGCAGAAATAAGGACTTCAATCAGATAGTAGCTTTTGGCGAAATAACAGGAGGCTATTTCTTTAATCCTGATCATCCCGTAAATAATCATTGTGTAGAAGTCAAGTGGCATAGAGGCGAATGGAATATAACCCAAATATTGAAAGAGTCCAAAGATTCCACCTCTGCTGCACCTCGATTGCAAAATGTCACAAAGAAAGATTGGGCTCAGAAATTAGTTTCCATTTTGGGAAATTTGGACGGCGAAGAAATAACTGATGGTCGAACAAGTAATGATTCAAGACTGATGGAAGAATTAGAAATACTCAAACAAAAGAAACAGATTATTCTTCAGGGTGCTCCTGGCACAGGTAAGACATACAAAACAGCTGCCATTGCAGTAGGTATGTGTAATCCGACCTTCTCTGATTTTGAAAACCATCAGAAGGTGATGGAAGAGTATGAAAGATTGCAGAATGAAGGTCAAATAGCCTTCTGCACCTTCCATCAGTCTATGGACTATGAAGACTTTATCGAGGGCTTGAAGCCAGAGGTAAAGGGCAATGCAGTAGAGTACAATGTCGAGAATGGCATATTCAAAACCATTTGTGAGTTAGCCCAGACGAAAGAAAACGCGGACATTGCCACATGTATTGACAAATATATCCAGACTATCAAGGGGTATGAGAATAGAAAGACAATTCCAACCTTGACAGGAAAATCAGAGTTGTACGTGTGGTGGACAGAAGGCAATGACACCATCAGTACGCGTAGCGTATTGTCAAAGAGTGAAAAGGGTGATCAATATTCGCCATCACCTCTGAACATTGAGAAGGTTAAGATGCAAGCACTCGGAGAGGGCGTTGAAAACAACTGGCGACAATATGCCCAAGCATTCATCAATGCGGTGAAGAAGGAGTATGACTTGGAGAATCAGGTTTCTGATAAGCCATACGTACTTATCATAGATGAAATAAATCGTGGCAATGTTTCCAAGATATTTGGAGAACTTATCACTTTGCTTGAAGCAGACAAGCGTAGCGGAGGAGGCGAACATCATATCAGCCTGAAGCTGCCTTACTCTAAGGAGGACTTTTCCGTTCCCTCAAACCTGTACATCATTGGCACGATGAATACTACCGACCGTTCTACTGGAACCATCGATTATGCTGTGCGTCGTCGCTTCGCGTTTGTTACCTTGGAATCAAGAGCAGATGTGATTGAAAACTGGTGTAATGCTCAATCCGTACCATCAGATGTGAAGAAGGCTGCTCTTGCTTTGTTTGCCCAGATTAATGGAATAGGCAGAAATGATAGCAGTTCTTTTATTGCCAAACACAAAGCTTCTGATTTTGAATTGGAAGATTTGAAGGTCGGCCATAGCTACTTTATGGCAAAAGATATGGCTGGTCTCAAACTGAAGATGCGCTATGAGGTAGTTCCGCTTATTAAGGAATATATCAAAGATGGCATTCTCAGGGGAATATCAGATGATGATAAGTACTTCGAAAAGTGGCAAAATGCTGAGTGCTATAATCCCACGACAACCGATTTCGTGACAGAATAATGCAAGAACACGAAAAGATACCATACGATTCCCTTGCCTTTCAAGAGTATTGGGGTGAAGGGTTACGTCTTCCAGGCCAAAGCAAAGGTCTGGACAGATGGTTCTTTCAGTGGCAATGGCGTAATAGTCCCATAATTGATGACGAACAGGATTCTGACAGGCCGATTGTGACAGAATCTGGCTATTATGCTTCATACGTTATTGGTGCCCAGTGGTTTGATGAAGCCAAAACCATGCCTCTTGTGATAACAACTAAACATGGATGTGACCGTATTGATTTCCTTAAAATGTTCAGTGTCTGCTTTAATAGTGGCATTGAAGCCAAGGAGTTCTCAAAGATATATGCGGTTGACATGGAGCAACCTCGTATCAAAGCCCCGGAACTTAAAAGTGTTCTGAGTCCTCTTATTGTTGCCCATTTTCTTTCTATAGTCAAGGAGATTGTCAAACGTGGACTGAAGAAAGACTATGTTCAGCGTGAAGGAAATCTCAATAAAGTGAAGGGACGCATCGACATATCCCGTAACGAACGCATGAATATTATGAAGAAACGATATGACAAGGTGTTCTGTCGTTACCAAGAATATTCAGAAGACACATTAGAGAATAGGTTAATTAAAAAAGCCCTGGTATTCTCTCAGCATATCTTGCAGAATGAAGGAATTTCTGAAAGCCTTCTTTCTTTGCAGCATACCATACATGAGTGTTTGGCAGCCTTTAGTAGAGTTGAAGATGAAATTGAGGTTTGGGAAGTCAAAGCGATTAAGCATCATAAGATATTCAAGGAATACAATGATGCCATCAAACTTGCGCAGATGATACTACATCGCTATGACTACAGTATCACCAATATCACTTCAGCCGAAGAGGAGTATTGCCCAGTATTCTGGATTGACATGGCCATGCTATATGAGCATTATGTATTAGGCTTGCTTCGTGAAGCTTACGGGGAAAAGATACATTATCAAGTACATGGTCATACTGGCTATCCTGATTTTGTCTGCTATTCACCAAAAGTAGTACTGGACACAAAGTACATACCAAGGTTTGAATATGGGAACCTCGATACATACATTGTCCGTCAGCTGAGTGGATATAGTCGTGACAAATGGATTTTTCCGATAAAGCCGGAATCAAATATTCCTTGCGTGATTATCTATCCTGTCGAAGGTGAGGAAGAGAATCCGTTTAAGTCGAAGCGACTGGAAGACTTCTTAAATGTAGAAGACCGATGTCTTTGGAATTTTCACAGAATCGCAGTACCATTACCAGTCTTAAATGAAGCAGATTAAAGATATGCCAACATCTTCGAACAATATACCAGCTCCAGCCAATCTCTTTAGACCATCTGAGATTATTGGCATTCTACGTAATCATTTGGCTACAGGCCAGGTGAACCAGAGGGTAGTGTGCTTACGAGGTTCCTACTTTAAAGGAAGCTACGTCAATCAGTGTTACCATAAAACAGCAGAGGGACTTACAGATGAAAGTAGTCGTAGTCTGCTGTCCAAGGTACAGAATAGTTATTATTTAAATAACTTGTTGTTGAAAAAACAAAATAATCTGTAACCTTTTGAGTGTTTTTCGCATAAAGGGTATGTTTCACCAATAATTCTTTAAGCAATGATTGATCCAAAAACTTTCCTTAACGCTTTCAATTCTGCAAATGAGGGCCAATATTATTCCATTGACGATTTAGATCCAATCGTTTGTGGAAGAAGCGGTATCTATTTGGAGCCAATAGCTCCTGATTTTGCCACCACAGACAATATCATCAACACTGTACCTATCCTTTTCAAAGCCTCAATTAACGTCCAGAAATATCTTCCCTCTCTGGATTTTAGTTCGAAAGAAAGCCTTGAACAATTTTCAAGAGTTACAATGCTTCGGACAACCACAGGACTTCAATTCACCTATGCCATATACATGAATGGAATTATTGTAGGCATGATATTCGTTAATACACCAGCTTTCAACAAAACATCAATGGGTTTGAACGAGTGGAGTCTTGATTTCTTTGTTTTTGCTCCGTTTGAAGGACAAGGTATTATGCGAATAGCATTACCGAGAATGATGATGTTCCTGCAAAAAAACATTGGTGTTGATACATTCTATCTTTTAATCGATGAAGGCAATGAACGTTGTATAGATTTAATTATGACATTTCCATTCGATGAGATAGATAACAGTCGCTTCAAAAATAAAGAAGATCTGTCTCGTCCTCCGCGTGTATTCGAATGCCTGCTATCAACAATTCGTTTTTCATAGTATAAATTCTTAAATTGTCAAAATATGATTCTTTGTAATAATCTCGATATCGAAAAGAATTCAACGTATTCTTTTTTATTAGGAAGATTAGAATCTCCCGAAATATCAGATATAATAGCTGTTGCCGATAAAATGCTTCAGTTATTTGGTGATATTGAATCAACTGGGAATGATAATTTACCTTCTGAGTATTTTATGCTACATCAGGTTTCTTCTGAATTGAAAGAGCGAACTCAATGTGTTTGCCGATCTTTGGACTCTATAGATTCAGAAAGTACTCTAAATTGTGAAGAAATATCAGTTGTTGATTATGGATGTGGGCAAGGTTTTGCATCATTATCTGTTCTTGAATGGTTCCTTAAGAATAAAGGTAATGTAGATAACATCAAAAACGTCAAGCTTATTGATAAGGATCCAAAGGCTCTCAAAAGAGCATTATTACACTTCTCTATCTTATTTCCGTCAGTAAACGTAATTGCGTATGAACAAGATTTTTTGGAAGATGATTTTAGTGTTGAATGCGATAGTGTTCTTACTTTGAACTTGTTCTCACATGTAGTAAGTGATGAGTTTAAGTTGGTGGATCGTGTGAAAGACCTTATATTGAAAGGCCATAATATTTTGATGCACAATATCATTATTGAGGAGGTCTCTTCAAAAAGTTATCCAAATAAGCTGCCTAATTATTACTTGAATTATGTAGTGAATAACATAAAAGACTCTACAGGCTGCGAGATATTGTCTGAAGATCAATATACTTTAAGAAAACGTCTTTCCCAAGATGAACAAATAAAGCTGTTCAAGAATATTGTGCTTTCTAGAACAGACGTTTTAAAGCTAAATATACCTAAAAAGGATAATGATTTCCGCAGATTATATCCAGGAGAGCCTTCAAAAAGCCTAATCAATGTACCACAAAATATATTGTGGTTTGAGAGACCTTTGAATAACACTGACTACTGCAGCAATCTTGATGCTAGCAATAAAATATCGTTGGAGGAAAGCTACGTTAGCCCTCTTTTCGAAGCAACTTGGAAAAAAGAATTCGACACAATGAATCCTCATACAATAAAAGAATGTGCAGAGATGTTTCATCAAGCGCATATTCTTCATGCATTGTCTTGTGGGTTGGAATGCGGACAAGAGATAGTTTCGCTCTACGAAAAGGCTGCTAGTGATGGTATTACTGAAGCATACAACAATCTGGGAATCTTGCAGTTTAACGATTCCGACAGGGAAGGAGCAGAAGAAAGAGGAATAGAATTATTCAAGTTGGCTGCAGATGGAGGTTCTTCATTAGCTATGATGAATCTTGCATCATATTATATGGCTAAAGGCAATGAGAAAGATGGAATCGAATACTATACTTCTGCTTCTAAGATTGGCAACGCTGTTGCATGCTATAATCTTGCGCTTATATATGACTTTGGACTTTATAACCAGACAATTGACAAGAATAAAGCTGAAAAACTATATAGAGAATGCCTTGATTGTCTAAAAAAAGAAAAGGAACTAGATAATAGAGACTATTCTCTACAAAATAATTGTTGTAAGAATCTTATTCTGCTGTTAAAGAACAGAGATGAGCATTACTTGAAACTTTTGGATATATATTATTACGCCGTAAAGCCATCAGACGACTTAAAGTATTGTCGTGAGGTTCTTCAAATAATGTACACAAATCGATTTAGCATAGATATCATGACCACTCTTTCTTTATCAAAGATTGATAATGAGAAGGATTTCATGAAATATAACCGTGCACAGTTTCTATATTATGGACTCAATCTAAAGTCATTCAATGTTAAAATAGAAAGTGATACGGATTCTGCCATTGAAATCATGAGATCTTTAGTAGAATCAGAGAATAGTAACTGGGAAGAAAGAGAACGATATGTTTACTCAATATATGCCAGCTGGATTAATTCTAATTGTAAGGGATTGGGAGGACAGGATGTTGACTATTGGAGGAAAGCATCTCAAACGAACAAAGATCAGGCTTGTGCATACTTAACTAATACTGCTATTTGTGGCAGCATAGAAGATGAAGAGAAGAAAGAAATATGGAAACGATTCGCTTTCTCTGACGGTTGTAAGTCTTGCCATGAATGTAATAATTATAGTCAGATTTGTCCAAAGGCACAGTTGACATGGGCTAAAGAATACGAGAAAGACCCAAATGTTTCCAGAAGACTATTACGGCAAAGTGCAGCACAGAAGTATGATAAGGCTCTGTTTCATTTGGGGTTCCACATGGCTATTGCTGAAAACATGCCTACTTTTAAGGAAAGTATTCTTTTTAACTTTATGAATAACTTTTCGCTAAATACTCCTCCTGAAGAGTATAAGGCATTGTTCCCTATATTGACACAAGATAAATATTTCTTTTATATACAAGAGGCGGCAGATTTGCGGTATAATAAAGCTCAAAGCATAATGCCTTATATTGCCAAGCTTCGTTCTGATAATTATAATTACATTTTTTGGGCAGGAATATTCATTGCGAGACATCATGAGGAAGAATTGTCACATTCGCTGTTAGACTTCTTTGAAACAAAGGCCAATAAGTCATTGAAAAACTATTTCGAACCTGAAACGGTTTGTGAAAAGCAATTATTATCTGTTGCAAGTGAATTGGCAAAGCATACAGATGATGTTGGCTTCATCTGCTTATTTGCAAATTTCTATTTGATGGGAGACTGCTTATACGAAGCACAGAAATATTATAATTTGGCAAAAGAAAAAGGGTGTACGGAAATAGATGATGTATTAAATGACATTAATTCACGCATAGAAGAACTGGAAGCTGCAAGAAGTAATTCTGATGACTATTATGATCCTGATGATTATTATGATCCTGATGATTATTATGACCCATACGAGAATTCCACTTGGGAAGATTCCCTAATGGATGCTCTTGATGGTGAGATGGATGCATATTGGAATATTGACTAGATAATAGATATTTATATGGCAAATTGGAGTAAAATAAACGGGCAGATAGAGGATGGCACCATCGTATCGATGCAAGCGCCACTTATTATCTCTGCAAGTAGAAGTACTGATATTCCAGCATTTTATGCTGATTGGTTCTTCCATCGATTGCAGAAAGGATATTCTGCATGGACGAATCCATTCAATGGTGTTAAATCGTATGTTTCATATGAGAAAACACGCTTTATAGTATTCTGGTCAAAGAATCCATGTCCATTGTTGCCATATCTTCAAATATTGAAGGAACGTAACATCAAGTGCTATGTGCAGTACACTCTGAATGACTACGAACAGGAAAAAATGGAAAAAGTACCTTCTCTTGCAACACGCATAGAAACATTTAAGTTGCTTGTGGAAGAACTTGGAAAGGGTGGAGTTATCTGGCGGTTCGACCCCATGATACTGACCGATGACATATCTGTGGATGATTTGCTTCAGAAAGTACTTTATATAGGAGACCAACTGAAAGATTATACCGAGAAACTTGTATTCAGCTATGCTGATATAGCCATGTATAAGAAAGTCAAGCATAATCTTGAAGTAAACGGCATCCCATACCACGAATGGGAAACTGAGAAAATGGAAGAGTTTGCCAAAAGGCTGTCTGCCATGAATAGTGAACGGGGCTGGAATTTCCAACTGGCTACATGTGGAGAGAAGATAGATATTTCCAAGTATGGCATTCTTCATAACCGCTGCATAGATGGCGACCTAATTACTCGCCTCGCATGGAATGACCATGAACTGATGGACTTCATGAAAGTGAAGATAGAGGATGCTCCTGCTCCTACTTTGTTTGGGGAGCCTGAGTTGCCACAGGGCGCAATACTCTTGCCTCACAATCATTATTTTATCAGCACACACAAGAAAGATCCGGGTCAGCGACAATTCTGTGAATGCATGGCATCCAAGGACATCGGGGAATACAACACCTGCCCACATCTTTGTGAGTATTGTTATGCCAATGCAACCAAAGATTTGGCAATTAAGAACTGGAAGCAGCATCAAGAAAATAAATTCTCGGAAACTATAACAGGCAAATAGTTTATCTTATGGGCAATAAAGCATGTTTGTATTTTAATGGCAGCAAAGGTGGAGGTTGGATGTTCCATTTTGAAGATGGGACTTCTATAGAAAAAGATTCCTTTGTTATACCATGTACTCTTGTTGGCTATATTGAAATGAAATGCCAATCACACATAGAAGATGAGGAAAAAGAGGTTGAGGATAAATGGCTGAATGCTTCGTGGGATTTTACTGAAAAAAAATATTGTCCTATAAAAATAAATGGAAAATGGGGATTTATAGATTGCTATTTCAATATAGTATTCAAGCCTCAATTCTCTTCTGTCGGTAGAATCTATGGACCATATTGGGATTCTGCTTTAGTGTGTGATTGGACAAATGAAATTATACCTGTGTGGATAAATAACGAGGAACACATATTAGGAACAGATTTTAATATTCATGATGAATTGAAAAATAGCGTTTATGAAGAAAAGCTGAAATCCATTGACGAACTAACGGTTGACAATATCATAGAAATCTCGACATCGTTAGTTCCAAAAATATACAAAGATTGTCCTTGGAACTATATTGACAATAATGGTAGGTCTTTAAGCCATGGTAAAGCTATTTTGGAGAGCGAGGGACAATGTAATGCATATTTGGCAGCCTATGGGGCCATGCATAAAAAGAAATTGCTTCGGGCTCTTTCTAATAACGAATTCCCCTATGATCAACTAACAGATAGTATAGAGATCTACGATTGGGGTTGTGGTCAAGGTATAGGTACAATTGCTTTAGTTGAAAAACTCCAGAAACATAATCTTCTGGATAAAGTATCAAAAATTTACCTCGAAGAACCCTCTTTTATTGCAAGACACAGAGCTTTAATTAATGTAAATCATGCATTGCACAGTAGGTATTGTTTTGACGTAAATGTAATTTCTGATTCAAGATTATTGCCTTCTGATGATATTGCTAATTCCAACACAGTTGAGTCAATAAAAGTCGATTCTCCTAATGCCATACATATATTCTCGAATATTCTGGATATTGAAGCTGTAAGCCTGAAGGGTGTCTCAAAGATGATAACCTCCTCTGGTACTCAGCATATAGTCCTGTGTATCGGTCCTGCAAATCTTAATGAAAGCCGAATTAATACCTTCAGCTTCTATTTCAAAAAGGAAGGCCTACGGGTGTTTACAGAATTCCGTGATACGAATTTTGGACATCATCCTAATGGAAGGGCGTATGGTTGTCTGATTAAGAGTTTTAGTTATAGCCTGACCCGTAACAGCGACATCCTGCATAAATACAGCTACTTCGCTCCAGTTCAGCTATTTGCGGCTTATTCAGATGTCAACTTGCAGGGGTCTTTATCGAAAAGTGCTTTTGAGATTCTGGCTCCATTTGACATGACAGCACATAAGAATCTTTGCCCTGTTTATGCCCTTGTTAGCAATCTTATCTCACGTGGTTGCCCAACATTGGCAAGCCAAAAGGTTTTGGATGCCATCAGTTCAAAGGATAAAGCAAAGAGCCTTTATGCAGTAGCTCGCATTCAGAAGACCTTCATAGAGGCTATGATTTCTGACCGCATAAATTTGAAGAAGGACTCATTGGATATTCTTGTGCTTGAAGATGACACGTCAGTGGCAAAGATTGCCATCAACGATTTTGTTGAGCTATACCATCATATCGTTGCCATGACGCAGGATTATTCGGATATGACCCTTCCCCTAATTAACATATATGGTAAGAGGGAGGCTAAGACACAAACAACTTATGATACTATCATTGATGTGTCTATCGACCAATTATGTAATCCTGAAGAAGTGGTATTCTCTAAATATAAGGCCAACAACGACTGCTACTTTATTGTTCGCTCTTCAAAGTCAGTATATGCGGAGAGATTCCTCTATACAACTGAGAGAATCAAGTATAAACCTCTCGTTGAAAAGGACACACAAGGAAATTATCACAATATTGAGGATGTTTGTGGCCACCTGCGCTATTTCCTGAACCTGATTTTCAGAAAAGAAGATTTCAGACCTGGCCAGCTTCCCATCCTTAGTCGGGCATTACAGCTAAAGAGTGTCATCGGACTATTGCCAACAGGTGGTGGTAAATCCCTTACCTATCAGCTGGCTGCCATACTACAACCTGGTGTTACCTTGGTTGTTGATCCGTTAAGAGGTCTTATGAAAGACCAATATGATGGTTTGCTAAAGACTGGTATCGATTGTATCTCGTACATTAATAGTGACATCACGAAGGACAGAGAAGAAAGAGAACGAAGGGAAAATGCACTTACTGGTTCTCAGATACAGATTATGTTCTTGTCGCCTGAGCGACTAAGCATACACCGATTCAGAGAGGTCTTGCGTTCAATGCGCGAATCTGACGTTTTCTTTGCTTATGGTGTTATCGATGAAGTTCACTGCGTTTCTGAGTGGGGACATGACTTCAGACTTGCTTACCTGCATCTGGGACGGAACCTTTTCAACTACGTTTTACCCAAAGAAGTCGAAGGCGAAGATAATCACATATCCCTGTTTGGACTGACGGCAACTGCATCGTTTGACGTCCTCGCTGATGTGGAAAGAGAACTATCGGGAAGTAATTCGTATTCATTGGAAGACGATGCTACAGTCAGATATGAAAACACCAATCGACTGGAACTCCAGTATTATATCTATCCTGTGGATGCTTCGGCTGCTGATAAAGCCCGAAAAGTTGATGAAATTAAAGAGGATTTGGTTCTTAATGCCATTAATGATGCAACGGAGAAGATACAAGAGATTCAAAACGATGATAGCATCAGTGAGATTAAGAAACGATTCCTTGAAAGAGAGAATATCTCTGATGAAGGGAAAATCGCAGAAGTCAATTCTACTGACTTGTACATAGATGTTAATGAGGATTGGTATACTGCAAGGCATACAGATGTTGCCGGAATTGTGTTCTGCTTGCGGGCCAACAAGGATGGTAAACCTGACGTAAAACTGAGTGTTCCTACTGTAGCCAATACCTTAAGAGAACACAATATCAATCGTATTTCGACATACAAAGGAGGCGATGATACATCATGTCAAGATGATTTCCTTGCAGGCAAGACAAATCTAATGGTTGCGACAAAAGCCTTTGGAATGGGTATTGACAAGCCTAACGTTCGTTTAACAGTGCACCTGAACTACCCTGGATCTTTGGAATCATTTGTTCAAGAAGCCGGACGAGCCGGACGTGACAAAAAGATGGCTCTAGCAACCATCATGTATTCGCCTAAAACCTATCCTGTCAAAAATGCCAGGACTCGTCAGTGGAGCCATTTCTCAGCAGACTATACAAATAACAAGTTCTTCTATGACAGCAACTTCCTTGGTGAAGAGTTTGAGTTGTACGTGATGGAACTCTTGATGAATGGTCTGAATATCCGTATCAGTAATGAAGAGATTGCTGGTATTGAGACACTGAAATATGGAAATAGTAAAGGTATTCTTCAATACATCAACAGATATGCCAAAGGAACGACCCTTACATATTATGTATCATACGAAGAAAATGAGCATGTTCTCGACGAATATAATACATATTTAAAAGAAAGGCAAATGCCTCTGTTCAGTACAAGGAATGCCAAGAACGCAAAGAATGACAGAGGATTCAACTATATTCGGGACTATGGTTCGGCTGAATACAAAGATGCAATTCAAAAGGCTATCTACAGAATGTGCATTATTGGCTTGATAGATGATTTTACAGAGGACTACGCCCAAAAGACTTTCCGCATTACGACAGTATGTCAGGACGAATCGCACTATTATGATTACCTCAGTCAATACTATCGGAAATATTACTCCGAGGATAGGGTTGACATCATGATTAATGAAGTCAAGCAGATGGCGGTCAATGATGGTGTCATCATGGCATGCTTAAAGCACCTTACCTCTTTTATATATAGGAGTATCGCGGATAAGAGGGCCAGGGGTATCTTGGATATGGAGCAATTCTGTAATATGGCTATCAGCTCTGGCAAAGACTGGAAAGAAACGAATGAAGAACTGAAGGATTTTATTTATTACTATTTCAACTCGAAATATGCAAGAGAAAGCTTTGTCACATACGATTCAAGTGTACAACAAGAAGTCCCATTTTCGCTTAAAGATGATACTAACCATGATATACATAAAGAGAACGAAACCACAGATTTTAATCTAGTTAAGAAATATATGAGAGTGGTTGACCCTGCTATTGTCAATAACGACTCTCAAAAGGATAATATCAAGCACTTGCAAGGTGCAGTGCGCTTGATTAGACGTGCTGACGTGGGAATAGAAGTTAACGGAAAGAGGTATGGCAATCCCGTTCTGAACTTGCTGAATATATTTTCCATACTATTTCTCGGTCAACAGGAAAACGAAATGCTTGAAACTGAATTGTACAATGATTATAAAGACGTTATGCGACTATATTACTCTGAGGGTAAGCTTAACTTGCTCGACGAATTTACAGACTTACTCATACAGCATAGAGCTATTCCTTCTGAAGGCAGAGATTATATAGAGAAAATCCAGCTTGCCGTTCAGTTGGAAATGCACTTAGCTGAATTAAAAACAATAAATCAAAAATATAGAGAATCATGATTGAAGAAAAGATCAACAACTCTTTGAAAGAGTTAGAGGAAGGGCTCAAAGATATTGAGTCTGCTCGAAAACAAGTAGAAAAGACTGTTAGCTCATATGATGGTCTTACCAAGACAACTGGTGAATATGTAACCAAATTGGGAAACATAACAACCAAAGTACAGGAACTTGTTGATAGCATAGGTAAAGACTACGATCAAAAAATTAAGGCATTTGAAAAAGATAGAGACACGATTGTCAATGTTTCGAATGCAGCTTCCGAAAAGCTCTCCAATGCTACTGAAGAGTTTAAGGATTCCTTGTCTGAATTAAAAACTAAATTGAAATACAGTATAATAATTAATGCTGTATCACTTGTTGCAATTGTTGTGATTATCCTTTTCCTCTTGAAATAGAAGTGGAATGGTTTTGCCTGGAGTTTTTTCTTATACTTCGGCTCATGAAGTATTTGAATTATTTCAGGCTGAATTATCTGTGAGCAAAGAAATATATAAGAGAATAGTATTTAATGTAAATGATATAAAATGGCAAAACTCAAATACCGCAATGATATTGCTCCCCAAATAATTGAAGAAGCAAGAAATAGGATATTCAATTCTTTTATCGAGAAAGGATATATAGGTAATACCGAGTTAGTTCCTATAAAATCTATAGAGGATTGTTCTATTGAAATATGCAGTAGTATATCAATGAAGATGACAGGGTATTTTATGAAGACAAAACCCGATGAGGTGAACATTTATGCCCCTATCTATTCCTCTCTTTTATCTGTGTTGGTCGGGATGGCACTCACAAATGAGTGGGCTAAAGGGAACAAAGAAATTCCGGAAAACATCTATGATGAAATGATTGAAGAATCATCTATAGAAACATTCGATGAATATCTACTTGAAAAAATAGGTATAGAATACGAGTCAGAGTAATATAACGAACTTCTTTCTTTTATAAATAAAACCTATTGCGACAACTGGATTTATATAAATGAAGAAGCAAAAAGGCAAGGTATTGGAACACAAATACTATTTGTTGTAGACAGTCTAATGATTATGCTTTCAATAGGAATACAAATAGAAAAGAAACGACTTAGGCTATAGACAAATTTTTGGCTCAGTGATATAACGAATGTTTTCCTCAATTGCGAGGTCGTATATAGTTTGGCGACTATTATAGAAACTACGAGTCGTGAGACTCTATTATATTATTAGGCGCTGACATCGGTGACTTATTCAAGTGGACATCTTTGAATTTCCGAGGTTTCAGATGCCGAATAATAGCAAATGCTGTTTGGGAGCGATTCACCGTGAGGTAAATTGCTCCTTTTAAATGCCATTTTTAGCCATAAATTATAGAAAAACACAATTTTTTTTCATCTGTGCAGATAGGCTTCACTATTGCATTTTACCTTTGCACCGTCGAACTATAAAAAGAAGGCTTATGGGACTATTTGATTTTCTTCTATTCGGAGCTTTGATTAACAGCTTCAGAAACAACCACAGTAGTAACAATAGTCATTCTGGTTATTCTAATGGCAGCTATGACCGTAGTTATGACAGGGGGTATGATGATGGCTACATGGATGGCTGCGAGGATCATGATGACTGCCAATGTCATGACGATTACGATTATGGCGACAGTTGTGACTGCGATTGTGACGGTGATGATTTCTTTGATTTCTAATTTTAATACTACATCATTATGAAAAAGATTGCTTCAATTTTATTTTTGCTGATGGCCACTGTTGTTTGCTTTGCACAAGAGGAAGCAAACGATTCAATTAACAAGCCAAGTAAGTTTGCCAGTTGGACTATTTCTGATGCGTTCCAAGCCGAAGCCGGTTTTGCAGGAAGCTATTGGAAACCGACCTTTAACATCGCTCTTGATAAAGAGGGTTACTATTGTGTGGTAAACCTGTACAATCAGAGTGGGTACTACTCAATTGACAGAGAAACTCTGCCACATCTATACCTGAAAACAGATGATGGTAGGATAGTTGATTTGGAAATGGATGGTGATGAGCCAGTTCATAAGTTCTACCTCAAAGGTTATTATGCAGCAAGGGTATGGATGCCCGGAAGGTATGTAACCAGATTTATCTATTTCATCCCAGACATTGATGAGTTCCTATCGAACTATTATGTAAAGTATAGGGTTTGGCTTGGTGAAGGATTTAAGGATGTAGAAATGAGTAAGAGCTACTCCAAGAAATTCAATAACAGGTTAAAGGACGCAGCAAATCAGGCTACTTCCGAATATGAAACTAAAAAGCATTCCTTGAATAATCCTCTTGAAACCCGTTGGCGGAATTAATTTAAGTTGATAAATATGAGTAAAAGGTTGTATATATCGCTGATTTTTAGTAACTTAGTGGTGATCAAAACATTAAGTTCAAACCATCGTATGTACAACCTTTATACAAAATTCGTCAAAATACTTGAGATATGCAAGCAATTCTCTGAAAATCTCGTCAATGAATCGGGTAATGTTCCACGTCGTGGTCCT
>NZ_JXQI01000074.1 GCF_000834015.1 Prevotella pectinovora | reverse complement strand
GGGTCAGCGGAAAAGTACTGGGGGTGTTTTTTATTTCATAGTATTTTGTATCTTTGCATTATGAACATGCTTGAACAATTAGCCCGTCTAGTTCTTCCCAAAGAAATACTAGACAATTTCGATATCGTCAAGATAGAAACAGATGAGTCTGATATTGACGCAATGAGTATGACCATTCATCTAGACGAGCGTATGAATGCTTATCTCCAAAAATCAGAGGACTATGAATCCAAAGGTTTTATGGACGCTGTACGCATAACTGATTTCCCGATTCGTGACCATAAGGTGATTCTTGTACTTCGTCGTCGTAGATGGAAAAACAAGGAAACAGGAGAGACATTTGTCGACCGTATTAGTGTTACCGAATCAGGAACCCGCTACTCGAAAGAGTTTGCGGCTTTTTTAAAAGAGACGTATGGACACATCCCCGACGACCTGCCGTACGCTTGAACGATACTACCATGTAAACTCCAATACATTGGATAAACAATACAAGGATGTCTTGAGTGACTATCGTACATGGTCAGAACTAGAGCATGCCGATGAATGGCTTGTCTTTCCTGACAACATAGGTCGTAATTTGGCAATAGACGAGACATCTATGTCTAACGGAGAATTGCGCACAATCGTCACCAACAGGGATAGACACGGAAAAGACCAATGTCTGGTTGCAATTGTCAAGGGTGTTAAGTCAGAGGACGTTATCAAAGCCTTGAAGCATATACCTGAAGCTCTTCTGAACACGGTTGAGGAGGTCACATTAGATTTGTCAGACTCCATGAGAAAGATTGTTCGCACATGCTTTCCCAAAGCAATGAGAGTAATAGACAGGTTTCACATACAGAAGCTTGCTTGCGATGCTGTGCAGGAAATGCGCATTAAGCATCGTTGGGATGCTATACAAGAGGCCAATGACGACATGGAGAATGCAAAACTTGAAGGACGCGAATACGTGCCTTTTCGATATGAGAACGGAGATACGAGAAAGGAATTGCTAGCAAGGAGTAGGTATCTTCTTTTCAAATCAGGAGAGAAATGGACACTGTCACAAAGCAAGAGAGCTGAGATTCTATTTAGAGAATATCCAGATTTGAAGACAGCTTATGGACTCTCGCATTCTTTGAGAATGATTTTCTCAAAAAATACTGTTAAAGATGCCGCAAGACTTTCTATGGCTAAATGGTACAACAAAGTGGAAGAAGCTGGCTTCCGTTCTTTCAATGTTATTGCTGCAACATTCTACGAACATTACGATGACATTCTTAATTTTTATACAAATAGATCATCTAATGCTGCAGCTGAATCCTTTAATGCAAAAATCAAAGCTTTCAGAGCATCACTAAGGGGCATCGTTGATGAAAAGTTCTTTCTGTATCGACTTGCAAAGATTTATGCTTATCCCCACTAAATTTCCACTGAGCC
>NZ_JXQI01000073.1 GCF_000834015.1 Prevotella pectinovora | reverse complement strand
CAGGGAGGGGACTGGGGACTGGGGAAAAACTATAACAATTAACATTTAAGACTATCATTATGGAAAACTATGAATGGGCAAAAGAGATGAACTGTGCCGTTACGGTGTGCGACGCCGAAGGCATCATCATCTACCAGAACGACAAGGCGGTGGAAACCTACAAAAAACATGGCAACCTGATTGGAAAGAATCTCTACGAGTGTCACTCGGAGAGATCTAAAGAGATTATCCGCCACCTGCTCGCCACCGGCGGCAGCAACGCCTATACCATTGAGAAACAAGGCGTTCACAAAGTGATTTACCAGACGGCATGGAAGAAGGACAGCAAGGTTGCAGGCATCGTGGAAATCTCTATGATAACACCTGCCGATATGCCTCATTATGTGAGAGGATAACATTTCTTTTCAAAATTAAATAATATTTGAGTCCTTCTCACGTTAGTTAATTTGATGGAAAACAGCAACAACAGCTACTCACACATACTGAAATACACGAGCCTGTTCGGCGGCGTGCAGATGCTCAATATCCTTATCGGACTGGTACGCAACAAGTTAGTTGCCGTATTGCTCGGTCCGGCGGGTATGGGACTCGTGGCTCTTTTCTCATCAACGATAAAGCTCGTGGTGGACTCAACGAACTTCGGTCTCCACATCAGTGCCGTGAGAAACATATCCATGGCATTCGACAACGGTGACGAAAAATGGCTCAGACACGAGATTGAGGTGTTCCGCCACTGGATTCTCATAACGGCATTGTTCGGTCTCGTGGTCTGTGCCGCACTCAGTTCGCTGCTCAGCGACTGGACTTTCTCATTCGGCGACCACACGTTGCACTTCGTGCTGCTGTCGCCCGTCGTGGCACTCACCACACTGACCGTAGGAGAGACCGCCATACTGAAAGCCACACGGCGACTGAAAGCCCTCGCCGTAACTTCTATCTACGGGGCAATCGGTGTGTTCGCCATCTCGGTGCCTATATATTGGATATACAACTATAAAGGCATCGTGCCATCGCTCGTGCTCATGGCACTGGTGCAGGCGATAATAGTGCTGCAGTGTTCCCTGAGGCTCTACCCCCTACAGATGCGGTTCCGCCTCGACTGCATAAAGGAAGGCACGGCATTCCTGCGGCTCGGCATAGCTTTCGTGGTGGCAGGAATGCTCGGCAGCGGTGCGGAACTCGCCATCAGAGCGTATCTCAGCAACGCTTCGGACGTGGACACCGTAGGACTTTACAATGCCATGTATGTGATGATTTTCACATACGCCGGAATGGTGTTCACGGCAATAGACACCGACTATTATCCTCGTCTGTCGGCTATAAAGACGCATGGCGAAAAACTGAACGACACGGTGAACAACCAGATTGAAGTTTCTATGAACATCGTGTCGCCACTCATCGTCCTCTTCATCCTCTTCATGCCAATCCTCCTGCCATTGCTGTATAGCGGCAAGTTCAACGCCGTGATACCTATGCTGCAGGTGGCAGCGCTCTCGATGTATGGCCGCGGAGTGTTCCTGCCGCTGGAATATATAGCACTGTCGAGGGGCAATTCCATGACTTTCCTCACGATAGAGATATTCAGCGACGTGGTACTGGCGAGCCTCGTCATCCTGGGTTTCAACATGTTCGGACTGCTCGGCATCGGCATCGCCATAACAACGGCATATATGCTGGAAATGCTTTTCGCCAGGATGGTATGCAGGATAAAATACAAATACAGGATGTCGTCCACAGTAGTGCGAACCATCCTCTTCCATCTTGCCGTAGGCATCTGCGTCTACGCCTCCACCCACATCGAGAGCAACCTGCTGTATTGTATTGTCGGAACGCTGATATTCTGTGCCGACGCATGGTTCTCACTCAACGTGGTGAAAAAGCATACGGCTATAATGGAGAAACTGAAAGGAAAATTCAAGAAGTTTGTCGGATAGCACAACAAAAGAGGGAGGATTGTTCTGGCGGTGATAAAGCCGAACTGCATTGGCATTATTTACCCTTATAGATACGGAACAACGATTTCATATTGCGACACGTGCCGAAAAAGAAATACCATACGGCGAAACATCTCTCCAATGGCGATAGGCGACGCAATACCGCCATTCTATAGCCACCAAACTTGATATTGCGCTCAAAGCCACGGAAATGCGCTATAACGGCTTTTCTCTCGTCAGGGCTTATATTTGCCCACTCACGCATATACGACACGCTGAGGGTGATGTAAATGGCCATAAGCCAGGATTTCAGCTTGGGGAATGACTTGCGGTCGTGGAAAGTATCAGAAAACAGTTTGTCGATCATTACGGCAGTGTCGAGGCGCTGAAACCATCGGATGGAGAAACACTTGGTGATGGCATTCTCGTTGCCTTGATAATAATAGAAAGTGGAATCGCAAAAACCAACCCTTCCGGCTGCGAGGAACTGTAGTCGCGTGTTATATTCGTCACTGTCGTAATGGTTGGTGTCCTGCCTGTCTTCGTCAATGAGCCTTCTGTTTATCAATGCGAAGCCATGGATAGAAAAGTCTATGCTACGATAGAAAGCCTCCTTGCCGGAGAACACCAAGGAATGGTCGCCATTCGGAGGATAAGAACCTTGTACCGCAGAAGTCGTTCCGTCAGCATATTCAAGCAGCATATCGGGTATCACGATGTCGAGGCTGCGCTTTTCCGCCTCGCCCACAGCCTTTTCAAGCAAATCAGCATCTATCCTGTCGTCTTGCGACATATAGAAGAAATATTCTCCCTGCGCCCATTTCTCCATCATCGCCAGATTGCGGGCTGTATTCCCCTTGCCGTCGTTATGCTTTGAGAACACACGAATCCTGTTGTCCCTTCTGGCTAACCCGTCGAGAATGGCGCGACTGTCGTCTGTCGACTCATCATCGAGAGCGATAAGTTCCCAGTCAGCAAAGGTCTGGCTGATCACCGAACCGATGCTGCGCTCCAGATATTCGCTGCCGTTATATACCGGCATATAGATAGAAACCTTGGTCATGATGGTGTTATTATAAGTTGACGAGTTGACGAGTTGACAAGTTAACGAATGGACAAATGGAGGAACAGACAAGCATACATCCCTATCGGAACAGCATACTATTCATCACAGCAACAGCTGCATATCCACTACATCGAGACGCCTGCCAAGTTTATAGCCCACCTGCTTGAAACAGGAAACTTCTTCGAATCCCATACTCCCATGAAAGGCTATGCTGCCCTTGTTTTCTGCCGTTATGCAGGCTATGAGAGAATGGCAACGGCCGGTCTGGCGACATGCCTCTATCAGGAGGTTCATCAGCTTAGAGCCCGCGCCATGCCCCGTGTGCTGCGCATCGAGATATATTGTCACCTCCCAGGTATGCGAATAGGCAGCCCGCTCCTTCCAGAGATGGGCATAGCAATACCCCACTACCCTGCCGTCTTGCTCTGCCACAAAACAGGGAAACTCGGCAGCGATATGCTTCACGCGTTCTGACATATCGCCAGTAGTAAGAGGCTCGGTCTCAAAACTGACGGTGGTTTCAGTGACATAATGATTATATATCCGTGTCATTTCCTCTACGTCGGTAGGACAGAAAGTACGGACAGTGAGTCCGGAAGACACCTTCGAACCGCCTTTATTCCGGTTTCTCTCTGAAAATTCTTCTTTCATGTTCATGCTCCTTTATTTTCCTCCCACAATCGTCTTTATGTCGTTCAGTTTGTTCAGCGCCTCCATCGGCGTGAGGTTGTTTATGTCGAGACCGAGAATCTCGTCGCGCACCTGACACAACACAGGGTCGTCGAGCTGAAAGAAGCTCAGCTGCTCACCGCTGCCCGGCACCGAGATATTGTCTACTGCCGCCTTTCCGGCTGCCCCCACGCCACTGTTGTCAGCCTCAAGCTGCTTGAGAATCACGTTCGCCCTATTGATGATACTCTTCGGCATACCAGCAATCTGCGCCACGTGGATACCGAAGGAGTGTTCCGATCCGCCACGCTCCAGTCGGCGCAGGAATATCACCTTGCCGTTTATCTCCTTCACGCTGACGTTGTAGTTCTTTATCCTGCTGAAGTTCTTCTCCATCTCGTTCAGTTCATGATAGTGTGTGGCGAAGAGGGTGCGCGCTGCCGCACGCGGCTGCTCATGCAGATATTCCACTATTGCCCAAGCTATCGAGATGCCGTCGTAGGTACTCGTTCCGCGGCCCAGCTCGTCGAAGAGCACAAGACTGCGCGGCGTCACGTTGTTGAGGATATTCGAAGCCTCCGTCATCTCCACCATGAATGTGGATTCTCCCATTGAGATATTGTCGCTCGCCCCCACACGTGTGAATATCTTGTCCACGATACCAATCTTGGCACTCTCTGCCGGCACGTAGCATCCTATCTGTGCCATCAGCGCGATGAGTGCCGTCTGGCGTAGCAGAGCCGACTTACCCGCCATATTCGGTCCGGTGATAATCATTATCTGCTGCTTCTTGTCGTCGAGATATATGTCGTTGGGCACATACTTCTCTCCCACCGGCATCTGTGTCTCTATCACGGGGTGGCGGCCCTGACGGATATCTATCACGATGTCGTCTTGCAGAATCTGCGGTCTCACGTACCGGTGTTCCTCCGCCGTCTTGGCAAAGGAGAGCAGACAGTCGAGCTGTGCTATGATATGCGCATCCTTCTGAATGGTGTGTATATAATGCTGGGTGTTCTGCACGAGTTCACCGAAGAGCTTTGTCTCCAGCTGCAGTATCTTGTCTTCGGCTCCGAGAATCTGCTCCTCATATTGTTTCAGTTCCTCGGTGATATATCGTTCCGCCTGTGCGAGCGTCTGCTTCCTTATCCATGTGGCAGGCACCTTGTCTTTGTGGATATTCCTCACTTCAAGATAATATCCGAACACATTGTTGTAGCCGATTTTCAGACTTGATATGCCGGTCTCCTCTGTCTCCCTCTCCTGGATTTTCAGCAGATAGTCCTTGCCGTTATATGCTATGTCGCGCATGCGGTCGAGTTCCTCGTCCACTCCGCTGCGTATCACGTGTCCTTTGTTCACGAGCTGTGGCGGGTCTGGCTCTATCTCCATCTCCAGTCTGTCGCTGAGTTCCTTGCAGGCGTCAATCCTGTCTGCCATCAGCGCGAGAGTCTTGTTATCCGACCGCTCGCAGGCATCCTTGATAGGCTGCATGCAGAGCAGGGCATTCTTCAGCTGCACCATTTCCCGTGGCGACACACGTCCTGTGGCAACCTTTGCTGTGATGCGTTCCAGGTCGCCCACTCCATTGGTGTTCTCGTCGATGATTTCCCTGAGTGACGTGTCCTTGAAGAATTCCTCCACCACGTCGAGCCGCTTGTTTATGTCGGCGGCATTGCGCAACGGGAAGCACACCCATCTGTTGAGCATTCTGGCTCCCATCGGCGAACAAGTGCGGTCTATTACGTCGATGAGCGAGCATCCGCCGTCCTGCATCGAACGTGTCAGTTCGAGCGAACGCACGGTGAAGCTGTCGAGTCTCACATATCGCTCCTCGTCTATCCGGGATAGCGACGTGATATGGCTGATATGTGTATGCTGCGTGAGTTCCAGATATTGCAGGATGGCTCCGCATGCCACGATACCGCATTTGAGATGGTCTACGCCGAAGCCCTTGAGGTTTTTCACCTCAAAATGCTTGTGCAGTTTCTGGCGGGCGGTCTGTTCATTGAACACCCATTCGTCGAGTTCGAAGGTGAAATGCTTTGTTCCGAAGAAGCGTTCGAAGTCTGCCTTCTTGCCTCTTTCATATAGCACCTCCTTTGGCTGGAAGTTACCTATCAGCTTCTGCACATAGTCGTATGGTCCTTCGGTGGTGAGAAACTCTCCCGTAGAAATATCGAGGAACGCCACTCCGCAGGATGCCTTGCCGAAGTGTATGGCTGCGAGGAAGTTGTTCTCCTTGTAGTTCAGCACGTTGTCGGTCAGGGCAACACCCGGCGTTACAAGTTCGGTGATGCCTCGCTTCACGAGTTTTTTCGTCAGTTTCGGGTCTTCGAGCTGGTCGCAGATAGCCACTCTTCTGCCTGCCCTGATGAGCTTTGGCAGATAGGTGTCGAGGGCATGATGGGGGAATCCAGCCATCTCGGTAGACGGTTTCGTGCCTGAGTTGTTTCTCTTGGTGAGCGTGATGCCGAGGATGCGACTTGCGTCAACGGCGTCGTCGCAGTATGTTTCATAGAAGTCTCCACACCTGAAGAGCAGCAGTGCGTCGGGATGTTTCGCCTTGAGCGAAAAGAACTGCTGCATCATAGGCGTCAGCCCATTGTCGTTTTTTGCCATATTATATGTGAAACTATTGTCGTTTTTGTCTTATGCCCCTGACCGTCTCCTCGCTGCCGCATCACGACGGTATGGATGTGACAATGGGGGCAAGTTGCAAAATTACGTCTTTCGGATTTAAATACCAAGAACGGAAAAGATTTTTTATTCCAAACCGGTCATCAGGAACACTACATTGAACGACCTATGACCGTTTTGGGATTATGGTTGCTTGGCTCATAAAAAAAACGGTGCTCCGCATTATGTAAAGCAACCGGAACAGGTCAGTCCAGCAGTCCTTCTATCGCCAGTCTGTATGAATTGAGTCCGAAGCCGCATATCACTCCCTTACAGGCGGCGGAAATAAAGGAATGGTGGCGGAAGTCTTCACGCTGGTGGACATTAGAGATATGCACCTCTACAACCGGACATTTTATGGCGCGTATGCAGTCGTGCAGGGCAATGCTGGTGTGGGTGTAGGCTCCGGCGTTCAGCACTATGCCGTCGAAAGAGAAGCCCACCTCCTGTATCTTGTTTATCAGTTCTCCCTCAACATTGCTCTGATAGTATTCTATCTCTACCTCCGGATACTGCTCACGCAACTTGGACAGATAGCTCTCGAAAGACTCACTGCCATATATCCCCGGTTCTCTCACGCCGAGCAGATTGAGATTGGGACCATTCACTATTTGTATCTTCATATTTCTGGATTAGTTTGTTTGTTGCAGCCTTTTTATTACCTTTGCCTTGTATTTCTCTCCTGCCTGGGCATAGCATACTCTGGCGGAGGAGTGCAGGCACTTGGGTGGCTGACATTTGCAAAAGTACAAAATAATAATCATTCGGACAACTATTGACTCGCAAACTGACATGAACGACAACGGCAACTCCAATGCGGAGATGATAAAGCAATACCGCAGATATCTGAAACTGGGAAGAAACTACTCCGAGAACACTCTCAAGGCATATATGGACGACCTGCAGAAGCTGCTCAACTATGCCAACTGCGAGGGACTGGCGCTGACGGAGGTGAAGCTGGATGACCTGCGCAACTTTGCCGCTGCCATCATCGACATCGGCATAAGCCCGAGGTCGCAGGGAAGGATTCTGAGCGGCGTGAGGGCGTTCTACAAGTTTCTGCTCATAGACGGATATATCCAGGAAGACCCTACAGAACTGCTGGAATGGCCCAAGATAGGGGAACATCTGCCAGAGGTGCTGTCGGTGAAGGAGATTGACATGATGGAGGCTGCCGTGGACATGGAGAAATGGGAAGGACAGAGAAACAAGGCAATCATAGAGGTGCTCTTCTGTTGCGGACTGAGAGTCAGCGAACTGACAGACCTGAAGATGTCGGATCTCTTTCTCGACGAGAAGTTCATACGTGTGATAGGAAAGGGCGACAAGGAGAGACTGGTACCGATATCCGAAAGCGCCATACAGGAGCTGAGGTTCTGGTTTGTAGACCGCAACGTGATGAAGATAAAGCCGGGAGAGGAAGACTACGTATTTCTGAACATCCACGGCAAACATCTCACAAGGGCAATGATATTCACCATCGTGAAGAGGCTCGCCGCTGCCGCCGGGATAACGAAGAACGTGAGTCCGCATACGCTGCGCCATTCCTTTGCCACATCGCTCCTTGAAGGCGGTGCCAACCTGCGTGCAATACAGGAGATGATGGGACACGAAAGTATCGGAACGACTCAGATATACACCCACATCGACATGCACACGCTGCGGGAGGAAATACTCGAGCATCATCCAAGAAACATGATGGACAAATAAAATCCACTCTCCTAAAAAGACATAATCCAAGCAAGCCCTGATGAGCGGCTCTGGATGATGCAGGATGATTCAGATATCTGATTTGCAAAAAAATGTCCGCATCATTTGCTCCCTCCAGCAATGATACGGACTGCAAGTTCTCGTTTAGATTTCGTGTTTGATAAAATTCTTACCACTTTTCTTGCTTACAAAGGTATTCAAAAACATCTGCATCTGCAAGCCCATATTTCCAGGTTATGGTACGAATGGGCCGTATTTTGGATTAAACGACATAAAATAGCAAGATGGGATGTATAAAAAAGCGATATTTAAGGTATAAAAATACTGACACTCATCAGAGCATCAGTCTTTTTGCAAATTCCCATATCACCATACCTGCCGTGACAGAAACGTTGAGCGAGTGTTTGGTGCCAAACTGTGGTATCTCGAGACAGCAGTCGCTCTTGTCCACCACTTCCTGATGCACTCCCTTCACCTCGTTGCCCATTATCACGGCGAAGCCCTTATGCTTGCCGATATCCGGAACAAAGTCCTGAAGCATCGTGCTGCCCTCACACTGTTCCACGGCACACACCTGATACCCCATGGCATGAAGCTCATCCACGGCATCCGTGGCGTTGTCGAAATACCGCCAGTCCACACTGTCTTCCGCACCGAGCGCCGTTTTGTGAATCTCCGGCATCGGCGGAGTGGCGGTAATGCCACACAGCCATACCGCCTCGATACGGAAGGCATCACCGCTGCGGAACACCGACCCCACATTGTGCAGCGAACGCACATCGTCGAGCATCACGATGAGCGGCATCTTGTCACTCTGCTTGAAGTCGCTCACCGTCATGCGGTGCATCTCTATAGTCTTGAGCTTTCTCATTGCTCCTCACTCTTTACCTTATATGCCAACGCATACATGCGTATCTGCTTCACCATGGCGAGCAGACCGTTGGAACGGGTTGGCGAGAGATGTTCCTTAAGACCGATCTTGTCGATGAAATAGAGGTCGGCAGCGAGGATTTCCTGTGGGGTATGACCGCTCAATACTCTGATGAGCAGCGCTATGATGCCTTTCACGATGAGTGCGTCGCTCTCTGCCGTGAATATTATCTTTCCGTCCACATAGTCTGCCTGCAGCCATACGCGGCTCTGGCATCCGTCGATGAGATTGCTCTCTGTCTTGTATTTGTTGTCGAGTGGTTCCTGCTCGTTGCCCAGGTCTATGAGCAGCTGGTATTTGTCCATCCAATCGGTGAAGTCGGAAAACTCCTCAATCACTTCATCTTGTGCTTCGTTGATTGTCATTGTAGTGTATTTTATTGTTGTTGAAAATCCATTTGAGCGTTGCGGCGTATATGCTTACTCCTCTACCCGCTCCAGTTTGAAGAGCTTGTCGCTTGGTCTCACCTTTGACGGCACAGGCATTGACACGCGCTGTCCCTTGCGGGCTTCTTCCACGGGCTCCAGGTCATAGCGTATCTCGTCGGCATTCATATAGATGACGCCTGTCGTAGGTCCGGTAATGAGCAGCTTGTCGCCCTTCTTGAAGTCGGCTGCCTCGATGGCAAATTCTGCCACGCCGAGCTTTGAGAAGTATTTCACTCCCTTGCCCACATACACCTTCTTCTCCGTAGCACAAGAGCCGTAGTTCTTGTTCCATTCTCCGAGTTTCTGTCCCAGATAGTATCCATCCCAGAAGCCGCGGTTGAAGACGGTGGCGAGACGCTCGTCCCACCGGTCTTTCTTCTCCTCCGTAAAGGTTCCGTCGATAACGCTCTGTATGGCTTCCTTGTAGCATTTCACCACGGTGTAGACATACTCCGGACCGCGTGCCCTGCCTTCTATCTTGAACACTCTGACTCCGCTCTTCATCATCTTGTCGATGAATCGCACGGTCTTCAGGTCTTTAGGACTCATCACGTATTTGTTGTCAATCTCGAGCTGGGTGCCGGTCTCATTGTCGGTCACGGTATACGAACGGCGGCAGAGCTGTATGCACTCTCCGCGGTTGGCTGAACGGTTGGCATTGTCGAGACTGAGATAACACTTGCCGCTGATTGCCATACACAAGGCTCCATGGCAGAACATCTCTATGCGCACGGGCTGTCCTGACGGTCCGCAGATGTTCTGTTCCTCTGCCAGTCTGTGCACCTCTGCCACCTGACTCATGTTGAGCTCACGGGCGAGCACCACTACATCGGCAAACTGCGCATAGAACTTCAGTGCCTCCACGTTAGAGATATTGAGCTGTGTGGAGAGATGAACCTCCTGTCCCACCTTGTTGCAATAGGTCATCACCGCCACGTCGCTGGCTATCACTGCCGAGATGCCTGCCTCTTTGGCTGCATCCACAATCTCGTGCATCAGCGGTATGTCCTCGTTGTAAATGATGGTGTTCACGGTGAGGTAGGTCTTTATGCCATGCTCATTGCAGGTGGCGGCAATCTCGCGAAGGTCATCGATAGTGAACGTGCTGGCAGAGTGTGCCCTCATGTTCAGCTTCTCGATGCCGAAATAAATGGAGTCTGCTCCTGCCTGTATCGCTGCGGCGAGGCTTTCTCTCGACCCCACCGGCGCCATGATCTCAAAGTCGTTTATATTGTAATTCGTCATAATCATTTTATCATATATATTGGCATTAGAGCGCAAAGACGCACTCTATGCCAATTTACTCGGCAAAAGTAAATAAAACATACCAAAGCGCCAACTTTATCATTGCATTTTCGTCAATCTTCCCAAAACTGGGTGTATACGCCCTTGAAATTCTTGTAGTGTTCCATGGTTTTCTGCCTTATTCTCTCATACATGGCATTTGAGTCTATGCCATTCTTCTTGAGGAGATTGCTCTTTGTATTGGTGTCTACCTTCAATCCCCCGGCCTTTCCGCCTCCGCCGCTGATTATCATCCATTTCTTGCCTTCGTCCATCGTTGCCGCAATAAATGATTTTATGTAGTGTGTCATATCTAAAAGTCTTTGGTTCAGCAAAAAGTCCAGTATTCCATCTGTTATAAAAAAAGCCAAAATGCCATATCCCGCATATATTGATATGAGGAATATGGCATCATATAAGAATAATAAAAGCGTATGCCCTTTATTTCACTTCCCAAATGTCGTTGGTTTCGAGGAGCTCCATGAAGTTGTGGTATTTCTTCTTACCCTTCACCTCTTCAATCTGCTCAGCAACGGCAGTCTCATAGGTAGGAGCCTCTACGTCGCGGATTACACCGAGAGCCACTGGGAATCCATGCTCGTTGTCCATCATGGCGAGCTTCAGCTGCAGGGTATTGTCCTCACAGTGAGCGTCGTGAACGAGGATGTCCTTCTCTGTGATGCCATTCTCGCCGATCTTCACTACCTTCAGACCGAAGCCCTCCTGCACAAGACCGAACTCGTTGTTCTCACCGAAGATCAGCGGCTCGCCGTGCTTCACGTAGATGGCGTTCTTCTTTCTGCCCTCGCTCTTGTAGATAGAGTCGTAAACACCGTTGTTGAAGATAACGCAGTTCTGCAGAATCTCGCATACAGAAGCACCCTTATGCTGCTTTGCAGCCTTCAGCACCTCTACAGTTCCTGCAGCGTCGGTGGCTACGGCACGTGCGAAGAAACGACCTCTTGCACCGAAGCAAAGCTCTGCCGGACGGAATGGGTCCTCTACAGTACCGAATGGTGAAGATTTGCTGACGAAACCGCGTGGACTGGTAGGAGAATACTGTCCCTTTGTGAGTCCGTAGATACGGTTGTTCAGAAGTATCATATTCAGGTCGATGTTACGACGCATGGCGTGGATGAAGTGGTTACCACCGATAGCAAGACCGTCGCCGTCACCGCTGATCTGCCAGATGGTGAGGTTTGGATTGGCTACCTTGGCACCGGTAGCGATGGCAGCAGCACGTCCGTGGATGGTCTGCATCGCATAGGTATTAACATAGTATGGCAGACGGCTTGAGCATCCGATACCGGAGATTACCGCTGTCTCGTATGGCGGAACGCCTAATTCTGCCATCGCCTTATGTAGCGAAGCCAAGAAGAAGTGGTCGCCGCAACCAGGACACCAACGTGGCTGTCCTTTCTTATAATCTTGTATTGTGAACATTGTCAATGAAAAATTAGACGTTTATATTACTTGTTAATGATTTCCTCAAAGCTTTCCACCAACTCGCTTACAACGAATGGCTGTCCCTTCACCTGATTGAACTGGTATGGCACGAAGCCGTCAACCTTGGCACGCAGGTAGGCAGCGAGCTGACCGAGGTTCTGCTCTGCCACTACCACCTTCTTGTATTTCATGAGCACCTCTGCGGTGTTCTTTGGCAGCGGGTTGATGAACTTGAACTGTGCAGCAGCCACCTTGTGACCCTTCTTGCGCAGCTCTTCCATAGCTGAATAGAGATGTCCGGCAGTACCGCCGAAGCCTACGATGAGCAGTTCGGCATCGTCCTTGTCGCCCAACACCTCAAGGTCTGGAACAGGGATGCGAGCCACCTTGCCTGCTCTCAGGCGACACATCTTGTCGTGGTTCTCAGGATCTGTAGAGATAGCGCCGGTGTCGCTGTCCTTCTCCAGTCCGCCGAGGATATGAGTGAAGCCCTCACGTCCAGGGATACCCCAATAGCGAACGAGAGTCTCCTCGTCTCTCTTATATGGAGTGTAGTTGCCCTTCATGCTCTCTGGAGCATAGTGAGGATGAATCTCAGGAAGCTCAGCGATGTTAGGAAGTTTCCAGGCTGCAGAACCGTTGGCAACGTATGCGTCGGTGAGGAGCAATACCGGTGTGAGATGCTCAACGGCAATCTTTGCTGCGCTGTAGACAGCGTCGAAACAGTCGGTAGGACTTGTAGCTGCGATTACAGGCATTGGAGACTCACCGTTTCTTCCGTAGAGAGCCTGCAGCAAGTCTGTCTGCTCGCTCTTTGTAGGCAGACCTGTAGAAGGACCACCACGCTGCACATCGATGATGACGAGAGGCAGCTCGTCGATAACGGCGAGGTTGATAGCCTCTGACTTCAAGCAAACGCCAGGACCAGAAGTTGATGTGGCTGCCATAGCTCCGGCGAATGATGCGCCGACAGCACTTGCACAACCGGAAATCTCATCCTCACACTGCACGGTGGTCACTCCGAGTGACTTGTGCTTTGCGAGCTCATGGAGCACGTCGGTAGCCGGTGTGATAGGATAAGAACCGAGGAAGAGCTTCATGCCAGCTTTCTCGGCAGCGGCGATAAGACCATAGGCTGTTGCCTTGTTGCCGGTGATGTCCATATAGCGGCCTTTCACCTTATTCTTTGACTCGATGCGGTATGTAGCAGGCACACCGGCATGAGTATTGTGTCCGTAGTTGAAACCTGCGTTAACCACCTTGATGTTGTTCTCGGCGATCTGAGGCTTCTTGGCGAACTTCTCTCTCAGGAAATTCTCAACGAGAGTGACATCGCGGTTGAAGAGCCAGCATACGATACCGAGAGCAAACATGTTTCTACACTTCATGATGGCCTTGTTGTCCATGCCGGAGTCGGCAAGACAATCCTTCACCATCTTTGTGATAGGACAAGCCACTACTCTATCCTCATCGATGCCCATCTCTGCGAGATAGTCGGCTGTCTTGAATTCTGCCTTCTCCAGATCCTTAGGACCGAAGCTGTCGGTGTCGATGATGATTGTAGCCTGTGGTTTAGCATGCTTGTACTGTGTCTTCAATGCAGCGGCGTTCATAGCCACCAGCACATCGCACTTGTCACCAGGGGTATAAACCTTTCCCTCACCGATGTGAACCTGGAAACCAGATACACCGGTCAGCGATCCTTGCGGGGCGCGGATGTCTGCCGGATAGTCAGGGAATGTTGAGATTCCGTTGCCGATGGTGGCTGAGACCGTGGAGAAGATGTTACCGGCGAGCTGCATACCGTCGCCAGAGTCGCCTGAGAAGCGTACTACTACCTGCTCCAACTCTTTTACTTCCAAATTTTCTGCCATAGAATTTACAGTATTGATGAATGATTTTTCATTTATTAGTCTTAATCCAAGAAGCTCCGGCTATGCACAGGACATAGAAAGAGCCATGCTTTTCAACAAAGTAATGCAAAGTTCGGAAACTTTAATGAAAGTTCAAAGCTTTTTCCCAAAATAATTTCATTACATATTGAAAACCACTTGTATTTTCACTCTCAATGCTGAATTTGTGTCATTATCCCATACCGATATATATATACAACGGAGTTGTCAGCCTTACACATTGTCAGAAAAATATCATACGATGTCTGACTTCAAGACGCCTTATAAAAAAACAAAATCCAAGCAAGCCCTAATGACCGATTTGGGTTTAAGTTGGTCGATACGAGCAAAAGTTGCCCATATCGCTGATTCTTAGTAAAAACGAGAATTTCTGAAAAACTGTCAGATTGTCTGGTTTTTTGTTGTAATATTCTGACATCCAAGCAGTTGGCTGTCTGGCAATTGTCAGCCTATTGTCTGGATGGTTTGCTGATGAAAAGGGTTTACGGCAAACTTAATTTATCAAGTCTAATTCTGACGAGGACGGACAATCCCAATTCTCTATCATAGTTTCTCTTTCCTAAGTCTGTTAAATCTGTTCTTCTAAATATAATAATAGGGCTGTCCCCACAAATTATTTTAGATGTTTTTAAGTCATATTGCTTTAAAATATTATCAAAATCTTTTTTTAAGGAAGTATTGTTTATAGCTTTTTCTACTTCTGAATAAGTAGGCTTTCTTGTATTGTTATTTTTTATTATACTTTTTGCAACTTCATAAGATTTGTCTTGAAAACAAGTAAGCTCAAATAATATTTGTTTTAATTCTGATAATTCATATTCAGAAGATGCCCTTTTCATGCAACAAGAAAATTCATGTAAAAAAGTATTGTAATCATTTTTCTTATACTTCGTTCTTTTGGCTTTCTGGAACTTAGATACTGCTGTCGTGTCATCAGGTAAAACCTCCGCCTCTTTGTCAGATTCTTTACTATCTAAATCACAATGAATAGACATTCCTAACATTGTCGGTCCATACTTATAAAAAACAAAAGAATATGCAGAAACTGAATCTTCAGATTCTACATAGAATTCCATCCTTCTTGTCAAATCGCCTAAATCAGGTAACTGCTTCACTGCAACATTATCCTGTGAATGCAGATTAGAACAAGAAAATAAAAGGAATACAAATAAATATAGACAATATTTCATTAGTGTCCAAACCCGTTGGCGGAATTAATTTAAGTTGATAAATATGAGTAAAAGGTTGTACATATCGCTGATTATACCAACTTAGTGGTGCTCAAACATTAAGTTCAAACCATCGTACGTACAACATTTATACAAAATTCATCAAAATACTTGAGATATGCAAGCAATTCTCTGAAAATCTCGCTAATGAATCGGACAATGTTCCATGTGTATGGTCAATGAATCGGGTAGCGTTCCATGCCGTTGTACTGTTCAAGAGTCTTCTGACTTGGAAGTGTGCAAAGACATGCAACACATTGATTTGTCACACCTCTACAATTCTTCAATAAATGGGCACGGTGCTTGCCCATGTGGGGCACGATGCTTACCCATGTGGGGCACGGTGCTTGCCCCAAGTGGGCACAACCAGTTTCCAAAATGTGCCCAAAGCGGTTCAAAGACGAAACGCCAGAAAAGGGGATGAAAAACGATCAAAGTCCCTATGACACTTCGATGATACTTTAATGATACTTTTCTGTAAAGAATCCCGAAAAGTATCATTAAGCCAACTCGTTGGTACAATGGACTTTATATATATGGAGAAGCCGGAAAATGATACTATGACACTTCTCTATAGAAAAAAATGAGAGTATGCCAAGAACATGACACACCCTCAATAACACTTGTTTAGTGACGGTAAAATAATAACTTGGTACGATTTGAGTAAGTAATGTCAACGACACACCTTGTTGTAGACATCCAACACTTTCTGCGCCACGTTGTTTCCCTCGAAGCGTTTCACGTATTGCTGACTTCTCTCTATGCGCTGCTCTCTGCCCGGCGCTCCACACAACACCTGCTTCACGGCTTCTGCCATTCCGCACACATCGTCGGGGTTGACGTATATGGAGTCGTTGCCGCCGGCTTCTTCAAGACAGCTGCCCGTACATGCCACCACAGGGAGTCCGCTCTGTATAGCCTCGATGACGGGGAGTCCGAATCCCTCATAGCGCGAGGGGTAAACACATGCCTCTGCCATCTGGTATATTGACGGGAGATCTTCGTGTGGCACGCCGTGGAGCATCTTCACACGGTGCTGCAGGTTGTTTGCCTCTACATACTCTTTCACCTTGTCGGCATACGGTGTGGGGCGTCCCACGATGACGATGCTGACCTCTTCGGGCAGCATGTGCAGGGCTCTCACGGCAAGCAGCACGTTCTTGCGCTCCTCGATGGTTCCCACATTCACGATGTATCTCTCTGGCAGCATATATTTGGTGTGGACCTGCTGGAGCTTCTTTTCGCTCTCTCTGGTCTTGAATTCTGTGCTGCAGCTCTGGTATATGACGTCTATTTTCGAGGGGTCAATGCCACCGAAGCGCATGATGTCTCTCTTGGTACACTCGCTGATGGCTATGATGCGGTCTGCCTCGCGACAGGTCTTGTGGAATTTCCATGCGTATATCTTGGTGTCTATCCAGTTGTAGTATTCGGGATGACACATGAATATGAGGTCGTGGATGGTGACGACGGTCTTGATGCCGGCCTTCCTGATGCCGAGAGGCAGTTCGCCGGTCAGTCCATGATAGAGGTGCACACCGTCTTTCTTCAGGTCTTCCACTATTCCTTTCATTCTCCACAAGTCTCTCGACAGCTTTGTGTAGCAGTCATGCGGATAAACGAATCTGAGGTTTGAGGATTCTTTCACCTGTCCCCGCAGCTCATCGCGTCCCATGTCGGGAGCGTAGAGTCTCAGCTGCGTTCCTTCCGGCACTATACGTTGCAAATCCCCCACAAGGGTTCTGGAATAGTTTCCGAGTCCCGAGGCGTTCCTCACTATGCGCTTTGCGTCAAATCCTATTATCATAATTCTACGTCTTTTCTTTTTATGACATGCCCGTTCTCCATGACATAATATTTGTCGAAATGCTCATGGTTTCTCTTCCATCTGTCGTGGGTCCAGAGATATAGTCTGGGATCCCTCTTTATGGTGTCCTCAAGCATCTTGAAGAAGCGTGTCGTTATCTCGTTCTCCTGCATCTCGGCAGGTTTGTCGGTAATCAGCCTGAAGGTGCAGATGTATTTGCCGCGTTCCGGTCTCTGCATGTCAATATAGAACACGGCGTCGTTCATCTTCTTCATTATCTTCTCGCCGCCGGTGAATACTGGTGTGTCGTGGTTGAGGAACGGCAGCCAGCAGTGTATGTTCAGGTATTTCGGCGACTGGTCTGAGATGTATCCGAAGAGCCACATGCGTTTCTCGCGTTTGTATCTCACAAGGTATCTCAGTATTTCCTGTTTCGGTATGCATACTCCACCCTTGCTCTGGCGTATATCCTTGAAGAGCATGTCGAATATTTTGCTCCTGAGCGGATGATATATAAGTCCGCACACCGCCTCTTTGTGACGTTTGAAGGCAAGTCCTGTGGCAGAGAGCAGTTCCCAGTTGCAGTAGTGTCCGAGGATGGCGGCGCATGTCTGCCCCTTGTCGTAATATTCTTCTATCTGCTCCGCATTTCTGAATTCTATGTGCTTGAGCAGTGTCTCGTCGCTGACGGTGAGCAGCTTCAGGGTTTCCACGAAATAGTCGCAGAGCCAATGATAGAATCCATGCTCTATTTCTTTCAGTTCCTGAGATGTTTTCTCGGGGAATGAACTGCTGAGGTTTTTCCTCACCACCTTCTTCCTGTAGCCCACGATATGATACATGATGAGATAGAAGAAGTCGGAGATGCCATACAACACTCTGTAGGGCAGTAGCGACAACACGTAGAAGATGGGGTAGACTATTTTGTATGCCATATATGAATGAATATTTTGTTACGACTGCATATCGTGCAGCTTCTTGTAATATCCGTCCTTGCTGATGAGTTCGTCGTGGGTGCCCCGCTCCACTATCTGTCCCTCGTGGAGCACGCATATCTCGTCGGCATTCTTGATGGTGGAGAGTCTGTGGGCTATCGCCACGGTGGTGCGCGTCTTCATCAGTCGTTCCAGAGCGTCCTGCACGAGTCTCTCGCTCTCTGTGTCGAGAGCCGATGTTGCCTCGTCGAGGATGAGTATCGGCGGATTCTTGAGTATGGCTCGCGCAATGCTCACGCGCTGTCGCTGTCCGCCGGAGAGGCGGCCGCCGCGGTCACCGATATTGGTGTCGTAGCCGTTTTCAGAAGCTTTGATGAATTCGTCGGCATTGGCTATGCGGGCAGCCTCTTCCACCTGCTCCTGCGTGGCGTTGTCAACACCGAAGGAGATGTTGTTGAAGAAGGTGTCGTTGAAGAGTATCGCCTCCTGGTTCACGTTGCCGATGAGCTGTCTGAGGTCGTGGATATCGAGGTCTTTCACGTTGATGCCGTCGATGAGCACCTCACCCTCCTGCACGTCGTAGTATCTCGGAATGAGGTCTACCATGGTTGACTTTCCTCCTCCGCTCTGTCCCACGAGGGCTATCGTCTTTCCTTTCTCTATCGTGAGGTTGATGTCTCTGAGCACCCACTGCTCTCCGTATCTGAACGACACATGGCGGAATTCTATGGTGTGGTCGAAGCTGGAGATGTGTTGAGGGTTCTCCTTCTCCTTGATGTCGCTTTCGGCAAGCAGGATCTTGTCTACACGCTCCATTGAAGCCAGTCCCTTTGGAATGTTGTAGCCAGCCTTGGAGAAGTCTTTCAGAGGGTTTATGATACTGTAGAGGATTACGAGATAATAGATGAACGTGGGACCGGAGAGCACCTGCTGGTTGAGCACGAGGATGCCGCCGAACCACAACACGATGATTATCATCACCGTGCCGAGGAACTCGCTCATGGGGTGTGCCATCTGCTGACGGGTGTTCACCTTGAGAATCTGGTTTCTGTAGCTGGAGTTGGTGTTGTCGAAGCGCCTGTTCATCTTCTCCTCAGCACAGAATGCCTTGATGATACGCAGTCCGCCGAGGGTCTCCTCCACCTGGCTCATGGTGTCGCTCCAGAGGGCCTGCGCCTCCTTTGACTTGCGTTTCAGCTTGCGCCCCACCTTGCCCATTATCCATCCCATGACGGGAACGAAGAGTATGGTGAAGAGAGTGAGCTGCCAACTGATGCAGAGCAGCGTGGCGAAATATGCTATTATGAGGATGGGGTTCTTGAAGAGCATGTCGAGCGAACTCATTATGGAGTTTTCTATCTCCTGCACGTCGCCGCTCATCCTGGCTATGATGTCTCCCTTGCGCTCCTCTGAGAAGAAGCCGATAGGCAGGGATGTTATCTTGCGGTAGAGCTGGTTGCGGATGTCTCTCACGATTCCGGTCCTGATCGGTATCACGGTGGCCGATGACAGGAAATAGGCTCCCGTCTTGAGGAATGTCATGGTGGCGAGGAAGAGTCCGAGCACGAGCAATGTGGTGGTAGGACCGATGTCGGCAATCAGCGCGTTGACATAATAGTCCATGTTGTTTGCCGCAACTTCCTTCATGTTGTCCCAGTTCCATGCCATGAGCTGTGGCGCTGCGGCAGCCTTCTCCGTCTTGAAGATAATCTGCAGGATAGGGATTATGGCTGCAAACGAGAATATGTTGAGCACAGCCGACAGGATGTTGAACGACACCGTCATGACGAGGTATCTCTTGTATGGCGGCACGAAGCGCCTGAGTATCTGGAAAAATTCTTTCATATAAGAAACAACCCCTTGCCAGCTCGCGGTATCAGCCACTTCCGACTTGTCTCTCCCTCATGACGGAGAGACACCGACATGCCTGGCGGACGGAACAGCAGGGGATATTTATGTTTGTTATTTATTGATTATCTGATTATGCTTTTGTCTGTCACTATATTTTGTCTGTCACAATATAGGAAGGCGGATTATGCCCCACCTCACTCTGCTGCTGAAGGAGATGGCACGAGAGTGCCGAAGAGCGTGGCGCTGGTGCTGCCCGTTATCTTCACTCTCACCGTCTCGCCCACGTGGTGGTTGCCTTTGTCGAACACCACCGCCTTGTTCTGCTCCGTCCTGCCCATAAGCTGCTGGCGGGAACGCTTGCTATAGCCCTCAACGAGAACGTCGAACTCCTTGCCCTCGTCTTTTCTGTTCTGCTCGGCGCTTACTTCGGTCTGCAGCTTTATCAGTTCGTTGAGTCGCTGTATCTTCACCTCCTCCGACACGTTGTCGGGCAGATGTTTTGAGGCATAGGTGCCCGGGCGCTCCGAGTATTTGAACATGAAGGCAGAGTCGAAGCCCACCTCCCTGACGAGCGACAGGGTCTGCTGGTGGTCTTCTTCCGTCTCGTCGTGGTATCCCACGAAGATGTCGGTGGTTATTCCGCAGCCAGGGATGATGCGGCGTATGGCATCTATGGTGTCGAGATACTGCTGACGGGTGTATTTTCTGTTCATCAGCTTCAGTATCTTGTCGCTTCCGCTCTGTGCAGGGAAGTGGATATGGTTGCAGATATTCGGTTCTTCGGCTATGACATGCAGGATGTCCTCCTTCATGTCTTCGGGATTGGAAGTGGTGAATCTCACTCTCATGTCGGGCACTGCCTGAGCCACCATTCTGAGGAGTTCGGCAAAAGACACCTTGCCTTCTTCTTTCTTTCCCGACGGCGAGAGACCGTAGCTGTTCACGTTCTGTCCGAGCAGCGTAACCTCCTTGAAACCGCGGTCGTGCAGGTCTTTCACCTCTCTGAGGATGCTCTCCGGATCACGGCTGCGCTCCCTGCCTCTGGTGTATGGCACGATGCAGTAGTGGCAGAAGTTGTTGCAGCCACGCATGATGCTCACGAAGCCGCTCACCTTCTGTCCGCCGATGCGCATCGGCACGATGTCGCGGTAAGTCTCGGTGGTGGAGAGTTCGATGTTGATGGCGTTGCCGCCGTTCTCACACTGGGCTATAAGGTCGGGCAGAGTGAGATAGCTGTCGGGACCGCACACGAGATTGGCGTGATGGTTGTCTATCAGGTCGTCTTTCACTCTCTCCGCCATGCAGCCCAGCACGCCGAGGATGACCTTGCGGCCCTTCTTCTGCTCTGCATGGAGGGTTTCGAGACGGTTGTATATCTTGTTCTCAGCATTCTCCCTGATGCTGCATGTATTCAGAAAAATAGCGTCTGCGTCGTCTTCCTTTTCGCAAAGTTCATAACCCGCCATCTGCATCACAGAAGCTACAACTTCGCTGTCTGCCACGTTCATCTGGCAGCCATAAGTCTCTATGAAGAGTTTTTTCATTATTTCCTTTATTCGTTTAAAATTGCATACTTTGGGTGCGAAATTAATAAATTTAAATTGTATTTGCAAACTTCACAACGTATTTCAACTTTTCGTTACATTTCTCACTCAAATCGTACCAAGTTATTATTTTACCGTCACTAAATAGATTATTATCAGTTTTTTCCTTACATTTGCAGCTGAAAAGAAATGACAAGAATGCAAAAAGACAAAATACTCATCACTGGCGCCACAGGTTTCATCGGCAGCTTCATCGTTGAAGAGGCTCTCCGCAGAGGAATGGAAGTGTGGGCTGCCGTAAGGGCTACAAGCTCACGGAAATATCTGCCGCAAGAGGGGATAAACTTCATAGAACTGGATTTCAACGACGAGCATAAGCTCAAGGAGCAGCTGCGCCAACACAGCTTCGACTATGTGGTGCATGCCGCCGGCGTGACGAAATGTCTGAACAAGGCTGACTTCTTCAAGACGAACAGCAAGGGAACGAGGCATCTGGTGAATGCCATCCTCAATCTCGCCATGCCTGTAAAGCGCTTCGTGTTCATAAGCAGCTTGAGCATCCTCGGACCGATACGGGAGGAGGAGCCGCATACCGACATCACCGACTCCGACACGCCACAGCCCAACACAGCATACGGCAAGAGCAAACTGGAGGCGGAGGACTATCTGCGGTCGGTGGCAGACAGACTGCCGTTCATCATACTGCGACCGACAGGAGTGTATGGTCCGCGGGAAAAGGATTATTTCATGATGGCGGAGAGCATAAAGAAACATGTGGACTTCGCCGTGGGATACAAGCGGCAGGACATCACGTTCATCTTCGTCAGCGACGTGGTGCAGGCGGTGTTTCTGGCTCTCACCAACGGAAAGACGGGCAGCAGCTACATTCTGAGCGACGGTGAGGTGTATTCGTCACGCACGTTCAGCGACCTGATACAGAAGGAACTGGGAGTGAAGCACGTGCTGCGTATCGTGGCGCCACTGTGGTTCCTGAAAACCGTGTCTACGGTTGCCGAGACTATAGCGCACCTGACGGGAAAGATTTCTGCCCTTAACCGCGACAAATACAATATCATGAAGCAGCGCAACTGGCAATGCGACATATCTCCGGCAAGAAAGGAACTGGGCTTCGAACCGAAATGCCAGCTGCCGGAGGGTGTGAGAATCAGCATGAAATGGTATAAGGACAACGGATGGATGTAAGCATCATACGGATGTAAGCGCCAGACGGATGTATGCACCAGACGGATGTCTACACAACGGATGGATGTAATACAAAAGTTGGATGCTGACAAAGAAACGGATGGAATGATTTGAACGATCGGAACGATTTAAACGACCGGAAAAGGAAAAGACAACGATTATGAAAGATTTATTCAAGATAGAGAAGAAGCCCAAGAAGGGTCTCTTCTGGCTGGAGTGGGTGATGACTGGATATCTCGTGCTGACATTGCTCATGGTGTTCTTCACATACACCAAGGTGGCAAACCCTGAGGCAATGATATGGGGCAGAGTGAGAATCATGGTGGTGACGCTGGCTCTATGGGGAGTTTACAGGATGGTGCCATGCCGATTCACGAGGTTCTGCCGCATCACGGTGCAGATGGCGCTGCTCAGCTGGTGGTATCCCGATACCTACGAACTGAACCGCATGCTGCCGAATCTCGACCACGTATTCGCCCAGGCGGAACAGTCGCTGTTCGGATGCCAGCCGGCACTGATATTCCATGAGGCAATGCCATGGAGCGTGGTCAGCGAACTGCTCGACATGGGTTATGCGGCATATTATCCGATGATAGCTCTGGCGGCGATATACTATTTTATATGGAGATACAAGGAGTATGAGCGCTGCGCATTCGTGATAATGGCTTCTTTCTTCGCATACTACGTGATATTCGTGCTCGTGCCGGTGACAGGACCTACGTTCTATTTCAAGGCTGTCGGCATAGACCAGATAACGGCTGGCGTGTTCCCCAACCTTGGCGACTACTTCAACACCCACACCGAATGTCTGCCGAGTCCGGGATATACCGACGGCATCTTCTACCATCTCGTTGAAGACGCCAAGGCTGCCGGAGAGAGACCTACTGCTGCTTTCCCAAGTTCGCATGTTGGAATAAGCACCGTGATAATGCTGCTGATATGGCACACCCGCAACAGGAAGCTGCTCTATATTATGGCTCCCTTCTATGTGTTGCTCTGCTTCGCCACGGTATACATACAGGCCCACTATGCCATCGACGCCATCGCCGGACTCATCACCGGCACGATGTTCTACTTCATCTTCATGTGGATGTCGAAGGGGATGAAAAATTGAAAGGAATAGAGAGAATAAAGAAAATAAAAGAATAAAAAAACAACAGACGAGTTGATGATGCACAATCGGACAACTCGTCTGTTTTTTTACCCAAATCGGTCATTAGGGTGTTGGCGTCGATAATTCGTCTGCCGACATTCCTAATGACCGATTTTATTGTGGTAATGCCCCGTCTACTATCCTGCCGCTACACGCCGTCAGCCCAACAGACGGCGTGAGAAATATCTCACAGGATACCACACCGCCAGGAAACCTACCGCAATCACCGTGGCAAACACCACGAGCACGTCTTCCGGATGCACGCTTACGGGATAGGCATCCACTACGAATGTGCCGCTCGACTGTCCCAGCGCCACGATACCGAACTGCTGCTGAAGCCAGCAGAGAAGCAGTCCGATGAGTATTCCTGCCAATGCTCCGAAGAAGGATATCAGTCTGCCCTCGAAGAGGAATATACGGGAAATCTGACGGTCGGTAGCACCGAGATTCCTGAGCGTCACCACATCGTCCTTCTTGTCGATTATCAGCATGGATATCGAACCGATGATATTGAAGCTCGCCACGATGAGTATAAACGTGAGGAAGATATATGCGATGAATTTCTCCACCTTCATTATCCGGAACGTGTCTGCCTGCTGCTCATAGCGGTCGAGCACACGGTAGCGGTTGCCTACGATATTCTGCATCTTCTCCTTCACGGCATTGAGGTCGCTGCCGTTCTTTAGGCGAATCTGCAGCGACGACAGCATTCCCTGCTGTTCAAACAGTGTGCGCGCCATGGTGATTGGCACTATCACGTGGTCGCGGTCGTATTTCCCCTGTTTCACCATGAAGACCACTCCCGGTGAAATCAGCGAGTCAACTACGAATCCGTCGGATGGATTGGCGAGGTCGAGCTGTCCTGTCTTCCGCGGAGCGTATATCATCAGGTTGCCGTCCCAGTTGGCATTCATGCCGAGAGTCTCGGCGAGGCGTATGCCCACCACGGCAAAGTTCAGGTTTGCAGCCTGGAGCAGAAACGTGCCGTCGCCATACAGTATGTCGTCGATGCGCGACATACGTTCGAAGTTGTCGTCAACGCCCATCACCCACACCATGGTCTGCTTGCCCTTGTATATGGCAAGCGCCTGGTCTTTCACACACTCCGACGCCACGTCAACCTCCGGCAGCTTTCTCACCTTCTGCAGCAGCGGGTCGTCGGCAGGTGCCGTCTTTCCCTCTGCAGGCACGAGTTCTATCTGCGGGTCGAAGGATGTGAAGAACGATGCCACGAGGTCGTGGAAACCGTTGAACACACTGAGTGTCACCACGAGAGCCATCGTGGCCACTGCCACGCCAACGGCACTGATGCAGCTGATGATGTTTATGGCGTGTGTGCTCTTCTTTGAGAAGAGGTAACGGCGTGCTATGTAGAATGGAAAATTCATGACTCTCCTATTTCTTCAGAAGCTCGTCGATATGCTCAATATAGTCGAGTGAGTCGTCGATGAAGAAGCGCAGCTCCGGAATGATTCGCAGCTGGTTGCGCACCCGCTGACCGAGGTCGTAGCGCACCGTCTTCTCGTTCTTTCTGATGTTTTCTATTATCTCCTCTCCCTTGTCCGACGGGAAGATGCTCAGATATGCCGTGCAGATGCTGAGGTCTGGGCTCACCCTGACCCTCGTCACCGACACCATCACTCCGTGCATGGCTCTTGTCTGACTCTGGAAAATAAGGCTCAGCTCCTTCTGCAGGAGTCTTGCTATACGATTTTGTCTTGTCTCTTGCATTTTGTAATCTTCTGTTTTTTTATTTTTCAATTCTTTCTCTTGTGGTGCAGGCTATGCGGATGGCATATTTTTCCACAATCCCTGCACCTGTCGCCAGTCCCCTCTCTGCAGGGACTTTTCATGGCGAGGCACCATATTGCCAACAAAGTTATCCACAATGCTGCCAATGGGCGAATAGTATGGAAACTTAAATACAAAAGTAATGATAATAGGGTAAACTCCCAAATTTATTAATTATTATTGTGTAAGTAAGCCCAAGTTTCGCAAGGATCAGGGGGGAAGACAGGCAAGAAGAGAATGGCAGAATCAGACTTTGGTTTTTAATCTAATACCACTGTTGTCCACACTATTATCCACAACCGGTAATTATAACCGTAGCGGTACGGTAATATAGCTGCATGGGGGAGAATCACAATGTATAGTAAGAGGAAGACTCACCCCTATTCACCGTTGTCTGAATTCTGTAAACATAAACATGGATATAAATGCCTGTATCGGGCAACCGTTGGAAAGCAATTCTGCCCATCAGGGGAAAGCTGCTTGCCCATGTTGAGAAAGCAGCTTTCCCATATGGGGCAAGCACCGTGCCCCAAAAAGTACATATTTACCCTATCCATTACATATAATTTTATCCTTCCCACACAGTTGTGGAAAACCCTGTTGATAACCGTGTTGATAAGTTGTACTTTATCCACAGCAAAAAAAGAAATCAAAAATCCCTGTGGATATCCACAAGCTTATAAACAACTATTAGAAAACTTTTCCACGAAAAAGGAGCAGCAAAAGATATAAACTTATTATCTTTGCACCGAATGTGGAAATTGTGGATAAATGAGCTTTCATGCTGAAATAGAGAAAGAAAGACACATAATAACCTGTTGATAAATCAAGATATTGTGTTGACAAGAAAATGACCAAGGAAATACGACAGAAGTTATGAACAAATCCACAGCATATCATACTACACATATTTGAATTTAAAAATTAAAAACAAAAAAGAAATATAATAATATGACTGTTGACAAGAAGTGGGTCGAGAAAGGTTATATCGACGAACCTGTGGCCGACGGCGTAGACCTGGCCAAAGAGATAAGAAACTTGTGCAAGGAGAAAAACGCTGTGATTCTCGCACACTACTATACCACCGGCGACATCCAGCAGGTGGCTGACTTCATCGGCGACTCGCTCGCACTGGCGAGAAAGGCTGCCGACACGAAGGCTGACATCATCGTGATGTGTGGAGTGCATTTCATGGCGGAGACCTGCAAGATTCTCTCACCGGAGAAGACGGTGATCTGTCCTGACCTCAATGCGGGATGTTCGCTCGCTGACTCATGCAAGGCTGAAGACTTGAAGAAATTCAAGGAGGAGCATCCTGGATATAAGGTGGTGAGCTATGTTAACACCACGGCGGCGGTGAAGGCGCTGACGGATGTGGTGGTGACGAGCGGAAACGCAAAGAAGATCGTTGACACCTTCCCGAAGGACGAGAAGCTGATCTTCGGTCCTGACTACAACCTCGGCTCGTATATCAACAGTGTGACGGGAAGAAACATGCTGCTGTGGAACGGTGGATGCCACGTGCATGAGCGCTTCTCGGCACAGGAGATAGTAAGACTGAAGAAGGAGCATCCGGGAGCTGAGGTGCTTGTGCATCCGGAGTGTAAAGGACCGGTGGTGGCGCTTGCCGACGTGGTGGGTTCTACTGCTGTGTTGCTGAAGCATGCCGTGGAGAGCGACACTAAGGAGTTTATCGTGGCTACGGAGTCCGGAATATTGTATGAGATGACGAACAAGTGTCCGGAGAAGACTTTCATCCCCGTGCCGCCAGAGGTGAGCGAGGGTTCGCTGGGCTGCTCTTGCAACGAGTGTGACTATATGAAGATGAACACGCTGCGCAAGATTTACAACGCTCTGAAATGTGAGTGGCCTACAGTGGAAGTGGTTCCTGAAATCGCCCGCGACGCTGTGAAGCCTATCGAGAGAATGCTTGAGCTGAGTTAAGGAGGAATTTGAGTTTACTTGTCTGTAAAAGTAATACATCTACCCAAGTGGAAGGTCTGGATGGGTTTGAACAGTTCCTCTATTATATAATACGAATATGAAAATATTGTTGGTTGGCGAAGCCAGTTTTCTGCACAACACTCTGAAAAAAGGACTCCAGGAGCGCGGACATACCGTAGTGACCATGTCTGACGGCAACGGATGGCACGACGCTCCGAGAGACATCGACCTGAGGAGAGACAGAAAGTGGGGAAAACTGGGCGGACTGAAAGTGTTATGGCAGATTGCGAGACACCTGACGCAACTCGTAGGCAACGATATTGTTCAGATACACAACTATCAGTTTGTTCCACTGAAATACGGGTGGAACAAACTGCTTTTCTTTTTCCTCAGACTTCTTAACAAGAAGACCGTGAAGGGCTGTTTCGGCGATGACCCTCAGATTTTCGCGCGCCAGAAAAAAGGAGTGCCGAGATATAGCGACACGTATTGGAACGGCAGACCGCAGAATATGGCAGAGAATGCGGAGCGTATCGACGAGGTGATGCTGCATGGGGCGTATGGCTGCTGGCGGTATACATCGGCAAAGGCCGACGCTCTCGTGGCTTGCCTGTATGAATATTGGTTGTGCTATAACGTGGATTCTTTTGTCCGTAAGCTTCATTATCTGCCGCTGCCTATGATTCTGCCACAGAACGGGACGGAAGGCGCCAGAAGGAAGGAAAACGGCGGTGTGGTGAAAATTCTCGTGGGCATACAGCCCAAGCGCGACTTCATGAAGGGTGCCATGCGTATGGCGGAATGGCTCGAAGCAATCAAGCTGCGCCATCCCGGCAGGATGGAGATAAGATATGTGGAGGGCGTGCCGCTCGAAGAATACAAGCGGATGCTTGCCGAGGCTGACGTGCTCGTTGACCAGCTCTACAGTTTCACTCCGTCGATGAATTCCTTGCAGGCAATGGCGCTCGGCACTGTGGTGATAGGTGGCGGAGAGGAGGAATATTATGATTTCATTGGCGAGAAAGAACTGCGTCCTATAATCAACGTGAGTCCGGAACTGTCGGATGCCGAGAACATGGCGATAATAGAAAAGGCTCTCTTTACCGACGGTATGATAGAAAGGCTCTCCCGCCAGAGCATGGCATTCGTGAAGAAATACCATGACTACAGAAAGGTGGCAGAGATGTATGAAGAGATGTACAGGTCATCTCTTCTCATTTAACCCCAAACGGTATGATTACCGGTCAGGGTTCAACAACTGTATCCATTTTCCAAATACATTTTCTTTATAATATGCGTGGCTTCCGGCTATGGCATTGTCGCCGTATTGGCGTCTGAGGGCTTCGGAGTCCATCATCGTGGTGATACCCTTGATGAGCGACGAGTAGTGGCTTTGCTCCACAATGATGCCGTTGTAGCCGTTGCGCACGATGTCGGAGGCACCGAAGTCGAAATCGAACACCACGGATGGCAGTCCGCACGACTGTGCCTCTATCAGCGCCATTGGCTGTCCTTCGTATAGAGAGGGCATGATGTGCAGGCTGTATTGCGGATATACGTCCATGATGTTGTTCGACCGTCCGCAGAGTGTTATATGCTCCTGCATGCCGAGTCTCTCTATCTCAGCCTGCAGCATGGCGCGCTGCGAACCGTCACCATATATGTCGAGATGCCAGTCGGGATGCAGCCGGGCGATTTCTTTCCAGTGGTCTATGAGCGGAAGAAATCCCTTCTGCTCTTCCAGTCTGCCCACGGCGATAGCCCGTTTCACGCTATAGTCCTCCACTCTCTTCGCCGGCTTTTTGATGAAGTTAGGAATCACCAGCGTGCGGCATGCGTTGGAATATTCCATGGCATCGCCGTTGGTGAGGCATACCACGGTGTCGGCTTTGCGCTCCATAATGGAGAACAGGCGATGGTAGGGGGTGAACGGACGTGCCAGATGCGACTCGTATATCTTGCGTGCCTTGGTGTGGCAGAGTGGGAGTAGCAGTGCTCCGAGGGTGGTGGTGAAGAATATTATATCGGGCTGCAGGCTCTTTATAGTCTTGTTCAGTCGTCGGGCTGCCGTCATCAGCGTGTTAGTGCGGCTGATGAGCTTTATCAGCTTGCCGTGGTGCTTGTCGGCGAACGGCACACCGAGATGCACCATCTTGATGCTTTCGTCAAGATGGTATAGCTCTCTGCGCTTGTCGTCGTAAACCGACACCACGCTCACTTCATGTCCGTATTCGGTAGCCAGAGTGTTTGCCTTTTCTGTCACGATGCGTTCCACACCTCCGTTTTCAGAGAAATCTTCTACGATATATGTTATTTTCATGTTTGTTTCCTTACCTTTTCATCCTGCCGAACAGGCGGCAGGTGCGTTCCAGTCCTATGGTGTTCACGAACATCGCCTTCAGCGTATCTTTCCATGTGGCATAGCCGAAGAGGGACACGTGTTGTTGTGCCAGTCTTATTTTTCCTGTCTTCTGGTATGAATAAAGCTGTGCTGTCAGCATGTCCATATACACACGGTGCCAACGGCGCTCCCTGGTGTTGATGTTCAGTTGGCTGACGAGATGCAGCTGGGCGTCGAGCAGCGACGACAGTCCGTTGCTCTTGTCGGTAGCCGCTATGCCGTTGTCGTTGTAGTGGTATAGGTATCTGCCTTTGTCTATGGTGGCTATTATCGGCTTCTGCTTTATCAGCAGTGCCATGAGTAGGATGTCTTCAAACTTCTTGCCTTTTTCGAATGCCACGTTATTGAAAAGGCTTCTCTTGTATATTTTGTTGCATGCCCAGCAGTGTTCCGTTCCCTTGTATGCCAGCCAGTCGAGGGCGTCTCTGAAGAGGTGGTTGCCGGGATTGAAGAGGGTCTCGTCGCGTAGTCCCGGTCGCTGCAGCATGGGATATTCCAGTATGTCGAGAAACGGATGTTCCTGCAGCAATGCTATCAGCGGACTGTAGGTATTGGGAGCCAGTTCGTCGTCGCTGTCTACGAAGGTGATATAGTCACCCTCTGCCCTCTCGATGCCGAAGTTGCGGGCATCGGAGAGTCCGCCGTTCTCCTTCTTCCAGTATTTTATGTTCTTGTATGTAGCGGCATACTCCTCAGCGATGATTCCGCTACCGTCGGTCGAACCATCGTTGATGAGAAGTATCTCGATATCGTCGAATCCCTGTATTCTCACGCTGTCAACACATCGTCGCAGCATCTTTTCCACATTGTATATCGGGATGATTACGCTCAATGTCATGATTTGTGTGTTATTAGGTTCTTTATTGTTTTCCATCTGAAGAGAATCTGCCTTGCCGTCGAGAAGCGGCTTCCTTTGGCGTTGCAAGACGCGGCGCTCTCGTGTCTGCGGAAATATATCAGTCGGTCGTTTATGAATGCCACGTCGAAGAAGAAAGCCGCCACGTTGCCTATCCAGATGTCGTGCATCGGTATGTCGGCAGGAAAGGGCAGCGCTTTCTGCATCACGTCGCGTCTGAAAGCCATGCAGCACCCCGTATATCCGTTGTGCCACAGCAGGTTATAGAGTCTGCCGGGTTTCATCTTTATCATCTTGTAGAAAGAGTCGTTGGTGTCGTTGAGGTCTTTGTCTGTCACTATGGCGTCGCTGACCACACAGTGGTGGCTGCGCAGGACTTCCATGCATACCGCCACCTTGTTTTCCATCCACACGTCGTCCTGGTCGGAGAGGAAGATATAGTCGCCTTTAGCATGGCGCAGGGCATTTTCGAAGTTCCGTGTCAGACTGTTGCTGAGGGCGTTTTTTCCACCTTCTTCCTTGTGATAATGCTTTCCATCTTCTTCCTTGTGATAATGTTTTCCACCTTCTCCTTTGCGGTTATCCACAATCCTTATCCTCTTGTCGCCGATGGAGCGCACTATTTCAGATGTATCGTCTGTCGATCCGTCGTCGGACACGACAATCTCGTCCGTCTCTGCCAGTTGTGGCAGGATGGACAGGAGTTGCTGGCGGATATATCTCGATCCGTTGTATGTCGCTATGCAGACGGTAATCATTATATAGTTATATAGTCATTGTCTATTTGAATACATCATACTTCTTGTCGATGTAAGGAGTGCTGATGTCGCCGGCATCGATGATGGAATGGAAGAGGAATGCCGTGTTGTATTTCTTCTTGGCGTTTCTCTCCAGGGCTGCGTATTTCTCAGGATAACGGCTCTTGTATTTGTCGGAGCACCATATCCAGCAGGCGGCGTTTCTCACCTCCTTGGTGTCGTTGGCATGTGTATATTGTCCGTCTTCGCCCAGGTTTTCGCCATGGTCGGAGAGATATATCACTATGGCGTTGCGATGGCGCAGACGTTCTCTCACCTGATGCCAGAAACTGTCGGAATATAATACGGTGTTGTCGTAGGAGTTTATGAACTGCTGCCGGCTGTTCTCCGTTATCACGCGACTCGTCAGTTCCGGTTTCCAACGGGCTGCCGACTTGGGATAATGGGCGTTATACCACCAGTGTGAACCGATGCTGTGTATGACGATAAGGTTGCGGCTGTTTGACTTTCCGTTTGTCAGTGCACTGTCAAGAGGGGGCAGCACATCGTCGTCGAGCCATGAGTCATAGATATATAGCGACTTGCCGCCGTTTACATACGTCAGCTTGTCTGCCTCCTTCATGAAATATATGAATGTGGGAACGCTCTCCTGGTTTGAAATCCATGATGTGTGGTAGCCGGCTCTCTTGAAGATGTCGATGAACGACCGTTCTGTATATGCCCTGTCCTTGGTGTTGTGGTCGGCCCTGGTCATGATATACGGCACGCTCTCGTGGGTGAACCAGTATTCTGACTCTATGTCAGGCAGTGACACCACGTTCTTCTCCTTTGCCAGCAGCGGCGTGGTGGGCCTTGCATATCCGTTGATCTGCATGTGGTCGGCACGCAGCGTCTCACCGATGATGAACACCACGTCGATGCTGTCAGTGCCACATGTCGTCTTTCCGCCGAAGGCAGGACGCTTGTCTGCCACGATGCGCTTGTTGCCGAGATATTCGTTTAGCGAGGCATAGATATTGAAGGGCAGACGGTTGGATACCGGTATTCCAAGTCGTCCGTTGTGGAAAATGCCGTATATCAGTGCCATGCAGACGATGATGTGTATCCATTGCCATTTCAGATTGTCCAGCCTTATGAATCGCCATCTCGCTATGAATATAGCCGCGATGAGATTTATGAGGATAAAAAGTATGAGCGGCAGCGTTATCATGTCTGACGTCGTTGTGAGGTCGTTGGTGAAGGTGAGGTCTATGGTCATCGGCGTCACCGTGACCTTCATTGTATAGCGGAAGAACGCCACGGCAGAAGTCAGTGCCGTCAGCAGCGGATACGCCACGGCGAAGACATATTTGTTTGCTGCTATCATCCAGATGAAGACAAAGGTTGTCATCTCTATCGCTCCCCATTGGAAAGCCTGTCCCACAAAGTCTTTCATGCTGTTGCATGGTGAGTCGTAGAAGTCGGCAAAGGCAAATTCCATTCCCCACAGCAGCGTTATTGCCAGTGTGAAGAAGACAAATCCCCTCATCTCATTCCATTTCTTCCTTATCGAATATTTCATCTGTCTTTATTTCCTTGTTTTTATATATAATGGACAAAACGCTTGATAAAGCACTTGGGCGTCATACCGTTGTTTTTCCTTGTTAATATATTATATAGGCTTGGTTATATCACCATATAAATATATATATAGACTTAGTTTATCACCGCAATCTTGCATACCGTGCCGCTGTCTCCGCTCTGCGTCGCTGTGTTCACCATATATATGCCGCTTGCCACTCTCCTGCCCTTCTTGTCGCATCCGTCCCATTGGAAGGATCCTCCGGTGCTTCGTCCTTCAGCCACGAGCACACCGTTTGTGGTTGTGATTTTCACGTCGCTGTCGTAGGCAAGTCCTACTATGTTGATGAGTCCCGTATAGTCAGGCTTCACGGGATTAGGATAAGCCCATACGTTGTCTTTGCTCATGCTCTCGTTGGTAGCCACGGCATTGCTTTCCACTGAGCACAGACCCTTTTCAGTTCCTATATATACCGTTCCCGTCTGCTTGTCTATCTCTATATCGAGGATACCGTCGGCGAGCAGACTGCTGTTTGATGCCAGGAAGTGAGCCTCCTGCACCATGTTGTCGCTGCTTATGACATACACGCCGTCGCGGCTCGTGCCTATCCATTTGCGGTCGGCATTGTCTATTGCCATCGTGGTGATGTCGAGTCCGGCAAGCAGATAGTCGGCATAATTGGTACCGTCGTTGCGGGGCACCTTCACCTGATAGAAGCCGAGCGACGGGTCGCGCTGGTATTCCTCTGTCAGTTCGAAGAGACCAACGTTAGTTCCCACCCATATATTTCCGCTTCTGTCTTCGGCGAGCGTCTTGCATCTCTCGATACCGCTTATTTCCGCCATGTCCTCGTTCACGAAATGCGTGTAGCTATATAGATTGTTGCCGTCGGCAGAATAGCAATACACTCCAGGGTTGGCATTACGTCCGTTATTTATCCAAATCCTGCCATGAGAGTCGTATCCCATGATCTTGGCATTGTTCACGGAGAGGTGGTTTATGGTCTTGTCTGGCGACGACCATTTGCCGTCGGCAGAATATTTCAGTATTCCTTTGTTTATAGCCTGATGGTTTATTACCCACAGCGTGTTGTCTTTGTCGTAGAACAACGATGTGATGATCTGATAGTTCGGATTACCTTCCAGACCGTCGACGAAGGATATCGGACTGTTTTTGTAGTCAAATCTGTTGATCAGTTTTCCGTCGAGGAATTCGTATAGTCCGCTTTGTGATCCAGCCATCACGTGGTTGTCGTTTTTGGGGTCGATGTCGAGACAAAGCATATCCTTATATATGATACCGTATTTCTCTGCTATTCCCTTGTCGTCGTAAGTAGTCCAGGTATTGCCGTCGATGTCGTACACCTGTATCGTGGCTGGCTTTTCCCTGTCCCACTCTCCACCGTTGCAGGTATAGAGCTTTCCGTTCCTTATCTTCAGAAAACCGATGGTATTGTATTTCGGTGTACCTACGGGATTTATGTCGCTCAGCGTCACGGTCTTCGTGCCGTCGGCGGTAACGGTGTATGCCTGCAGCTTCTCGTCCTCCTGGTTGGTCCAGTAGCATTTGTTTGTCTTGTCGTAGGCCACGTATTGCAGATATCCGTTGTCCCATGTCGTGGCGATGTCGTTGGCATGGTTGAACGATACATTGTCTGTCGTGGCGTGCCAGTTAGACTTGTCGAGCAGGTTTGCCGACTTGTCGGCTGCCAGTATTCCGTCGCTGGTGTTCACGTATATCTTGTTTCCGCTGAAGGCACAGTCGGTAACATTCTTTCCCAGATTGTAGGTGTCGAGGATAAGTCCCTCCTTCATGTCAATCTGCACCAGTCCGAAAGCCGTACACAGATATGCCAGACTGCCCTCTATCACCACCTTGTTTACATCCTTGCTTACCGTCATCGTCTTGTCGTAGTAGCCCGCGATGTTCGTCACGTTCAGCTTGTTGTCGAGCAGGTCGATGTTGTAGTTGTCGTATACTATGATAAGCTTCTTCGCCGTGTTGTTCCATGCTATCTGCGATATTGTGCATTCGCTGAGCGGGAACACCTTGTCGTATGTCGCCACGCTTCCGTCCGTGATGTTGTATGAGAACAAGTCGCCGGAGCTGAGCACATAAACCATGTTTCCGGCAGGCTCTATGTCTGTAATCTTTCCATAAGCCATATATGCCTTCCATTTGTCCAGATTCTGTGCTCCGGCGTTTGTCGTCATTGCGGCGAGCAATGTGAGGAGTGATATGAAGTGTCTGCGCATTTCTTTTTTTTCTTTATTGTTTTCTCTTATAACGCAACAACCTGCTGAATTATTGCTGACAGGTGGCGGAAAAGAGGAATTGTGCGAATTTCTCCACAGCCCTTGCCCTATGAGAGATTTTGTTCTTTATGTCGTTGCCGAGTTCGGCGAATGTCTTGTCGTAGCCGGTAGGCTGGAATATAGGGTCGTAGCCGAATCCCGACTCTCCCTTCTTTTCTTCCGTTATCTCGCCTTCCACTATGCCTTCCATCTCTCCCTGGGCAGCTATACCGCCAGAGTCTTCGTCTTTCAGAATATAGGCTATCACGGTGCGGAAACGCGCCTTGCGGTTTTCCTCTCCCTTGAGGTTGGCGAGCAGCTTCTTCATGTTTGCCTCGCTGTCGTGTCCGTCGCCTCCCGCATATCTTGCAGAATATACTCCGGGTTCTCCGCCGAGAGCTTCAACTTCGAGTCCTGTGTCGTCGGCAAACACACTGATATGATAATGTTCAAACACGTATTTTGCCTTTATCATGGCATTTTCTTCCAGAGTCTTTCCTGTCTCCGGAATATCCACGTGGCATTCAATGTCGTTGAGCGACAATACCTGGAATTTGTTTCCAAGAATGTTTCTCACTTCTTCCAGTTTGTGAGCGTTGTTTGTTGCAAATACTATTTTCATGTTTATTTATAGTTGACGGGTAGACAAGTTGACGAGTTGACAAGTAAACGAGTTGACGAGAAGACAAGTCTTATGAGTTTACAAGTCAGCAAGACCCCTCCTGACATCTCCTTGTGTGAGAGACAGTATTATTTTCCTCATACTTCCTTATATGTTCTGAGTACTGTCTCTCTCTCTCTTCTGGGGAATGTCAGGAGGGGTCTTCTTCTATTTGTCAAGCATTCTCCTGTTGTTTTTTCATTTCCTTTTCCAGTTTCTGTGCCTTCACCTTCACCTTTATCGGATCGAAGCCCTCTCCGAATACGCCCTGCACGCTGCTTTGGCTTACGAAGGCATTAGGGTCTATAGACTTTATGACGCGGAAGATTTCCACGCTTTCCCTTTTCTTTGCCATGAGGCAGATCACCTTTATAGGGTCGCCGGAATACCATCCGTGACCGTCGAGTATTGTCATTGTGTGCTCGGTCTCCTTTGCTATGGCGTTGGCAATCTCCTGGTGTTTCTTTGAGAATATCATGAACTGCACGGACTGTCGCTGCCAGTTCATCACGAAGTCGAGCATGTTGCATTCGATGAACATCGTACATAGTCCGAACACCACCATCGTGCATCTCTCTGGGAACGTACCGAAGGATTCGATGAGCAAGCTGCTGCTGATGATACAGAGGTCCACCATGATAAGTCCCATACCGAGCGAGATATTGTGGTATTTGTTCACCACCGCCGCGATGATGTCGGTACCGCCTGTACTGCCGTTGTTGAGGAACACGATGGCGAGCGCCGTTCCCGTGAGCATACATCCGATGACGAGCGACATGAAGTCGTTGCCCTCTCCCATCAGCTTATAGAAAGTGCCGTCGGGCATCTCCACCACTTTCTGCGCTATGTCGAGCATCACGGTCAGTGCGAATGTGGCATAGATTGTCTTTGCCAGAAACCGCCATCCCAGTATCTTCAGTGCCGCCACTATGAGCGCGGCGTTGATGATGAAGAAAGTCCACTGCACCGGAAATTTCGTTGCATAGAACACGATGGCTCCTACACCGGCGATACCGCCCGTCACAATCTCGTATGGCAATAGGAAGACGGTGAATCCGAATGTGTATAGCATAAGTCCGAGAGTGATGAAGAAATAGTCTTTTATCTCTCTTCCCAGCGCCTTGCCGGCGTTACTTCTCATGAATTGTATTATTCCGCCACCATTTTTCTGTGCGAAAGCTGCATTGTTGTTGTCAGTTGCCATAATAAAAAGTTAGTTGTTAGAGACTCCTGGTCTCTGCTGTTTGATTAGTATATGAGTTAAGGTTATTTATAGGGCCGGTTTTTCTCTTTGCCAGGCCTTGTTTCTTTCTTCTCAGAATGTTTCCAATCCCCTCCCCTGCTCCATCCGCCATTTATCGGCAGCAGGTCAGGGAAGGGATTGTATAAGGATTATTTTATCACCACGTTAACGATTTTCTTAGGCACCACGATGACTTTCACAACCTGTTTGCCTTCGAGGTATTTCTGGCTCTTCTCGTCGGCGAGCACCTCGTTCTTTATCGTCTCGTTGTCGGCGTCAACGGGGAATGTCTTCTGGTAGCGCGCCTTTCCGTTGAACGATATCGTGAGCTGCATGCTGCTTTCCACGAGATATTTCTCGTTGAACTCAGGCCATTTGGCGTCGCATACCGTAGTCTCGTTGCCGAGCTGATGCCACAGCTCCTCTGCCACATGCGGTGCGAATGGTGAGATGAGAACCACGAGGTCTTGCAGCACCATCTTGCTGTGGCATTTCATCTGCTGCAGTTCTCCCACGCAAATCATGAATGCCGAGATGCTCGTGTTGTATGAGAAGTGCTCAATGTCGCGGGTCACCTTCTTGATGAGCTTGTGTATGCTCTTCAGCTGTTCTGCCGTAGGCTCTTCGTCGGTTGGCAGGAATTGTCCGTCGCGGCTGAAGAACAGTCCCCATAGCTTTTTCAGGAAGCGGTGGCAACCGTCGATGCCGTTGGTGTCCCAAGGCTTGCTTGCCTCCACCGGACCGAGGAACATCTCATACAGGCGCAGAGTGTCGGCACCGTATTTCTCTACGATCATGTCGGGGTTCACCACGTTGAACATCGACTTCGACATCTTCTCTACTGCCCATCCGCAGATGTATTTTCCGTCTTCCAGTATGAACTCGGCGTTCTCATATTCAGGTCTCCATTTCTTGAAAGCCTCCAGATCGAGCACGTCAGCGTTCACGATGTTCACGTCAACGTGTATCGGAGTAGTCTCATATTGGTCTTTCAGTCCGAGGCTCACGAACACCGGTGCCTTTGAATGGTCGTCGCTGTTTATGCGGTATACGAAGTTAGAGCGTCCCTGTATCATTCCCTGGTTCACGAGTTTCTGATATGGCTCCTCTTTGCAAGAGCATCCGTAGTCATACAGGAACTTGTTCCAGAAGCGCGAGTAGATGAGGTGTCCTGTGGCATGCTCCGTACCTCCCACGTAGAGGTCCACGTTCTGCCAGTATTCGTCCACATCCTTTGCCACGAGTGCCTTGTCGTTGTGTGGGTCCATATATCTCAGGTAGTAAGCCGACGAACCGGCGAATCCAGGCATGGTGTTCAGCTCCAGCGGGAAAATCGTGGTGTCGTTGATGAGCGCCTTGTCCACCACTTCGTTCTTCTCCGTGTCCCAAGCCCATTTCCTGGCGTGTCCCAATGGCGGCTCGCCTGTTTCCGTAGGCTTATACTGGTCTACTTCAGGCAGTTCCACAGGCAGACACTCTTCCGGCACCATGTATGGCATACCGTCCTTGTAGTATACGGGGAATGGCTCACCCCAGTATCTCTGTCGTGAGAATATGGCGTCGCGCAGGCGGTAGTTCACCTTCACCTTTCCGATGTCATTCTCCGTAACGTATTTCTTTGTCGTTGCGATAGCCTCCTTCACGCTCAGTCCGTTGAGCGAGAATCCGGCGATGGCGTTCTTTGCCGTTGGTGCCGGTGAGTTGCATACCGTTCCCTCTTTGGCGTCGAAGCTCTCCTCGCTAACGTCGGCACCCTCGATGAGCGGGATTATAGGCAGGTTGAAATGCTTGGCGAATGCGTAGTCGCGTGAGTCGTGGGCAGGCACAGCCATGATGGCTCCCGTACCGTATCCTGCGAGCACGTATTCAGAAATCCATACAGGGATGTTCTCGCCCGTGAAAGGGTTCACGGCATAAGAGCCGGAGAACACTCCCGTAACCTTGTGGTTTGCCATGCGGTCGAGCTCTGTGCGCTTCTTCACGTAGGCGAGATATTCGTCCACCTCAGCCTTCTGTTCGCTTGTGGTGAGTTTCTCCACGAGTTCGCTCTCAGGCGCCAGCACCATGAATGTCACTCCGAAGATAGTGTCAGCACGTGTTGTGAAGATGGTGAAGTCCCAGTCCTGTCCGGCCACTTTGAAGTTCATCTCCGTTCCTTCCGAGCGTCCAATCCAGTTGCGCTGGGTCTCCTTGATGCTGTCAGTCCAGTTCACCTGGTCCAGTCCGTCGAGCAGTCTCTGTGAGTAAGCGCTGACGCGCAGACACCACTGGCGCATCTTCTTCTGCACCACGGGGAATCCTCCGCGTTCCGACACACCGTCCACCACCTCGTCGTTGGCGAGCACCGTGCCGAGACCGGCACACCAGTTCACCATCGTCTCTCCGATGTAAGCTATGCGGTAGTTCATGAGCACCTGCTGCTGCTCCTTCTCCGTCATCTGCTTCCATTCCTCGGCGGTGAATGTCAGTTCCTCGCTCTTTGCCACGTTCTCTGCCGCCTCGCTGCCTTTCTCTTCAAACATCTTCACCAGCTCTTCGATAGGCATTGCCTTCTGGCATTTCTGGCAGTAGAATGATTTGAACATCTTCTGGAAAGCCCACTGTGTCCACTTATAGTATTTCGGGTCGCATGTGCGCACCTCTCTGTCCCAGTCGAACGAGAATCCTATTTTGTCGAGCTGTTCTCTGTATCTTGCGATATTAGTCTCTGTGGTCACTGCCGGATGCTGTCCTGTCTGTATGGCATACTGCTCCGCCGGCAGTCCGTAAGCGTCGTATCCCATCGGGTTGAGCACGTTGAATCCGTTCTGTCTCTTGTATCTTGCGTAGATGTCAGAGGCGATATATCCCAACGGGTGTCCCACATGGAGTCCTGCTCCCGAAGGATAAGGAAACATGTTGAGCACGTAGAATTTCTTTTTCTCCTTGTCTTCCACGACTTTATAGGTCTTGTCTTCCACCCACTTCTGTCGCCATTTCTTTTCGATTTCGTTGAAGTTATACTCCATTGTGTTATATGTGTTTTATTGTTTTTCGTGAATAAAAATTGTATTTATATGTTGAGTTCAATCTGCAAAGTTAGTCATTATATTCTGTATTTACAAGTTTTGATATTTTTTTGTTCAAGTTCGTCATGTCTTTGACATTCAGTATTATGTATTCCCTGTCGGGTGTGATGTCGTTAATAGCTTCAATTGCATTTTCACCGGCAAGTCCTAACGTCTGGTTTTCGTCAATGCAATGAAATACCCGCAAGTGTAATGAAAAGGTGCCATAAAATTGTGTGTAAGCAAATAAATCGTTATATTTGCAAAGTGATTACGCAAAATGCGTAACGCAAAATGCGTAATGATAACAAAACGTTGGTTATGAGAAAGATAGACAATCCTTTTTTGTTGTATGGATACGAAGGACCAGAGTATTTCTGCGACCGTAAGAAAGAGAGCGAAGACATTATATCATCGTTGACAAATGGCTGCAATCTCACCCTTATGAGTCCGAGAAGGTATGGCAAGACAGGTCTTATACGTCATGTGTTTCATAAGATAAAGGAGATGGACAACGATGCCGTCTGCTTCTATATTGATATCTATGCCACCAATTCTTTGTATGATTTCGTGCAGACATTCGCCAAGGCGATAGTCGGCAAACTCGACACGCCGCTACAGAAAGCCGAGAATGCGATAACAAAGGTTTTCAAGGGTAGTCAAATCACGATGTCTACCGACTTCATGACCGGCCTTCCTCAGGTGTCGCTCAGTTTCTCACCACAGTCGTCGGAATCCACTCTCGACGAGATATTCTCATATATAGCCCAGTCAAAACGCTGTTGCTACATTGCCTTCGATGAGTTTCAGCAGGTGTTGGAATATCCTGAGAAAAACGTAGAAGCACTCTTGCGCACCCATATCCAGACTATGAGCAACGCCCGCTTCATATTTTCCGGAAGCCGTTTGCACATGATGATGGAAATGTTCAATTCACCAAAGCATCCCTTCTACAGAAGTACGGAGAAATTGAGCCTGCATACCCTCGACGAGGCTGTTTATTTTGCCTTTGCAGAGGATAAGTTGAGAGAGAAAAACGTTTCCATCTCACCGGAATTTTTCCATGATATCTACGACAGCGTGGATGGAGTGACATGGTATATACAGGCAGTGATGAACCGCCTCTACCGTCTCTCCGACATGGAAGTAACCCGTAAGAAACTGGACGAGGTGGTGCGTCAGATAATACTGTCAGAAGAAGAAGACTACAAACGCCTGTTCCATCTGCTCACAGCTAACCAGGCAAACCTTCTGCTGGCGATAGCGAGGGAAGGCAGCGTGGCGGAACCTATGTCGGGACCATTCATCAGCAGGCATCAGCTCAAGACGGCAAGTAGCGTGCAGAGAGCCTTGAAATATCTTGCTGACGAAGAGTATGTATATCTTTCAGACAAAGGATATATCGTGTACGACCGCTTCTTCGGAGTCTGGCTCAGAGGATTATGATCAGGCATACCATGCGCAGGCAGAAATGAAACATCCCTTTTTACACTCGTAGAATGCAAAATTTAATGAAATATATGCCTGCGGCAAACAGTTTTCTCGAAATTATGCGTCCGTTGAGTGTAAAATTCTTATATTTGCAGATTGATAGTAAAAACAGAAGACGGCAGACGGGCATTCGGGTTGACGAGGAAACGAGTTGACACGGATATTTTCATTTGCCCATACAGTCGCTGTTTGCAAGCTCTGCCCTCCCCCATTGCCGGATGCCAATTCCGGAATAAGGGGCAGGGTGATAATGTTTTTTTTCAGAAAACAATAAAAGAATAAATATAAAACTAAGACATGGCACTAAAATGTGGTATCGTTGGACTCCCTAACGTGGGAAAGTCCACTCTTTTCAACTGCCTCTCAAGCGCTAAGGCACAGGCGGCAAACTTCCCTTTCTGTACTATAGAACCTAACGTCGGTGTTATCACCGTGCCCGACGAGCGACTCACGAAGCTCGCCGAGATAGTACACCCCGGACGCATCGTGCCGGCAACCTGCGAGATAGTAGACATCGCCGGACTCGTGAAGGGAGCAAGCAAGGGCGAAGGACTCGGAAACAAATTCCTCGGAAACATCCGTGAGACCGACGCCATCATCCACGTGCTGCGCTGTTTCGACGACGACAACATCACACACGTTGACGGGACGATAGACCCCGTGCGCGACAAGGAGATAATCGACACCGAGCTGCAGCTCAAAGACCTGGAGACCATTGAGGCGCGACTGGGCAAGCAGCAGAAGGTGGCACAGGCAGGAAACAAAGATGCCAAGGTGGAAGTGGGTGTGCTCGAGGCTTACAAGGCAGCCCTGGAGCAGGGAAAGAACGCACGCACCGTGGAATTCGACTCTAAGGAGGAACAGGAAGCAGCACGCAACCTCTTCCTGCTCACCGCAAAGCCTGTGCTCTACGTATGCAACGTTGACGAGACTGCCGCCAAGACAGGCAACGAATACTCAAAGCGCATCGAAGATATCGCCAAGGAAGAAGGAGCGGAGACTCTCGTGATAGCCGGAAAGACAGAGGAAGACATCGCCGGACTGGAGACATACGAAGACAAGAAGATGTTCCTCGACGAGCTCGGACTGGAAGAGAGTGGTGTGAACCGACTCATCAAGAAAGCCTACTCGCTGCTCAACCTCGAGACTTTCATCACCGCCGGAGAGATGGAGGTAAAGGCATGGACATACCACAAGGGATGGAAGGCGCCACAGTGTGCAGGAGTGATACACACCGACTTCGAGAAAGGTTTCATCCGTGCAGAGGTGATAAAATATGCCGACTATATCCAGTATGGATCAGAGGCAGCCGTGAGAGAAGCCGGAAAGCTCGGCATCGAAGGCAAGGAGTATGTGGTGCAGGATGGCGACATCATGCATTTCAGATTCAACGTGTAGACGCCCCGTCAACTCGTCAACTTGTCAACTCGTCAACTCGTAGCATGTCAACGACATGTGAATAAAAAATAGAAAATGCTTTTCATTGACTGGAACCCAAGCATAGAGGCCTTCAGGATAGGTTCCTTCGCCATGCGCTGGTATGCCCTGTGCTGGCTGATAGGACTCCTGGCGGCATACTTCATAGTGAGGCGCCTGTATATACAGCAGAAAATCAAGGAGACGCTCTTCGAACCGCTCTTCATATACTGCTTCCTCGGAATACTCATCGGCGCACGACTCGGACACTGTCTGTTTTATGAACCGGACTATTTTCTCTCCTCAGGCCAGCACATGGTGGAGATGTTGATACCCATACGCTTCCTGCCCGACGGAGGATGGCGCTTTACGGGATATGCCGGACTGGCAAGCCACGGCGGAACGATAGGACTCATCATCACGCTGCTGCTATACGTCAGGAAGACGAAGCTGAACCTATGGACGGTGCTCGACAACATCGCCATAGCAACGCCTATAACGGCGTGTTTCATAAGGCTTGGCAACCTGATGAACTCGGAGATAATAGGAAAAGTGACCGATGTGCCATGGGCATTCGTGTTCCAGCAGGTGGACATGCAGCCAAGACACCCGGGGCAGCTGTATGAGGCGATAGCCTATGCGCTGCTGTTTGTCATCGGACTGTATTTCTACAGAAAATCTCCGCAGAAGGTGGGCACGGGATTCTTCTTCGGACTCTGTCTCACATATATCTTCACGGCACGCTTCTTCATAGAATACACCAAGGAGGTGCAGGAGGCTTTCGAGGCCTCTCTCCCACTCGACATGGGACAGCTGCTGTCGATACCGTTTGTCGTAATCGGCATATTGTGTATGAAAGGCGGGAAATGGATGACATGGCTGGCACAGAAAGTATGATCCCCAACACCAGATAACCCTTTGGGCTGTACAGTCTGGCAAGACATGCTGCCACTATTATTGATCTAAAAAAAACAATTATGAAAACAAAAGGCATTATTCTGGGAGCTTTGGCCACATTGGCCATGTTCTCTTGCAGCGGAAACAAGGCTACTGCCAGTGAGCAGTTGCAGACAGACAAGGTTGTCGCCAATGAGCAGTTGCAGACAGACTCTGTGGTATACAACCATAGCGACAAGAGGATGGAGATAAGAATAGTCTTCGACTACCCCACTGCCGGCAATCAGTATCTCAAAAACTCCATTGCCGAATATATCAGTGAGCAGCTCGGAGCCACTTACATGGGATCGCTCGGAAACAAGGATTCGCTGTTGCAGCATTATGTGGCAGACACGAAGAAATATCTCAATGCCAACATCGAGGAACTGGGACTTGACGCCGACCAGATGGTGTCGTGGAGCGCGGATATCAGAAAAGACTGTGAGACAGACAAATACGTGACCTACACCTGCGGCATCTACCAGTATCTTGGCGGTGCCCACGGCATAGGCAACATGAGCGGCATGACGTTCCGCAAGAGCGACGGCAGACGCTTCGGCAGCGAGATACTGAAACAGTCTGTCTATGGCGACAGATCTTTCAACACCATTCTCAAAGAGGGAATGAAAGACTATTTCCAGGAGTTCGACGGCAAGAGAATGTCCGATGATGAACTGCAGAGTATGATAGTGGGAGCCGATTGCACAGTGGATTTCCTGCCGCTGCCAAAAACAGCACCGTATCTCACCAAGGAGGGCGTAATGATTATCTATCAGCCATACGAACTGTTTTCTTATGCCGCAGGCTGCGTGAGATTCATCGTGCCATTCAGCAAAATCAAGCCATACCTCAATGCTGAGGTGCTGAAGATGCTGTAAGTATCATCACTCAGATTGGACAATGAATTCAGAAATAGAAAAGTATATCCTCGATCATAGCGACCCGGAGGGCGATTATCTGTATCGCCTATACCGCGCCACCAATATCCATCTGCTGCATGGACGCATGGCGAGCGGACATCTGCAGGGTAGGGTGCTGAAGATGCTCGTGAGGATGATCCGTCCGAAGAACATCCTCGAGATAGGCACCTTCAGCGGCTATAGCGCCATCTGTCTGGCAGAAGGACTGGAAGAGGGAGGAATGGTGTATACCTTCGAGATAAACGACGAGCAGGAAGACTTCACGCGTCCCTGGATAGAGCAGTCGGCAGTCGCCGACAAGATACGCTTCATCATCGGCGATGCAATGACCGAGGCTCCCAAGCTCGGAGTGGAGTTCGACATGGCATTTGTTGACGGCGACAAGCGCACGTATATGGAGTCGTATGAGATGGTGCTCTCGCTGCTCAGACCCGGAGGATTCATCCTTGCCGACAACACACTGTGGGACGGACATGTGGTGGACCACGCCTACGACAAGGACAAGCAGACACACGGCATTGAGGCATTCAATGACTTCGTGGCGCGCGACCCCAGAGTGGAGCGTGTGATGCTGCCGCTGCGCGACGGACTCACGCTGATATACAAGAAACCATAACCCCAAATCGGTCATTATGCCGTTTGAAAGAAAAACAATGCGCCTCAAGCTCTTGTCGATGACAAAGATGCTTGAGGCGCATTTATTTTCTATTTCCCCAGACAGGTCTCAGAGAGAGACACACACAGGGTGGGGGAGTGATATTTTTACGGCCGTGTTCCTTCTGTCGTCAGCATATCAAGGCTGCTTGCCGATATAAGCCAGGATACCACCGTCAACGTAGAGCACGTGACCGTTTACGAAGTCGCTGGCATCAGAAGCGAGGAATACGGCAGGACCCATCAAGTCCTCTGGAGTTCCCCAGCGTGCGGCAGGAGTCTTGCTGATGATGAAGCTGTCGAAAGGATGGCGGCTGCCGTCAGCCTGACGCTCGCGCAGCGGAGCGGTCTGTGGAGTGGCGATATAGCCCGGGCCGATACCGTTGCACTGGATGTTGTGCTCGCCGAACTCAGAGCAGATGTTGCGGGTGAGCATCTTCAGTCCGCCCTTTGCAGCAGCGTATGCAGAAACAGTCTCACGACCCAGTTCGCTCATCATTGAGCAGATGTTGATGATCTTGCCGTGGCCCTTCTTTATCATTCCGGGGATAACGGCCTTCGACACGATGAATGGAGCATTGAGGTCGATGTCGACAACCTGGCGGAAATCCTCCACGCTCATCTCTGTCATAGGGATGCGCTTGATGATGCCGGCGTTGTTCACGAGGATGTCGATGACGCCAAGTTCCTTCTCTATGTCGGCAACCATCTTCTTCACCTCCTCCTCATTCGTAACGTCGCAGATGTAGCCCTTTGCTTCGATGCCCTTAGCCTTGTAGTCGGCGAGAGCCTGGTCCATATGATGCTGTGAACGGCAGTTGAAGGCAATCTTCGCACCTGCCTTTGCGTAAGCCTCGGCAATGGCGAAACCGATACCGTAGGCTGCTCCCGTAACGAGAGCTACCTTGCCCTCAAGGGAGAAATTCTTTGAGAATGTATCCATATTAGTATTTTTTAGTTAGTTTGTTATTTATCGAATATGTATTATTTAGTTTGTCGTTTTTATTGAAAGGCAATAAGACCGTATCCCTAATACCCGTTTTGTCTTATATTCCTTATTTTCATTCTGTTGCCCTCTTGTGGCGGCAGTATCTTGGTTCGTAAAGCTTGTTATATGAAAATCCTTGTTTTCATAACCGTTTGTGGCTGTTTAACCCCAATCGGTCATTAGGCCGTTTAAAACGGGTATTATTATTATCAGCGCACAAAGTTACGAAAAATAATTCTTTTGTTTCCACATTTTTTCTTAAGTTTGCAGAAATTAATCAAATGATACTACTATGGCTGGCATTTCTTCTCTTTGGCAAGATGATTATTGGCTTCTGGTGATGCAACTGTATATGCGCAAACCCGTAGGGCTGAAACGTATGTACAGCAGGCAGATGGTGGATCTGAGCATCGAACTGCATCTGCCGCCGTCCTTTATATATGAGAAGATGTTCGACCTGCGCAACGGTGCCACACCGTTTCTCAGCAGCTTGATGCAGCGCTACAAGGACAATCCCCGGCGGTTGCGTGCCGACGCTGCCAAGGTGAGGAGCATGATGGGATTCTCCTGCGCTTCGGCATTCTATGATGGGGTGGAGGTGAAGGAGACTTTCGAGAAGGATTTCCGCCAGATTCCTCATTGTGAACCGCTCACGCCGGTGGCTCTCATCCTCGTGCTCGACCTCTATTTCCGTCTCACGCCGATTACGATGGTGGCGTCCACACCAGAGGTGGAGGAGCTGGCGCGGCTGATAGGCGTGAAGGCAAGGGTAGTGGAGGATGTGCTCAACGTATATCAGATTCTCGATCCGTATCTCAACAGACAGGAGTTTATGGTTACGCCGCTGCTCCAGCCTTGTCAGCAGATATGGCAGCGCTATGGCAACGGCAGCATAGAACAGCTCGCGGCACTTGCCGCCCAGCTGCGCGACTATTATGCCTGACGATTTCCGCCTGTCGTGACATTGGACTTCATTACTTTTATATATATAATAAGGGTAATCAAAACTACAGAAAATGGGCAAGCAGCGTGCCCATGTGGGGTAACGTGCTTGCCCATCATGGGCAACGTGCTTGCCCCTGTTGGGCAGATTTTCTGTCAGACGGATGCCCAATAAGTTGATGTTGTAATACCCATATCCCTGTTTTCAGAATTCTGCCAACGCATGCCATTCCTGTCGTCAGAATTCCTTTCATCTGATAATTGTAAGTAAGCGTATCCGCGATACAGTCTTGTACACATTCAACTATCAGCCCTTTCATCAGCAAACCATCCAGACAATTGGCTGACAGTTGCCAGACAGTTAACTGTTTGTTTATCAGGATATTACAACGAAAAACCAGACAATCTGACAGTTTTTCAGAAATTCTCGTTTTTTACTAAAAATCAGCGATATTTGCACCTTTTACTCATATCTACCAACTTAACCCCCAATCGGTCGGTTGTTAGGGCTTGCTTGGATTTTGCTCTTTTAGAAGAGAGGATTTGGATTAAACCCAAATCGGTCATTAGGCCGTTTAATGTATAATTTTAATAACTGCTTGCAGTCTTTTGCTTTTTATAAGGCGTCTTTTGCTTGTTTTTAATTCGCAATAGCCCGCTATTACTCATTAAAAGCCAAACAAAATCCACTCTTCTAAAAAACAAAATCCAGGCAAGCCCTAATGACCGATTTGGGTTAAAGAGACAACACTGTGTGCTACAGATTATCATATACCTTCGCTCCAAAGTCTTCTGAAAAAATCAATGATATAGATACACTCTACATCTCCCATCTTTCTGTTGATTGGATCTAACGAAACTATCAACAGTTTGCTTTCAGGATAATCAGAGGCGAAAGTCTTCATAAAGCAGAGAAGGCCGACGACTGAAGCGCCCCTTTATAGTTGTATCCAACAAGTCAATGTATATACTGTCTGGAAATTTCTGACGCAAAAAGGTACTTTTTCCTGTCTGACGGGCACCAAACAAAAATATACTATCCTCTAACTCCTTGTCAATATGGCATATACGTTCAATCATACATTATGTATTTGTTCGTTTATATTGCGGATTTTCATAGATTTTCCGCAACGGTATTGCGGATTTTCATGGATTTTTCGCAACAAAGATACAATTATTTATTGAAACATACAAGCTTTATCCCAAATCGCTTTCTATGTTAATATCCAAATGTTTTGACCATTATTTTCAATTTATGCTGAGATTTTATATTCAGGGGTGAATGTTTGGCGATTTCTGACCATGGCTGTGACCAAATGTACAAGTTT
>NZ_JXQI01000072.1 GCF_000834015.1 Prevotella pectinovora | reverse complement strand
CGTGATATTATACAAGAAAAATTTCTTGTTTCTCTCTAAAATGGTTATCTTTGCAGCGAATTCAGGTTATATAGCCAAATTGTGAAATGAGCAAGAAAAGAAGAAAGTCCGGCAGACGCATTGGCCTGCTGCTCTACCGCCGCTGGCCCCAACGGGTGGGCACGGGCTATTATTTCGGCCTCTGCCTCACCGGCATATTCACCGCCCGTTTCTTCATCGAATACACCAAAGAGGTGCAGGAAGCCTTCGAGGCCTCACAGCCCTTGGACATGGGCCAACTGCTCAGTCTGCCTTTCATCGCCATCGGCGCATGGTGCATGATGAAAGCAGGTCGTCACTAAACCACCAATCCCCCACACTATGCCGCATACCGCCGATACAAGCCCCTGGCGCCCATTCGCCTCACTTCTGCTGGCCATGCTCCTCAGCTCGGCCTGCATCGGCATGTATGCCCACGACAACCGCCAGCATCCCATCGAGGCACAATACCGCCAGCTGTCAACCCTCAATGCCCAGTCCCTGTTGCGCTACGGCGAAACCCAGACAGGCATCCAGGCCGACGACCGTGCTCTCGTGGCCTTCAACATCCTGATGAGCCGCTACTCTGCACAGATGGAGCGGCAAGACAAATACGCCTGTGCCAAGGCCGCCTGCCACATCGGCAACATCTACTACATGCGCTGCTCCTATTCCAAGGCCATGGAATATTTCCTCACCAGTCTCAAACTGTGCGAAGACAACGGCTTCAGCGACATGATTCCCCGCATCTACAACATGATAGGCAATGTCTATAGCATGTTCAACGACTTTGAGCGCAGCTCCATGTTCTATCGCAAGGCACTCGCCGTGGCACGCCACAGCGGCGACAAGAGCTTCGTCAACCGTCTGCTCAACAATCTGATATGCGCCTACCCCACCAAAGAGCCCCTCAGCCGCATCAAGGCCTACTACCGAGAGATGGCCGCCAACCGCGAGCAGCGTCCACGCTACCACTACAACCTGCTCATGGACAAGGGCATGATACTCTCCTACGAGAACCGCCACCGCGAGGCCATCCGCTGGTTCCGCCAGTCGGCCTACTATGCCCAAGAACATCAGTTGGGCGTTGAGTGCGAAGGCTCTTCATACACAAGCATGGCCGAATCGTTTCTCCGCCTCAACCAAGTAGATTCAGCCCTGTGCTATCTGCACACCAACGAACGTCTGGCACGCGAAAACAACCAAGCCAACCTGCTGGCCGAAACACTGAAGAAGCTCTATATGCTCTATGAGAAGCGCAATTTAGAAAGAGCCCTTCAATACAAGTCAGAATACCTCGACCTCAACGACTCCATCTATAACATCACAGCGTTCAACCACCTCAAGAACGCCCAGTTTCTCTACGAAACCAACCGCAGCACCGACACCATCAACAACCTCACGTTGGAGAAAGAGCGCAAGGAGATGCAGCTCACCATGCAGCGCCGCTGGCTTGTCACCCTCATCGCCTGTTCGCTGCTGTTCATGGTGCTGCTTGCCGTGGTCATTGTGCAGAAACGCCGCCTCAAGGCATCCTACAACAGCCTCTATGAGCGCAGCAAGGCCATGCTCACCGAAGAGAATGCCTATCGGCAGCGCATACACGACCTCGAAGAGCAGTCGCCGCGCCCCACCTCCACCACCGTGCCCGAAGAGCAGCGCAAGGCCATTCTTGCCTGCATCATGCACACCATGGAGCAAACAGAAGATTTCTGCGACAGCAACTTCACCATCGAGCGTCTTGCCGAGAAGGCAGGCACCAACACCCGCTACGCCTCACAAGTCATCAACCAAGTGTTTGGCAAGAACTTCCGCACCCTGCTCAACGAATACCGCATCAAAGAAGCCATGCGCCGCCTGATGGACGACGACACCTACGGCAAACTCACCATCAAGGCCATCTCAGAGAGCGTGGGCTACAAGTCGCAGGCCAATTTCATCACCGTCTTCACCCGCATCACGGGCATCAAGCCCAGCATGTACCAGAAGCTGTCGAGAGAGGAAAAAGAGAAAAAAATCAACGCATAACGCTCTTTTGGTTACTGTTTCGTGAAATAGTAACCGCAAACACATGCAAAATGTTCCATTGATGCCCATCATTCATTATCTTTGCAGCATCTTATTCTTTTTTAAATCTCATGGCTTATGAAACTAACATTACACCATCACCGGTCGTGGGCATCCACACTGTTTGCCCTCTGTCTGCTGCCCATGGGCGCACAGGCACAGACCAACCTCCAGGCAGAAGTCAACGGAAGCAAGGTTGACCTGTCATGGGAATTGCCAACAGGCATGAACGATGTAGAGAACAACGGTTTTGAAGACGACACCTTCCCTGGTGAGGGGTGGACGGTGCAGACCGCCAACGGCAGCGACTACCGCTGCACATGGTTCCACTACCCCACCGATGATTTCTCACAGTTCGACAACTACACCGACTACATCCACACGGGCAGCCACAGCGCCATGGTATTCATGGACCTTGGCACTCACCCCGACGGTTCGTCGGCCAACCAAGACGAGTGGCTCATATCACCGCCATACGACAACGCCACCAACCTCGAGTTCTACAGCTACATCGACCCCATGGTGCTCGAATACGACACCTACGAGGGCTACGACGACCACTATTATGTCAAGGTGAGCCACGATGGCGGCAACACTTGGCAAGTGATATGGGATGCCCGCACCCAGTGCTCACCCGACGGCGGCTGGCAGTTGGTTTCACTGCCCTTGGGAGCTGCCACCCCCGACACCCGCATCGCCTTCCACGCCGTGAGCGGCAAGGCATCAGCCACCGACCATCTCTATTTCCTGTGGGCCATCGACGATGTGCGCATCAGCGGCCCAGCACCCGCTGCCCCCATCAGCAAGGCAGCATCCACCACCTCATTCGGCGGCTACAACATCTATCTCGACGGCCAACTCATAGCCGGCAGCATCAACGCACGCCAATACACCGATGTCAGCGAGAAAGCAGAGGGCGAGCACACCTACCGTGTGGCCTTCTACGATGCCCTCACCGATGAGGAGAGCGAAGGGGTGCAGACCACGGTCAACATCCTTGCCCCCACCTTCGATGCACCACTCAACGTGCAGGTCAGTTCACGCTACGACAGCGAGCAGGGCTACACAGCTGTGATTACATGGGACGAACCCCAGGGCAACCAAAAACCTGAAGGCTACATTGTCTATTGCAACGGCATGTGGGCAGGCTATGGCATCACGGAAACCAGTTTTGAGAACACCGGGCTCACCAAGGGAGTTTACGAATACAAGGTGTCGGCCATGTACGACAATCCCTCGGGCGAATCAGAAGCCGTGGGCGATGTGATAGCCATCGGCACGCGCATGCCCGTCACCCAGCTTTCGGCCGAGCTTGGCGACAACGGCCAGGTCGAGCTGTCATGGCAAGCCCCCGCCGACCGCGACCACAGCGTCAAGGGCTACAACGTTTACCGCAGCACCACCGCCATAGCCACAGGCATCACCACCTGCACCTACACCGACACGGCTGTTCCTCAGGGCCAGTTCGACTACACCGTCACCGCTGTTTATGACGATGATGTAGAGTCGATGCCATCGGCAGTGAGCATCAGCAATGGCACCATGCCCGTCCATCCGCTGCCCTTCAGCGAGACATTCGACACCCCGTTCAAGCCAGCCGACTGGACAGTAGAAAACCTGTATCAATACACCGAAGACTTTTATGTATGGAGATTTGACGATTGGTTTGAGATGAACATCAACGGCAATGGATTCGACGGCTATTACGCCTCCATCGACGGCATCAGCGCCGGCTGGGCAGGCATCATGGCCCACCTTGTCACACCGCCGCTGAGCACAGCCCACGAAGCCGGCCAGACGCTCACCCTGAGCTACGACCTCGACTATCTGTCGATGTGGGACGACTGCGAGGCCTTCATCGAATATTCCACCGACCGCGGTGCATCGTGGCAAGACGTGGAGATGCTCACCCCCTACCATGACACCGACCTGGAAGAAGGCGCAACCTGCAGCCCCGTGCACATCACACACGATGTGACCAACCTCTCCGACACGGGCGAAATCATGTTCCGCTGGTATTACAGCGGCAATATGGACGGCCACATAGCCATCGACAACGTGCGGCTCGAAGCTACCGGCACCACCGGCATCAGCCAAGCCACCACTGACCACCAGCCGCTCACCGTCTATACCACACAGGGTGTGAAGGTAGCCGAAACCAACGGCGCAACCCCTGCATTGCCAGCAGGAGTGTACATCTTCCGTCAAAACGGCCACACCGTCAAGAAAACAGTGAAATAAAACCAACGCCAAACATCCAATAAGGGCTGTGCCGTCAAAATTCAGCGGCACAGCCCTTTATTCAAAGAACCCTTCAGCGTCATGTTCAAATCCAATAAATCATACTTTACCCCAGTTCGGGATAAGATTTTGTTCATAAAAAGTTGGTAGTCTCATAAATATTTTGTACCTTTATAGGTGAAAATCAATTAGTTACAAAAATATTTAATATGACTACCGATTACAAAGTTACAGAATTATTTTGTATTATAGACGAGTTTTGCAAACATTTTGATGCAGAAAATGCAGGAAATTTGCTGGAAGACAATAGCGGAGTGAAGCGTAGACGG
>NZ_JXQI01000071.1 GCF_000834015.1 Prevotella pectinovora | reverse complement strand
GTATTTGTCTTCTCATATTGTTAATTACAGTTTTTTTAGCAGCTTATTGTATAGGCAAGGCTTTAGACTTAAAATATAAGGATGATTATTTGTTTACCAATAATTCTGGTAATGGATTTGGTTGCTCTTTTACAGATGATAAAGATGAATTTGTAATTAAAGATAAAAAAGATAATGAAAAAAAATAGAGATACTAATTTTCAATATGTACCATTAGGAGCAATAATTGCTTTTCCTTTTGCTATTACAGTAAAGATACTATTGGCAATTGGTAAGGTCTTTCATCTGTCATACAATGCAGTGAATATTATAGTATGGTATATGCTCTTGCCTCTCGCTTGGGCAGCAATACTTGACTATAAGCTGCATAAGCTGATATTGTCACCAATGTGGCTGTTGATATGCGTTGGCATTATAATCCTCCAGAGAAAGAAATTCAATCAGTTCTGTGATACAATGTTCAGACTCTCACAGATATTCATTTCCTCCTTCGGCAATTACTACCTTTGGTCAGTAATCATCTGTCTACTATTGCCAACACTGATAACAGCAGTACTCCTGCTATGCTGAATCCTTATGCAATAGTGCAGAGTAGGAAAGGCATTGACCTTTAATAAAATATTTTATAGCACAACAGCAATCCTTGCATGACAAGCCAATGGACAATATCAGAAAGATAATACATATCGACATGGATGCCTTTTTTGCTGCAGTGGAACAAAGAGACAATCCGGAGCTGCGCGGCAAACCGATTGCCGTGGGGTTCGACGGACCACGTGGTGTGGTGTCTACGGCGAGCTATGAGGCAAGGCGATATGGAGTGCGCTCGGCTATGTCGATGGCAAAGGCGAAACAGTTGTGCAAGGAACTGATTATCGTGCCGTGCAGGCACGAGGTGTACAAAGAGGTGTCGCGACAGATACACGCCATTTTCCAACGCTATACAGAGCTGATAGAACCATTGTCTATCGACGAGGCTTTTCTCGACGTGACCTGCAACAAACCGCAGATTCTGCTCGCTCAAGACATAGCAAGGGAGATAAAGGAAGCTATAAGACAGGAGACGGAGCTGACGGCAAGTGCGGGAGTGTCGTACAACAAGTTTCTCGCCAAGATAGCTTCCGACTACCGCAAGCCCGACGGACTGTTTACCATCCACCCTGACCGTGCTCTCGACTTCATCGCAACGCTGCCGATAGAGGATTTCTGGGGTGTGGGACCGAAGACGAGAGAGACTATGCACCGCATGGGGATATTCAACGGGGAACAGTTGAGACAATGCTCGCTGAAGCATCTCACTGAGGTGTTCGGAAAGGCGGGACCCACGTTCTATAATTTCGCACGTGGCATAGACGAGCGGCCTGTAGAGAACGTAAGGATAAGGAAGTCGGTGGGTTGCGAACAGACTTTTCTGGAGGATATTAACAAAAGGTCGGCGATAATAATAGAACTATACCACACTGTTATGGAACTGCTGACAAGACTGGAGAAAAGCGGATTCAGAGGACTGACGCTGAGCCTGAAAATAAAATACTCCGACTTCACCAACATCACACGCAGCATAACGTCTGACAGGGTGCTCACAAAGAAACAGGACATCCTGCCACTGGCAAAGGAACTCCTCAGACAGGTGGACACCACAACGAAACCTATCCGGCTCATCGGACTGAGCGTGTCGAACCCCTGCGACGACAAGAAGAGACCACAATGGGTGGAACAGGAACTGCACTTCAAGGAATGGGACTGAAGCTGCATACAGATGACCATCATCAACGGTTCAGCCCCTGAACGAAATCGTTTTAGTCGAATAACAGCAAATAATCACAACACCTGAGACGGAAATAGAAATTATTGTTGTATTTTTGCATTGAATTTAAATAGGTAAATAATATACAGGTATGAAACAAACTAAGATTGTAGCTTCTATCAGCGACCGCAGATGCAGTGTAGACTTTATCCGCCAGCTATTCCTGGCAGGTGTGAACGTAGTCAGAATGAACACCGCACATGCCTCACACGACGGTCTACGCGAGATTATCAAAAACACGAGAAAGGTGTCAAGACACATCGGAATACTCATCGACACCAAAGGACCGGAAGTGAGGACCACAGCCACTGACCAACCCATTGAATACAAAACGGGGGAAAGGGTGAAAATCTACGGACACAATACAGAAGATACTACTCACGACACAGTGAACGTTTCATACGAAAATTTCATTGACGACGTGAAAGTGGGCGACCATGTGCTCTTCGACGACGGAGAACTGGATATGCTCGTCTATGAAAAAGACGGCGACTCGCTCTGCGTGGAGGTGCAGAACGACGGAAAGCTGGGTTCGAAAAAGAGCGTCAACGTTCCGGGAGAGCATATCGACCTGCCGGCGCTGACTGAAAAGGACAAAGCGAACATCCTGCTCGCAATAGAAGAGGACATCGACTTCATAGCCCACTCTTTCGTGCGCAGCAAGGAAGACGTGCTGGCTGTTCAGAGAATTCTTGACGAGCATAACAGCGAGATAAAGATCATCTCAAAGATCGAGAACCAGGAGGGCGTTGACAATATCGACGAGATTATCGAGGCGTCTTACGGTATCATGATCGCCCGTGGCGACCTGGGCATCGAGGTGCCTATCGAGCGCATTCCGGGAATCCAGAGAATGATCATCAAGAAGTGTATCGAGGCAAAGAAGCCTGTTATCGTTGCCACACAGATGTTGCACACGATGATAAACAACCCTCGTCCTACACGTGCCGAGGTGACCGACATCGCCAATGCCATATACTACCGCACCGACGCCCTGATGCTCAGCGGCGAGACGGCATCGGGTAAATACCCGGTGGAGGCTGTAAAGACAATGGCTGCCATCGCCGAACAGGCTGAGAAGGACAAGATGCGCGAAAACGACATCCCTGTGCCATTGAGCAACGACTGCAACGTGAGCGAATTCCTTGCAAAACAGGCTATCGAGTCAACGGAGCGTCTCGGAGTGAGGGGAATCATCACCGACAGCCTATACGGACGCACAGCACGCAACCTGGCGGCTTTCCGCGGTCCTAACCCCGTGCTCGCCATCTGCGTAAAGGAAAGGGTGCAGAGATTGCTGGCCCTGAGCTACGGAGTGATTCCGGTGTTCCAGCATAAGAAACTGCAACCGCAGGACCAGTTCGTGGCAGCGCTGAGAATGCTGCGACAGAAGGGCTACCTGAAGATGGAGGACAAGATTGCATATCTGAGCGGCAGCTTCGGAAGGGGCGGCGGCACCACGTTCCTCGAAATCGACAAGGTGGCTGACGTGTTCAACAAGGACTTCAAACTGCCTAACACGATGAGACCTTGACAATACACGGAACAAGAAATACACAATGACTGAAGAACCGGCTTCATGGTCCGCATCGCAGGAAACTCCCGCAATGCGGACTTCTGGAACTGGGTTTATAATAATCTTTTGATAACCTTATTTTTATGAAACACGCATTGATAACAGCACTACTTGCATCGGCAACTCTTCTGGGCAACGCACAGAACCAGCAGAAAGCCGAAACCTGCAACCAGCAGCATTACGTACCGACAGCAGAGAACCTGCAGGCACGAAATGAATTTTCTGACAACCGCTTCGGCATTTTCCTGCATTGGGGACTTTACAGTATGTTCGCACAGGGGGAATGGTATCTCAACTATGGTCCCAACAAGGACGAATACGCCAAGGTGGCTGACGCTTTCTATCCGCACTCCTTCAACGCCGAGAAATGGATTTCGGCGATAAAGGCTTCGGGAGCCAAATACATCTGCTTCACCACCCGCCACCACGAGGGTTTCTCGATGTGGGACACAAAACAGTCTGACTACAACATCATGAACACGCCATACGGCAAAGACATCGTGAGACAGCTGGCTGACGAATGCCACAAACAGGGCATTGGACTGCATCTCTACTACTCTCACATCGACTGGACACGAGAGGACTACCCTGCCGGCAGAACAGGACTGACAACGGGCAAAGACCCGAAGAAGGCTGACTGGAACCACTACTACAAATTCATGAACGCACAGCTCACCGAACTGCTGACAAACTACGGAAAGGTGGACGGTATATGGTTTGACGGATGGTGGGACCACGACGAGGACACTATCCCATTCAACTGGCAGCTGCCTGAGCAGTATGCCATGATACACAAACTGCAACCGGCGTGCATCATCGGCAACAACCACCACCAGACTCCGTTTGAGGGCGAAGACATGCAGATGTTTGAAAGAGACATTCCGGGAGAGAACAAGAACGGTCTGTCTGGACAGTCTATCAGCCGGTTGCCGCTGGAGACTTGTCAGACGATGAACGGCATGTGGGGATACAAGATAAAAGACCAGAACTATAAATCGGCCAAGGAACTCATCAGACTGCTCGTGCGCACAGCGGCTAAGGGAGCCAACCTGCTGCTCAATATCGGTCCGCAGCCAAACGGCGAACTTCCGGCAACGGCTCTCGACCGTCTTGCCGACATGGGCAAATGGCTGAACGGCAATGCCGGCGAAAGCATATACCGCACTGTGGCAGGAGAAGTGGCGCTTGGCGACAGCATCGTGTCGACATGCGGAAAGGGGAAAAAGGCTCCTCTCTATATACATATCCTCACAGACAAGAAGGATGGTGAAATCGCCGTGACAATGAAGGGTAAAGCCAAGAAGGCGACAAACCTCATCACAGGCGACAAACTGGCGTTCAGAAAGGACAAAGCCACTGGCAAGACAATCTTCGAGCTGAACGACAGAAAGGGTGACGAAGACGACTATATCATCAAAGTGGAATTCTAATCCTTCATATATACAAAAGAAATGGCATAATCGCTGAAAAGTGCGATTATGCCATTTTTTTAACCCAAATCGGTCATTAGGGCTTGCATGGATTTTGTTTTTTAGAAGAGTGGATTTTGTTTGGCTTTTAATGAGTAATAGCGGGCTATTGCGAATTAAAAACGAGCAAAAGACGCCTTATAAAAAGCAAAAGACTGCAAGCAGTTATTAAAATTATACATTAAACGGCCTAATGACCGATTTGGGTTTAACCCCAATCGGTCATTAGGTCGTTTTTGGTGTGGTAAAAAAACTCAGCCAAGGACTCGGCAATAACTGAATCCTTGGCTGTTTTTATTATGGTAACTATGTACCTTTATTCTTGGAGTATATCAACTCCAGCTTATCACGATTAATATTCACCCCATGCCTTAATCTCGATATCTGAGAGCTTGGTAGTGCAGAATGCTGATATGAATGCACTGGCAAGACGGCTGTTGGTAATCAACGGAACGTTGAGGTCGATTGCCGCACGGCGAATCTTGTAACCGTTGGTAAGCTCAGAGCTGGTGAGGTTCTTAGGAATGTTCACCACCATGTCAATCTCGTGGTTGTGGAGCATATCAAGAGCCTTTGGAGTCTTGCCGTCGTCCGGGTCTGAAGGCCAGAGCACATGGGTGTTCTCAATGCCGTTCTCAGTGAGGAACTTGCTTGTTCCGTCTGTTGCAAAGAGCTTATAACCATGTTTCACGAGCATCTGTGCAGCGTCGAGCATGTCTGCCTTCTGCTTTGCACTACCAGTAGAAAGAAGAATGTTCTTCTCCGGAATACGCTGACCTACGGAAAGCATACTCTTGAGCACGGCACAGCTTGTGTCGTTTCCGATACATCCAACCTCACCAGTAGAACTCATGTCTACACCGAGAACTGGGTCAGCCTTCTGCAGACGGTTGAACGAGAACTGAGAAGCCTTGATTCCCACGTAGTCAAGATCGAAGAGGTTCTTGCTCGGTTTCTCTACCGGCAGACCTAACATAACTCGTGTGGCAAGCTCGATGAGGTTGATCTTCAATACCTTGCTCACGAATGGGAACGAACGGCTGGCACGCAGGTTACACTCGATGACGAGGATATCATTGTCGCGAGCCATAAACTGGATGTTGAACGGTCCGTTGATGTGGAGTTCCTTGGCAATCTGACGGCCGACGCGCTTCACACGGCGCACGGTCTCAACATAGAGTTTCTGTGGAGGGAACTGTATTGTAGCGTCGCCGGAGTGTACACCGGCAAACTCGATATGCTCAGAAATGGCGTAAGCAATGACCTCACCGTCTTTTGCCACGGCATCCATCTCAATCTCCTTGGCATGCTCGATGAACTTGCTCACTACGACCGGATGATCCTCGCTGACATTGGCAGCCAACTGGAGGAAACGCTTCAGTTCGTCCTCATTAGAGCATACGTTCATGGCAGCACCTGAGAGCACGTAGCTTGGGCGCACAAGAACAGGGAAGCCTACCCTATCGATGAACTTGTCGATATCTTCCATGCTGGTCAGAGCGCTCCACTCAGGCTGGTTGATACCGTTGTTGGTGAGCATCTGAGAGAACTTGGCACGGTCTTCGGCATTGTCGATGTCCTTAGCCTTGGTACCGAGGATCGGCACATGCTGCTCATCGAGGCGCATTGCAAGGTTGTTAGGAATCTGTCCACCGGTGGAAACGATTACGCCATAAGGCTGCTCCATGTCGATGATATCCATAACACGCTCGAATGTCAACTCATCGAAATAGAGACGGTCGCACATGTCATAGTCGGTAGAAACGGTCTCAGGGTTATAGTTTATCATCACCGAGCGGTAGCCCTCCTTACGGATGGTATTGAGAGCCTGCACGCCACACCAGTCGAACTCAACTGAAGAACCGATGCGGTAGGCACCTGAACCGAGCACCACGATGCTGCGGTGGTCGTTCTCGAAGGTGATGTCGCTCTTCACACCGGCGTATGTAACATACAGATAGTTGGTCTGTGCCGGATATTCAGCGGCAAGGGTATCTATCTGTTTTACTACAGGAAGGATGCCATAGTTCTTGCGCAACTGTCTTACTACAAGACCTGCCTTTGCCATGCTGTGAAGCTCCTGCTCCAAGCCGACTGCACGAGCTATCTGGAAGTCGGTGAAACCATAGACCTTAGCCGTGTGCATCAGTTCCTTGTCAAGAGTATTTATGTTGCACTTCTTCATCTCCTCGTCGATGTCGATGATATGCTTCAGCTTCTCGAGGAACCACTTGTCAATCTTAGTCAGTTCATGGATATCGTCAACGGTATATCCCTTGTGCATAGCCTTCGAGATGACGAAGATACGCTTGTCTGTAGGTTCACGAAGGGCGGAGTCGATATCAGGAATCTCAAGTTCCTTGTTCTCAACGAAGCCGTGCATACCCTGACCGATCATACGGAGACCCTTCTGGATAGCTTCCTCGAAGTTGCGGCCGATAGCCATTACCTCACCGACAGACTTCATCGATGATCCCAACTCCTTGTCTACGCCACGGAACTTGCTCAAGTCCCAGCGTGGTATCTTGCAGACCACATAGTCGAGAGCCGGTTCGAAGAATGCGCTGGTGGTTTTGGTCACGGAGTTCTTCAGCTCGAAGAGTCCGTAGCCCATACCGAGCTTTGCAGCAACGAAAGCCAGAGGATAACCTGTTGCCTTTGAAGCGAGAGCTGAGGAACGGCTCAAACGGGCATTCACCTCGATCACTCTATAGTCTTCGCTCTTTGGGTCGAACGCATACTGCACGTTACACTCACCCACGATACCGATATGGCGGATGATCTTGATAGCCAAGGCACGGAGCTTGTGATATTCTGAGTTTGTAAGCGTCTGTGAAGGAGCGATTACGATACTCTCTCCCGTATGGATTCCCAGCGGGTCGAAGTTCTCCATATTACAAACGGTGATACAGTTGTCGTAGCGGTCGCGCACCACTTCATACTCTATCTCCTTCCATCCCTTGAGACTCTTCTCCACAAGCACCTGCGGAGAGAAAGCGAATGCCTTCTCAGCGAGCTTGTTCAGTTCCTCCTCGTTGTCAGCGAAACCTGATCCCAGACCTCCCAATGCGTATGCGGCACGGATAATAACAGGATAACCGAGTTCGGCAGCTGCCTTGCGTGTCTGTTCGATGTTCTCGCAAGCCTCGCTCTTGATGGTCTTCACGTCAATCTCATCGAGCTTCTGAACGAAAAGCTCACGGTCTTCTGTGTCCATGATAGCCTGCACCGGTGTGCCAAGCACCCTGACATTGTATTTCTCGAGCACACCGCTCTTGAAGAGTTCAACACCGCAGTTGAGAGCCGTCTGTCCGCCGAAAGAAAGGAGGATACCATCCGGACGCTCCTTTTCGATTACCCTCTCCACAAAATATGGCTGGACAGGAAGGAAATAGATCTGGTCGGCAACGCCCTCGGATGTCTGTACGGTGGCGATGTTAGGGTTGATGAGAACTGTTTCCACTCCCTCCTCACGGAGTGCCTTGAGTGCCTGAGAACCGGAATAGTCGAACTCACCGGCCTCACCGATCTTCAATGCGCCTGAACCTAAGAGCAGGACTTTCTTTATATTATCGTCTTTCATTATTATATTATCTTGAGTTTCTTGATACTTTGATTCCACACTGCCAGTCTCAAGAGAGAGAGGACGGCAGAATGTGACTATAACGTGTTTCAGCGAATCATTATTTGAGTGCTTCAACGAACTTGTCGAACATGAACTCTGTATCTACCGGTCCGGAGCAAGCCTCCGGGTGGAACTGGCTTGAGAACCAAGGGTTGGTCTTGTGCTTGATGCCCTCGTTGCTGCCGTCGTTCATATTCACGAAAAGTTCCTCCCAGTCCTTGCCGAGAGTCTTGGCGTCAACGGCATAGCCGTGGTTCTGGCTCGTCACGAAACACCTGTCTGTGCCAACCATGCGCACTGGCTGGTTGTGGGAACGGTGACCGTATTTCAGTTTGTAGATGCTTGCGCCGCCTGCCTTGGCGAGCAACTGGTTACCCATACAGATACCACAGATTGGCTTTGTAGACTTTGACATCTGCTTGCGGATGATTGCCACTGCTTCCTCACACATGTCCGGGTCGCCAGGACCATTGGCGAGGAAAAGGCCGTCGAACTCCATGTCGGTATAGTCGTAGTTCCATGGCACACGGATAACTTCCACACCACGGTTGATGAGACAACGGATGATGTTATGCTTCACGCCACAGTCAACAAGCACCACCTTGCGGCCGGCACCCTCGTTGTAGCGGATAATCTCCTTGCAGCTCACACGGTCGACGAAGTTCACTCCCTCATACATTGCCACCGGCACATTGTCCGGCTCGTCGTCGAAGAGAATCTTTCCCATCATGACACCGTGCTCACGCAACACTTTAGTCAGCTCGCGGGTGTCGATGCCGGTAATTCCCGGCACATGCTCGCGCTTGAGCCAATCGGCAAGCGACTCTACAGCATTCCAATGACTATACTGCTCGCTATAGTCGGCAACGATGATTGCCGAAGCATGGATTTTGTCACTCTCCATAAATGTAGCCAGACCATTCTCTTCGATAGTGAACGGAGGCACGCCATAGTTACCTACAAGCGGATAAGTGAGAACCATCAGCTGACCTGCGTAGGAAGGGTCGGTAAGGCTCTCCGGATAGCCCATCATGGCTGTATTGAACACCACCTCGCCAGCAACGGGCTGGTCGTAGCCAAACGACTTTCCGTGGAACTTGGTTCCATCTTCCAAGACTAAAGTTACATTTCTCATTTATATAGTTGTTTTTAAACCTTGCGGTTATTTTGTTATAATTCTATTTTCTCTTCTTGTATTTGTTCTCATAGAAGCTGACGAAGGCTCTGTTTACAAGCTCCGTGCCTCCGGGAGTAGGATAGTTGCCGGTGAAATACCAGTCTCCCTTATGGCCAGGTATAGCCTCGTGGAGTCCTTCGATAGACTGGAACACGAGTTCCACCGGTGTTGTCATGCCTTCTGGGCGCAGCATCTCGATGATTTTCTGGTTTATCTCATTCACCGTGAAAGGCGTGTAGATGTCTCTCACGCAGTTGCGCATCTCGGCTCTCGGTTTCTTGAGCTCTGCGAGACAGTTCTCATAAATATCGTCAACGACATGGAGCATGTCGCGTTCCTTCAGCAGCTGCATTGTGGCACCAAAGACACAGAACTCCTCCAGGCTCGGCATGTCGATACCGTAGTAGTCGGGGTAACGTATCTGTGGCGAACTGCTCACCACCACGATCTTCTTTGGGTGCAGGCTGTCGAGAATCTTCAGGATGCTCTCTTTCAGAGTGGTTCCCCTAACGATGCTGTCGTCGATGATGACGAGATTGTCAACGTATGGCTCTATCGAACCGTATGTCACATCGTATACATGCGACGCCAGGTCCTTACGGGTGTTTCCCTCTGTGATAAAGGTGCGAAGCTTGATGTCCTTCCATGCCACCTTCTCACTCCGGACATACTGATGGAGAATCTCCTGCAGCTCGTCCTTAGTCGGTGTATGGCCGAGGTTATACAGACGTTCTATCTTCTGGTCGTTGATATACCTCTTGAAGCCTCCGAGCATTCCGTAGAACGCCACTTCGGCTGTGTTTGGTATGAAAGAGAACACTGTATGTTCGGTGTCGTAATCCACAGCCTTCAGAATACTCTCCGTGAGCTGTTCTCCGAGCTTCTTGCGCTCATTGTATATATCGCGGTCGGAACCGCGGCTGAAGTATATTCTCTCAAACGAGCATTTGCTGTCGCCACGCTGTTCGATTATCTGCTCCAGACTGTCCACGCCGTTCTTTGTCACTACTATCGCCTGTCCGGGCTCCAGCTCGTGGATGTCGTCGCAGTCGAGTCCGAATGTGGTCTGAAGCACAGGGCGCTCGCTTGCCAATGCTATCACCTCGTCGTCCTTATACCAGAAAGCCGGACGAATCCCCCATGGGTCTCTCATGGCAAACATCTCTCCGCTTCCTGTCAGTCCGCACATCACGTAGCCACCGTCGAAGTCGGTCATCGTGGTTTTCAGCACATTAGCCATCTTCACGTTGTCATCGATATAATCGGTGATGTCGCGTCCTTTGAGGCCCTTCTTCTGGGCATCTATGAAGTTGCGCTCCACCTCTCTGTCGAGGCGGTGGCCCATCAGTTCGAGAGTGATATAGGTGTCGCTGTATATTCTCGGCGACTGTCCCATAGCGAGTAGTTTCTCGAAAATCTCATGCACGTTGGTCATATTGAAATTTCCGCAGAGACAAAGATTCTTTGCTCTCCAGTTGTTTCTTCTCAGAAACGGATGCACGAATGTGAGTCCGCTCTTTCCTGTAGTGGAATAGCGCAGGTGGCCCATATACATCTCTCCTGCAAACGGAAGATTGTGGCGTGCATAATCCACATCAGCGAGCTGTTCCTCTGAGAGGTCCATGAATTTCTTGTGTACTGTGCTAAAGATCTCCGTGATGGCGTTGGAACCTTCCGCCCTCTCCCTGAACATATATTCGTGGCCGGGCAAAGCTGCGAGATTCACGCATGCCATTCCGGCTCCTTCCTGTCCTCGGTTGTGTTGTTTCTCCATCATGAGATAGAGTTTGTTAAGACCATACATCCAGGTGCCATACTTCTCCTGGTAGTATTCCAGTGGTTTCAGCAGTCTCACCATTGCCACACCACATTCATGCTTCAAAGGTTCCATTTTTGAATTCTTATTAAATATGTATTATCCTTACTGTAACTATTACCCTAATATATTCAAAGCAAGGGGCTCACCCCTCGGAAGAGGAGCAGCCCCAAGATATAGATGTCAATTATTCAACGGTCACCGACTTGGCGAGATTTCTCGGCTGGTCAACGTTCTTTCCTTTGCACACTGCGATATGGTATGCAAGGAGCTGCAACGGAATGGATGCCACAAGCGGCTCAAGACATTCGAGCGTCTGCGGAATCTCTATCACTTCGTCGGCAATCTTGCTTATCGTGTCGTCGCCTTTAGAAACCAATGCTATGACCTTTCCCTTTCGTGCCTTGATTTCCTGAATATTGCTGAGTACCTTCTGATACATCTCATCATGCGGAGCTATTACCACTACCGGCATATCAGAGTCGATAAGGGCGATGGGACCGTGCTTCATCTCTGCAGCTGGGTAGCCTTCGGCATGGATGTAACTGATTTCCTTCAGTTTCAGAGCGCCTTCAAGCGCAACCGGATAGTTGTAGCCACGTCCCAGATAAAGGAAATTGCTGGCATAGGTGAAGGTCTTGCTCAATTCTGATATCCTGTCGTTCAGCTTCAACAGAGACTTCATCTTCTCTGGTACGGTACACAGTTCGCTGACAATCTTGGAGTATTGTTCGTTTGTAATCGTGCCCTTCTCCTTGCCGAGTGCCAGTGCGAGCATCAGAAGCACGGTGACCTGTCCGGTGAATGCCTTGGTGGAGGCAACGCCGATCTCCGGTCCTACGTGTATATACGAACCGGTGTCTGTGTCTCTCGGTATGCTCGAACCGATAGCGTTGCATACTCCATAAACGAATGCGCCATTGTCTTTTGCCAGGTTCACGGCAGCCAACGTGTCGGCTGTCTCACCGCTCTGAGAGATTGCTATCACGACGTCGGAACTGTCGATAACAGGATTTCTGTATCTGAACTCGCTGGCGTATTCCACTTCCACCGGTATGCGGCAAAGCGACTCTATCAGCTGCTTGCCTATGAGTCCGGCATGCCATGACGTGCCGCAGGCAACGATTATCACACGCTTGGCAGCAAGGAGCTGACGTCTGTAGTCTATTACAGCACTGAGTGTAACATTGTTGGCTTCCACGTTTATCCTTCCACGCATGCAGTTCTCCAGACATTCCGGCTGCTCGAAGATTTCCTTGAGCATGAAATGCGGGAAACCGCCTTTCTCTATCTGTCCGAGGTCGAGGTCTACGGTGCAGATTTCCGGATTAAGCGTGTCGTTGAGAGTATTCACCACCTTGAGGCCTTCGCCACGGCGTATCACGGCGATATTGTCGTCGTCGAGATAAACCACCTTGTCGGTGTATTCAATAATAGGAGTGGCGTCGGAACCGAGGAAGAACTCGTCCTCGCCTATACCGATGACCAGCGGACTCTGCTTGCGGGCAGCGATAATCTGGTCTTTGTCTCTCTTGTCGAGCACTGCAATGGCATAAGCTCCGATGAGCTGGGTGAGGGCAAACCTCACTGCCGTAAGCAGGTCTACGTTCTTTCTCGTCTGTATATATTCTATGAGCTGCACGATGACTTCCGTATCGGTATCCGAACGGAATTTCACGCCATCGGCAACGAGTTTCTTCTTCAGGTCAGCATAGTTCTCGATGATGCCATTATGAATGATGGCGATGTTCTTCGACTCTGAATAATGCGGATGTGCATTCACCGACGATGGTTCACCATGAGTAGCCCAACGTGTGTGGGCTATTCCAACAGTTCCGGATATGTCCTTATCCTCACAGAACCGCTCCAGATCTGCCACCTTGCCCTTAGTCTTGTATACGCTGAGGTCGCCATTGTCGTTTATCATAGCGACGCCCGCACTATCGTATCCTCTATACTCTAATCTCTTAAGTCCCTTAATGAGAATAGGGAAGACCTGTCTTTTACCTATATATCCTACAATACCACACATATCAAATAAAAATTTGAAATGACAGAAAGCCTACAATCTTACCAACGTCACAATAAGCGACGTTATAGACGTCAGAGAACTGATACTTGCAATCCAGATCGACGTACTCGAACCGATGACAGAGTTTCTCTTCTTTGTTTTGTTAGGCTCCACATAAATCTGGTCATTCTGCTGCAGATAATAGTATGGAGACTTTATGATGTTTGCATCTGTCAAGTCAAGCCTGTGGGCAGACTTTCTTCCTTCGCTGTCTTCTCTGATAAGCAACACATTCTGGCGTTTACCATAGATGGTAAGATCACCAGCCTGTGCCAAAGCCTCGGGGAGACTTATTTTCTCTGTTTCCACAACAAACTCTCCCGGTTTGTTTACCTCACCATACACGCATACTCTGAAGCTGGACATGCGCACGGTGATGATAGGATTCTCCTTCTCTGCCATATAAGGTTTGATTCTGTCGTGGATAACAGCCTCACACTCGCGCTTGGTCAAGCCTGAAACTTTCACCAATCCTATGATAGGGAAATTGATGTAACCGTTGTTGTCAACAAGGTATGTTGACTCCTTGGCATTAGCAATGTTATTATTATTACCAGTATTGAGATTGAACGGCACGGCTGCTCTCGGATCGGTGGTATTTACGGTTATCACCAAGCCATCCTTAGGCATGATCTTGGCATCGAAAAGTCCCTTCGAAGAAGATAAGTCCAGTGTGTCAATGTTCTGATAATAAGCGAATTGCTTTATGCCACCACAGCTAAAGAGGGTGAACACAGCTACCAATAATACAATTGGCATAAGTAGTTTCTTCATACTCGTTCAATTAAGATATAGTTAAAATCTTTGCAAAAATAATCCTATTTTCTGAAAACGGCAAATATTTCTATACAAAATCCCCATTTCTCTCACATATAATTCATGTGGTGGGAAATGGGGATATGGATTATTCATTCATCGCCCCTCATGCCACTATCCTGGATAGTCAAAGGGGAAACGACTCAGTATGTTCGTCCTGTCCGTCAACTTATCTACTCGCCGACTTGTCCACCCGCTTATTGCGACCGACCTGCCGACGCGTGAACGCGACGGGAATCAATAGAACTTGAAGTAGTTGCGGGCGTTGTTGTAGCTGATGTCCTCAACCATGCGAGAGAGGCTCTCCATGTCGTTTGGCAGCAAGCCCTTCTCAACGTCGTTGCCGAGCAGATTGCAAAGCAGACGGCGGAAATACTCATGACGAGGATATGAGAGGAACGAACGGCTGTCGGTGAGCATACCTACGAAACGGCTCAGCAGACCAAGAACAGAGAGTGCGTTCATCTGGCGTGTCATACCGTCGAGCTGGTCGTTGAACCACCAGCCTGAACCGAACTGGATCTTGCCTGGGCACGAACCGTCCTGGAAGTTGCCGAGCATTGTGGCGATAACCTCGTTGGCACATGGGTTCAAGCAGTAGAGGATAGTACGTGTGAGCTTGCCTTCCTTGTTGAGTTCGTTGAGGAAGTGGCTCATCGCTGTTGCTGTGGTGAACTCACCGATTGAGTCGAAACCGGTGTCAGCACCGAGCTTGTCGTACATCAGACTGTTGTTGTCGCGGATTGCTCCGTAATGGTACTGCTGTGTCCAGTCGCTTGCGAAATCCTGTTCAGCGAAGATGCGCAGGATGCAGTGTTTGAACTGGCGGACCTCCTGAGCCGAAAGCTGCTGCTTGCGCATTGCCTTCTCGAAGATTGTCTCGATCTGAGAGTCTGTATATGGTTCGTCGTAGAACTCCTCGATACCGTGGTCTGAAAGGCGGCAGCCGTTCTCATGGAAGAAGTCGTGGCGCTTCTGCAGAGCGTCCACCATGTCGGCAAACTTGTTGATTGTGACACCAGCCACCTCACCAAGCTTGTTCACGTATTCAGGGAATTCAGGCTTCTCGATGTTCATTGCCTTGTCAGGACGCCATGCCGGAATCATCTTGATCTCGAAACCGCTCTCGCGAGTCTGCTTGTGGTAGCGCAGATCGTCGATTGGATCGTCGGTGGTGCAGACACACTCCACGTTGTAGCGGCGCATGAATCCGCGTGCGGTATATCCTGGCTGCTTCAGCTTCTCGTTACACTCGTCGAAGATTTCTCTTGCTGTCTTAGGACTCAAGAGTTTGTCGATGCCGAAAGCGGTCTTCAGCTCGAGGTGGGTCCAGTGGTAAAGAGGGTTGCGGAAAGTGTAAGGAACGGTCTCTGCCCATTTCTCAAACTTCTCCCAGTCTGAAGTATCCTTGCCTGTGCAGAATCTCTCGTCAACACCGTTGGTTCTCATCGCACGCCACTTGTAGTGGTCGCCTCCGAGCCAAAGCTCTGTAATACTCTTGAACTGATGGTCGTTTGCCACCATTTCAGGAATCAGATGACAGTGATAATCGATGATTGGCATCTTGGCCGCATGATTGTGGAAAAGTTCCTGCGAGGTCTTGGTTTCAAGCAGGAAGTTTTCGTCCATAAATTGCTTCATGACTTAATATTATTTTAGTATTAATTGTTAATATGTAATTTGTTTAATCTTTTCTGTGCAAATATACGGCATTTTTTTTGATTACATCATTTTTTAAGCTATATTTGCACAATCTAAACGAAAAATCAAATAGGCAAGACCTTTTATGAAAAACAAAAATTCAGTTTCTAACTATTCCTTCAAACGCACAGACAGAGTGCTTTTGATATACACGGGAGGCACAATAGGCATGGGATGCAACCGTGAATCAGGAGCATTGGAACCTCTGGACTTTAACCATCTAATCAGCTGCCTTCCGGAATTTGCTGCCATCGAGACGGGAATCGACTCTTATCAGTTCACGCCTCCCATCGACTCCAGCGACATGACGCCGCGCTTCTGGTCGCAACTCGTAAGGATCATTGCCGACAGATACGACGACTACGACGGTTTTGTAATACTGCACGGCACCGACACCATGGCATTCACGGCATCAGCACTGTCGTTCATGCTCGAAAACCTGACAAAGCCTGTGGTGCTGACAGGAAGCCAGCTGCCTATCGGTCAGCTGCGCACCGACGGCAAAGAGAACCTCGTGACGAGTATTGAGGTGGCTTCTGCCCACCATGACGACGGCACACCGATAGTTCCAGAAGTGTGTATCTATTTCAACGGCCACCTGCTGAGAGGCAACAGGGCAACGAAAGCAAACGCCGACGGGTTCAACGCCTTTGAATCTTACAACTATCCTCATCTGGCAGATGCCGGAGTGAACATCACATACCACGAGGAGCATATCCTGAAGAGGGACTTCAGGAAGAAACTCATCCCCCACTTCGCATTAGACCCCAACGTCACCGTGTTCACGCTCTTCCCTGGTGTGCAGGAGCAGATCACGCGCCACGTAATCGAGTCGCCGGAGCTTCGCGCCATAGTGATGAGGACCTACGGCAGCGGAAACGCACCACACCACCCCTGGCTCATGCGACTGCTCAAGGAGGCTACAAGCCGCGGAATCACTGTGGTGAATATCAGCCAGTGTGATGCCGGAGCAGTGGAGATGGGCAGATACGACACGGGATTCCAGCTCAAGAACATGGGCGTGGTGAGCGGTTACGACAGTACCGTGGAGAGTGCTTTGACAAAACTCATGTTCCTGATAGGTCAGCACAACGATGTTAATCTCGTGAGATCGAACATTGTGAGAGATATCTGCGGAGAGATAACTGTGACAGAATAAAGGCAAAAGAGAAGTCTCTGACTTTTACAAATAAATCGAGTAGGAGGAAAACGAAGCTGTTTTCTTCCTATTTTCGTATTTACAGTCCTCTCACGCCACCGTTCGTGCGATTCCGCATACGGCGGTTCCTATTTCGGCTGCCATTCGAGATACTATCACATAAGATAGAGAATAGAGATACCGTTTGCCTGATTTTTTGCATCCTATGCCCGTTTGGGGTCAAAGACATACTGTCCCTTCTTGTCGGTAACGCTGCCGAAACGGATGGCATGGCGTGGACAATTATGATAGCAGGCGAAGCAAGTGAGACAGCTGCCATCATGGTTCCATTGCGGCATACCGTCATCGTCAAGCGACATGTTGCCGACGGGACACGATGCCACGCACTTCCCACACGACACACAGAGCGACTCTTCAACATGGAAATAACGGTCAGTGACGAGTTTGCGCACAAATGCCTCGCCGAGCAGACCACTGTTGATTCTCTTCCATCTGCCCAGATAGCGCATGAAAGCCCCATTCGCCCTCTCTCTTATCTTTTCTGCTATAAACTCCATGCGCGGCTGCGCTTCATGGAGCTTGTCGCTGACCACCTTCTCCTTGTCTACATCCATAAAGGGCAGTCCGACGTATGTATTCGGCATCCGCACATCAAACACGGCATCGAGAGAAACGCCTTGTTTCTTGAGATCGCTGCGCAATATATCCATACTCTCGCCAACGGTGTCGCCAACGGTACAGACTGAATACACGTAGGGTTTGACATTGCACTCCGAACCGACGCTCAACGTCATTTCTGACAACACGCGACGAAGCAGCATCGGCGGACGCCAACCGTGAACGGGAAAAAAAATGCCGAGAGGCTCTCCGGGGTTCAGCTGCACATGAAGGGGCTGGCTGCATACAGAGGCGACGTCTACTACCCTCTCGTCTCCTGTCATGCGGGCAATGCTCTCGGCAACCCACCTGGTGTTTCCTGTGCCGGACAAATACAGTATCATAATCGTGAATTTAGGGTATTTTCTTGTTTTATTGGGAAATATTCAATATCTTAGCAAAGAGTTTGAATGTATAACACTAAATCTATAACTAATAAAGGAATATTATATGAACGATAAAGAATTAATGCTCAGAGCCATAAGACTGTCTGAAGAGAGCGTGAAAAGCGGCGGCGGACCGTTCGGTGCGGTAATAGCACGCAACGGCGAAGTCGTGGCAGAGGCTTCCAACTGTGTCACTATAGACTGCGACCCTACCGCCCATGCTGAGGTGTCGGCAATCCGCAAGGCGGCAAAGGCTATCGGTTCATTCGACCTGGGAGGCTGCTCGATATACACTTCGTGTGAACCGTGTCCGATGTGTCTGGGTGCTATATACTGGGCACATCTCGACAAGATTTTCTATGCCAACGACCGCAAGGACGCTGCTGCAATAGGTTTCGACGACGATTTCATATACAAGGAACTGGAACTGTCGCCAGACCACCGCAACAAGCCATCCGAAATAATCATGCAGGAGGAGGCGAAAAAGGCTTTCCAAATGTGGACAGAGAAGACCGACAAGACTGAATACTAACCCGAACTGAATCCGTCATTCTGAAAACTCAGAATCCAAGCAATCCCTGACGCCTGATTTGGGTTAGACTCAATCGGTCATCAGAACAGAATACGCAGAAATGTCCTGATGACCGATTCGTTTTATCACAAGCCTCAACTGAGCCACAAATAGTATATTGCCGCAAGCACCGCTGCCAGCACAACGAATATGGCGGTCTTTATCAGGCAGCCTGTGATTTTCTTCACAAGCAGGAACACCACGATAAAGGCTACTATACAGAATATATAATATCCGAAATTTTCCATCTTTTCTTGAGTTTAATGATTAATTGAGCCCAATATAAAAGGGACTGAGCAATGAAGCTTACCGATTGGACTACTTGAACAGATGTCTGAACGCCGCCGGAATCATCGTCTCGAACTCCATCGCCTGACGGGTAACGGGATGATAGAAGCAGAGCATATAGGCATGAAGACAAAGGCGATGTATAGGGTCGTCGCCATTGCCATATTTTATGTCGCCACATACCGGATGTCCCATATCGGCAGAGTGTACACGAATCTGGTTTTTCCTCCCTGTCTCCAATTTGTATTCCACAAGACTATGCTCCGTGGTGCGGTCGAGCACCCGGTAATGGGTGATGGCATATTTTCCGCCATTGTCCACCGGTGACGAATATGTCACGTATGCCTTGTTGTCCTTCAGCCAGTTTTCTATCGTTCCCTCATCATTCTCCATCTCTCCACTCACCACGGCAACGTAGCGTCGGTCGAAAACTATGTCATGCCAGTTGTGCTCCAGAATCTGCTCCGTCTCCATGTCCTTGGCATAAATCATGAGTCCGCTGGTGTCGCGGTCAAGACGGTGTACGACATGTGCCGTGCAGCGCTGGCGAGTCTTCTTGAAATAGTCGTCGAGCACGGCTTTCACGTTCAGCGACTTGTGGCCGGCTGCCATCGACAGGATGCCGATATTCTTCTCAATCACCACTAGATACTGGTCCTCGTAGACAATCTTCACATAACGGCTCTTGAGCTTGTCGTTGTTTCGTTTCGTCTTGCTCACTTCTATCTTGGTGCCGGCAGCAACGGGATAGTCAAACTGTGTCACAGTCTTGCCATTAACCTTGATGCCACGGCCTTGAAGCGTGGCTTTGATCTTTGAACGGCTCTCCTTCACGTTGTTGAGGAGGAAGTTGAGCAACGTATCGTCTTGCTCCACTTGATAGTGGGCGTAATCATTGATGTTTCTGTTATATGTATGTCTCATATTGTCGTCTTAAAGAATTTTCGGGATGCAAATATATGAAAAAATCAGATACTTTTGCATCAATAATGCCAAAAGTCATTGATATTATGGCAACGAGGCGTGTTTTTTTTGCCATCATCGCCCCGGCAGAGATTACCGCAGGCGGTGAAGGGATAGCTATGTCGGATGAATCAGCCCAACAATTACGATGACAAAAATATATCCCTGAATTTCCCCCACGGCGTGGGGAACGGTTCCCCCTAATGTGGGGTTTCATTCCCCACGTCAGGGGGGAGATTTCGAAGTAATGCTTATCGTGATGGCATTTCGATGGAAATTGATTCGTCTGGCCACCTTCTTTTCCACTCGTCAGCCCGTAAAATATCCACAAATATTTACTTTTATTTCTCAATATCAATAATTTGCAGTAACTTTGCAGCCGATTTTGCCGTATTGGGCAAAATTCGATGCCAAGGACTAAAAGGTACGCTTCGGGAATGTCTCTGGCAGAAAAGAAAGATAACAACAAAGAAAGTACTATATAATAAGGTAGAAGAAAGAAAATGATTACAGTAACCAATCTCGCTATCCAATTCGGAAAGAGAGTACTCTACAAGGATGTCAATATCAAATTCACCAATGGGAACATTTATGGTGTGATCGGTGCAAACGGCGCAGGAAAGTCTACACTGCTCAAGGCTATCAGCGGAGAACTGGAGCCTAACAAGGGAACAGTGGAACTGGGACCGGGCGAGCGTCTCTCCGTGCTCGATCAGGACCACTTCAAATACGACGCATACAGCGTAATGGACACGGTGCTGATGGGACACGAGCCTCTGTGGAACAACATGAAGGAGCGTGAGGCACTCTACGCAAAACCGGAAATGACAGAAGAGGATGGTAACCGCGCTGCCGACCTGGAGCTGAAATTCGCCGAGATGGACGGATGGAACGCTGAAAGCGACGCTGCACAGATGCTCTCTAACCTCGGCATCAAGGAGCACATGCACCAGAAGATGATGAGCGAGCTGTCAAACAACGAGAAGGTGCGCGTGATGCTTGCAAAGGCTTTGTTCGGACACCCCGACAACCTGTTGCTCGACGAGCCTACCAACGACTTGGACCTCGACACCGTGCAGTGGCTTGAGGAATATCTGAGCAATGTGGAGCAGACAGTTCTCGTAGTGAGTCACGACCGTCACTTCCTCGACGCCGTCAGCACACAGACAGTGGACATCGACTTCGGAAAGGTTACCGTATTCTCAGGAAACTACTCTTTCTGGTATGAGAGTTCACAGCTCGCCCTGCGCCAGGCTCAGAACCAGCGTCAGAAGGCTGAAGAGAAACGCAAGGAACTGGAGGAATTCATCCGCCGTTTCTCTGCCAACGTGGCAAAGAGCAAGCAGACGACGAGCCGCAAGAAGATGCTCGAGAAGCTGAACGTTGAGGAAATCAGACCGTCATCACGCAAATATCCTGGAATCATATTCCAGATGGAGCGCGAACCGGGCAACCAGATTCTGGAAGTGGAAGGACTGAAGGCCGTGGACAACGACGGCACAGTGCTCTTCGACAACGTGAGCTTCAACATCGAAAAGGGACAGAAGGTGGTGTTCCTGAGCCACAACCCTAAGGCTATGACTGCCCTCTTCGAAATCATAAACGGCAACCGCGAGGCGCAGGCCGGCACATTCAAATGGGGTATAACCATCACCACAGCATATCTGCCTCTCGACAACACGGAGTTCTTCCAGAGCGACATGAACCTCGTGGACTGGCTCAGCCAGTATGGTCCGGGCAACGAAGTGGTGATGAAGGGCTTCCTCGGCAGAATGCTCTTCAGCGGCGAAGAGGTGCTGAAGAAGGTGAACGTATTGAGCGGAGGCGAGAAAATGCGCTGTATGATAGCAAGAATGCAGCTGAAGAACGCCAACTGCCTCATCCTCGACACTCCTACCAACCACCTCGACCTCGAGAGCATCCAGGCATTCAACAACAACCTCGTAGGATTCAAGGGCAACATCCTCTTCAGCAGCCATGACCACGAGTTCATACAGACCGTGGCAGACCGCATCATAGAGCTGACTCCAAACGGAACAATCGACAAGCTCATGCAGTATGACGACTACATCTACGACGAGCAGCTGAAAGAGCAGCGCGCCAAGATGTATGAATAAGAATCCCGCCGTGTAGACGAGGCTGAAATCAGAACCTTTATCAATAATCCGGATAAGGAAAGCTGGTTTTTCAGAACAAGCAGAATATCCAAATTCCATTTATGGCAGAACCTTGCCCCTGTTGGCAAGGTTTTTGCTGATTAAAGGGAAAAAGCAAAACATTATGAGCAAAGAAAAAGATATAAAGAAAGAAACGGAAGAGATGGAAACCTCCAAGGCAAAGCAGGCTGAGAATGCCGCCAAGGAGAATGCCGGAAAAGACAATACCGAAAAGGAAGCAGAAAAGAAAGAGGAGAAAGACCCGCTGGAGGCTGCCAAAGAGGAGATTGCTGATCTCAAGGACAAATATCTGAGAAGCGTGGCTGAATTTGACAACTACCGCAAACGCACTATGAAGGAGAAGGCAGAGTTGCTGCTCAACGGTGCCGAGAAGACGGTGGCGGCAATACTTCCTGTGCTCGACGATATGGAGCGCGCTCTTGCAAGCGCCGAGAAGACAGACGATGCCGAGGCTCTGAAAGAAGGAATGAAACTGATATTCCAGAAATTCGAGAAGGTGCTTGGCGGACTTGGCGTGAACAAGATAGAGACAAAGGATGCCGACTTCGATACCGACCTGCACGAGGCTATCGCCATGGTGCCTGGCATGGGAGACGAGAAGAAGGGCAAGGTGCTCGACTGCGTGCTGACAGGATATAAACTCAACGACAAGGTGATAAGACACGCCAAAGTGGCAGTGGGACAATAAGGTAAAGACAGAATATGGCAAACAAGAGAGACTACTACGAGGTGCTTGGCGTAAGCAAAGACGCATCCGAGGACGAGATAAAGAAAGCTTACAGAAAAATCGCCATCAAATATCACCCTGACCGCAACCCTGGCGACAAGGTGGCTGAAGAGAAATTCAAAGAGGCTGCAGAGGCTTACGACGTATTGCACGACCCTCAGAAGAGACAGCAATACGACCAGTTCGGCTTCGATGGTCCGATGGGCGGCGGAGCCGGAGGTTTCGGCGGCGGATTCGGCGGCGGATTCAGCATGGACGACATATTCTCGATGTTCGGCGACGTGTTCGGAGGCCATGGCGGCGGTTTCGGAGGCGGATTCGGTAGCGGATTCGGCGGACGCGGTGGCGCTCGCCCGGCACAGCACAGAGGTGCTGACCTGCGACTGAAGGTTAGAATGACACTCGCCGAGATTTCAACCGGCGTGACAAAGAAATTCAAGGTGAAGAAAGACGTCACCTGCTCATGCTGCGGTGGTAGCGGAGCCGAAAAGGGCAGCAGCAAGGAAACCTGTCCGACATGTCACGGCAGCGGAGTGGTGACACGCACCACACAGAGTCTCTTCGGCATGATGCAGACACAGAGCGTATGTCCTACCTGTCAGGGCGAGGGCATGATAATCAAGAACAAGTGTAAGGCTTGTGGCGGCACCGGAGTGACAAAGGGCGAAGAGGTTGTCGAGATAAAGATACCTGCCGGAGTGGCCGGTGGCATGGTGGTAAACGTGCCGGGAAAAGGCAACGCTGGAATACACAACGGTGTGGCCGGCAACATTCAGGTGCTCATAGAGGAAGAACCGAGCGACACCTTCATCCGCGAAGAAAAGGACCTCATCTACAACCTGCTCCTTGACTTCCCTACGGCAGCTCTCGGCGGACAAGTTGAGGTGCCTACCATCAGCGGCGGCAAAGTGAAGATAAAGATTGAACCAGGCACGCAGCCTGGCAAGACGCTCCGACTCAGGGGCAAGGGACTGCCGGCGATACAAGGCTACGGACATAGCACCGGAGATCTTGTGGTACACATCAGCGTGTATGTTCCGAAGACACTGACAAAGGAGGAGAAGACAGCGCTCGAAGAGATGCAGAAGAGCGACAACTTCAAGGGTGACACTACGACAAAGCAGACCATCTTCCAGAAATTCAGAAGTTATTTCAGCTGACCGTAGCGACACCTGACACATAAACACTGATAATAGAACAGACTGCAATACAGTCTGACAAGCAACAATGGCGGAGTGTCTTTCATTCCGCCATTGTTGTTTGTATATTGTCATCATAGATGTTAAAACAGTCATAATATATGTTGTTTTAGATAATATATGTTGTTTTAGGCATCGCGTCTTTTGTGCTAAACAGGCAAATCATTAACTTTGCATCCTGATAACTATAAACATAGATAACCATAACAATAATTATACAAACAAATCATGAACTCTGCAGATCTTTTTCTCTGGATTCTCGACAATCTGAGCTATTGGGTAGTGACACTATTCATGGCAATCGAAAGCTCGTTCATCCCATTCCCATCAGAAGTAGTAGTGCCGCCGGCAGCATGGAAGGCGATGGACCCTGACAGCAACATGACATTCATACTGGTGATCGTCTTCGCAACCATCGGTGCCGACATCGGTGCGCTTGTGAACTATTACCTCGCCAAATGGCTCGGCAGACCGATAATATACAAATTTGCCGACAGCAGAATAGGACACATGTGTCTCATAGACCGCCAGTCGGTGGAAAAGGCAGAGGAGTTCTTCCGCAAACACGGAGCCACCTCCACATTCTTCGGACGACTCGTTCCTGCCGTGAGACAGCTCATCAGCATCCCTGCCGGATTGTCTGGCATGAATGTGGGCAGATTCCTCACCTTCACCACTCTCGGTGCCGGCGTGTGGAATACCGTGCTCGCCATGATAGGATGGGCGATATACAAATACACCGACTACAAGACTACACAGGACGTGTATCAGCAGGCGTTGAAATACAGTCATGAGATTGGCTACGTGCTTCTCGCTCTCGCTGTAGTAGTGGTAGCATTCCTTGCATACAAAGGATTGAAAAAGAAAAAATGAGAAAATGATGAATTACGAGGAAACGATACAATATCTTTATGACAGCGTGCCGATGTTCCAGAAGGTCGGTGCGTCGGCATACAAGGAGGGTCTGTACAACACCGAGGAGCTGGACAGGCATTTCGGTCATCCACACAGAAAATTCAAGAGCATCCACGTGGCAGGAACAAACGGTAAAGGCTCCTGCTCCCACACCATCGCCGCAATTCTCCAGGCTGGAGGCTACAAGGTGGGACTATACACATCACCGCATCTCGTGGACTTCAGAGAGAGGATAAGGATCAACGGCAAATGCGTCAGCGAGGAATATGTAATCGACTTCGTGGAAAAGGAGAGGGAGTTTTTCGAACCTCTTCATCCGAGCTTCTTCGAACTCACCACTGCCCTCGCTTTCAAATACTTCGCAGAAGAGGCTGTTGACTATGCCGTGATAGAAGTGGGACTGGGTGGCAGACTCGACTGCACCAATATCATATCTCCGGAACTGGCGATAATAACGAACATCAGTTTCGACCACACACAGTTTCTTGGCGACACTCTCGCAAAGATAGCCACAGAGAAAGCCGGAGTGATAAAACCAGAGACTCCCGTAATAATCGGCGAATACACGGAGGAGACGCGCCCAGTGTTTGAATCTAAGGCAATGCAGGAGAATGCTCCTATCACATTCGCACAAGACGACAAGGAGATTCTGACTGCCACTCCAAACTCAGGACAAGGCTTCGACTACGAGACAAAAGACTTCGGCAGACTGCATGGTGAACTGGGAGGCTACTATCAGGAGCGCAACGCCAATACCGTGCTCTGCGCCTGTCGACAGCTCATCAGCATGGGGATAATAAAAGACCAGGACTGCATCAAGAAGGGTTTTGCCAATGTGACAGAAACCACTGGCCTACGCGGACGCTGGGAGAGGATACAGACAAGCCCTACCGTGATTTGCGACACGGGGCACAACGTGGCTGGCTGGCAATATCTGAGCGAACAGATTAAGAAGCAACCTTGCAAGCAATTGAGAATGGTATTCGGTATGGTGGACGACAAAGACATCGACAGGGTTTGCGAACTGCTGCCAAAGAACGCCATATATTATTTTACACAGGCATCTACCCACAGGGCAATACCTGTGGAGAAGGTAAAAGAGGATGGCGAGAAACATCAGTTGCGAGGCAACTCCTACCCTACTGTTGCTGCAGCCTACACCGCCGCTCTCAAGGATGCCGACAAGGATGATTTCATCTTCGTCGGCGGCAGCAGCTATGTGGTGGCGGATTTCCTGACGGATTTCTGAAAAGCAAGCTTACAAGCAGACAAAGAAACAAATTGACGAGTAGACGAGGAATAGTGGCTTAAAGGCTAAAAGCACCACCTTTGTACGCAATATAACAACACTACGTTTAAGGTCACAATTTGTGACCTCAAAAATAAAGATAGAAATATGGCAGACATAACGGAAAAGACAGGAAACGGCGAACTGGTCACAAATCGTGACCAGTTGGTTGGTGTTGACAATATAGAGTCTCTAATAAAAATCATTAGAGGACAACAAGTTATGCTTGACCGTGACCTTGCCACACTTTATGGCGTTGAAACAAAGCGTCTTAATGAGCAAGTAAAACGTAATATTAAACGATTTCCAGAAGATTTCATGTTTCAATTGACCAAGGACGAATGTTTAAGGTCGCAAATTGCGACCTTAAACGAAGGACGCGGACAACATTTGAAATACATGCCTTACGTATTTACTGAAAACGGAGTCGCTATGCTTAGTAGTGTTTTACGTTCTGACACTGCGATTGAGGTGAATATTCGAATAATGCGAGCTTTCACTTCAATGCGTCACTTTCTACAGAACAATGCCGAAGTGTTTCAGCGTCTCTCGACAATGGAGTACCATCAATTGGAAATGCAGCAACATCAGCAAGAAACAGACAAGCGCATAGACGAGGTGTTTCGCAGATTGGACGAGGGCAACGCAAAGCCAAAGCAGGGTGTGTTCTACAATGGGCAAGTTTATGATGCCTATACTTTCGTGTCCGACTTGATTAAGAGTGCAAGGAAACGTATTGTCCTTATCGACAACTATGTTGACGAGACTGTACTGACATTGCTCGATAAAAGAGATAATAACGTGTCTGCAATCATCTACACTCAGCAGATAAGCCGCCAGTTCCAACTCGACATAGACCGTCATAATGCTCAATATGCACCGATTGATGTTGAAACATTCCGTTTGTCACATGACCGCTTCCTTTGTATAGACGATGATGTGTATCATATAGGAGCATCCATAAAGGACTTGGGCAAAAAGTGGTTTGGTTTCTCCAAGATGGAGATACTTACACCAGACGAATTGGTGGAAAGGATTAATAGAGAGTAAGACGCCTTTATATGTAAAGCAAAAAATATGATATGAGAAACTTGTGGATATTTCATAAGAACAAAAACTTAAAATAATGATTATGACAATTAGAAGAATAAGTATAACATTTGTGGCATTATTATTTGCTACAATTTCATTTGGACAAGTAAAAAGCATTGACGAGAGAATAGGCGAGGCTATGAATGGCAGTAATTGGGCCGAACTTAGATCTTTGTATATGTCTGATGGAAAGAACTTGCAGACACCATTTCTAAAACCGCTCTCCAAATTCTTTATAAGTCAATTCTATAATGAACCGGACAGCGCTATCAAATATGGCAAAGAAATTTTGGAGAAGTATCAAGAAGAACTAAATTCATCTGTACCTTCAATTATGTATTTCATGGCAGAAGATTATGCAACATTGGGACACTACGATAAGGCTTCCGCATTATTACACAGTCTGAACGAGGCATACCACAAGGGTGGACAAACTGTAAATCCTGTATTTGAAGCCTATGAGGACATTTATTCTAAGCTTTCGAAATGCGGCACGTTTTCTGTGGAGAGACCAAACAATAACGTGAGTGTGCCCTTGTTAACACATACAGGTGACCGCAAAAATCCAGAAATGATGTCTGTTATGGCTAATATCAATGGAAAAGAAGTGAAATGCAATTACGATTCAGGGGCAGGTATAAATATAATGACTACTAAGTTTGCCGAGCATATAAAGGCAACTGTCATACAGACCAAGAACATACAGATGTTGGGTATGTCTTATGTTGAGAGCAAAGGCTTAGTAGTGGTGGACTCCCTAAAACTTGGTGATTTAGTTTATCGAAATGTGCCATTTTTTGTTGTCGATATGAGAACTGACAATCCGTTAGCAAACAAAAAGTTGGAGGAACTTGGATACGAATGCGTTATAGGCAACCAGACAATGATGCCATTGGGTGAGATCTGTTTCGATTTTGACAGAATGCAGCTTGTAATCCCAGCCTCGTACACACCAACACCTACATATGCTCCTAATTTCTATCGTTCGCCTCAGCGCCTTTTCCATTTGCCATTAACAGATGGTCGTTCAGGGAGAAAGATTGATGCAATAGTTGACACTGGCGCATCGGGAACCATCCTGACAAATCGCTATTATAAAAAGAACGAAAACTGTTTTACTGGTAGAACGGCAACTGATTCATTGCGCACGGCAGGTGTCGGTGGTGTCAATGTCGTAAAAACGATACCTGTGTCATGGACATTTACCCTTGCTGGCGAACAATATACCGAGACAAACATTCCAGTAGTAACATCTTCAGAACAGAATGAGGAATATGATTGCAGAATCGGTTTACCAACGTTAATGGCACATAGGAAATTTATTATCAACTTCAAGAATATGTGGATGAGATTTGAGGATTAGTAGAAATATTAAACACCACCAGTAACCACCCAAACGGTCATTAGGCCATTCAATGTAATATTTTACAACTACTTGCAGTCTTTTGCTTTTTATAAGGCGTCTTTTGCTTGGTTTTTAATTCGCAATAGCTCGCTATTACTCATTAAAAGCCAAACAAAATCCACTCTTCTAAAAATCAAAATCCAAGCAAGCCCTAACGACCGATTTGGGTTAAAAGCCAAACAAAATCCACTCTCCTAAAAGGACAAAATCCAAGCAAACCCTAATGACCGATATGGGATTATGGCCAACCTCTGAATCCACATTAGTGGAAATTAACACTTATTGCTTTCGATTTATTGTTTTTCTTTTGCTCGTTTCATTATTTTTCTTTTACTTTGCAGTAAATAGAATACTAACTAATAACATTTGATTATGAACACAAACGAAGCACCTAATCTATGTGGTTTGAAGAGAGAGGATTTTCAAACCACAGTAAACGGAAAGAAAACTGATTTATATATTCTCAAGAACAAGAATGGCAATGAGGTGGCACTGACAAACTATGGCGGTGCGCTGGTAGCCATAATGGTTCCTGACAAAGACGGCAACTATGCCAACGTCATTCAAGGACACGACAACATACAGGACGTGATAAACAGTCCGGAGCCATATCTCTCCACACTCATCGGCCGCTACGGAAACCGTATCTGCAAAGGACGTTTCCAACTCGGTGGAAAGGTATACCAGTTGCCTATCAACGACGGTGAGAACTCGCTTCACGGCGGTAACGAGGGATTCAACAAGAAGGTGTGGGACGCTCTGAGGATGAACGACGAGACGGTGGTTCTCAACTACGTGTCGAGCTACGGTGAAGAGGGATTCTCCGGTGAGATGAAAGTTACCGTTACATACACCTTCAACGATGACAACGAACTGATCATCGACTATATGGCAACGACAAACAAGAAGACCGTAATCTGTCTGACAAACCACGGATTCTTCAGTCTTGCTGGAATAGCCAACCCAACTCCGGACGTATACAACGTGGAATGCGAGATCAACGCCGACTTCTATCTGCCAATCGATGGCAACAGCATCCCTACTGGCGAGATACGCTTCGTGGAGGGCACACCGTTCGACTTCCGCACACCGAAAGCCATCGGCGAGCGCATCGACTCCGACAACGAGCAGTTGCGCAACGGCAGCGGATACGACCACAACTACGTGCTGAACAAGAAGGAAGAGGGCGAACTGAGCTTCGCAGCCCGACTGACGGAGCCAAAGAGCGGCAGAACAATGGAGATGTATACCACAGAGCCGGGAATGCAACTCTATACCGGCAACTTCGAGACCGGCATCAGCGGACAGCATGGCGCTACGTTCCCACGCCGCAGTGCGGTATGCCTGGAAGCACAACACTTCCCAGATTCGCCAAACCGTCCTTACTTCCCGTCTGTAGTGCTACGTCCGGGAGAGCAGTACAAGCAGACCACAATATACAAATTCGGAGTAAAGAAATGACAATCTGCTCACATACAGGCTTATCAACAAGCATTAAATGACAATCAGCAGACAAATAGACTAACTAATAAATATTATCACAAACTCAAAATCATTTAACCTATGGAGATAGATTATGTAAGAAGTCGTTTTGTAAAGCATTTCGACGGACAGACAGGAAACGTTTATGCATCACCAGGAAGAATAAACCTCATCGGTGAACATACCGACTATAACGGAGGCTTCGTCTTTCCGGGAGCAATAGACAAAGGAATAATGTGTGAAATACGTCCCAACGGCACCAACAAGGTGATGGCTTATTCCATCGACCTGAAAGACCGTGTGGAATTTGACATAGACGATGAAAAAGGTCCTAAAGCAAGCTGGGCACGCTATCTGTATGGCATCGTTCAGGAGATGAAGAAACGCGGAGTTGACGTGAAAGGCTTCAACACCGCATTCGCAGGCGATGTGCCTCTCGGAGCCGGTCTGTCATCATCGGCAGCTCTCGAGAGCTGCTATGCCTACGCCCTCAACGACCTGTTCGGCGAGAACAAGGTGTCTAAATGGGATATGGTGCTGGCAGGACAGGCAACGGAACACAACTACTGTGGAGTGAACTGTGGCATCATGGACCAGTTTGCGAGCGTATTCGGCATGGAGGGCAAACTGATGCGCCTCGACTGCCGCAGCCGCGAGTTCGAATATTTCCCATTCGACCCGAAGGGATACAGACTGGTGCTCGTTGACTCCGTGGTGAAGCATGAACTGGCATCATCGGCATACAACGACCGCCGCAAGAGCTGCGAGAACGTGGTTGCCGCTTTGCAGAAGAAATATCCTGAGAAGACTATCGAAACCCTGCGCGACGCCGACTGGGACATGCTCAACGCCGTAAAGGATGAGGTTAGCGAGGAGGACATGAAGCGCGCCACATTCGTATTGGGAGAGAAAGACCGTGTGCTGGCAGTATGCGACGCACTCAACGCCGGCGACTACGAGACCGTGGGCAAGAAGATGTATGAAACCCACCACGGACTGAGCAAGGAATACGAGGTGTCTTGCGAAGAACTCGACTATCTCAACGACATCGCTCGTGAAGATGGCGTTACCGGTTCGAGAATCATGGGCGGAGGCTTCGGCGGATGCACCATCAACCTCGTGAAGGAGGACCTCTACGACCACTTCATCGCCGACGTGAAGAAGAAATATGCAGAACGCTACGGCAAGGAACCGAAGATATATGATGTGGTGATCAAAGACGGTTCGAGAAAAATCTGCTAAAGCAAAAAGAAAGAAACCAAACATAGCACAACCGAGCGGAAAGTCATTTCATTGTGGCTTTCCGCTTTTTCGTTAATATACCCCTGTAATTGTACACTTAAGATAACAAAACACCCTCTTAAACATGAAGAAAAGACAAAAAGGTGTAGAAACAACACCTACACGGACAAAAAAGTCATAATCTTTTATTGCCGATTGGAAAAATAATAGTAATTTAGCCACGAATTAAATAATTCATTGAATCTTTACGTTCCGAAAATCTATTTAGCATACATATATGAAAGGTATAAAATCTATCATTCTTGGAGCAGGAATGGCTATCGCGACGATGCTTTCATGCTCAACAGGCGGCAACACACAGCTCACTGAGTCTGGCCTCAACCCTGCCGCATTCGACACAACCATCAACAACAAGCCCGTCAAACTTTTCACGCTCAAGAACAAGAGTGGGATGGAAGTATGCATCACAAACTTTGGAGGCAGAGTGGTATCGCTCACCGTTCCCGACAAGGACGGCAAGCCGACTGACGTGGTGCTCGGCTACGACAACATCAGGCAGTATGCCGACTCGGTGAACAGTCCGAGCGACTACGGATCTACCGTGGGCAGATATGCCAACAGAATAGACAAGGGCCATCTTCACGTGAACGGCAAGGACTACCAGCTGCCGCAGAACAACTTCGGCCATTGCCTGCATGGCGGTCCGTCGGGATGGATGTATCAGGTGTATGATGCAGAACAGCCCAACGACACTACTCTCGTCATGAGACTCATGTCGCCGGACGGCGACAACAACTTCCCGGGAACAGTGAAGACCACTGCAACATACAAGGTACTCAGCAACAATACTCTCGACATCACTTTCGAGGCAACGACAGACAAGGAGACGGTGGTGAACATGACCAATCACAGCTACTTCAACCTCAACGGCGACCCGTCGAAAGAGGGAACAAACATGGTGCTGTATGTCAATGCCGACAATTTCACCCCTGCCGACGACACATACATGACAACGGGCGAGATAAAGCCTGTGGAGGGCACACCGATGGACTTCCGCAAGCCTCATGCCATCAGCGAGACAATCAACGACACAACATATCAGCAGATAAAGAACGCCACTGGCTACGACCATAACTGGTGTCTGAACACATACAAGAACGGAAAGGGCGACGACACCAAGGTATGCGCTTCGCTCTATTCGCCGGTCACAGGCATCCTGCTCGAGATGTTCACCAACGAACCGGGAGTACAGGTATATACCGGCAACTTCCAGGGCACGGGCATTGCCTGCAAGCACGGAGTGAAATATCCCAAGCATGTGTCGGTATGTCTGGAGAGCCAGAAATACCCAGACTCACCAAACAAGAAAGACTGGCCTTCGCCATATCTGAAACCGGGCGAGAGGTATTACAGCCATGTGGCTTACCGCTTCGGAATAAAGAAATAAATGGGGATTGAGAGAATCTGCCACTGACCAAAGACGGCAAACTCTTTTGGAACTGCAACATCAAGCGTTCCAATAGCCGTTTGGAGGTTAAGACCTAAGCGGAGTGATATCCGCAACAACAATTAACAAAAAAAACAAAACTACTAACTAAATAAATAAACTAATATGGAATTATATGACTGGCTGGTAATTGGGCTGTTTTGCCTTGCCTTAATAGGAATCGTGGTATGGGTCGTGAGCAAGAAGAACAACGACTCTGCAGATTATTTTCTCGGCGGACGCGACGCCACATGGATTGCCATCGGAGCGTCGATCTTTGCGTCGAACATCGGTTCGGAGCACCTCATAGGTCTCGCCGGTGCCGGAGCATCGTCAGGAATGGCAATGGCACACTGGGAGATACAGGGATGGATGATACTTATTCTGGGATGGGTGTTCGTGCCATTCTATACCCGTTCTATGGTTTACACCATGCCTGAATTCCTGGAGAGACGATACAACAAGGAGAGTCGCACGATACTGTCGGTGATTTCGCTCATCAGCTACGTGCTCACCAAGGTTGCCGTGACGGTATATGCCGGTGGTCTCGTGTTCCAGCAGGTGTTCGGCATCAAGGAACTGTGGGGCATCGACTTCTTCTGGATCGCTGCCATCGGACTGGTGCTTATCACTGCTCTCTATACCATTTTCGGCGGTATGAAGAGCGTGCTCTATACTTCGGTGTTGCAGACTCCTATCCTTCTGCTCGGTTCCATCATCATCCTCGTGCTCGGACTGAAGGCCGTGGGCGGCTGGGACCAGGTGATGCAGATCTGTTCTGCTGAGCCTGTAAACGAATATGGCGACAAGATGACCGACCTGATGCGCGACCTGCGCGATCCGCAATATCCTTGGCTCGGAGCCCTTGTGGGCAGTGCCGTAATCGGTTTCTGGTATTGGTGTACCGACCAGTTCATCGTGCAGCGTGTGCTGTCGGGAAAGAATGAGAAGGAGGCCCGCCGCGGTACTATCTTCGGTGCATACCTGAAGTTGCTCCCTGTGTTCATCTTCCTCATCCCTGGAATGATTGCCTACGCACTTAACGTGAAGAGCGGTGGCGCATTCCTCCCCGTTGACGCCAACGGCGTGGCTATAAGCGATGCTGCCTTCCCTACCCTCGTGGCTAAACTGCTGCCGGCAGGATTCAAGGGACTCGTGGTTTGCGGTATCCTCGCAGCATTGATGAGTTCGCTGGCTTCGCTGTTCAACTCTTCGGCAATGCTCTTCACCATCGACTTCTACAAGCGTCTCCGTCCGCAGACATCAGAGAAATCTCTCGTACGCATCGGACAGATCGCCACTGTTGTAATCGTGATTCTCGGTATCCTGTGGATTCCTATCATGAGAAGTGTGGGCAACGTGTTGTACAATTACCTTCAGGACGTGCAGAGCGTTCTCGCTCCTGGCATCGCAGCGGCATTCCTTCTTGGAATATGCTGGAAGCGTGCCACTGCCAAAGGCGGTATGTGGGGACTCCTGGCTGGCATCATAATCGGTCTGACAAGACTCGGCGCAAAGGTATACTACAGTAATGTAACTGATGCGTCAGACAACTGGTTCAAGACTGTGTTCTTCGATTTCAACTGGCTGTACTTCTGCGGTGTGATGCTCATCGTGTGCTGTCTGGTTGTAGTGGTAGTGAGCCTCATGACTCCTGCGCCTACTGAAGACAAGATACGCGGACTGGTGTTCGGCACTTCCACACCTGAGCAGAGGGCTGCCACAAGGGCAAGCTGGACGAAGTGGGATGTGATCCACAGTGTTATAATCCTTGCCATCACAGTGGCATTCTACATCTACTTCTGGTAAAAAAGACGCCCCTGACAATGACACACGACATAAAGAATAACTATAAAAACCTAAATAATAATACCTAATGACTGACTTTTATAAAGAACACTCCAAGGTGTATGTGTCGGTAGACTGCATAATCTTCGGATTTGAAGCAAACAAGTTGAAACTGCTCATCGGAAACAGGAGAATGGATCCGGGCCGCGGCGAATGGTCGCTCTACGGTGGATTCGTGAAGGAGAACGAGAGTCTCGACGATGCTGCCAACCGCACGCTGAGAGATCTCACCGGTCTCGACAATCTGTATATGAAACAGGTGGGTGCCTTCGGTGCCGTAAACCGTGACCCGGGCGAAAGGGTCATCTCCGTGGCATACTGTGCACTCATCAATGTGAAAGACTACGACAACGAGCTACGCGAGAAGCACCAGCTGAAGTGGATCGATGTGGAGAAGATGCCAAGACTCTATTCCGACCACAACGAAATGGTGAGAAAAGCCATCAACCTGCTCCGCCGCCGCATTTCCACAGAGCCTCTGAGCTTCAACCTGCTCCCAGAACTCTTCACGCTGACGCAGCTGCAACACGTTTACGAGGCTATCCTCGGCGAGGAAATCGACAAGCGCAACTTCAGAAAGAAGATCAAGACAATCGACTTCATCGAGAAGACTGACAAGATCGACAAGATAACGTCGAAACGCGGTGCGGCATTGTATTGCTTCAACAAAGAGGCGTATGACGACGATCCTTATTTCAAACTCTAATGACAACAACATGGCCGGTCCTGAAAGTCTGGAGGCTTAAGGACTGAATCCGGACACAAGGACCGGCCATCAAACACATATCAAGATATTATGTTAGAAGAACTGAAAGAAAAAGTATTCCGTGCCAACCTCGACCTCGTGAAACACAATCTCGTGATTTTCACCTGGGGCAACGTCTCTGGCATCGACCGCGAGAAAGGTCTCGTGGTAATCAAGCCTTCGGGCGTGTCATACGACAACATGAAGGCGTCTGACATGGTGGTGGTTGACCTGAACACGGGCAAAGTGGTGGAAGGCGATCTTAATCCGTCTTCTGACACTCCTACTCACCTCGTGCTCTATCGTGCCTTTCCCGAAATCGGAGGTATCGTGCACACCCACTCCACTTATGCCACGGCATGGGCACAGGCAGGAAAGGACATTCCGAACATCGGAACGACACACGCCGACTATTTCCACGACTGCATACCATGCACCGGGGACATGACGGCAGACCAGATGGCTGAATACGAGAAAGAAACGGGAGTGGTTATAGTGAACCGTTTCAAAGACATCAACTACGTACATACGCCGGGCGTGCTGGTGAAAAACCACGGTCCGTTCTCATGGGGAAAGGATGCTGACGAGGCTGTATACAACTCCGTAGTGATGGAACAGGTGGCAAAGATGGCTTTCGTGGCATTCAGCGTGAACCCTGAGACCACTATGAACCCTCTGTTGATAGAGAAACATTTCAACCGCAAACACGGTCCGAACGCTTATTACGGACAAAAGAAAAAATAATCCGGAAGGATCAGAATTCCAACCGGTCATTATGAATGGTCTGATGACCGTCTGGAGATAATAACATAACTAAAGAAGAAACAACTACGAAACAATGATCAAGGCATTTGAGAATTTGGAACTCTGGTGGATTACTGGAGCACAGCTCCTCTACGGAGGCGAGACAGTAAAGATTGTTGACGGTCACTCACAGGAGATGGTCGACGGATTGAACAAGTCGGGTATCATCCCGATAAAGGTGGTTTATAAAGGAACAGCAAACTCTGACAAGGAAGTGGCATCTATCATGATGGCTGCCAACAACGAGGAGAAATGTGTGGGCGTGATAACATGGATGCACACCTTCTCGCCAGCCAAGATGTGGATACACGGACTGCAGATGCTGCACAAACCTCTGCTCCATCTGCACACACAATACAACCAGGAGATTCCTTGGGACACGATGGACATGGACTTCATGAACCTGAACCAGAGCGCCCACGGCGACCGCGAGTTCGGACATATCTGCTCACGTCTGCGCAAACCACGCAAAGTGGTTGTGGGATACTGGAAGGAGAAGAAGACACAGGAACACATCGCCGTATGGGCTCGTGTCGCCGCCGCCGTTGCCGACGCCAAAGACATGCTTATCATTCGTTTCGGAGACCAGATGAACAACGTTGCCGTGACCGACGGCGACAAGGTCAGCGCTGAGCAGGTTCTCGGTTACCACGTGGACTACTGCTGCGTGTCTGAGCTGATGGAATACTGGAAGCAGGTTGCCCCTGCCGATGTCGACGCATTGGTGGAGGAATACCACAAGCTATACAAAATCGTGCCTTGCGAGGCTGGCGAGGAAATCGGAAAGAAGAAGATATGGAATGCCGCACGCGCAGAACTTGCCATCCGTGCCTGTCTCAAGGCGAAGGGTGCAAAGGGATTCACAACAAACTTCGACGACCTCGGTTCATGGGGCGACCCTGATGCCGACGACTTCGTAGGATTCGACCAGATTCCGGGCCTCGCATCACAGCGACTCATGGCTGAGGGATATGGCTTCGGCGCCGAAGGCGACTGGAAGTCGGCTGCCCTCTACCGCACTCTCTGGTATATGACTCAGGGTATGCCTACGGGATGCTCGTTCCTCGAGGACTACACACTGAACTTCGATGGAGAGAACTCTTCACTGCTCCAGAGCCACATGCTCGAGGTTTGTCCTCTCATAGCTGTCGACGACGAGCCAGTACGCCTTGAGGTACACCACCTCGGCATCGGCATACGCAAGCAGCAGACAGCCCGCCTCGTGTTCAACTCAAAGGTTGGCGACGGCGTTACGGCAACGGTAGTCGACATGGGCAACCGCTTCAGACTCATCGTCAACGATGTACACTGCATCAAACCGAAACCACTGCCTAAGCTCCCTGTTGCCAACGCCCTGTGGATTCCACAGCCTAACTTCGAGATCGGTGCCGGTTCGTGGATTCTCGCCGGCGGCACTCACCACAGCTGCTTCTCCTACGACATCACACCGGAGTATTGGGAGGACTATGCTGAGATGCTCGACATCGAATATCTGCATATCGACAAGGACTCCACATTCGAAAGCGTAAAGAGAGACCTCCGCATCAACGAAGTGTATTACATGCTGAACAAGGCATTGAGATAATAAATCTGATTATGAATGTAGGACAGCTCGAAACATGTAGAGTTGTCCTACAATCATAATCCCCAATCGGTCATTAGGCCGTTTAATGTAATATTTTACAACTGCTTGCAGTATTTTGCTTGTTATAAGGTGTCTTTTGCTTGTTTTTAATTCGCAATAGCTCGCTATTACTCATTAAAAGCCAAACAAAATCCCCTCTTCTAAAAACTCAAAATCCAAGCAAGCCCTAATGACCGATTGGGGATAATTGGTCCATACTATTACAGCAGACAAGAACATTAACACTGATATATATAATAAGGTAATGACAAACAATCCTAAAGCTACAATACAAGAAGGCAAGGCTATTCTCGGTATCGAATTCGGTTCCACGAGAATCAAGGCAGTGCTCATCGACGAGAACAACATCCCGATAGCCCAAGGCTCTCACGAATGGGAGAACCAGCTTATCGACGGACTGTGGACTTACAGCATCGAGGCTATATGGAACGGTGTGCAGAACTGCTACGCCGACCTTCGTGCCAACGTGATATCCAAATACGACGTTGAGATAGAACAGTTGGCTGCCATCGGCGTTAGCGCCATGATGCACGGATACATGGCATTCAACGAGAAGCAGGAGATACTTGCCCCTTTCCGCACATGGAGAAACACCAACACAGCGGAAGCTGCCGCCAAGCTCTCTGAACTGTTCCACTTCAACATCCCTCTGCGATGGAGCATCTCCCACCTCTATCAGGCAATACTCAACAAAGAGGACCATGTGAACGACATCAACTTCCTCACCACCCTTGCCGGATATATCCACTGGCAGATAACGGGCAAGAGAGTGCTCGGAGTGGGCGACGCATCCGGCATGCTGCCTATCGACTCCAAGACCAAGAACTACGACGCTGAGATGATACGCAAGTTTGATGAACTCGTGTCACCTTACGGCTTCGACTGGAAGATAACCGACATCTTGCCTCAGGTGCTCTCTGCCGGAGAGGATGCCGGCACTCTTACTGCCGAAGGTGCCAAACGACTCGACATCTCCGGTCATCTGAAGCCTGGCACACCGGTGTGTCCGCCAGAGGGCGACGCCGGAACAGGAATGGTGGCCACCAATGCCGTGAGGAAACGCACGGGCAACGTGTCGGCTGGCACATCATCGTTCTCAATGATTGTATTGGAGAAGGCCCTGTCGCGTCCTTACGAGATGATCGACATGGTGACGACGCCTGACGGCAGTCCGGTGGCAATGGTACACTGCAACAACTGTACTTCTGACCTCAACGCATGGGTGAACCTCTTCAAGGAATATCAGGAACTACTGGGCATACCGGTGGACATGAACGAGGTGTTCGGCAAACTCTACAACCATGCCCTCAAGGGCGACGCCGACTGCGGCGGACTGATGGCATACAACTATATCTCGGGAGAACCCGTTACAGGACTGGCTGACGGAAGGCCTCTCTTCATGCGCTCGGCAAAGAGCAAGTTCAACCTTGCCAACTTCATGCGTGCCAACCTGTACGCTTCAGTGGGAGTGTTGAAGATAGGCAACGACATCCTTTTCAACGACGAGAAGGTGAAAGTGGACCGTATCACTGGCCACGGCGGACTCTTCAAGACCCCAGGCGTGGGACAGCGTATACTGGCTGCCGCCATCAACTCTCCGATTTCTGTAATGGAAACGGCTGGCGAAGGCGGAGCATGGGGCATCGCGCTGCTGGCCGGCTATCTGGTGAACAACAAGAGCAAAATGAACCTTGCCGACTATCTCGACAAGAAGGTGTTTGCCGGTAACACCGGAGTGGAAATCGCTCCTACGAAAGAAGATGTTGAAGGCTTCAACGAGTACATAAAAGAATACCAGAACTGCCTGCCAGTGGAGCAAGAAGCAGTGAAATTAAAAAAATAATAAAGTATTCGCCTTAGTCTTCGCCAAAAACAAAATATTTATATATCTTTGCAACAAAAGAAAAACTTTGTTTAACTAAAGGCGATTAAGGATAAAAGACATATCGTCTTTTAGAATACTACAAAACATAAATCGATATGAACGACAAGAAGATTATGAACAGAGCAGCCGACAACATCCGCATCCTGGCTGCGTCTATGGTAGAAAAAGCTAAATCGGGACATCCGGGAGGAGCCATGGGTGGAGCGGATTTCATCAATGTGCTGTTCTCTGAATTCATGGTATGGGATCCGGACAATCTCACATGGGAAGGTCGCGACCGCTTCTTCCTCGACCCAGGACACATGTCACCGATGCTCTACAGCGCTCTCGCATTGCAGGGAAAATTCACCATCGACGAACTGAAGCAGTTCCGCCAGTGGGAATCTCCTACTCCAGGACACCCTGAGCGCGACGTGAAGCGTGGTGTGGAGAACACATCCGGTCCGCTCGGACAGGGCCACACCTTTGCAGCCGGTGCTGCTGTGGCTGAGAAGTTCCTCCAGGCAAAACTCGGTTCAGAAGTCATCAAGCACAAGATTTATGCATACATCTCTGACGGTGGTGTGCAGGAGGAGATATCACAGGGTGTCGGACGCATCGCCGGCAACCTTGGACTCAACAACCTCATTATGTTCTACGACTCCAACGACATCCAGCTCTCTACTGAGTGCAACGTGGTGATGAACGAGGATACCGCTGCCAAATACAAGGCTTGGGGATGGAACGTGGTGACAATCGACGGCAACGACCCAGACGCTATACGCCAGGCTCTCACCGACGCACAGAAAGAGGAGGAGCGTCCTACTCTTATCATCGGCAAGACTATCATGGGTAAGGGCGCACTCAAGGAGGATGGCTCAAGCTATGAGCACAGCATCAAGACTCACGGTGCTCCTCTCGGCGGCGAGGCTTACGTAAACACCATCAAGAATCTCGGCGGCGACCCTGAGAACCCATTCGTTATATTCCCTGAGGTGGAGAAGCTCTATGCTGACCGCGCTGAGGAGCTTCGCAAGATCGTTGCCGAGCGTCACGCCGAGGAAGAGGCTTGGGCTAAGGCTAATCCTGAAAAGGCTGAATTGATGAAGGAATGGTTCAGCGGCAACGCTCCTAAGGTTGACTGGTCTGTAGTGTCACAGAAGGAGGGTTCTGCCACTCGTGCCGCTTCGGCAGCATGTCTCGGTGCTCTCGCTGAGCAGGTTCCTAACATGGTTTGCTCTTCAGCAGACCTGTCTAACAGCGACAAGACCGACGGTTTCCTGAAGAAGACCCACTCTATCGTTCGCGGCGACTTCAGCGGCGCATTCTTCCAGGCTGGTGTTAGCGAGCTGACAATGGCGTGCATGTGTATCGGTATGTATCTGCACGGTGGAGTGATACCGGCTTGCGGCACATTCTTCGTATTCTCTGACTATATGAAGCCTGCCGTACGTATGGCTGCGCTGATGGAGGTGCCTATCAAGTTCATCTGGACCCACGACGCATTCCGCGTCGGTGAGGACGGACCAACTCATGAGCCTGTTGAACAGGAGGCACAGATCCGCCTGATGGAGAAGCTGAAGAACCACCACGGCAAGGACAGCGTTCGCGTGTTCCGTCCTGCTGATGCCGACGAGACTACCGTTTGCTGGGCTATGGCAATGGAGAACATGGAAACTCCTACTGCTCTCATCTTCTCTCGCCAGAATGTTGCCAAACTGCCTGCCGGCAACGACTACGAGCAGGCTCGCAAGGGTGCATACGTAGTGGCTGGATCTGATGAGGACTTCGACGTTATCCTGCTTGCTGACGGTTCTGAGGTGTCTACATTGGTGGCAGGTGCTGAACTTCTGCGCAAGGACGGTGTGAAGATCCGTATTGTCAGCGTACCGAGCGAGGGTCTGTTCCGCACTCAGTCTAAGGAGTATCAGGAGAGCATCCTGCCTGCAGGAAGCAAGATTTTCGGTATGACTGCCGGTCTGCCTGTAACTCTTGAGGGCCTTGTAGGTGCCAACGGCAAGGTATTCGGTATGCCAAGCTTCGGTTTCTCTGCTCCTTACAAGGTGCTCGACGAGAAACTCGGCTACACTGCTGAGAATGTATACAAGCAGGTGAAGGAACTCTTGAAGTAAGAAAAAAAAACGGCGGTCTTGTAAGTATCTCTCCTACCTCTCCCGCCGATGGCGGCGACAGAGAACAGAGGATGACAGACAGACCGACTATAAAGGATTGAAGAAAAACAAATAGGAGTCGCGGGAGGACTTCTCTAAAAAAGGAGTCCTCCGCATCTCTAACCCTAAGCCAAGAACATTGAGCTTATAAACGCAAATAATAACCCTTAAAAAACTTACGACTATGGAAGTAAAGACAGTTGGAGTGGCATGTGACCACGCAGGTTTCCCTTTGAAGCAGTTTGTAATCCAGTATCTGGAATCTAAAGGTTATCAGTATAAGGACTTCGGTACATACAGCGACACAAGTTGTGACTATCCTGATTTCGCTCATCCTCTGGCAGAGGCAGTAGAGAGCGGCGAGTGCTATCCTGGCATCGCTATCTGCGGCAGCGGCGAGGGAATGGTGATGACACTGAACAAACATCAGGGCATCCGCGCTGGTCTTGCATGGGACAAGGAAGTGGCTGGTTTGATCCGTCAGCACAACAATGCTAACGTTCTCGTTATGCCAGGTCGCTTCATCGCCAACAAATTGGCTGAGACAATAATGGACGAATTCTTCAAGACTCCTTTTGAGGGCGGACGCCACGAAAGAAGAGTAGAGAAGATTCCAGTAAAATAAACAGTGGTTCGCAATCTGCGGACAAGCTGAAGAAAAAGACAAAGTTGTGGGTTTACCTTCATGGCAGACTCACAACTTTTTTATTTCAATAAATACTGTAAAACCGAAACGACAATTATCACTATCGTAATACGGAAATTGTATTTGCGGTCTACAAGATTAACGGCAAAAATTGGGCACGGTGCTTGCCCATCATGGGCACGCTGCTTTCTCATCATGGGCACGCTGCTTGCCCCACTTGGGCAGAATAGGCACCCGATTTATAACCCAAATCGGTCGTTAGGGCTTGCCTGGATTTTGCATTTTAGAAGAGTGGATTTTGTTTGGGTTTACATACTTCTAACGGCATAATGACCGATGGATCATTTCAGCGGCTCCACATGGATATTGATATGCGTGCGCATGCCGAAGCGGCGACGTAACTCATGTTCTATGTTCGTGGCATGCTCATGCGAAGTCGTCAGACTGATGTCGCCCGGCATTCTGAGGTGCATCTCTATGGCAATGTCGTTGCCTATATGACGGGTGCAGAGATTGTGGATGTCGCTGACACACGGTTCTCTATTGGCAATGGCAACAATCTCGTCTTCCATTTCCTTCGGCAGGCTCTTCTCGAGCAGTTCTCCAAACGAGCTGCCGATTAGTCCGAGGGCTGTCTTCACAATGAAAAGGCTCACCACAACGGCAGCTATAGGGTCGAGCACCGCCCAACTCTTTCCCAACAATATCGCTCCACCGATTCCCACAGCTGTACCTATCGAGGAGAGGGCGTCGCTGCGATGGTGCCAGGCATTTGCAACTACTGCCTGCGACCCAACTTGTTTTCCCACACGTGCCGTAAAGCGGAAGGTCCATTCTTTCAGTGCGATACTCAAGAGGGCAGCCAAAAGGGCTATCATTCCCGGCTGATGAATTTCCTCGCCACGCATCACATCCCATATCTGAAGGCATCCGTTATAGAATATGTATAGTCCCACAGCGAGCAGGGCGAGACCGATTATCGATGTGGCGAGTGTCTCATATTTGCCGTGGCCATAGTCGTGGTCTTCATCAACGGGTTTTGAACTGATGCGCACGAAGGCTATCACCACAATGTCTGTGAGGAAATCTGACAATGAATGCACGGCATCAGCAATCATGGCTGCCGAACCGCCGAGGATACCGGCAACGAACTTGAACACGAGAAGCACCACATTGCCGACACTTCCCATCAGCGTGACACGATAAATCTTTTTTTCTCTTTCTTCTATTTCCATGACATACTTAATTCTTGTTATATACAAATGCAAAGGTATAAACAATTACCTATTATTAGGTATAGTTCAAAGAAAAGTATGATTAAAAAAGATAAAAAACACGTATCAAAATCCACTCTTCTAAAAGCAAAATCCAAGCAAGCGCTAATGCCCGATTTGGGTTAAACAAAAAAAATCTCCAATTCCTCAACTCTTGACCATTACAACCGTCAATCCGGATCGTGTCGTCAAGAATTCAAGAATCAGAGAATTCAGAATATCTTTGTTTCCTCCTCAACCTGGCATCACCACCCTGCAAGAAATAAAGCCTACAGGCTAATACAGCTAAGGGAGGGAATATCAATCATCAGTCTTCGTATCCGTTAGGATTGTTCTTCTGCCAATTCCAACTGTCGCGACACATTTCCTCGATGCCATAGTGTGCCTCCCAGCCCAGCTCTGCCTTTGCCTTTGCAGGATTGCAGTAGCAGGTGGCTATGTCACCGGCACGGCGTGGCTTGATAGAATACTTTATCTTGATGCCGTTGGCCTTCTCGAAGGCTTTCACCACGTCGAGCACCGAATATCCGTGACCTGTTCCGAGGTTATATACGGCAAGTCCGCAGTTGCGCTCGATAGCCTTCAGCGCACACACATGACCGGCAGCCAGGTCGCACACATGGATATAGTCGCGCACTCCCGTTCCGTCAGGTGTGTCGTAGTCGTTGCCAAACACGCCGAGCTCTTCTCTCTTGCCCACTGCCACTTGTGTGATGTAAGGCATGAGGTTGTTTGGAATACCGTTAGGGTCTTCGCCGATTTTGCCGCTCGGATGTGCACCGATAGGATTGAAATATCTCAGCAATACCACGTTCCATTCAGGATCGGCATGGTGTACGTCTTTAAGCACTTCCTCAAGCATCCACTTTGTCTGGCCGTAAGGATTTGTGCAGTAGCCCTTCGGACACTCCTCTGTGATAGGAATCATCGCCGGGTCGCCATACACAGTGGCTGAACTTGAGAAGATGATGTTCTTGCAGCCGTGCTTGCGCATCACGTCAACGAGGACAAACGTTGCCACCATATTGTTCTCATAATACTCCAATGGCTTTGCCACCGACTCTCCGACGGATTTCAGTCCGGCATAGTGGATAACGGCGTCGAACTGGTTCTCGCCGAAGATCTTCTCCATCGCATCTCTGTCTCTCACATCGGCGTTATAGCATTTCACCTCCTTGCCGATAAGCTCTGATACTCTCTTGAGCGCCTCCGGCTTGGAGTTGAAGAAATTGTCCACCACTACTACGCTGTGACCAGCCTTGTCAAGTTCAATGATTGTGTGGGTGCCGATGAATCCGGCACCACCGCATAAAAGAATGTTCATAACTCTTTACCTATTAAAATCTTTCGAGTCAATATCTATAATATCTATCTGCAAAAGTAACGAATTTATGGCAATTACCGCCCCTTGCTCCCCTATTTCTGCTCATACATTGTTGATTTTAACATAATCCAAACATTCATTGCAACGTGGGATTCACATTATGCGTAAGAAATGTTTGCCGTTACAAAGAAAATAAGTAATTTTGCACGCATATCCATTTTTATAATTATAAAAAAGACATGATGCAGGCTATGATATTCGCCGCCGGACTCGGCACCCGACTCAAGCCGCTCACCGACCACATGCCAAAGGCTATGGTGAGCGTGGGAGGAGAACCGCTCATAAGGCACGTCATAGAGAAGCTGAAGGCAAGCGATGCGGAGCGCATCGTAGTGAACGTACACCACTTTGCCGAACAGATAACAGACTACCTAAAAGACAATAACAACTTCGGTGTTGACATCCGCATATCCGACGAATCGCAGAAGCTGCTCGACACGGGAGGCGGAATAAAGAAGGCTGCGCCACTCTTCCTCGGCGACAGGCCGATACTGATACACAATGTGGACATACTGAGCAACGTAGACCTGCAACGTTTTTATGCCGAAGCTGACCATGAGAGCGGTGTCGATGCACTGCTGCTCGTGAGCGAGAGAAAGACGAAACGCTATCTGCTCTTCAACGACGACATGAGGCTCGTGGGATGGACCAACATTGAGACGGGAGAGGTGAAATCACCTCATGAAGGTCTCGATCCGGACAAATGCCACAAATACGCCTTCGCCGGCATACATGCATTTTCACCAAGGCTGTTCCCGCTGTTCAACGGGTTCGGCGACAAATTCGGCATCATTGACTTCTATCTCAAAGCATGTGCCGACCACAATATCCGGGGATATCTGAAAAAGGACCTCCGCCTGCTCGATGTAGGGAAGCTCGACACGCTGAAGGAGGCTGAGGATTTCATCTCCGGGTTATAAATGGATTTTAATGGATATAAAGTGACTCAGATACAAGAAACAATATCATCTAAACTATATAAGTAAATGCAACAGAAGATCATTATTTTAGACTTCGGCTCACAGACCACGCAGCTCATCGGACGCCGCGTGCGCGAGCTCGACACCTTCTGCGAGATTATGCCTTACAACAAGTTTCCGAAAGACGACGAGAGCGTCATTGGAGTGATACTCAGCGGAAGCCCCTACTCTGTTCACGACAAGGAGGCGTTTAAGGTTGACCTCAGCCAATTCATCGGCAGAATACCCGTTCTGGGCATCTGCTATGGAGCGCAATACATCTCCTATTCCAACGGTGGAAAGGTGGAGGCTGCCGACTCTCGCGAGTACGGAAGGGCATGTCTGGAGCAGTTCGACAAGGAGGACCCTCTATTCAAAGGCTTCGTGGACAAATCGCAGGTGTGGATGAGCCACGGCGACACGATAACGGCGATACCGGAGGACTACAAGTGTATCGCGTCGACTGCAAACGTGAAGTTTGCTGCCTACGCTTCTACAAAGCAGCCGGTATGGGCGGTGCAGTTCCATCCAGAGGTGTTCCACTCGCTGCAGGGCACTCAGTTGCTGAAGAACTTCGTGGTTGACATCTGCGGAAGCCGCCAGGACTGGAGCGCAGACTCCTTTGTGGAGACTACGGTGAAGGAACTGAAGGAGCAGCTGGGCGACGACAAGGTGATTCTCGGACTCTCCGGCGGCGTGGACTCAAGCGTTGCCGCTGTATTGCTCAACAAGGCAATAGGCAAGAACCTCACCTGTATCTTCGTAGACCATGGTATGCTGCGCAAGAACGAGTTCCGCGACGTGATGGAGGACTACAAGTGCTTGGGTCTGAACGTTATCGGTGTGGACGCGAGCGAGAAATTCTTCGCCGACCTGGCAGGAGTGACAGATCCTGAAAAGAAGCGCAAGATTATCGGAAGGGACTTCGTAGAGGTGTTCAACGCCGAGGCGAAGAAGCAGACGGGAGCAAAATGGCTGGCTCAGGGCACTATATACCCTGACCGCATCGAAAGCCTCAACATCACTGGCAAGGTGATAAAGAGCCACCACAACGTGGGCGGACTGCCAAAGGAGATGAACCTGCAACTCTGCGAACCGCTGAAATGGCTGTTCAAAGACGAGGTGCGTCGCGTGGGTCGTTCGATGGCAATGCCTGAGCATCTCATCACACGCCATCCGTTCCCGGGTCCGGGACTGGCAGTGCGTATCCTCGGCGACATCACTCCTGAGAAGGTTCGCATCCTACAGGATGCCGACGATATCTATATCCGCGGTCTGCGCGACTACAAGGTGCGTCTCTCCGGAGAGGATGCGCGTCGCGTATTGGCTGCCGGCGTTCCTGCCGACATGCAGAACGGCGAGATTGAGGTGTCTCTCTACGACCAGATATGGCAGGCGGGCACGGTGCTCCTCTCCACAGTACGTTCTGTGGGTGTGATGGGCGACGAGCGCACTTACGAGCATCCTGTTGCTCTGCGCGCCGTGACTTCTACCGATGCCATGACTGCTGACTGGGCTCATCTGCCATACGATTTCATGGCCAAGGTGAGCAACGAGATAATAAACAAGGTACGTGGAGTAAACCGCGTATGCTACGACATCTCCTCAAAGCCACCAGCAACTATCGAGTGGGAATAGTCGGAATACCGATGAACAGCCACTCAAATAAAGATGAATTAATTTAAACTCAATAAGTTAGGGGATTCGTTGACGTAATAGCTTGATTGTCAACAAATCCCCTTTCTTGTACATTTTATCCAAAACCGTCCCCGATTTCGTCCCTGCTTATCCCCGATAGGATAGCTATCCGATAGAGTTGAAATCCAATAGCTTGGCAATCTGTTCGGGGGTTGCCTTTACATATTTGTAGAACGTGCGTTCATTGGTATGACCTGTCAGCTGCATAATGGTATACATTTCACAAATGCCTTCCAAATGAATTTCTTTCCGTTGAGGGATGGAGTTATGTCTATATCAAATTTGTACATGTCACTTGCTTATTAGAACAATCCCCACTCGGCAAATTTCTCGAATCCGCCAATTCTCGTGATGTAGTTACGAGCGATTTCCACTATTTCACGATAAGGTTTACCATCTATCTCTGTGTCACCGATGGCACAAAACAACTCCACAGGCTTGCCTGTTTTTTGAGCTTTCAAGAAAGCGTAGATATTGACGGAAACATCTGCCTTGGAAAGGTCCTTTCCCATTAAACCGCCACCCGAAACTGATTGCGCCATATCACTGCCCAACTTTCTGTTTGTTGCACCCGAATCGACATCTGTTCCGCCACTCCAATCTCCAAGAGGATTGATAACAGCATTTGGATAGAGCTTCTTTAAGTCCTCAGTCTTGGCGTTACTTTGACAGATAATCAACTTACCATTGCCTAATACATACTTACCATCTGAAGGATAACGCTCATAGATGTCATGGGCTATTTTGCTGAGGGTACGCTCCTCCTCTGTGAGTGGAACGCCTCGGAAAATACCATTGTCGCCACAGCGGATTCCTCCGTCTTGGTTGCTTGCAAGTATTGGGTCTTGAGCTACCATTACGAGAGATACTTTCAAGTCTCTACGCTTAGTAATACGGCTAACAATATCCTCAGCCTCAGCGTTAGAAATGTTCACACTACTCTCAATAATGAGATTTGCAACACCATGTCCGAGCAGTACTTCAACTGCTATTTTCGGATTCTCTTCTTTCTTGTACGCAAGGTCTACAATAGCTCCTGCGATGCGGTCTGCCACTTTATCCGGATGGCTTGGATTTACTTTTTCAATCATTGTTCTTACTTTTAAATGTTATTCTTTTTGTTCATGTAACTTTCTATCGCATCGTAACTTATACCCTCTGAGAGGTATTTGTTAACTAACTCATACTTTTGGGTGCTTACCCTAAACTCCAACTCTCTTATTTGCTTATTCAGCGGCGTTAACGTGTGCTGATAAGCGATGTTATCCATACGACCGCTTTTCAGTTCTGCCTTCAATGTTCGCTTACGCATCTTGATAGAGTTGATTTGAGCCTCACACTCCTCTCTGAAGGATTGAAAAGTTGAAAAAGCCTCACTAATCTCAGCATCCTTGTACTTCATATAAGTATCTTTATACATAGAGTACCATTTATCGGATTCTTTGGTTAGTCGCTCTACTTTCTTTTTCAATTCGTTTATCTCAGCCTGCATAAAGCGTTCCTTAATTACAGATGAATAGTCCCAACTTTCATCATCCTCAGCGTGCAGGATGTCAAGTACCTGTTCAAGTGTGTAGGCTTGATAGATATGCTTTGCCTCATCATAACGTGTATTGATAGCAGTGAATGGTCGCCAATGGCTTATAAATGAAGAAACTTGTACCGGTTCTGTCCTGCCATCCTCGTAAACCTCGGCACAGTGGTTCGCACCGCTTAACGGACTGCCTGCCAAGTGAAATACAAGGCTTCTTCGGTTCTCTTTATCTACTCGTAAAGCCATAGAACATTCATTCCACCATTCCAAGTATATGCCCAATGTTGGAGCATTGAATCCCGAAGTACCTGTGTAGGCGAGTCCGTTTTGTACAGCTACAGGAGCAAGAAACATTCTACTGTCACGCATGATGCGCTCTTGATGCGCCAAAAGGTAGAAAGCGTTATCCGTGAAGAGCTTCTTCTGTCGTTCAAATTCTTCTGATGTTCGTGGTTGTGGCTTACAAGGCTTGTTGCCTAAACTCAAATATGTACCTGTTGCATCCAATTTTATTTTATCGGCTATAAAGTCGCCTTGATGTGATTCTTTTGGGATACACTCAAGTACAGCACCATTCATTAATGTGATGCTGTTCTTTGGTTGTTCTGTGTTACTATGTGTCATGTTCTAATCTATTTAATGTATGAATGAAATACGTTTGCCTAAAATGTGAATATCTTTCGCCTCCAAGAGGTTGTAGTCTATTGGTGGTTCTACGCCTTGTATAAGACAATCACGGCAAATCATGAGAATCTTGCCTAAGTTATTCTGACCGACAAACGTTCCAATGCCATTGACTTTGCAAGTCTCACTATTAACTATACGCTTCAATGCAGCCTTGCTAATCTTTGGATTGTCCGACTTAGCCTGTCTTGTAACTTTCTTTTTAAGCTCAGCTCTTCTTATAGCCAACTCTGTATTGGTGCATCCCCAAACTTCTCTGGTGTCACCATGTTGCTTGGTAGTGTCCTCTATGATGATAGCGTCATGTGGTAGCTTTAAGAGTAAATTTGCAAAGTCGGCATTACCCTTACACTTCTGCCATACAACGTAGAGCATCCATTGTATGCGGAAATCGGCAAAATCTTGGCGGATGAGGTTACTGTTTCTTTTCTTGATAAAACGTTTAGCTGCAAAGCCACTTGTCTGACGTTGCATATCCTCTTGTACCAACAGATGCTTTTCTGATGAGTCCGAAAACTCACCACATAGATAAAGCGTCTCACTATCATGCCAAGTTACACCTCCGAATGAAAATGGATAGCCACCTGCCATGTTAGAAAGACGCACGTTAATGCCATTCACCATGTCCGAAGCCTTGGCGAATGACAAACAATTAAAGTGCGAAGCGTTGATGTGCTCCACACGACCTAAGATGATTTCAAAAGTTTCTGTTTCTTGTGACATAACTTTTAATTTAATGATTATTACTAAATCCTTAAACCCGTATCATTTTTACCACCGTGGCTATGTCTGCTCGGTTGGTTCAGCACTTAAGCTGTCTCTTGATACTTATTCAAAAAGTAAAAGAACTACTCCCCATTTTGGAAAGTAAATGCAAAATTACGGTCTTTTTCTGAGAAAAACGAAAATATGACGTTAAAGATATTAAAAACAATTGCTCGTTTGACTAAATGGTGTTTGTCTTCACACAAACAAAATGTGAAGCTTGAATATGGGCAAAGAATAAATACCAACTACAAAGAGACTTGTCTCGCAGCCACACGACTGCCGACAAGTCTCTTTTGTTTTCCATCATGATCTTAAGACCTTTTCCAAGAGGAGAAATAAATTACTCCTACTATTGACTTCAGCCCCCACCTAACCTCCCCCGAAGTGGAGGGACAGATACTATTGACTGTATGATTGTCAAAGGATTATCCATAATCGGAGTAACCAGTTCCTTCCCTTGGGGAAGGTTAGGATGGGTTGTCCTACGGAGGAGAAAGAGAGGGGGCTGAAGTCGATCTGGTATTCAGATTATAACTGTATATCACGTTCCATAACCTACTACGCAAAAAATAATCGAAACCCCAAGTTCTTCACAGAGCCTGGGGTTTCTTGTCAAACAACGCATTTCTGAAAAACTGTTCTGAAATGCGCAAGCAAGTCAATCACTCTCACCATGAAGGTGAATCTTTCTGATAGCCTGCCCAATTGGAATTGGCAGACTCATCATATTCATTAGCATCGTCATCCCACAGTCCTTTCTTGTGAGATTTACTGTCCGCCCAGTTGTCGTGAGAACCAGCGAGCATCCTACCATAGGTCTGGACATTCACGACTCCTGTTGCCGGCTTGATATATTTATTCTTTTTCATAATTCATTCATTTTAAGTCGTTAATATTCAGTCAGTGCATCAGAATGAGGGCTATCTTACCACAACCTTCGTTCCATTCACCATGTAGATGCCGCTTGGCAATGCCACTGTGCGTGTCTCGCCAGCCTTAAGAGAGGTAGTGTCTATTGTCTGTCCGTTGATGTTGCGGATATTGGTGCGCAGGTCCTTCGTTGCCGTGATGGTCAGCTTGCCTGTCTCTGCCGAGAACATGAAGCCGGCGCTCGCCGTTGCAGTCTCCGTTGCATTGTCTATCCATGATGTCTCAGTGTTCTGCTCAAGCGAGATGTTGAGGTAGCGCACATTGTTAGCTCCGTTCTGACATGCGTAGTATGATCTGAATGGCAATACGTACACATCCTGGAATCTCTCGTCGAGGAGAAGTGATGAGATGAACTTATCCTTGTTGAAATAGAATATTCCTTCAGTCTTCGGCACTTTCACTCCGCAGTATGAACCGTAGTTCACGAGGGTTGTAGCTTCGCCCTTGATCTTGCCCGTTGCAGTCTCACCCTGGATGAGAGGCTGTGTGAGCGTTGCCGGTGTAGCCTCGATAGTAGAACCGCTCTGGCGAACAACGAAGAGTACCTTGTCGCTGTTGGTTTCCTCCATCTGGTCGATGCTCACTACGTAAGCCTTGTTTGGCTGTGTAACGAACTGTCCTGTGAATGGCGAGAAGTGTGCGTCTGCCTCGTAGATATATTCGCCTGTCTCCTGGGCGTTGCTGAATGTGTTGTCGGTATTCATCGTGTAGAACGTGAATGCGCAGTTGTCTTTGGTCTGCACATAGCTTCCTGTCTCTGTGTCCACTGCCACTGTGAATGGGAGCATCAGCGATACCCACTTCTTTGTTTCATTGTGGTTGAGCGTCACCTTTCTCTTGTATACCACCTCGTTGGCAGCATTGAGTCGGATGCTGTAAGGAGCGAAGAACGGCTGCTGGTCTACCAGTTCGATATCGTTTTCCGACACGAAATCGTCACCGGAGAGGGATTTCGTCACTACGTTCTTCAGGTTGGCTGTCACACCCTCCGGCATATAGAGCAGTGCGTTGTCGCCGAGCTGTGCCTTGAGGTCGGCAAGAGTTCCCCATGTAGGATCAGCATCACTGAAGAGCAGCGACTTGATGTTGCTGGCGTCGAAATAGAGGATGTGCTTGGCGTTAACCGGTGCGTTGGTTACCTTGGTCTCCACGTCCTTAGCTATCTTCTTGATAATCTGCTTAGCGTATACATATCCCTCACCTTCCGGAATAGGCTTGTTGTCGGTGTCTTTCAGCGATACCTTCACGCCTACGTAATAGTTTGCGTCATAAGTGTTTGGCACTACGGCGTCTTTGTACACCTTGGTATAAGTCAGCTCCGGCACATAGTCTACTGTAGTCAACTTCAGGTCTGTTGAGTAGTATGCATAGAAGGCATGGCGTGGAGTAGTCGTAGGAGCGATGTTGTAGCGAGTCTCGTCGCAGACCACGAGATAACGCTTCACGTAGTCGTCACCATTGTTCACGACCATCTTATTCCATGTTCCGCCCTGAGTAATGTATGCTGCATTTGAATAGCGGTTCTCTACATAATAGTATGTACCGTCACCTGTTGTTCCAGCCTTGAAGGTGTCGGAGTTGTTACACTTGAACGCCTGTGTTCCTGCCACCTTCACTTCAATCTTCTTGGTGTAGTCGTGGTCGGCAGCCTCTGAGCGATGAGCCTGGAGGTTCTCATTAATCAAATCGTAGTATTCAGACTTCACGAAGTGGTAGCGAGAGTGCTTGCCCACAACAGTAGGATCTCCGTATGTCTCATCGGCATTCTTGTGGTGGAGTCCTTCGAAGGCGAAATGCAAACCAGTAGTACCGAAGTTTTTTGGCACAGCGAAATCCACCTTACCGTTAGTACCGATGGTGAAGTCGTCGGCGAGATACTGGTTCTTGAGTTTCTTCTCTCCCGATGGCTCGGTACAAGAGATATCCATCTTGTCGATGTATGGGTTGAGAGCCTCAAGCTGTACCTGCAGGCAAACGTATGCCAACTGATCACCTGTAAGTCCTTCAATCTGGAACTTGATGGCGTCGTTGTTAAGTTTCTCAAGAACGATGTCGCCAGTTGGATTGTCTTTGTTTACTGCCACTTCTTGAGCTACATTGTTACCTGTCTTGTCAAACATCCTGACAGTGAATGAATTGTCAGAGCTTGTAACCGCTGAGTTAACAGCGATAGCATTAGACTGAGTAATGTTATAGGCGGCTTTACCATTACTATCATAAGAAATTATGTAAGAATTTGAACCGCTGCGATAGAAGAGGGTTGTACCATCGGTATTAAATGAAGAGGCTTGGTTAGACTTGGTCGTAGTTCCCAAAGAATAGGTTGTAGGACCTAACCAACTAGAATTTTCTATGTGACGTAAATAAACCGTTGAGTTTTCCGATTTCGTTGACAACTTTCCATCTGTAGCATAATTCCATTCCACTTTGGTTGCTGTGAACTTCAGACTGGCATTCATATAATTACCTTTACCGTCGGTGATATAAATGTTGTCACCATTCTTGATGTTCTGAGCAACATTATTTGCGTAAACCAAGCGAGCGCCCACAATACGATAGCCTACAGGGATGTTGACTTCACCCTGTGCTACGGCATCAGTTGGTGTTTCAAGCCAATAAGTATTGTTCTTGAGACCAATATAAGTATTGGTTCCATCGAAGCCTAATTTGGCAATGTTTCCATCACCAGCGGTTCCAGGTTTTGCAGTACCACCAACTATACCAGATTTATCGTATAACAGGAAGTCTGCTTTGAGATCCTGTACGTTTTTGTACCAATACTTATAAGATGTATAGCCTTTTACTGTTTCCTGTTTGATAGATCCAAGGTCTACTCTCTGTGTCTGGAAAGGCAAAGCAAGACAACTTACACCTCTCGTCAAAGTGGTTACACCTGGCTTAAGGTTCTCATTGAACTTTTCCGTACATTCGAAAGTAATGACAAAGGAAACTATATCGACTTTTGCAAGCCCCGATTGTCCAGCATTAGGATGTTCCTGTTTAAAATACAGAATATTTCCCATGTCAGTATTGTTCATAGAAGTTCTCTGCATAGTAATGCCCGTACTACCTGTCTTTTGTATAGTTACAGACTCCTTTGTATCTTTAAACGTAGCATCCATTTCCTTAAGTGTTGTGGAAACTGCAGCTTCACTATTTGAATTTATTACCAACTTATAACTCGTAAAGCGATATCCCTTTGGTAATGAAAGAGACATGTGATTACAAATTGTACTCGAACCTGAAGCAATGATTAGCTTACCATCAGTCTGTGCTGAAACATTATTAGCATGAACACTCATCAAACCTGCTTCTGTAAGGGTTGCTTCGTCTGAAGTAATCAATGTCAATGGCAATTGGTTATGCACCCAGGCTCCACCATAGCCATTAAGATGTTGTTCATTATCGGTACTCGACGCCGATATCACATTACCGGTCTTTGGACTAATACTAACGGTCTGCGCACAGAGACCACCGCAAATCATCGTCAAGATGAGAATTGCGGCAGCCCTGATTACGCTTCTGTAATTAGCGACATTTAAATTTGTAGTTTTACTTTTCATAATTTTTAGTTTTTGTGGCGGCCTCCCGAAGGAGGCTGTCCATGATTAAACTTACTTTTTTGTTAGCGACATTATCTGTTTTAAGATTCACAACATTATTAATTATTGCTTACTTATTTTATATATGGAGAACCTGCGACCATAAAGATTCAGCAGGTGTGTTGGCTTGTTTCCGATAAACCTGTCGGTCTAAGGTGGCGACCGTCGTGTCAGGTTCTTGTTTGTTGTAACGATGCAAAGTAAATGAAATAATTCCATACTTGCAATAATTTCATTTGACTCATTGTAGCAATACACTTTGTTTCATGTAACGCTACGCAGAATAATACAATTGTTACAAAACAACACGTTTTTTATAAAATTTGGATACAAAACAAAATAAACCAAACAGGATATTTTTTACAAAGTTACAAAATCAATGAATGTCGTAAATTATCGCATCAAGCTAAAGCACAACGTTTTACAAAATATGAATAGCATAATAACGCAATTTGTAACATTTGCTATCTACAAAATAATGCGACATATCGCAAGAGAGGCTTGAAATGTAATTATTTTGCTATTATTAACAAAGAAAAGAAGTATGAATAAAAGAAAATAATTATATTTGTAGCGAATAAATAACGCGATTAATATATAATTGCATCGCAATTAAAGCTAAATCATTCAATACTAACCATACAAAGAAGACTTACCGAGAAACCTCCTGGGAAACAGCATCACTCCTTGACACTGAAGCAAGCAAGTGAAATATAACGACATATAAGGAAGTGGACCGATACCGACAACGGAAGTGGATGGTAAAGACGTGAAAGGAAAAGACAAATGGAGAAGAAACTAAACACTATATTGCTGATACTGGCAGTGACTATCGCCTTCATAGCTTGTTCACAGGATGAACAGGCAAAATCAACGGCTATAAAGAAGGCAAATTCCAAATACACCTTCGAATACGTTAGAGGCATCAGTCTGACTCAGCCCAAGCGCGCCCTGAAGATGATTGAGACCGGAAAGAAAGACGGTTCGATGACGAACATCGAGGCTAATTACCTTATGAGCATGGTTTACAACAACGCGCTGAGAAACTACAGCAAGGCGGCAAACTATGCCGTGGCAGCCCTCAACGACCCAGACATCAACAAATATCCGGAAAAGGAAAGGCAACTTTACAACATGGCTTCATCGCAGTTTTACAGCTGCGGCAACTATGTGGAAAGCCTTACCATGGCAGACAAGGGCATAAAGTTGGCATACGAGCATAAGGACAGAAAACTCATGTCACAGCTGCTGATGACCATCGGCGAATGTCATGGCGAAGTGGGAAACATGTGGCATGCCATAAATACCTTCGACCGCTGCATACAGATAATTACAGAACAACTGAAGAAGACTCCCGACTGGGACACATATTTCGACCTCGCCACCGTGTACTCACTGAAAGCGAATTCGGCTATCGACATCAAGGAATACAAGCTGGTAATCGACATGCAGCCGAAATACAAGAAATGCCTGGACAAGCTGAACAAACTGAAGGAGGATGTGAGCGGTGCCAACGACGTGGCAAACGCCGGATACTACTCGCTATTGTCAATAGCATACGAGAAGAGCGGCAATCATGCAAAAGCAAGGGAATGCTTCGACAACCTGCTCTCCACACGTACTGCCCTCTTGCCCGACGGTGCATCATACGTAGTGCCTTATCTGCTGGAGACAAAGCAATACAAAGAGGCGTTGAAAAAAATCAACGAAGAGGAGAAGACTTGGATGTCGCACGGAAGAGACACCGTGGACTACACTTACTCCAACACCATACTCATGAACAAAGCCCGTGTGCTGCAGGCTCTCGGAAGATATGAGGAGGCGATAAATACCGGAATGAGGGCATATAACCTGAGCGACTCGCTGACACGACGCATCAAGGAGCAGAACGCCACATGGCTATCGGAGAAGATGGGCAAGAAAGTGCTGAAGAGTTATATAGAAAACCAGGACAAGCAGCTGACGATAAACAGATGGGCAAACATCATCATGGGTGTATTGCTCTTCATCTGTATCACACTGATTGTCTTCGTCATTCGCGACAACAGGATAATAAAGAACAAGAACAGGGTGTCGTCATCGCTCATCGGGGAACTGTCTAAATACAAAACGGAACTTTTCGACAGGATGTTGGAACATCCAGACAAGGTGAATAATGCAGCATCAGCCAATGACAAGGCATCTGCAACAGATGACAAAGGAAAGGCTGTGAACTCCGGTGAGACAGTAAAGACGGAAAAGAAGACTGACAGCAAGGCTCACAACGAGGAGTATGAGCAATTCCTGAAGATTGAGAAGATGATATTCGAAAAGAACCTGTTCATCCGCACCAAACTATCGAGAACCGAAGTGGCAGCCGAAGCCGGAATGTCGACAAGCCATTTCAATGCCGTATTCGACAAATACTCTCAGCTGACGTTCACTAACTATATCAACAACCTGCGTATGGAGCGTGCGGCAAAGCTGCTGAAGGAAAAGCCGAACTATTCTATCGAAGCCATCGCCCAGGAATGCGGTGTGCCGGTGAGACAGACGTTCTACAGACTGTTCTCAAAGAAATACGGTATGACTCCGGCGGATTATAGAGACAATATCTAATCCTAAAACGGGATTAAGCCGTCTCCCTCCAATGGTAATCAGGACGCTTAACCAAAATCAAGCATCAGGACGCTTGATATGTTAATTTGAACCGACAGAACCCGTTTTATTATTTCATTAGCGGGTAAAATCAGATTTTCATCAGTGGAGCAGGAAATGGTTGGAGGGGCTTACAGTTTCTCCAGCGCTGCCACCACGATTTTTTCTCTCCCCATCTCGAGCAGTCCCTGTCTCTCCAGCTCATGCAGGGCTTTAGAAACATTGAGACGGCTCTCGCCGATCTCCCTTGCCAGTCTCACCATACCAACGACAAGCGTTTTCTTGCCGGCAGGATGGAGACAACGGGAAGAGAGGAAAAAAGCAATCTTCTTTCTGATGCCCTCAGGTCTTCGGCGCCAGGGCAGATGCTGCATCCTTTGAGTCAAAGTGCAAAGGATATTCATCAGATTGAGGCGGAACACCTCAGAGGCAGTAACGATTTTCATTATCTCCGCCTTGTCTATCGTCAGGAGGTTACACTCCGTGGCGGCAATGAATTTGCGTGAGTACCGCTGTGTCAATCCGAACAAACGCTCGGGCTGCAACACGCAAGGCGTGGCAACACACTCCACTATGCGATACCCACCATCGTCGGCAACCGTCTCCACATCCAGTTCGCCCTGCAAGACAAACGACAGTCCGTTGCACACCTCTCCTTCGGCAACAACCGTTCCGCCCCGCTCCACCTTGGAGAAGCCAAGTTTGACATGAGCTATGACATTGTCAAACTCGCTCAGGCTCATTCCCTGGAACAGAGGAAGGCGAGCCAGCAGACTATATGGATTGAAGTGATTACCCACGATATATTATTTATCCACGATATATCCCTTCATCGAAGGAGAGAACCACACAGCATTCTTTCCTTCAGAATCAGAATAGATGAAATAAGCCATCAGCTCCGTATGCTTCTCCAACACCTTCTTCGCCTTGTCGAGACCGAGCACCATGAATGATGTGGCATAGGCGTCGGCAGTGGCGCAGTTGTCGGCTATCACCGTGGCAGACAGGATATTGTGCTGCACGGGGCGACCGGTCTTGGGGTCGATGGTATGGGCATATTTCTTGCCGTTCTTATAATAGAAATTGCGATAGTTTCCACTTGTCGCCATCGCCTTGTCGGTGACATTGAGCACGGTCTGCAGTTCCTGGTTCACGTTCAGCGAATCGTCGGTAGGCTTCGTAACACCAATCTTCCACGGCATACGCTCGTCGTTGACGCCACTCACCACAATCTCTCCTCCTATCTCCACCATATAGTTCTTTATTCCCTTTGAGGCGAGCAGGCGCGCCACCATATCGCAGCCATAGCCCTTGGCGATGGCACTGCAGTCGAGCATCGTGGCAGGATTCTTCTTCACCACTCTCCCACTCTTCATGCTTACCTTATGGAAGCCCACAATCTTCCTCAGCTGGTTTATCTTCCTGTTGTCAGGCATCTTGCCGTGTTTGAATCCGAATCCCCATGCGTTCACCAATGGCGCCACGGTGATGTCGAAAGCTCCGTCGGTCTCTCCAGACACCTGTTCTGCCAACTTGAACACCTCGGTGAACATACTGTCAGCCACGACATCCTCATTGCGGTTTATTCTGGAAATAATGGACTTTGGATTGAAAGTGGAAAGCGAATTGTCCACCTTCTTCAGCTCAGCCTCGATTTCCGGCTGCAAGTCTTTGTCGCTCTGATATGTAATATTGTAAACGGTGCCGAACACGAAGCCCGTATTCTTCTGGAACGGAGCATTGCGCTGCTTGGCTACAATCAGCACCGCCGCTATAACGACAAACGAGAGGATACCCAACTTGAGGTATCTCATTTTCTTTTTATTATCCATATTTCTTTGATTTGTCTGCATTTATGTCTTTTTGAATTATACCTTATATACCTTTATTATATATCGACGTATACCTTCATTTCTTACATCAACATCAGAGATTGCCTTCCTCTGGATGCACCATGCTATATATCCAGCGAGATGTTGAAGAGAGCACCGAAAGCCGTAGTGCCAGTCTTTCCAAATCCCGGCACATACCATGACTTGCCGAGCTTTCCCTCGTCTGCTGTCAGCTTCTGCTTGTAGCGCAGGCTCCAGCCGAGATGCAGCGGACCGACGAGCTTCACGTCTACTCCCAGGGCAGCCTCAAGCCAATGATAGTTGCATTTTGCGCCCTTCACCTCGTATGGCGTGACGCCTCCCCACACGGGGTCTTCAACTCCCGGCGAAGCAAGGTCATACTTGTATGAAGTGAATGCATACCGCGCTCCCACATAAAGCCGGTAGATGTCGTGTTTGTTTTTCAACACGTTGAAATCCATTCCGGCACGGAAGAACGGTGCACTCGTCTTATAAGACATCTGTGTATTCTCCTCCGTGTGGTCTGCCTTGCCGTAACCCACCTCTACCACAGGGAAATACCTGTCACGCAGGTTGAGATGGAGGGCAGCCTCATACTGTCCGTAGTCGCTCACCGCCATCATAACTGGACCTACGGCATCCACCGACACTGAGAAGCCACGGAAGAGCGCCACGGTGTCGCGTTCTGCCACATTCTTCTTGGCAGCGGCATTCCGCTTCTGTGCATTGGCAGGGATTGCCATCACAAGGAGAAGCATCACCACGCTAATGGCGAGGCGAGAAATAAATGTGGAAGTGGGTCTTCGATGTGTCATAGTCAACGTTATGATAGTTAATAGCCACGGAGTCGATGGCGTGATGTGTTGTTGTCACTCCTTTAATCTTGTGGAAATATGATGCAGCACAATCCGTGGACTCAAAGTGCATCATATCTTCCTTGTCCACCACAATGGTGTCGAGGGATGCCGTCACACCATCCGTCAGCTCCACGAAGAAGGAGTCTCTGGGCTGCGCATTGCTTATGGGCAACGAGAATTTCGTGATGTCCTGGTCCTTGTTTATCAGCACGGAGTCAGAACCGTCGGTGCGGTTTGTCGACACCGTCATGGCAAGCCTCATAGTGTCCGTTCTCCCGTCGCCATCGAGCAGGGCATAATTGGTGAGCACCTTGTTGTTGAGCGGACAGTCCACCGAAGAGCAGGATGCTGCGACAGCGGCAACGGCGATGATTGCCGGCAACGACAGGCGGAAGGGTGAAAAATTCATATTTCGTTATTCTTGATTCAAAGATGTATTCTTGATTCAGATTTCCTTCTCCACCTGATAGTCGTTTCTCGTAGAGGAGTTGCGGCTTATCAGGTCGCCGAGGAATCCGGCGAGGAATAGCTGCGTTCCGATCATCATCATCGTGAGAGCGATGTAGAAGAAGGGCGACGAGGTGACGAGTCTCTGCGGAATGCCGTTGGCGAGACACCAGAGCTTGTCTATGCCAAGTCCGAGAGCCGAGAGAAAACCAATCATGAACACCAGCGTGCCGAGGAATCCGAACACGTGCATCGGCTTTCTGCCGAAGCTGCTCAGGAACCACAGCGTTATAAGGTCGAGGTATCCGTTGAAGAAGCGGTTCCATCCCATGAATTTCGATTTGCCGAACTTGCGTGCCTGGTGGTGTACCGGCTTCTCGCCTATCTTGTCGAAGCCGGCATTCTTTGCCAGATATGGTATATACCTGTGCATCTCGCCATACACCTCGATGTTCTTCACCACATCCTTGCGGTAGGCTTTCAATCCGCAGTTGAAGTCATGCAGATTATGTATTCCGCTGACCTTCCTTGCCGTGGCGTTGAAGAGCTTTGTCGGAATGGTCTTGGAGAGGGGGTCGCCCTGCTTGCGGTTCATCTTGTAGCCCGAAACAAGGTCGTAGCCGTCTTCCTTTATCATGCGGTAGAGCTCCGGAATCTCGTCGGGAGAATCCTGCAGGTCGGCATCCATGGTGATCACCACATCTCCTTCTGCCTTGTGGAACCCGCAATACAGAGCGGGACTCTTACCGTAGTTGCGACGGAATTTTATTCCCTTCACATTCTGCGGATTCTCAGCGCGAAGCTGCTCTATCACATCCCACGACTTGTCGGTGGATCCGTCGTTCACGAATATCACCTCGTATGTAAAGCCTTTGCTCTTCATCACTCGCGCTATCCACGCATAGAGCTCCGGCAATGATTCGTCCTCATTATATAGAGGTATAACTACTGATATATCCATAGTCTGAAAATGTATTATCTATTGTTTGCGCATCAGCGCACCCACGGGCACACTGATGATAATGCCTAATATCACGTTGAGCGTCAGAAACTGGAACGCTATCTCTATCGGCCTTATCGTTCCCATGGTAGCCTGCAGGATTGCTATCATCTGCTTGGGATCCATGCCATACACCTCCGTAACGGCTTTAGCTGTCTCTGGCATTGAAAGCATGGCGATGGTCTGGTTCACCATGTATCCTTGGTCGATAAACTGGAAATATACGTACTGTCCCACTGCCATGAGGATAGTGGCATAGAAGTATGTCATTATGGAATAGAGAGTGGCTTTGCCAAAGGAGATCCTGCCTCCGAGAATGCGGTCGCGGAACTTGCGGAGCCTCATGGCTGCCAAAATGATGGAGTATATGCCGATTGCCATTCCTGCGAGTCCGAGCATGGGCATCTGCAGATTGCCAATGAAGCAGAAGAAACTGACAACCCACATCACACCGATTATCGCTCCGTCGATTCGGGCAAAGGCGGTAAACTGCCGGTATTCGTCGTTAGAAGACTTGTTGATATCCATATTCTTTGTTCTTTCTTTATTCTTTCGTTGTTATTTCGATGCAAAAGTACTTATTTTATATGGTATAACGAGTATAGGCAGACTTTTTTTTGAAATTTCGAAGGAAAAAGTTTGTGGAAAAGATAAAAAGCATTACCTTTGCACCCGCAAAAGTGAACAAGACGGGTAAGTCTTGTACGGTCAGCTCCCTTCGAATCCTCCAGGACGGGAACGTAGCAAAGGTAGTTGGTTGTAGCGACGCGATACAAGTAGCTTGCCCACCCGCCTCTTTAGCTCAGTTGGCCAGAGCACGTGATTTGTAATCTCGGGGTCGTTGGTTCGAATCCGACAAGAGGCTCCACAAATGGGAAATGAAAAGATGAAGGGAAATGAGAGATGATATCCTGGTTTTAGGAAGCATCTCTCTTTTTTGTTTATATAATGTTTATACACCCCCAAACACTTGTGATATTCTACATCGTCAGGCAACGGTTCGTCCCAAATGGGGATTGGCGGATTATGGGTCAGCGGATTTTTCCGGTTGGCATCACCATAAGTTAGGAATAAAGTTTTGTGGTTAGTGCTGCATAGCGAAACGGATGGCGGATATCACTAAAAAAAATGACATAAAAAAAGCCCTGCTGCTTGCGCGAACAGGACCAATGAAAGGAGGAGTGGTACCACCAGGAATCGAACCGGGGACACAAGGATTTTCAGTCCTTTGCTCTACCAACTGAGCTATGGCACCATCATAAATTTATTAATGCAAACAACGCGTAAGCGTGATTTGTGGTTGCAAAGGTACACAAAAAGTTTTAACCTGCAAACTTTTCCTTCATTTTTTATCAAAAAAAACTGATTAATCGAGAGAAAACAAGAATTCATTTTCTTTTCCTAACGTGATTTTTCAGAAGAAAACAAAGATAACCTTCTGTATGTATTTCCGATTGGACAAGTCCGCTGATTTTTAGAAGAAAGTCAGACGACTTACCCAATTAACAATATGAATATATGCATTTATCCATTTTTGCCTGAAATCAGAGGACAAACCACCAGACAGGCAAGTGAATCAGCCGACAAGAAATCAACAACCCTATCAAAGCCGGACGGAAACAAAGCTATATAGCAACCACAAGACCATCACAACTGTTAAAAAAAGATAGAGCAGCGAGAAATGTCACCCATTTTGTTGTGTCATTTAGAAACAAAGGGTATCTTTGTATTAATAAATAAGTATCTTAAACCGAAATCAGAAGAAGGACAACATACAGTATGGAAGAAAAAGAAATTGAGAAGACGAAAAGAGTGAACCCATTCCTCGAACAATACAAGACACCGCACGAAACGGTGCCTTTCGACAAGATAAAGCTCGAGGACTACGAGGAGGCATTCCTCGAAGGCATCAGGCGCGACGACGAACAGATAGAAAAGACTATCAACAATCCCGCAGAACCAACTTTCGACAACACGATAATCAACGTTGACGACGATAAGGACGGATACTACGACTTGCTGTCGAGGGTTTCCACGGTGTTCTTCAACCTGCTCAGTGCGGAGACCAACGACGAGATGGACGCCCTGGCACAGAAGATGCAGCCGATACTGACGAAACACGCCAACGACGTGAGACTCAACAAGAAACTCTTCGAGAGGATAAAGGCGGTATACGACAACCACCGCGAACTGACTCCTGAGGAACAGAGACTGCTCGACAACTGCTACGACGGATTCGTGAGAAGCGGTGCACTGCTCGACGACGAGGGAAAGGAGAAACTGAGAAAACTTACCGAGGAGGCAAGCATGCTGTCGCTGCAGTTCTCGCAGAATCTGCTGAAGGAGACAAAGGCATACACCCTGCATATCACCGATGAGAAAGATCTCGACGGACTGCCCGACACGGCGAAGGAGGCGGCTGCCATGACTGCAAAGGAACAGGAGAAGAAGGGATGGATATTCACACTCGACTATCCCAGCTACAGTCCGTTTATGACATATTCCACACGCCGCGAACTGAGACGCGAGATGTATATGCAGCGCAACACGATGTGTACTCACGACAACGGGGAGAACAACCTGGAGATATGCAAGAGAATCGTTAACCTCAGAAGGGAGATAGCACAGCTGCTGGGATATGAGACGTATGCCGAATATGTATTGAAAAACCGTATGGCGAGCAATACGCAGAACGTGTACAAGCTGCTCGACGACCTCATCGACGCCTATATGCCTACGGCAAAGCTGGAGGTGGCCGACATCGAGAAGAAGGCGAAGAGCATGGAGGGCGACGACTTCAAACTGGAGCCTTGGGACTTCAGCTTCTATTCCCACAAACTGCAACTCGAAAAGTTCAACCTCGACGCCGAGATGCTGCGCCCTTATTTCGAACTGAGCCGCGTGATAGACGGAGTGTTCGGACTGGCAAACAGACTATACGGCATAACATTCAAGGAGAACAAGGACATCCCCGTCTATCATCCCGACGTGAAGGCATACGAGGTGTTCGACAAGGACGGTTCGTATCTCGCCGTGTTCTATGCCGACTTCCATCCGCGCAAGGGAAAGCAGGGCGGAGCATGGATGACGGAATATCAGGGACAATGGATTGACAAGAAGGGGGAGAACGTGAGACCACACGTTAGCGTGGTGATGAACTTCACGAAACCTACTGCCGAGAAGCCGGCGCTGCTGACACTGGGCGAGGTGGAGACTTTCCTCCACGAATTCGGACACAGCCTGCACGGCATGTTCGCAAACACCAGATTCGAGAGCCTTTCAGGAACCAACGTGTGGTGGGACTTCGTGGAACTGCCGTCGCAGTTCATGGAGAACTATGGCGCCGAGAAGGAGTTCCTGCGCACCTTCGCCTTCCACTACAAGACCGGCGAACCGCTGCCCGACGAACTGATAGAGCGGATCAGGAAGAGCCGCAACTTCATGGTGGCATACGGCTGCATGAGGCAGGTGAGCTTCGGACTGCTCGACATGGCGTACTATACAAAGAAGGATGCCTTCACCGACGACATCATACCGTTTGAGAAAAAGGCATGGCAGAAAGCGATGGTGCTGGAACAGCTGAAAGACACGTGCATGACGGTGCAGTTCAGCCACATCATGGCTGGAGGATATGCCGCCGGATACTACAGCTACAAATGGGCTGAGGTGCTCGATGCCGACGCTTTCAGCGTGTTCAAGAAGAACGGCATCTTCAACAGGGAAACGGCACAGAGCTTCCGCGACAACATCCTGTCGAAGGGCGGCACGGAGCATCCGATGACACTATACAAGAGATTCCGCGGATGTGAACCTACCATCGACGCACTGCTTGAGAGAAACGGAATAAAGAAAGCTTCGGCAGAGGAGAACCGCCAGACTCAACAATAACGACAAACACTATCAAGAATCATGGACGACAAAGAGAAACAGCTCAGGCTTGACCTCAAATACCTGCGCATGGCAGGTATATGGTCGGAGAACAGCTACTGCGAGAGAAGAAAGGTGGGATGCCTTGTCGTGAAAGACAAAATGATAATCAGCGACGGCTACAACGGCACGCCAAGCGGATTCGAGAACGTGTGTGAGGACGAGAACAACGTGACTCACCCCTACGTGCTCCATGCCGAGGCAAACGCCATAACGAAACTCGCCCGAAGCTCCAACAACAGCGACGGAGCGACGCTCTACGTCACCGACGCTCCATGCATAGAATGCTCCAAGCTGATAATACAGGCCGGCATCAAACGTGTCGTCTATGCCAGGGAATACAGGCTCAGCGAGGGCATCGACCTTCTGAAAAGGGCTAAAATCAATGTGATACATCTTAATCCAGACGAATATGAGACAAAATAGACCCAACCGACTGACGCCGATGCTTATGGCAATCTGCGTGATAGTGGGTGTGGTGATCGGCACTTTCTATGCCAACCATTTCTCGGGCAACAGACTGAATATCATAAACTCGGGAAGCAACAGACTGAACAACCTGCTGCATATCATCGACGATCAATATGTTGACGACGTGAACATCGACTCGCTCGTTGATATGGCGATACCGCAGATACTTTCTGACCTCGACCCTCACTCGGTTTATATCAGCGCCGAAGACGTGCAGAGAACGCAGGACGACCTCAAGGGCTCGTTCTCGGGAATCGGTGTGGAATTCGTTATCCGACAAGACACCATCCACGTGCAGAACGTGGTGAAGAACGGTCCGGCACAGCAGGCCGGCGTGTTGGCCGGCGACAAGATAGTCAGCGTGGACGGAAAGCCTTTCGTTGGAAAGGTGGTGACCAACGAAGAGGCGATGCGCCGACTGAAGGGACAAAAGGGCACTAAGGTGAAAATCGGAGTGATGAGGTATGGATCGAAAGCCGTGAAATACTTCACCATAACGCGTGCCAACATTCCTCAGAAGAGCATCTCGGCGGTGTATATGCTCGATGAGAATACGGGATATATCAAGATAAAGAACTTCGGTGAGAACACTTACGCCGAACTGCTCGTGGCTCTGGCGGAACTGTCGCAGGAGGGATTCGCAAACCTCGTGATAGACCTGCGCGACAACACGGGCGGATATCTCGAATCGGCTGTGCAGATGATAAACGAGTTCCTGCCCAAGAACAAGCTCATTGTATATACCGAAGGAAGGAAATCGCCAAGACAGGAGTTCCGCAGCGACGGCAGCGGCAGCTATCAGAGCATACCGCTCGTAGTGCTCATCAACGAGGCGTCGGCATCGGCTTCTGAAATCTTTGCTGGAGCTATACAGGACAACGACCGCGGAACGATAATCGGACGCCGCTCGTTCGGAAAGGGACTGGTGCAGAAACAGATGGAATTCCCCGACGGCAGCATTATCCGTCTGACCACCGCCCGCTACTACACCCCATCGGGACGCTGCATCCAGAAGCCTTATACGGCTGGCGACAATGTTGACTACGAAGAGGACCTGCTGGCGAGATACCAGCACGGCGAATTCTTCTCACAAGACAGCATCAAGCACACGGGACCTGCCTACCACACCGGCATCGGCAGGACGGTGTATGGCGGTGGCGGCATCACGCCTGACATCTTCGTACCGGAAGATACTATCGGCATGACGTCATACCTGAAAGAGGCGAGCATGAGCGGACTCATCCTGCAATTTGCCTTCGTATATACCGACGACAACCGCATCAAGCTGAACTCGTATAAGGAGATGATGGAACTGGCTGACTATCTGAAGAAACAGAACCTCGTGGACAAGTTCGCCACATTCGCCAACAAGAACGGACTCCAGAGGCGCAACCTGATGATAAAGAAGTCGCACAGACTGCTCGACCGCTATATCAACAGCCGCATCATATACAACATCCTCGACGAGAAGGCATGGACGCAGTATATCAACGGCGACGACAAGGTGATAGACGCTGCCCTCAACGTGTTCAAGAACAATGCGGCGTTCCCCAAGAAACCTCAGCCTGCTCCTAAGGCTGCCACAAAGAAGGCTGCAGCAAAGGGAAAGAAGCTGCATAATGGCAAATGAGGCGAAACGGGATGACGACCTGAACCCGACCATAATAATCTGACAAAGAAAAACTAACAACATGCTTACAAAGACAGAATTGAGAAAGGCTGTCAGACAGCTGAAGAAGCAACATACGCAAGAGGAACTCAAGGCGCTTTCTACCGTAATCACGGGAAAGCTCCTTGAGCTTCCATGCATCAAGGAGGCAACAACGGTGATGCTCTATTGTTCTCTGCCCGACGAGGTTTATACCATGGATATGATACACAGGCTGCACGGCGAGGGAAAGAAAATCGTGTTGCCAAAGGTGATCAGCGACTGCGAGATGGAACTGAGGGAATACGATGGCGACGCTGACCTGGAGGTGGGTAGCTTCGGCATCATGGAACCGTGCGGAAAACTCTTCACTGATTATGAAGACATCGACGTGGCGGTGATTCCGGGAATGGCTTTCGACAAGGACGGCAACCGCCTCGGCAGAGGAAAGGGATATTACGACCGCTTTCTGAACGCTGCCGTAAAGAGGGGCGTCAATGAAAAGTGTGAAAGCGGAAAAGGCGTCAATGAAAAGCGTGAAAACAGGAAGGGGAATACATATAAAATAGGTATATGTTTCCCGTTCCAGTTCGTAGATGCAGTGCCTGCCGACGAACATGACAACAGGATGGACATGGTGGTCTGCGGTCAATAAAACTTTATATCAGTTATTATCATGCTGCCCACCTCACCATTGAGACGGGTGATAAGCCGCTGCTTCATCATGGAGAGATCTTGACGAAGGGCGGGATTCTTTATCTTCACCATCAGGGTCTGGTTCTTTATGAACTTCTCTCCGGTGTATGCCACCACGCCCGGTCCCACGACCCTATCCCATGCGTTTACAAGACGATGCTGGAGGAGCGGCGTCTCAAGGCCGTTGCGTCTCAAACAGAGATTGAGCACATCGGCAAGATTCTGTACATCACGTCTGAACATATATTTTCTCCTTTCCTTTTTTGATTCTTAATCCAATCCCTACAAACAGACCATACGGCTGTGTGTATGTAGGTCTATACTATCTTTCCCCCCTCCACATTGAATATCCTGTAACTGGAGTCGCTCGCTTCGAGAATAGAGTCGAGATGGTCGCGGTTGGTGTCGGTGATGAATATCTGTCCGAACGCCTCACCTGAAACGAGCCTTACTATCTGTTCTACGCGCATGGCGTCGAGCTTGTCGAACACATCATCGAGGAGAAGTATCGGACAGGTCTTCGACACTGTGGCGGAGAGATAGTTGAACTGTGCCAGTTTCAGCGCCACCACGAAGGTCTTGTTCTGCCCCTGACTGCCCTCGCGCTTCATCGGGAAGCCATCGAGAAGCATCTCCAGGTCATCCCGGTGTACGCCATGCAGGGAATATCCCACGGCACGGTCTTTCATTCTGTCGCGACGGATAACATCGAGCAGCGGACCGCGCTGACAGTGCGACACATAGTTGAGACTCACCTTCTCCTTGCCGCCGGAAATTCGTGTATGGTAATCCTGAAACTGTGGCAGCAGCTCGCTGACGAAGGCCTTTCGCTTCTCGTATATCAGTTCGCCCTCCTTTGCCATCTGTTCCTCCCAGATGTCGAGCAGTGCGCCGTCTGGTTCTTCTTCCATCTTCAGGAGGGAGTTGCGCTGCTGCAATGCCTTGTTATATCTCGACAGCGCCTGCAGATAAGTGGCGTCGGTCTGCGATATCACCACGTCCATCAAGCGCCTCCGCTCGTCGCTCGCTCCCTCTATGAGATATGTGTCTGAGGGGGATATCATAATCAGCGGAATGAGTCCGATATGTTCCGACAGGCGCTTGTAGTCTTTCTTGTTGCGGCGGAAGCGTTTCTTCACTCCGCGCTTCATGCCGGTATAGATATCCAGTTCGTCGCCATCCTCGTTTTCATACACTCCCTCGATGACACAGAAATCCGAGTCGTGGTTGATCACCGTGGAGTCTACGGAACTGGTGGCACTGCGGCAGAAAGAAAGATAATACACGGCATCGAGGAAATTCGTCTTGCCCTCTCCGTTTGAACCGATGAAGCAGTTGATGCCCGGCGAGAGGTGGAGCGATGATTCCCTTATGTTCTTATAGCCGAGAATATTGATGTTCTTTAGATACATGACTTTCTTTCCGGAGTATTTTCTGATTATCAAATTTATTGTCTCACAATCTTTTTCCGTCGTGCCCGCTGCCTCTCGCATGGTCTCCACTAACCTCTGTCAACAGGGCTGGCATGGCGAAAATGATTGTTTTATCACTGCAAAGTTAAAGGTTTATGAGTCAAGAAAGAAAAAAAACAATCATAAATTTCAATATATGAGAATATTTACGTAATTTTGCCACGCTTTATAAATTAGGAATAATAAACAAAATCATAAAATGGCAATATCAGTTGAAAAAAAGGGCGCTGAGAACAATGACAACGCTCTGAACAAGAAAGAGGCTGCCCTCATCAAGAACAGGAAGGCTCTCATCTACGGTGTGTTAGCAATCATCATCATCATCGCTGGCTATCTGGCTTACAAGACTTACTATGCTGAGCCAAGAGAGGACGAGGCAAGCACTGCAATCGCCAAGGGTCAGGATTACTTCGCAAACCAGCAGTTTGACAAGGCTTTCAATGGCGACGGTGCCGGATTCAAGGGTTTCAAGGCCATCACTTCTGACTATAGCGGAACTAAGGCTGGCAATCTGGCTAACCTCTATGCCGGACTCTGCTGCGCAAACCTCGACAAATGGAAAGAGGCTGCCAGCTATCTGGAGAACTATTCTTCTGCCGACGACATGATGATCAGCCCTGCTGCAGTGGCTGCCCTGGGTGACGCTTATGCTCACCTGAACCAGCTCGACAAGGCTGTGGAGTCTTTCAAAAAGGCTGCCAAGATGGCTGACGACGAGGCTGAGGACAACACCAACAACAGTCTCTCTCCTACTTTCCTCATCAAGGCTGGCGAAATCCTTGAGAGCCAGAACAAGAAGGACGAGGCTCTGCAGATCTATCAGGACATCAAGAAGAAGTATGTCAACTCTGCCGCTTATCAGCAGATAGACAAATATATCGAAAGAGCTACAACAAAATAATGGCAACAGCATTACACAACTTGTCTGACTACGAGTTTGACAAGATACCCGACGCGAGCAATATGTGCTTCGGCATCGTAGTGGCTGAGTGGAACCCTGAGATTACGGGCGCACTGCTCAACGGATGTATGAGCACGCTTGAGAAGCATGGCGCTCTGCCTGAAAACATACACGTGAAGACGGTGCCGGGAAGTTTCGAACTTATCTATGGTGCCCACCAGATGACTCTCAACGGCGGATACGACGCCATCATCATCCTGGGAAGCGTGATAAAGGGTGAGACTCCACACTTCGACTACATCTGTCAGGGTGTGACCTACGGTATCGCAAGGCTCAACGCCAAGAGCGAGATTCCTGTAATCTACGGATTGCTCACCACACTCGACATGCAGCAGGCGCTCGACAGATGCGGAGGCAAATACGGCAACAAGGGTGACGAATGTGCAATCGACGCCATCAAAATGGCGAAGTTCTAAACAATGCGCTATTGAACGCAATTTTAAATCAGTAATAAAATCATCTATAATCGGGGCGGGCTGCATCAGGTCCGCCCTTATTTATACACAAGTTGACAAGTTGACAAGTTAACGAGTTGACGAGGAGATTAGTACACTGTTTACCAACTAAAAATCCTATTAAGCGAGAGAAATGGGAATGTATTCACATTTCAGAGCGTGAGGATTTTATCAAAAAAAAAATGCTATTATGAAATTGATATCATGGAACGTCAACGGACTGAGAGCCTGCGTGGGAAAAGGATTCAGCGAAATATTCAAAGAACTCGACGCTGACTTCTTTTGTCTGCAGGAAACGAAGATGCAGGAGGGACAACTCGACATCAGCTTCGAGGGTTACAAGTCGTATTGGAACTATGCCGAAAAGAAGGGATACTCCGGTACGGCGATATTCACCAGACACGAACCGCTGAACGTGTCGTACGGCATAGGAGTGGAGGAACACGACCACGAGGGAAGAGTGATTACGCTGGAGATGCCGGATTTCTTTCTTGTCACCGTTTACGTGCCAAACTCACAGAATGAGCTGCGCCGACTGGACTACCGTATGACATGGGAGGATGACTTTCTGGCTTATATCAAGAAACTGGACGAAAAGAAACCGGTGATTTTCTGTGGCGACCTGAACGTGGCTCACGAGGAGATTGACTTGAAGAACCCCAAGACAAACCGCCGCAATGCGGGATTCACCGACGAGGAGCGCAACAAGATGACGACGCTGCTCAACAGTGGATTCACCGACACCTTCCGTTTCTTCTATCCTGACCAGAAGGAGATATACTCCTGGTGGTCATACCGCTTTCATGCGAGGGAGAAGAACGCAGGGTGGCGCATCGATTATTTCATCACATCGGCAAGGCTCAACGACCGACTGCTTGGAGCAAAGATACACACGGAAATATTCGGCTCCGACCACTGTCCTGTGGAGCTGACGATAAGATAATTAGATAAAAAGATAAAAAGATAATCAGAAAAACGGCATAATCACCGATTTGGGACTAAGCCCCCAAACACAGTCATTATGCCGTTTTTTATTTTTATCCCAAAGCGGTCATTAGGGCTTGCTTGTATTTTGCTTTTTAGAAGAGTGGATTTTGTTTGGCTTTTAATGAGTAATAGCGAGCTATTGCGAATTAAAAACAGGCAAAAGACACCTTATAAAAAGCAAAAGACTGCAAGCAGTTGTAAAATATGACATTAAACGGCCTAATGACCGATTTGGGTTTATATCTGCTTTATAAAGTTGACGGGCTGGACAGGGACTAAACGCCCTTACACTCCCTCGTCATCGCTTGAACTCTCGCCATTGGTGTCGCTCTGCTTCATAGAGAAGCTGCCGTTGCGGGAGATGGTGATGGAGATTGGGATATAGTCATCGCTGAGCTCATCAGGACATCCCACGCTGCCGAGGAATACGAGTCTTCCGTCTTTCACCTCAAGGAATGCCAGCCCGAGGGCTGTAGACTTGGCGAGATAGGAAGCATCCACGATGTTGGAGTATGACTCCTTGGTGAGTTCACGCCTTACGAACTCCGAACCGTCGGGTCTGATGATCGTCAGCATGAAGCGGTTGTCATAATACCGCTTGCCGTTGTCGTCGGTAAACTCATTGTCTGTGGCGCTGCGCTTCACGGTCACCTTATAGGTCTCGCCGCCCCACTCCACCTTTTCTGTGCGCTCAAACTCCGACATCTTCTTCGGACCGCTCTGAACGGGCTTTACAACGGGTTTCGTGGCTATTATATCTTTTGTCTTTTTTTTCTCCTCACACGAGGTGATGCCAAGCAGACAAAGTGCCGCAATGGCGAAAAATACGGTTTTCTTCATTCTTATGTCCTTTTCAAATAAAAGCATACTGCCCACTATCCGGCGTATGCAAGTCACTGTCTGCAAAGGTAATGCAAAAAAACGAGCCAGCGTGAAGTAAAGTCCTAAAAATGCTTTACCTTTGAAAGAATTAGGTACACAAAGCCTCATCAAACGTTTTTTTTCATTAACTTTGCATATATTCGACAATCCAAATAGCATTGAAACGAAATGATGAACAGACTATACTTTAACTTTCTTATTGTCTTTGCAGCGCTTGCCGTGGCCGGGTGCTCCCGGAAGCAGACTCCCCGGCAGCAGCCGGAATCTGTTGACACCATACCGATGCTGGTGATGCAGGTGCAGAAGTGTTCGCGCCTGTATACCGCGGAATACAAGATGCACAAGATAATAACCCACGATGACGAAATACGCATGAAGGGCAAGTTCCTCAACCAGGACTACGACGTGGCGCTGCCCATGGGCTCCCGAAAGATCGCCATCCCCATCGACGCCACGGTGAAGGCGTATATCGATCTCTCCTCGTTCTCTGAGAAGAACGTCCGCCGCGTCGGCGACAAGATTGACGTCACGCTCCCCGACCCTCGCATCGAGATGACATCGAGCCGCATCAACCACGGCGAGATAAGAAAATATGTGGCTCTGACCCGACAGAATTTCTCCGACAAGGAGATGGCGGGCTATGAACAGCAGGGGCGACAGGCTATCATCAACGACATCCCGCAGACGGGCATCATGGAGATGGCAAAGGAGAGTGCGGCAAGGGTGATGGTGCCTTTCTTCGTGGGAATGGGATTCAACGAGAAGGACATAACGATATCGTTCCGCAAGGATTTCTCCGACAACGAGATAAAGAAAATGATTGTGACCGCAAGTGATGCGGAAAGGAAATAGGAAGGGGATATTATGGACAAGACCGGAAAAAACAAGATAACGCTCACAAAACTGAACATCATGCTATGGGCAGTGGCGGTGATTGCCGTGGTGGTATTGGTGTTTGGCTTCTGCCATACGGCGAAGACTTCATCGGCAAGGCTGGAGGTGGACGACAGAATCGATGTGACGCCTACCATCATAACGTCGATGAAACAGATCGGAGAATGGGAATTCCTCTCCGTAAACGACGAGGAACTGGTGGACACCATCAAGAGAGGATTCCTGCGCGACGACAAACTGGTGAGGATATACTACGGCAAACTGAGTCTTGGCATCAACATGCATGATGTGTCGCCTCGCTGGATTCGTCAGCAGGGGGACAGTGTGCTGGTGGCGCTGCCGAAGATTGAACTGCTCGACAAGGATTTCATCGACGAGGCACGGACAAAGGCTTTCATAGAGACGGGCAGCTGGACGGATGCTGACCGCGACTCCCTATACCACCGTGCCTACGCCAAGATGCTGACGCGCTGCCTCACTGAAGAGAACATCAAAACGGCAAGGGAGAATGCCTCTCTGCAATTCGGAAAGATGCTGAAGGCTCTCGGCATTGAGAAATTCGCCATATCATGGCAGGAGTGAACCACACAAAGCGATGATTAATCCCGAATCGGTCGTTATATTAAACCCGAATCGGTCGTTAGGGCTTGCTTGGATTTTGTTCTTTTAGAAGAGTGGATTTTGTTTGGCTTTTAATGAGTAATAGCGAGCTATTGCGAATTAAAAACAGACAAAAGACGCCTTATAAAAAACAAAAGACTGCAAGCAGTAATTAAAAAATACAATAAACGGCCTAATGACCGATTTGGGTTAAATTATCAGCCCCTCCTTTCTTGCGCAATGCGAAAAGGGAGGGGCTGATTCTATAAGACGGGATTGTCTCTTACTTTCTCTTCTCCAGCAATATCACGGTCTTGCCGCTCTTGTCGGTGAGTGTGAGTTTGCCAGTGCCGTCGAGAGAATACTTGGCTGTCTTTCCGAGAGCGTCGAGCACCTGGCGCTCCACTTCCATGTTGGCGCAGAGCATCCGTGTGCAGCCCATCTGACCGAAGTCGATGCCGCCGTTGCCCTTAACTTTCAGTGTTCCTGTCAGTCTGTTGCATCCCGTACAGCCATACACGTTGTTGTCCTTGGCATCGAAACCCAGGAATGGAGCTTCCTCCACATCTGCCTTGTCCACCTTAGAACCGTTCACTTCCATTATATTCCACTCTCCGTTGAGAGCTGTAGCGTCGCCCACGCTCTTTGTAGAGCCGCACGACATCATCACGGCAGCAGCAAGGGCTGCCAATGCGAAATTTTTCTTCATGTGCTTGAAACTTTTGTTGATTGTAGTTTGTGTAATATCATGACGCGCTCCGGCATGACGATGCTGGGGGCGCGTCACAAATATGAATAATCTTTTTCCTTAAGTAATACCGCTTGATGTAGCGGTTTTATGACTGCTTGCTTTCTTTTATCTTTGCGGAGCTCTCCCTTATCATGAGTTTCATCGGCACCACCTCGTGGTAGTGTTTCGTGTCGCCCTTTATCACTCTCATCAGCAGTTCGCAGGCCAGGGTTCCTGTCTTATGCGACTGGTCTTCTATCGTGGAGAGCTTCGGTGTGACGTATTCAGATGCCTCGGTGTCGGTGAAACCGATTATCGCCACATCCTCCGGAATCCGCAGTCCCAACGACTTTATCGCTGTGAAGGCGGCATAGGTGATGATGTCGTTGAAGGCAAGGATGGCATCGGGGCGGTTTTCCTTCTTCAACAGGCGTATCGTCTGCTGCTGTGCCTGTGCGAAGTTTATCTTGCCGCACACTATGATATCTCTGTCTATCGGTATCTTGTTTGCCTTGAGCGCCTCCAGATATCCGTGCTTGCGCCGCTTCACCATGTCGAGGTGGTTGGGACCTCCGAGAAACGCCACTCTCCTGCTGCCGGTCTTGATGAGATGCTCCGTTGCCTGCTGCGCTGCCTCGTCACCGTTTGCCACCACTTGTGAGAAGAGTTCCGGCATGCAGGTGCGGGCGAAGAACACAAGGGGGATTCCCATCTTGTGTATCTCCTCGAAGTGGGAATAGTCTGTGGTGTCTTGCGACAGACAGGCTATGATTCCTTCCACGTGCATGTTTATGAAGTTGTTGATAGCCTTCTCTTCTTTCAGATAGTCTTCGTGGCTGTTTATAGCCATCACCGAATATCCTTCCTGCGAGGCATAGTCTTCTATTCCGTCGAGTACAGCTGAATAGTAGTGGGTCACGAGATTGGGCACTACCACTCCTATCACCTTCGGTGCTTCGCTTCTGAGGCTCTGTGCGAATGGATTTGGACGATAGTTCAGCTCTTTGGCGAGCTTCTGCACCCGCTCTCTAAGCTCTTCGCCCACTTCATGGCTGTTGCGCAAGGCTCGTGAAACAGTGGCGATGCTGACTCCGAGCTGCGCCGCCAGGTCTTTTAGCGATACTCTATGCTGTTTCATATAAATTCTTTATAATGTAATGAACAAGTCTATACAAAAAAAAAACACCGCCTCTGTTGGTGTCATACGCCGGTGATATGATACTACATATAAGTCGTACTATAATCAGTATGCAAAATTAGACATTTTGCTTGATTCTGCAAACGTTTTCGTGTTATTTTATCCCAAAAGGGGTATGACATTGCCACTTTTAGTATTAACTTTGCAGCGTGAATTCAAAAAGAGTAATGAATAGTTGATAATAAGTTAGTTAGAAAACATGTCGGTCGGGTTATGTTGCGAAACATATCCGACCTTTTTTTATACCCTTCTGGCAATCGGATTTGCATGGATTTATGATTGCTGAAGCACCTACATTTTGGGCACATTTTAGACAGCAACCGTGCCCAACCGGGGCAAGCACGTTGCCCAACCGGGGTAAGCACCGTGCCCAACATGGGCAAGCACCGTGCCCAAAATAAGGACAAATATTGTCTTTTTATCAACACAAAATAACCCGACGGCACCGCTGCCGCCGGGCTTCCCTTTTAAATCATCCAAGTATAGATAGTCTCCGGTTGGTATTCTACGTATTTTTTTCAGCTATTGCTGTTACTCGCCAGTAAAAGTCTTTGCGTCTGTCGTATATATGGATAGTTGGTCCTTTGTATAAGTATGTCTTAACAACAGCGCAAATTTACAAATTTTCGTCCTTTTCAGAGTGTCAAACGGTAAAAATGGTGTGTCAATGCGTACATAGCATTGATTCAGCGGCATTTACAGTGGCCGTCAATTCTGACAATTTGACGTATTGACACTCCGGTACTCCTGCGGACTACAGTTGTTTTTCACCGAAAAGGCGCGGCGGAAGGTGGAAAGGGAGTTGAATCCCGACAATTCCGCCACCACATCCAGGGTGTAGTCTGTGGTAGTGAGCAGATTCTCCGAGTGGGAGATGCGGTAGCCGTTCACAAACTCATAGAAGGTGGTCTGCCTCTCCTTGTTGAAGAAGTTGCTGAGGTATGTTCGGTTGGTGCCCAACTTCTGTGCCAGGTCCACGAGGCGCAGTCGCGGTTCGAGATAAACCTTGTCTACGGTGAAGAGTTTCTCAAGCTGTTCTGAAAGTAGCTTGATGCGTTCGTTGTCGCTTTCTTCCGTCTCTCCGTCGGCAGCAGCGGGGGCATGGGGCTCGGCGGTTTCGGTCGGCAATGAGTCTATCACTTCTTTTATCACCAGCTCCTGTCTGTTGATGAAGTAGCACACCACCATCCATCCCACAAGCGACGACAATATATATATGGTGTCGATGAGGGTGGAGGGATATATGCAGTCCACCACCCAGATGCAGAGGATTATGAAGAAGAGCAGTGTCACTCCTCTCAGCCAGTGCAGGTTGATGTTCTCCTGATATGAGTATTCGTTCTTGAGCCAGCGGTGATAGCGTGGCAGGTCGTGTGCCACCCAGACGATGCACCACAGGCCATAGGCGAGCGACAACAGCCAGAGGAGCATATAGAAGAGGTGGTTCTGCGTCAAGACATAGAGCAGCGACATCACCACGAACGGCACTTCTGTCATCACCATCCACCTCGTCTTTATCCATCCCGGCCGGCACAGTTCCACGAGGATGAAGCCGTATATCGGCACAGCGATGATGTCTACACATGTGGCGATTGCCGACAGCGAGGGGTCGTAGGCGTTGTCGGTGTCTATGATGGCGAGGTCTTTCACATTCTGCAGTGCTATCATCAGCATGATGAAGGCTATCATGTGTTTTGCCCGCCCTTTGGATCGGAACCAGAAGAGCCATGCCATCATCGAATAGAACATGATGGCCATTCCGTATGTGATGAAAAGGTATTTCCAGTCGCCTGTCATGGTATGGTTATTGGGGATTGACTTTATGACTTGCAAATATAATACTTTTCCGCTGATTTACGTGCCAATTGACTTAAGAAAAATACTTATTATAACTCCGCATTCTGACATCAGCCCCCACCTAACCTCCCCCGTAGGGGAGGGACAGATACTCTGAATATGAATAATTCTTTGACAATCAAACAGTCAAGAGTAACCGTCCCTCCCCTACGGGGGAGGTTAGGTGGGGGCTGAAGTCAAATAGCCGAAGTAACCGTCCCTCCCATACGAGAGAGAACGAGAGGGGGCTGAAGATGATTAGAGAAGTAACTCCGACTATTGTCATCAGCCCCCACCTAACCTCCCCCGTAGGGGAGGGACAGATACTCTGATTACGGATAATCCTTTGACAATCAAACAGTCAAGAGTAACCGTCCCTCCCCTACGGGGGAGGCTAGGTGGGGGCTGAAGTCAATAGCCGAAGTAACCGTCCCTCCCATGCGAGAGAGAACGAGAGGGGGCTAAAGATGATAAGAGAAGTAACTCCGAATATTGTCATCAGCCCCCACCTAACCTCCCCCGTAGGGGAGGGATAGATACTCTGATTATGGATAATCCTTTGATAATCAAACGGTCAAGTGTAACCGTCCCTCCCATACGGGGGAGAACGAGAGGGGGCTGAAGATGATTAGAGAAGTAACTCCGACTATTGTCATCAGCCCCCACCTAGCCTCCCCCGTAGGGGAGGGATAGATACTCTGATTATGAATAATCCTTTGATAATCAAACAGTCAAGAGTAACCGTCCCTCCCCTACGGGGGAGGTTAGGTGGGGGCTGAAGTCAATAGCCGAAGTAACTTATTCCTTCCCTTGGGGAAGGTCAGGATGTGTTTGAGGTCAGGTGGGGGGCTGAAGTCCTCACATTCCTCACACTTTATCCTCTTCCAGGAACTTGCGTGCTGCCCTCAGCTGATGGCGCATGATGCTTATCAGCTCCTGGCTCTCCTGCAGCATGTTCAGATAGAGCATCGACACCTTAAGGTTTTGGGCGGCGTTGACATCCTGCTGCATACGGTTGATATGGCGCTCTCTGAGTGCCGACAGCTCGTCTTTACACTCGTCGCCGATGGTCAGCGTCTCGCGGTAGAGGTCGTAGCGGTTTGTCGATATCATCTGCTCCGTGTGACTCATCAGCTCGTTGATGCGGCGGCGCACCTCCTCAAACTCGTCGATATACTCCTTTGGCATCGGCTGGAAGTTGTTGTCGAGATGCTCCTTTATCGGGTCGAGCATACGGCGCAGGCAGTACATATACTGCTGGTTGCAGTTCACTCCCAGATGGAACCACGTGTTGCGCTCCAATGCTATGCGCTCCGGAATGCGGCGCATGGCGAGGAATTCCTGTCGGCGTAGCTTCTTCAGCGTTTCGCGCTCGCTGTTCACCTCTCTGTAGCTCACCTTGAGTTCCTTGAGTCTTTCGTTGCTCACGCCGTCCACGATTTTGTTGAACACATCACAGGTGAAGCGTGTCACGAAGCTCTGTGTGCGTCCCACATGCTTGCGCAGCAGGTCCCATACGATATCCTTGTCTTTCGTGCGCATCATCAGGTTGAAAATATCATCCTTCTTGTCCTCGGAACTCTTCTTCTTGTATGCCTGACCGCTACGCCAGAGCAGATAGATGTCGAGCACCATGAAGGCTATCATCACCACGAATCCTCCGAAATGCATCATCGTGCAAACCAATGCACAGGCGGCGAAGGCTACTCCTGCAGTGACGAACCATCCACCGATTACCGACAGCACTCCGGTGACGCGGAACACAGCACTGTCGCGGCTCCATGCCTTGTCGGCGAGCGATGTTCCCATTGCCACCATGAAGGTGACATAGGTGGTGGAGAGCGGCAGTTTGTAGTTCGTTCCGATGATGATGAGCATGGCGGCGAGCACGAGGTTCACGGCGGCTCTCACTTCATCGAAGGCTGCTCCCTGGGCGAGCTCCATTTCTTCTTTGTTGAATCTGCTGTCAATCCATTTCGTCGAAGAGCTTGGCATGATTTTCGAGAGTCCGTTGCCCATATCCTGCACGGCGCGCACGATGGAGCGGGCTACTTTTGATGATCCGAACATCTCGTCGCCTTCGTCCTGACGGCTCAGGTCTACGCTGGTCTTCACCACATTCTGTGCTTTCTTTGATGTCGCCATCGCAACGATCATTATTATTCCTGCCAGCACCAGATATATCAGCGGACTCTTTGCCGAGGTCATCAGCGAGGTCATCATGAAGGCATTGGGGTCGCCGTTGCCGTTTGCCATGAAGTCCTGCATGGAGTCGAGACCGGCGAGGGGCACTCCTATGAAGTTCACGAGGTCGTTGCCGGCGAAAGCCATTGCCAGGGCGAAGGTTCCGAGCAGCACTATTATCTTGAAAACATTCACGCGCAGCAGATAGAGTATCTCGTTGAGGATGGTGGAAGCCACAAACACTACGACCAGCAGCATCTGGGTGTTGTCATTTATCCAGTTTTTTGTGGCGTCGCTGATGAACGGCGAACCGCCGAGTCCCTTGATGAAGATGAAGTATGCGAGGGCTGTGAATGCTATACCGCCGAAGATGGCGATGCTATAGCGCAGGTGTTTCTTGTATCTGAAGGTGAAGACGAGTCGCGAGAGCCACATCACGGCGGTACCGAAGAAGAAGGCTATCGCCACCGACACGAAGATGGCTATGATGACGCTCAGCGCCTTGCTGGAGTTCATCAGGTCAGTAATCATGAGCGACGGGTCGGCGTTCATCTTGAAGAGTGCCAGGATGAAGGTGGCACCGAGAAGCTCGAAGACGAGCGACACGGTGGTGGAGGTTGGCATGCCGAGGGTGTTGAAGATGTCGAGCACCACCACGTCGGTAACCATCACCGCCAGGAATATCGTCATCACCTCGGCGAAGGTGTAGTTGGCGGGGTGCATGATGCCATGGCGTGCCACGTCCATCATTCCGGCGCTCATCACCGCTCCGATGAGGACTCCTGCCGACGCTACAACAAGGACAGTCCTGAAGCGTGCCACCTTGGCACCTATGGCTGACTGCAGGAAGTTCACAGCGTCGTTGCTCACTCCCACAAACAAGTCGAACACTGCCAGCATGAGCAGGAATGCGACTATCACAAAGTAGATTGTTTCCATAATTAATATATTTATCCGCTTGCAAAATTACTTTGGCAATATTACAAGCAGTTTAAACAGATATTACATTTCTGTTACAACGTCGTTTTTTTCCTGTATTGTTCCGACGGTCTTCTCGCCCTGCCTGTCTGCAAGTTTTCTCTTTTTGGAAGTAATATGCGGATTGATAATGGGCAAACCTGATGTTTTTTTCAGAAGGAATATGTAGTTTTGAACTGTAGGGAAACAACTAATATAACTCCGCATACTGACTTCAGCCCCCACCTAGCCTCCCCCAAAGGGGAGGGACAGATACTCTAATTACGGATAATCCTTTGATAATCAAACAGTCAAGTGTAACCGTCCCTCCCCTTCGGGGGAGGGATAGATACTCTGATCATGGATAATCCTTTGACAATCAAGCAGTCAAGTGTAACCGTCCCTCCCCTTCGGGGGAGGCTAGGTGGGGGCTGATAGCCTTTAGCTGGAGTAACCAGTTCCTTCCCTTGGGGAAGGTTAGGATGGGTTACCCTTCAGGGAGGTTAGGTGGGGGCTGAAGTCAGTAAGCAGAGTAACCTGTTCCTTCCCTTGGGGAAGGTTAGGATGGGTTACCCTTCAGGGAGGCTAGGTGGGGGCTGAAGCCAGTAAGCAGAGTAACCAGTTCCTTCCCTTGGGGAAGGTTAGGATGGGTTACCCTTCAGGAAAGTTAGGTGGGGGCTGAAGTCAGTAAACAGAGTAACCTGTTCCTTCCCTTGGGGAAGGTTAGGATGGGTTTGAGGTTAGGTGGGGGCTGTTATTCAATTCGTATTAACCACACAGGGGCTTATCATGGTTTTCTTCGAAAAACCAAAACAAACCAACCTATTCCTTTGCCATTACCCGAAAAATCATTACTTTTGCTATCACATTATTATAAATAACGAAACAACAACCCGCTTATGAGAAAGATAACGAACCCGTTCGCCGGCATGGAAGGATTCCACTGCTTCGGCTGCTGCAAAGACAATGACCACGGCGTACACATGGACTTCTATGAAGACGGCGACGACGTGGTGTGCTTCTGGAAACCCGACGGCGAATACCAGGGATGGCGAAACACGCTGCACGGAGGAATACAGGCAACGCTGCTCGACGAGACGGCGGCATGGGTGGTGTTCAGGAAACTGCAGGTCATGGGTGTCACATCGAAGCTGGAACTGTCATACCGCCGCCCCGTGCTCACCACCGACTCGCAGATCACTCTCCGCGGACATATCACCGAACAGAAGCGCAACCTGGCTTTCGTAGAACTCACGCTAGAGAACTCCAAAGGGGAGGTATGCACCACGGCGCGCGCCGTATACTATCTATTTACCCAGGAGAAGTCTAAGGAAAATGGCTTCACCGGCTGTGGCACCGAAGACGAAGAACTCCTGTTCTGACTTCATGGCAATGACTTGCCTTCTTAATGGCTTCTCATCTGATATCAGACAAAGCTGGGCAAAAATACGAACACACACTGGCATCAGCCCCCACCTAGCCTCCCCCGAAGGGGAGGGACAGATACTCTAATTATGGATAATCTTTTGATAATCAAACAGTCAAGTGTAACCGTCCCTCCCCTTCGGGGGAGGCTAGGTGGGGGCTAAGTCAATTAAGCAGAGTAACCAGTTCCTTCCCTTGGGGAAGGTCAGGATGGGTTTGAAGTCAGGATGGGTTTGAAGTCAGTAGCTGGAGTAGCTTGTTCCTTCCCTTGGGGAAGGTTAGGATGGGTTTGTGGCTAGGTGGGGGCTAAGTCAATTAAGCAGAGTAACCAGTTCCTTCCCTTGGGGAAGATTAGGATGGGTTTGAAGTCAGTAGCTGGAGTAACTTGTTCCTTCCCTTGGGGAAGGTTAGGATGGGTTTGTGGCTAGGTGGGGGCTAAGTCAATTAAGCAGAGTAACCAGTTCCTTCCCTTGGGGAAGGTTAGGATGGGTTTGAAGTCAGGATGGGTTTGAGGTCTGGATGGGTTTGAGGTCTGGATGGGTTTGAGGTCAGGATGGGTTTTTAAAACACAAGACACCAACCCTCCTCTCTGTTAAAATATCATAACACATTAATTTTTTCTCACAACATACACAATCTCCTACGGAAAAAGTCACTAACTTTGCATCGATTATATAAAAATCGAGTCAATAAAAGTCAGAGGCTGAAACAGAAATGCGGACGCCACTGCTGATAAAGCATATACATGAGAGCGGCGCCCAAATGCGTTAGACATCTGAAATACAATTTTATTAATGCTAAGTAAGCTAAGGCTATAAAACGAACAAGAGGCGCAAGCCCACTAAAGCAAAGCCGAGGCAACACAGTATAGAAGAGAAAAGGCATCAGTAAGTCAGTGTCGCCGCACAGATGTAGAATATATACAGAGAAAGATAATTCATTAGCAAGTAAGACGATAAATTAACTAGAAAATGAGATTAAAACATTTCCCAACAGGTTTATTGCGCTGCGGTATATCCAAGCGCAAGGCTAAACTTTTCGTGACAGCACTTATGGTAGCTGCCACAGCACAGACGTGTTTTGCACAGACTACTGGAACAGGAACAAAGGGTGAACAGCCCAACGCAGCATGGACAGGCACTACACCTTCCGAAGCCAATGGCAAAACCGTTTACCTTTATAACGTTGGTACCAAGCAGTTTCTTGGTAAGGGTGGCCGCTGGGGCACAGAGGCTACCATGAACGTGGAGGGTACGCCGTTTACGCTTAAGTGTAATACCGATGGTACATTCGAACTTACATCGTTGGTCAAAGAAGAAGGAAAAACTAGTACTGGAAATGGCTGTTTAACCTTGATGGATGGAACAACAACAACTTCTTCATACGATTCTTTTAACTATTTCGTGGATGGTAGAAAAGACATTCCTTCCACCAACCGCACATTCACAGCCGCAGGTTCTGTTGATGCGGGTTACACCTTTGCCATAACATCGGTAAGTGGTTCGGGCAGTGTGATGGCTGGCAAAACATTCTATATGTTTGCTGAGGGTGCCAATGCTCACGTGAGCGCTCGATTGAAAACTGCCACATCAGACATGCTTGGCATTCCTTCCGATTTAACAGCTTACAGCAAGTGGGTTATCGTTACTGAGGATCAGCGCAAGGCGGCTTTCCAGACCGTTAACGATGCCCACGTGAACGCCGTGAACGCTACCTTCTTGATGTACGACTTCGACTTCGCTCGTAACGATAACGCTTGTTCTGCGTGGAAGACGGGTGCTACCGCCACGGGAAACACTACGGGAACACTCTCTTATTCAGGCAATAAGCAGTGTAAGCCGGAAGATGCATATCCGAAGACTACTAAAGTGTACACGTATACCTATACCAGCACGCATGCAACAAATTGGTCGGGGAGTAAAACACATACCTCTACTTTCGAAACAACCGATTCTCTTGGGGAAGAAGTCATAATGGATTGCAAACTTGGGGGACATGGACTTGGTACCTCACTTGAGGTAAAATACAAAAGAGATGATAGCAAAACGAAGGTATCTACCACCACAACTGAGGGCTACACCTACTACTTAGGTAACGGATATACTGAAGACAAAGTAATGTCTGACCCTGAAACAAGCGAAACGTTTACAGGTAATGGTCAAAACCTCCAACTGCCCTACGGTGGTGCTTGGACTGCCAACATCCACGGTAAGCGTGGTACAGTGGTGCAGACCATCAAGGCTGATAACATGGTTAAGGAGGGTTGGTATCGCATTAGCTGCGTAGGCTTCACGACCACCAAAAAGGGTATCGCTCGCCTCTTCGCTGCTTCCGGTAAGGGTAACAATACCACAGGCTCTGGCGCCACGGCATCAACCGAGAAGTTTGCTATCGCCAACTTGCACCGGATCGACGATGACAGCCGCCCCGCTACTTATGTGGCTGCTTCGAAACTCCTTGATACGCCCAATGTTAACACGTTCGACGCTTCGGTGAAGGTGTATGTGTCACCGACCAATGAAGCCGAAACACCATATGAGACGCTCTCGTTTGGTATTCAGGTGGGTAGCGCTGCTGATCCAAACCAGGACGCCGACGACGACGCTTGGACCTGCTTCGACAACTTCAAGATTGAGTACCTCGGTACGCCCCCCAACGTGCTCATCCTCGATGAGGAACAGACCGATGGTGGTTATATCAAAGCACAGGCACAGGACGACAACAAGACGCTCCAGAAGTCGATCGTTTACCTGCACCGCACCATGAACACTGACAAGTGGAACTCACTGGTGTTGCCCATCAGCCTCACTGTGGGCCAGGTGAAGAGCATCTTCGGCGATCAGGTGCACATCTCTAAGTTCGTCGGTGCCCAAGCAGATCACCCGCAGCGCATCATCTTCGACCCGATCACTGCCAACCGCAACGACCCCGATGCCATCGCTATCGAGGCTGGCAAGCTCTATCTCGTGAAGCCGACGGCCGACGGTGGCATGCCTCAGGGACAGACGGAAAAGACATTTAACAAAGACGGCTATAACATCTCGGTGACGAACTACTACACCATCGTGGGTGTGACCTTCAAGAAGAAGAGCGAGATCGCCGACAACGCCTACTCAGGCCGCGTGATGGGTGATACAGGCCCTGAGGAGTTTGGTACTAATCAACAGGTGCAGTTTGTGGGTACTTACGTGAAGTGCTTCGACAATGACCTGATTCCCGCCAACTCTTACGTGCTCAACGGCAACAACAAGGGTGGCACGGCTGGCCTCTGGTACTACCGCACAAAGCCGACCAAGACCAAGGGCTTCCGCGGATGGTTGCAGCCTGCCAATGGCCAGTCTGCAAAGGTCTTCGAGTATGAGATTGAGGGCGTGGTCGAACAGGTGAACGGCAACACGACAGCCATCGACGGCATCGAGGCAGCGCAGCAGCACAGCGCCAACATCTACAACCTCAACGGACAGCTCGTGCGCCAAGGCGCCACCTCTACCGAGGGTCTGCCCAGCGGCCTCTACATCGTAGGTGGCAAGAAGTTGGTAGTGAAGTAATCCATAGGTTAAACTCTTTAATCAGCAATAAACATGAAAAAGCAATATATAAAGCCCACAGCCGTTAAGGTGGCAGTGAAGGGCACTCTGATGCACACCGGAAGCATTCAGAACACCACTGGGGATGTGCAGACAGGTGTACAGGAAAACAATAATGGTGATTTCGAGGCCGGTTCTAAGGATCACAGCACCAACCTCTGGGACCAGTGGGAGGATTAACCCCCAAGCGAATGTCACCCCGACATTCCTAACAACATAGATGTTTACAGGCGGATGTGTCCGTTATTGTAACAGTAACGATATTTTATTTCGGAATAACTATCCACAAGCCGGCCGTCAACGATGACAGCCGGCTTGTTTTGCTTATGTGAGCCATGAAGATCGTAGCGATAGAGCAACGCGTGCTGGACTCAGTATACCCAGGGTATTTTATCGTATTATCCCAAATCGGTCATTAGGGCTTGCTTGTATTTTGCTTTTTTAGAAGAGTGGATTTTGTTTGGCTTTTAATGAGTAATAGCGAGCTATTGCGAATTAAAAACAAGCAAAAGACGCCTTATAAAAAGCAAAAGACTGCAAGCAGTTATTAAAATTATACATTGAACGGACTAATGACCGTTTTGGGATTATCATTGGTACACCCTGAAAGGGCAAAAGCGTTAATCCCTAAATACATATTCCTTGTTGTATTTTGCTCATTGACAAATACTCTGGTTTTTAGACAATATAAGAGAAACACTCCATAATCGAAACATGCAAATCTGGGTATAAACAGACGAGGAGCAAGGAATCACATCATCTACTAACAAAAAAAACTTAAATAGAAGAAATTGTTTTCTTATTACAGAGGATTTAGATAACTTTGCAGAATATAGGCACTTGAAGGAAAACAAACGGCCTAATGACCGATTTGGGTTGAAGTCTGCAATAGCAAAAACCTCAACTGACCACAACGACAAGAGATATGAGATACGCAATAATAGCAGCCGGCGAAGGATCAAGGCTCGCCACCGAAGGAATAGAAATGCCGAAACCACTCGTGGAGGTGAATGGCGAACCGCTCATCGATCGCCTGATAAGGATATTCGCTGACAACAACGCCGAGGAGATTGTAGTGATCTGCAACGACAAGACGACACTCGTCAGCAGCCACCTGATGAAGATTCAGGAGGACGGACTCAACGGCAGACGCATCCCGCTGCGCTTCGTGGTGAAGAGCACACCCAGCTCCATGCACAGCCTTTACGAGATAAGCCGGTATCTGGAGGGCGCACCATACTGTCTTACCACCGTGGACACGATATTCCGCGAGAAGGAGTTCAGCAACTATATCATGGCTCTGAACGACGCGATGGAGACATATTCAGCTGACGGACTGATGGCGGTGACCGACTATATCGACGATGAGAAACCGCTGTATGTGGATACCGATGGGACGATGACCATCACGGGATTCCTCGACCATAGCGACTCCTGCCGATATATCTCCGGAGGCATCTACGGACTGTCCCCAAAATCCATCGCCACGCTGCATGCCTGCATAGAGCGCGGAGAGAGCAGAATGAGGAATTTCCAAAGGGCTATGGTGGCTGATGGACTGCATCTGGAGGCCTTCCCCTTCAGCAAAATCCTCGACATCGACCACAAGAGCGACATCGGGAAGGCAGAGGAGTTTTTGAGAGTATGAAGCCTCTCCTAACCTCCCCTAAAGGGAAGGGACTCCTAAGCGCATACACATCGGCTGACATCTGCTACAACGACGTCAATAGCCTCGCCGCTGACAACAGCCCCCACCTAGCCTCCCCCGTAGGGGAGGGACTCAAAAGCCTCCTCCTAACCTCCCCCTGAAGGGAGAGGGACTTAGTTACTTCGGATTATGAGGGCCACTTCGGATTATGAGGGATACTTCGGATTATGAGGGACAAGCGGGGGAAATTATGAATTATGAAAGTGAAGTATGAATTAATCTCCATATATCGGGCTGAGAGGTATTCGCCAAATTCCGTGGAGCGCGACAAAGCCATCATGGATGCGGTATGCGAAAAGCTCAGTACACGATATAACATATATAAAACAAGGGAAGAAGACATCGAGACGGAAGGGATGCCGCTGATGCAGAGACTGCCAGACGCCCATCTGCCACACTCCAGCGCCCCACTACTTGTCCTCTCTATGGCAAGGAGCAGGAAAGCACTCGACATCCTGACGCAGATGGAAGGTGAGGGAGCGAGAGTGATAAACCGTCCGCAACCTGTCCTCAACGCCACAAGGAGCGTCATCGACAGGATGATGAGAGAGAACGACTTTCCCTGTGCCCCACTCCACGGCGACCACGGATGGTGGATAAAGCGAGGCGACGAGGCGGCGCAGGAGAAGGGTGACGTAAGATTTGCTGCCGACGAGAAAGAGAGGGACATCATCACAGAGGAATTCAGAAAGAGAGGAATAACCGACATCGTGACAACGGCACACGTAGACGGCGACCTCGTGAAATTCTACGGTGTGGCAGGAACGGCATTCTTCCACACTACCTACCCGACGGATGGCGGATTCTCAAAGTTCGGCGACGAGAGGCGCAACGGCACATCACGCCACACGTCCTTCGACATTGCCGCCCTGCATAGCGACGCCTCGCGGTTGGCTCAGCTTACGGGAATAGAGGTGTATGGCGGCGACTGCATAGTGAGGTCCGACGGTTCGTATGCCATCATCGACTTCAACGACTGGCCCAGTTTCTCCGTCTGCCGACACGATGCGGCAGAGGCAATAGCGACAATAGCGGAGTGACGTCATCAGCCCCCACCTAACCTCCCCCGTAGGGGAGGGACAGATAGCAATGGAAGGTGAAGGCTACTGATAAGATAGCAATGGCTAATAAGGTTGCTGAGGATCTTCAATTAATAAAACAAACAAAACAAACGACATGGCAACATTTAAGGAGATGCTCAAGGCATCAATGAAATCTAAAGATACGGAAGAATGGCTGGACGTGTATTTCACACGACCTATAGGACTGGTGTTCACACTGCTGTGGAAACGCCTCGGAGTTCACCCAACGGTGATAACGATACTCGGCATGATACTCGGAGCAGCGGCAGGATGGATGTTCTGGCATAGCGAACTGGAATATAACATCTGGGGAGTGGTGCTGATGATGCTGAGCAACTTCTGCGACTCCACCGACGGACAGCTGGCACGACTGACAGGAAAGAAGACACTCGTGGGACGAGTGCTCGACGGCTTCTCGGCTGACGTTACATTCTTCTGCGTGTATTTCGCTCTCTCTATGAGAATGATGACCGAACTGATTCCGGGCACCGACGTGACCTGGGGACCATGGATATGGGTGATGGCATTCATGGCAGGCATCATGAGCCATTCGCCGCAATGTCTGCTCTCCGACTACTACCGACAGATACACCTGTTCTTCCTGAAAGGCAAGGAGGGCAGCGAACTCGACAAGTCGGAGGAACAATGGCGGATCTTCCGCGAGCAGCCCAAGAAGGCGCTCTTCTTCCGTGCCTTCTATTACAACTACGCCAAATACTGCGCCACACAGGAGCGACGCACGAAGAATTTCCAACTCATGATGGCAGAGGCTACAAACCGCTACGGTGCACCGCTGAACCTGCCTGCTGCGCTGAAAGAGGAATTTCTTGCCGGCAGCCGTCCGCTGATGAAATACACCAACCTGCTCACCTTCAACATGAGAGCCATCGCCCTGTATATCGCCTGCCTGATAGACCTGCCATGGCTATATCTGCTGTTTGAAATCGTGGTGATGAACATTATGTATATATACATGCACCATGAGCACGAGAACCTCTGTCACAAGATGGTGCAGAGAATAGTAGCCTGCAGCGAGGCTAAAGCAACGAAGGAAAACGAGAACAAGGAGGAATCCGATGAGAACAAGGAGTCAGAAGACTGCCACAATACAGATATCAAGGAGGACTGACGATGCGGATTAAAGGATTTATCTTTGACTACGGCGGTACGCTCGACACCAGAGGCAACCACTGGGGAAAGGTGTTGTGGCACGGGTATGAGAGAACCGGAGTGCCCGTAGGCGAACAGGATTTCAGAGATGCCTACGTATACGGCGAGCGCACGCTTGCCACCAGTCCGATAGTGAAACCCGACTTCACCTTCCGCGACACACTGCAGGCTAAGATAAGGCTGCAGCTGCAATGGCTGGAGGAGAAGAGGAATCTGGGCGACGCCACAGGATATCTCAAGAGAATCCTCGACGACGTGTATCAGCAGACCATGCAAACGACAAAGGAGTCTGCACTGGTGCTGGAGGAATTGGCAAAGAAATACCCACTCGTGCTCGTGAGCAACTTCTATGGCAATATCGCCACCGTGCTCCGCGAGTTCAGCCTCGACCATCTGTTCGGCGACATCATAGAGTCGGCAGTAGTGGGAATAAGGAAACCCGACGCCCGCATCTTCGCCCTGGGAGTGGAACGGCTCGGCATGAAAGCCGAAGAGGTGGCAGTGGTCGGCGACAGCTACGACAAGGACATCCTGCCCTCCCACTCCATCGGTTGCCACACGATATGGTTCAAAGGCGAAGGATGGACAGACGAGGTGGTGGAGAATCCCGTTGCCGACAAGGTGATAGGGAGTCTGAAGGAGATTCTGTCGCTGGCGGAATGACGGGCGAAGGAGCTCACCTTTGTCTGATGAAGACAACATTAGGATACAATTCCGAAAATCAAGAGAGAAATGAAAAGACTGAAATCATTATTCATATTGCTGCTGCTCTCCACCCTCATGGCGAGCGCACAGCAAATCACCGGTGTCATCGTTGACGAGGCCACCGGCGACAGCATACCCCTTGCCAGCATCAGGTATAAGGGGCACGGCAAATCGTATGTGAGTGACAATGGAGGTCGGTTCACAATAGAGAAGCACGACGGCTGGTATGCCACATTCAGCGCCGTGGGCTATCAAGACCTCAAACTGCTCATAGGCACCAACTCTCCCAACCACATGCGCATAACGCTGAAGCCCGACACCAAGAGTCTGTCGGGAGTGACGGTGAAGTCAAAGCGCAAGAGATACAAGAGAAAGGAAAACCCTGCCGTGGCACTGATGCGACGGGTGATAGCAGCCAAGAAGCGCACCGACATAGAAAACCATGACTTCTTCCAATATGCCAAATACCAGAAGCTGACACTGGCGGTGAACGACATCTCGCCGAAGGAACTGGAAAGGAAGGGCACGAAGAAGACCTACTGGATGGTGAACCAGGTGGAGGCTTGCCCATACAACAACAAGCTGATAATGCCGGTAATGGTTGACGAGACCATCTCGCGGCAGATATACCGCAAGGACCCTCATTCGGAAAAGACAATCATCGTGGGACAGCACATGGACGGCGTGAACAAGTTCATACAGACCGGCGAGGTGATGGGCACGGTGATGAAAGACGTGTTCAGCAACGTGAACATCTACGACGACCAGATACGACTGCTGCAGGCACGCTTCACCAGTCCGATAGGAAAAGACGCCATACAGTTCTACCGCTACTATATCGTAGACACGGTGAAGGTGGAGCGCGACTCGTGTTTCCATCTGCAGTTCCTGCCCAACAACCAACAGGACTTCGGATTCTCCGGCGAACTGTGGATTGTGAAGGACTCCACGCTCCACGTGAAGCGCTGCCATCTGACGCTGCCTTCCAAGTCGGGAGTGAACTTCGTGGAGGGCATGCAGATACAGCAGGCTTACACCAAGCTGGACAACGGCGAATGGGTGCTGACGCAAGACGACATGGTGGCGGAGCTGTCACTGCTCAGCGTACTCACCAAGGCGATAGTGATAAGAAACACCCGAATGACAGACTATCTCTTCGATCCCATACAGGATAAATACTTCAAAGGGAAGCAGAAGGAGATATACCAGCCCGACGCCAAGATCCGCGACAGGATGTTCTGGCAGCAGGTGAGAATGGTGCCGCTGACGAGGTCGGAGGCGAGGATGCCGCAGTTTCTGCGCGACATAGAGAACTCGCGCAACTTCAAATACGCTCTCTTCGCCCTCAAGGTGGCAATAGAGAATTTCGTGGAGACGGGATCGCAGCAGGCACCGAGCAAATTCGACATCGGACCGATAAACACGATGATCACGAGCAACTTCGTTGACGGAACGAGAACGCGACTCAGCGGACAGACTACGGCAAACCTGAACAGGCACTGGTTTCTGAAGGGCTACTACGCCCACGGCTGGGGCAGCAGGAAGAACTACTATAATGCCGACCTCACCTATTCGTTCAACGCCAAGCAGTATCTGCCCCACGAATACCCGAAGCGCACGCTGACACTGTCGTCGTCGCATGACGTATGCTCACCGTCGGACAAGTTCCTTATTACCGACAAGGACAACGTGTTCACATCGCTGAAGTGGACAAAGGTGAAGGAGATGATGTTCTACAACAGACAGCAGCTCGCCTTCGAATACGAATGGTATGGCGGACTGAAGGCTATGGCGAAGCTGAAGACCGAAGAGAATGAGGCGTGCGGCGACCTGAAGTTCATACCGCTGTCGGCAAACGGCGTGGCTCCGGCAGAGCCATGGAAGATACGCACCACGGAGGCCTCGGTGATGCTGAGATATGCACCGGGCGAAACGGTGGTGAACACAAAGCAGAACAGAGTGTCGGTCAACCGCGAGGCTCCTGTCTTCACCATCTCCCACACGATGGGAGTGAAGGGGGTGCTGGGAGGCGACTACAACTACAACTTCACCGAAGCCACGATATACAAGCGCTTCTGGATGAACAGCTGGGGCGACCTGAACGTTGACCTCAGAGGCGGAATACAATGGAACAAGGTGCCGTTCCCGCTGCTAATCATGCCAGCCGCCAACCTGTCGTATCTCGCACAATACGGCACGTTCAACCTCATCAACAACATGGAGTTCCTGAACGACCGCTATGCCAGCATCGACGTGTGGTGGAACATGAACGGCAAGATACTTAACCGCATCCCGTTCATCAAGAAGCTCAAGTGGAGGGAGTATATAGGAGTGAAATGTCTGTGGGGTAACCTGACAGAGAAGAACAACCCATACTCTGCCTGTAATATCGGCAACACGCAGCTGATGCAATTCCCCGACGGTGCCAACCTGATGGACAAGAACAAGCCCTATGTGGAAATCGTGGCTGGAGTGAGCAACATCTTCAAGGTGCTCAGCGTGCAGTACGTGAGACGCCTCAACTATCTCGACCTGCCTACGGCTCACAAACAGGGAGTGAGGTTCAAGCTGATGTTCAAGTTCTGACGGAAGGCGGAACAGAGAGAAACAATATCAAATAATCAATACCCATACAATTATGCCACAGCAACAATCAGACATAAGACAAAAGATAAGATACAAGAAACCCCGGATGTACAAAGTGACGATGCACAATGACAACATCACGACGATGGAATTCGTAATCAAGGTGCTGATAGAGATATTCCATAGAACTCCCGATGACGCAGAACAGCTGATGCTGAAGATACACCACGAAGGTTCGGCTATGATAGGTGTCTACACCTACGACATGGCACGAACGAAGGTGCGCACCGTCACTCTGATGGCACAGGAGAAGGGCTTTCCGCTCAAGACCACATACGAACCGGAATGATACGGAGAGCAGAAGAATTTAACCCAAATCGGCCATTAGGGCTTGCTTGGATTTTGCTTTTTTAGAAGAGTGGATTTTGTTTGGCTTTTAATGAGTGATAGCGAGCTATTGCGAATTAAAAACAGACAAAAGACGCCTTATAAAAAACAAAAGACTGCAAGCAGTCATTAAATAATTCTATAAACGGCCTAATGACCGATTCGGGTTTAAGACTTGGCACAAAAGACAAGACAAAACGGAAACAGAAAGAAGGAAAGTATGGAATTAAGAAACTCACATAGCATAAACAAAGCGGTGGAGACGGCATTGGACATTGCCGTAAGCATGGCACACGAATACATAATGCCGGAGCATCTGCTGATGGGACTGATACAGCAGGAGCCGTTCAAGCTGGCTCTTCAGAAGAGCAGAGTGGACTACAACAAGCTGCATGCAAGACTCACAAAATATCTCAAAGACCAGGACAAGAAGTTTGGCAAATACCAGGTGCCCGTTCCGTCGGCACAGTTTACTGACCTGGTACAAAACGCATGCACCATAGCCAAGAGATTCAAGAAAGAATTCGCCGGCGTGAGAGAATACATTGTGGCACTCGCCAATCTGCAGGACTCTATGGCTGCCTATATACTTGACACCGCGATAGAAGACCATGAGAGCGAATTCATGGAATACCTCACCGAAGCATATCCGCAGTTTCTGGAATATGAAGACGACACTCCCGACCTCGACGATGATGACCTCGACGACGACGATGATATGTTTGACGACGACGGCCAGCCGATGCCGTTCACGAGTCCGGAAGACTGGAAGAGTCTTGTGACCAACATTTCTGAAGTTGCCAAGACCCACACGCCGCTGATAGGCAGAGAGAAGGAGCTGGACAGGACGATACAGGTGATATGCCGGATGGAGAAGAACAACCCTCTGCACGTGGGCGATCCAGGCGTAGGCAAGACGGCATTGATATACGGACTGGCAAACCTGATAAACAAGGGGCAGGTGCCCGACAGGCTGAAGGGTGCCACGATATACGGCATGGACATGGGACAGCTGCTCGCCGGAGCACAGTTCAGGGGCGACTTCGAAAAGCGTCTGAAACTGATCCTCGACGGTGCGAGCAAGGAGAAATCCATACTCTATCTCGACGAGATACACAACATCATCGGCGCCGGCAGAGGCAGCGACGGTGGTCCCGACGCCTCCAACATCCTCAAGCCTTATCTTGAGAGCGGCGCAATATGCTTCGTGGGTGCCACCACGCATGAGGAATACAACCGCAAGATGCTCAAGGACGGTGCAGTGACGCGCCGTTTCCAGACCATCGACATCAAGGAGCCTTCGGTTGAGGAGGCGATAAAGATAGTAACCGGACTGCAGCCGAGCCTGCAGAAATACCACAAGGTGTCGTATCGCAAGGAGGCTCTGGAATATGCCGTGACAGCCAGTGCGAAGCATATATCAGGACGCTGCCTGCCCGACAAGGCCATCGACCTTCTCGACGAGGCGGGGGCTTATCTGGAGGTACACCCAGTGGAGAACCGCCGCCGGTCGTGGGTGACGAAAAGCCTCATCGACGACATCCTCGTCAAGGTGTGCAAGATTCAGGCTACGGCTCTCAAGGAGGAGGACAACGGGGCGCTGATGACCCTGCGCGAGAGGATGCTCGAAAGCATCTACGGACAGGACAAGGCGATTGACGAAGTGACGGAGGCGGTGATGATGGCTAAGGCAGGTCTCACCGAAGACGACAAACCGCTCGCCTCGCTGCTCTTCGTCGGTCCTACGGGAGTGGGAAAGACGGAGGTGGCACGTATGCTCTCAAAAGTGCTCGGAGTGGAGCTCGTGCGCTTCGACATGTCGGAATACACGGAGAAACACGCCGTGGCGAAACTTATCGGTTCGCCGGCGGGATACGTGGGATATGAGGACGGCGGTCTGCTCACCGACGCCATCAGGAAGACTCCAAACTGCGTGCTGCTGCTCGACGAGATTGAGAAAGCTCACAGCGACATATACAACATACTGCTGCAGGTGATGGACTATGCCCGTCTGACCGACAACCGCGGACAGAAGGCTGACTTCCGCAACGTGATCCTCATAATGACATCAAACGCCGGAGCACAGTTCGCCGCACAGGCCAACGTGGGATTCACGGGAAATGTGACGAAAGGTGAGGCGATGATGAAGCAGGTGAAGAAGACTTTCAAGCCGGAGTTCATCAACCGACTCAGCGACATCGTGGTGTTCAACGAGATGGACAAGAACATGGCACGCCTTATCCTCAACAAGAAGCTGAAGGAACTGAAGAACAAGGTGGCTGCCAAGGAACTGACCCTGAAGATCAGCGACGCTGCCTTCGAACACATGCTCGGGAAGTGTTTCACCAAGGAATATGGAGCGAGAGAGGCCGACCGTGTGATTGCCCACGAACTGAAACCGCTGATAATGCGCGAGATTCTGTTTGGAAAGAGAAAGAAGGGCAGCACTCTGGCAGTGGACTTCAACAACGGCGTGATGGCTGTCAGGAACAGTTCAAAAAGCCAGTCGGCAGATAATGCATAACCCACAAACCGTAACGGCATCCTGACAATATGATATTCGGATTAGACTCCACAATAGCCTTCCCCGACCCGAGGCTGGGCGAAGACGACGGACTGTTTGCCGTGGGCGGCGACCTGAGCATCGACCGCCTGCTGCTGGCATACAGCAACGGCATATTCCCATGGTACAGTTTCCGCGACTGCAAGGAAATATGGTGGTACTGTCCCATGGACCGCTTCGTGATATTCCCCGAGAAGATACACGTGAGCCACTCCATGCGCACTCTGATGAGGAAGCAGGAATACTCCGTGAGCATCAACCGCGACTTCGACGGAGTGATAAGCAACTGCAGTCAGCTGCGCTACGACGAGGCTGGAGCATGGCTCGGCGAAGATATGATAAAGGCATACAAGGCGCTACACGAACAGGGCTTCGCTGCCAGCGTGGAGGTGTGGGACAAGGACGACAGGCTCGTAGGCGGTCTCTACGGTGTGAACATCGGAGCGGCTTTCTTCGGTGAGAGTATGTTCTCACTCGTGCCGTCGGCTTCGAAACTGGCGCTGATAGAGTTGGCACACATCATGAAGGACAATGGCGGCAAGCTCATCGACTGCCAGTTTGAGACTCCTCACCTGAAGACCATGGGCGGCGAGCATATCTCCTACGACGAATATATGAAGATTCTGCAACAAACAAATATATAGTCACAAATAATAACAGTCTTATAGCACCACCAATAAGTTTTCAACGTTACACTTGCAAAAAATCTCAAAAAGGTGTATATTGGCACAATTAAAAATCTCAAAAAGGTGTATAATTTCGCTGTAAAAAATCTCAAAAAGGTGTATATTGGCGCTATAATAAAACTCAAAAAGGTGTATCGAATCTGCCATTATTGTGAATAAAGAAGCTAATATGCAAGCATTGAATAATTACAACTAACAGAATACTATTATGAACACGGAAGGATACAAGAGCAAGGAGTACGGACAGCCAACGAAGCGTTTCGTACAGACCATGCAACTGAAAGACGACTCAGAACTGATGAAGGAATACCGCAAGGCCCACGACAAGGATCATTTCTGGCGAGAGATAGAAGAGGGAATAAAAGCAGTGGGAATACTGGAGATGGAGATATACATCCTTGGCAACCGTCTGGTGATGATCGTTGACGCTCCGCTTGACTTCTGCTGGGACGAGGCGATGGCGCGTCTTGCCACCCTGCCCCGACAGGAGGAATGGGAACGCCATGTGGCGATGTTTCAGGAATGTGCCGCCGATGCCACGTCTGACCAGAAATGGCAGATGATGGAAAGAATGTTCTATCTGTATTGACATAAAAGCCTCATTCCATGGATACTTTTGTCCATTTTTGGGCACGGTGCTTGCCCAACAGGGGCAAGGTGCTTTCTCAACAGGGGCAAGCTGCTTGCCCCACTTGGGCACGGATAGTAATCATTTCCTTTACATTTTGTTGTCCTTGCCAAGGATTGTGATTTGGCTATTTGCAAAATGAAAAAGACCAACCGGAATAGGGTCTTTATGCAGGTCTTACCTGACAGCAACAGTATATTCTTATCACACGTACTGAAAAGGGTGCGTCACAGACTTATGACACACCCTCCTCAATCATTTATGCGAAATTGTTATTTGACTTCAATATTCTTGGTAGCCTTTGTCTCCTCCTTAGGAGTAAGCTTTGGAATCCTCAAAAAAAAATGTGTAACTTGGTCACCAACTTAAAAATCAATGCATGAATCAAATAAATTATAAAAAATCAATAAAGAAACAACTACTTTCTATGGCGATGCTGATGGCGATGTCGCTTTCAGCCAGTGCCCAGCAACTGCTTCCTTATCAGAATACGAACCTTTCTGTTGAGGCTAGAGCCAATGATTTGCTTTCCCGTCTTACCTTGGAAGAGAAGATGAAGTTGATGATGGATACTTCGCCAGCCATTGCCCGATTGGGCATTCCACAGTTTCAATGGTGGAACGAGGCGCTGCATGGAGTGGGACGAAACGGATTTGTTACCGTTTTTCCTATCACGATGCACATGGCGGCTTCGTGGGACGATACCTTATTATATAAGGTGTTTACTGCCGTGAGCGATGAGGCAAGAGCCAAGGCGCAGGAGGCGAAGAAGAGCGGCAACATCAAGCGCTACCAGAGTCTGAGTTTCTGGACTCCGAATATCAATATCTTCCGCGACCCACGATGGGGACGTGGACAGGAAACTTATGGAGAAGATCCTTATCTGACCACAAGAATGGGACTTGCTGTGGTGAATGGTTTGCAGGGACAGACCTTTGATGGCAAACCGATGTCGGCTCCGGGAGTTCTGGCTCCGGCTTCCTCACAGGCTCCCCAATACGTCAAGCTCCTGGCCTGTGCCAAGCATTTTGCCGTTCATAGTGGTCCGGAATGGAACCGGCACAGTTTCAATGTAGAGGATTTGCCTGAGCGTGATTTGTGGGAGACTTATCTGCCTGCCTTCAAATCACTGGTGCAGGATGCAAATGTGGCAGAGGTGATGTGCGCCTATCAGCGGATTGACGGAGCACCTTGTTGCAGCAATGCCAGGTATGAACGACAGATTCTTCGTGATGAATGGGGATTCAAGGGATTGATAACTTCCGATTGCGGAGCCATCAACGACTTTTATGTGCCCGGCCGACATGGTACGGCGAAGACTCCGGCTGAGGCTACGGCGCAGGCAATTGGTGCCGGAACCGACGTGGAATGCGGAAGCGTTTACCGTTCGCTTCCTGAGGCGGTGAAGACAGGAATGATAAGCGAGGAAAAGGTGAACGAGAGCTTGAAGCGCCTGCTGATAGCCCGTTTCCGCCTGGGTGATTTCGATCAGGACAAGAACGTGCCTTGGACTCAGATTCCATCTTCCGTCATCGCCAGCAAGGCGCATAAGGATTTGGCTGAGAAGATGGCAGAAGAGGGAATCGTGCTTCTTCAGAACCGGAAAAATCTTCTGCCGCTGAAATCAGCAGGAATGAAGATCGTCGTGATGGGGCCAAATGCCAACGATTCCATCATGCAGTGGGGCAACTATTCGGGTTATCCTACTTCTACCACCACCATCCTGCAGGGCATCAGAAAATATGTGAAGGATGCCAAGTATATTCCTGCCTGCACGTTGACAAGAAATGAAGTTTCAGAAAGCCGATTCAATCTCCTGACTTCTGCCGATGGTAGCAAGGGGATGAAGGCTACTTATTGGAACAATTCTGAGATGAAGGGCGAGCCGGTGGCTACAGCCATGATGACTTCGCCTATCAACCAGAGCAATGGCGGAAATACCGTCTTTGCACCGGGAGTGAATCTTACGGATTTCTCTGCCCGATACGAGGGCGTGTTTACTCCGGAAGAGGATGAAACCTTGAACGTCAGAATGGGGTGCGATGATGGTTACCGGCTCATCATTGATGGCGATACGGTGGCGAATGTATGGAAGGGACGTGCCCGTGTGCAGATGCTCAACAAGCCAATTTCCGTGAAGGCGGGAAAGCCGATGAAGATACAGGTGGATTATTTCCAGAAGACCGATATGGCGGTGATGCAGTTTGACATTGTGAAGAACTATACGCCAACCGAGTCTCAGCTTCTGGCTGAGGTTGGCGATGCTGACGTGGTGGTTTTCGTAGGCGGAATCTCTCCTAGTCTTGAGGGTGAGGAGATGAAGGTTTCTGAGCCGGGTTTCAAGGGTGGCGACAGAACTGATATCGAATTGCCTCAGGCTCAGCGCAAGGTGATGGAGATGTTGCATCGGGCTGGCAAGCGAGTGGTGTTCGTCAACTGTTCGGGCAGTGCCATTGCCATGGTTCCAGAAACAGAGAATGCGGAATCTATCCTTCAGGCTTGGTATCCGGGCGAACGGGGTGGAGAAGCCGTGGCAAAGGTACTCTTTGGCGAGGTGAATCCATCGGGCAAGCTTCCGGTAACCTTCTATAAGAGCGTGAATGATCTTCCTGATTTCCTCGATTATACGATGAAGAATCGCACCTACCGTTACTTTAGGGGCGAGACTCTCTTCCCATTCGGACATGGATTGAGCTATACATCGTATGAATATGGTAAGCCGACATTGAAGAAAGTTAAGAGTGAAGAACGAAGAGTGAAGAATGAAGAACGAAAAATGAAGAATTCTTCGGCTTATTCCTTGAGTTTCTCTTTATCTAATAAAGGTAATAGGGAAGGAACGGAAGTGGCTCAGGTTTACATCCGTAGAATGGATGATGCTGAGGGTCCTATCAAGACCTTGAAAGCTTTCAAGCGAATTACTTTGAAGGCAGGCGAGAAGCAGCAGGTAACCATCAGTCTGCCTCGTCAGAGTTTCGAAGGTTGGGATTCCCAGACCAATACCATGCGTGTGGTTCCCGGCAAATATCAGATCTTCGTAGGTGGTTCGAGTGCCGATGCTGCGAAGAATGTGATAGAAGTGAAAGTGAAATAAAATGCTTCAAGAGGGTGTGTCATAAGTCTGTGACGCACCCCTTTTTATTTTTTGCCTTTTCACAGATACGAAATCTTTAAAAAACATTTTTATTTATCGAGTAGGAGGTAAACACTAATCATAGGTGTTTATCTCCTACTTTCATGTTTACCGACCTCTCACACCACCGTACATGCGGTTCCGCATACTGCGGTTTCGTGCTTTTACACCTCACGTTGTGTGACAAGTTGTTTTCAGCCAGCCCTTCGAACTTGATTTACTACATGCAGTTCCGAGTAGTTATTGGACTTTGACTCTTTTTGCAGCCTTATCCCTGTAAGTAGCCTTATATCAAGTTTCTGTGCGTTGGGTCAGATATTTGCCGCTGACTTCTTTCAGATTCCGCGTCACCACGGACACCCTTGTCTCTCTGGCTAGACGATTCCCACTACTAGGGCTCGTTAGGGACTTGCACCCATTAGACAACACACATGCTAGTCAAACAAAAAGGGTGCGTCACAGACATATGACACACCCTCTTTATAGTTGTCGGAGGTCTGTTCTTATTATCCTCCGAAATTATCGAAACGAATCATATCGTCTTCCACTCCGAGTGAATGCAGAAGGTCGAGCACGGTCTTCGCCATCATTGGCGGTCCGCAGAGATAATACTCGCAATCCTCAGGGTCCTCATGCTGCTTGAGATAGGTGTCGCCCATCACAGGAGCCACGAAGCCCGGCGTATACTTCACTCCCGCTGCATCTGCCTTCGGGTCCGGACGGTCGAGGGCGAGGTGGAAATGGAAGTTAGGATATTCCTTCTCCAGCTGCAGGAAGTCGTCGAGGAACGGTATCTCCTCCAGTGCACGCGCTCCATAGAAATAGTGCATCTCACGGTCACGGCAGTTTCTCGTTCTCAGCATATGCATGATCTGAGCACGCAGCGGAGCCATTCCGGCGCCTCCGCCCACCCATATCATCTCACGCTTTGTGTCGTATTGCGGACGGAACTCACCATAAGGCCCCGACATGATAACCTTATCGCCCGGCTTCAGCGAGAAGATGTATGACGAGGCGATACCCGGACTGACATCAAGGAATCCCTTGCCCTGGTCTTTCGGTTTGAAAGGCGGCGTGGCGATACGCACGTTGAGCATGATGATGTCGCCCTCGTCGGGATAGTTTGCCATAGAATAAGCACGGATGGTAGGCTCGGTGTTCTTGCATTTCAGCGAGAAGAGTCCGAAGTCTTTCCATGCCTGCATATAGGTGTCGCCGATGAGCGACTTGTCGATATCCTTATCGTAGTCCATATCGAAGGCTGGAATACGGATCTGAGCGTAGGATCCCGGTTCGAAGTGCATGTGCTCTCCCTTTGGCAGAGCCACGGTGAACTCCTTGATGAAGGTGGCAACGTTGCGGTTTTCTATCACCGTGCATTCCCATTCCTTCACTCCCATCACCTCTTCGGGCACTTTCACTTCCATGTCGCCCTTCACCTTCACCTGGCAGCCCAGACGCCAGTTGTCTTTAATCTCCTTGCGCGAGAAATGCGGTTTCTCGGAATCGAGAATCTCGCCGCCTCCACGCAGCACCTGGAGTTTGCACTGTCCGCAGCTTGCCTTTCCGCCGCAAGCCGACGGCAGATGGATGCCGTTGTCGTTGAGGGAGTTCATCACGGTGTCGCCCTGCTCCACTTCTATCACGTTGGAGCCATTGACGGTGATTGTCACCTTGCCGCTCGGACTAAGATATTTCTTTGCGACCAGCAGCACTATCACGAGTACGAGTATCACTGCAAGGAATACTCCGATGCTGGCCAATATATAACTGATGTTCATTGTTTGAATTCTGTTAAAGTTATTCTGTCAACTTATCTACTCGTCTATATTTTCAATCCCGAGAAACACATCATCGCTATCGCCATGAGTCCTACGACGATAAACGAGATTCCGAGTCCCTGTAATGGCTTCGGCACATCGCTATACTGCATCTTCTCCCTTATGGCTCCCATGCTCACGATGGCGAGAATCCATCCCAGACCAGAACCGAGGGCATATACGAAGGCGTCGCCCACGCTGCCCAGATACTGGGTGTTTGAAGGGTCGAGGTTGATGCGCTGCTGCATGAAGAGCGACGCTCCCATGATGGCACAGTTAACGGCGATGAGTGGCAGGAAGATACCGAGCGCTCCATAGAGAGTCGGCGAGAAACGTTCAACCACCATCTCCACCAGCTGCACGATGCCGGCGATTACCGCGATGAAGAGGATAAACGAGAGATAGCTCAGGTCTACCCCCTTGATGATACAGTCGGGGCCGAGCACCTTGGTCTGCAACAGGTAGTTGGCAGGCACGGTGACCACGAGCACGAACGTCACGGCGACGCCGAGACCGAGCGATGTCTTCACGTTCTTGGATACGGCAAGGAACGAGCACATGCCGAGGAAGAATGCGAAAATCATGTTGTCCACGAAGATGGACCTAAAGAAAAGGTTTATCAAGTGTTCCATTTACTTCTCCTCCTTGTAAAAATAAGCACGATGAATCCATATCACCACTCCGATGAGGATGAGCGCCATGGCAGGCATGGTCATCGTTCCGTTGTTCAAATATCCCATTTCGTAAACACTCTTTGGCAGGATTTCAAATCCGAGCAGCGTTCCTCTGCCGAGCAGCTCTCTCACCGCTCCCACCACCACGAGGATGATGCCGTAGCCGAGTCCGTTGGCGAAACCGTCGACAAACGACGGCCAGGGCTTGTTCTGCATGGCGAAAGCCTCAAGACGACCCATAAGGATACAGTTGGTGATGATGAGACCTACGTAGACAGAGAGTTCCACGCTGACATCATAGACGTATGCCTTGAGCACCTGGCTCACGATGGTAACGAGGGCTGCCACCACAACGAGCTGCACCACGATACGGATACGCGTTGGCACGGTGTTGCGGATGAGCGAGATGATGAGGTTGCTGAATGCCGTGATCACGGTCACGGCAAGTCCCATCACAAGGGCAGGCTTGAGCTGCGACGTGACGGCGAGTGCCGAACAGATACCGAGCACCTGAACGAGCACCGGGTTCATGAAATTGAGAGGCGCTGTGAAAACGCTTTTTATCTTATTTTCCATATTATCATTGCTTCTTTAAATGATTACTTTTTCTCACCGTCGCCAGCGTCGTTGGCTTCAGTCTGTGAGGTCTGTCCGGCGAAGAGTTTCATGTATTTTGCGAAGCCCTCCTGCAACATGTCGCTCACTCCCACCGAGGTGAGGGTAGCTCCCGTAACGGCGTCGACCTCGCAGCTCTTGTCTTTTACTTCGCTCGCCTTCTTCACCTTTATCACCGGTTTGCCGTCGGCTCCATAGATGGTCTTTCCGCGGAAGAGGTCCTGCCAAGCCTTTGAGTCCTTGATTTCGGCTCCCAGTCCGGCTGTCTCGCCCTCATGGTTGAAGTATGCGCCATAGATGGTGTTGCAGTCTTCGTTAACGGCGATGTATCCCCAAATCGGTCCCCAGAGTCCCATACCGTAGACAGGCACCACGAATTTGTGCTTGCCGTCTACGGTGCAGTAATAAACTGCGAGTTTGCCTGCCTTGTAGTCGGCGCTGTTGAGAAGGAATCCTGCAGTCTCGCCACCTTTTCCGCCCTTGGCTATCTCTTTGCCGTCGGCATTGATGACAGCGTCGCGGTCTACCACTTTTGCATACTGTTCGGCACTCTCCTGGTCGGAGAGGTTGCGGATGTTGAGGGCGGCAAGTATCTGCTTCTTCTTGTCGAGCGCCACGTTGACGTCTTGCGCCGGCTTCAGCGAACTGCTCACAAAGGCGAGCAGGAAAGCCACCACTACAACCATTATGCAGCTGTATGCTATGATGTATGTATTGCTATTCTTGTTCATAATCAGTATTTTATACCTTATTGTTATTTCTTGGCTCGTTTCATTCTCTTGCTGATGTTTGCCTCAACAACATAGAAGTCGATTGCCGGAGCCATCATGTTGCCGAAGAGGATGGCGAGCATCATTCCCTCTGGATATCCGGGGTTCATCACTCTGATGATTACGGCGAGTGCGCCGATGAGTATGCCGTATATCCATTTGCCGGTCTCCGTGCGTGCCGATGTCACAGGGTCTGTAGCCATGAACACCGCACCGAAGCAGAATCCGCCCAGCACAATATGCTCATACCACTCCACAGGGGTCTGTCCTGTGGCCTGGAAAATCGCTGCCATCACGCCTCCGCCGAGGAACACGCTGAGCATAGTCTTCCATGAGGCGATGCCTGTCCAGAGGAGTATCACGGCTCCGATGGCTATCGCTATGACACTGGTCTCGCCGATACTGCCGGGAATGAGTCCCACGATGCTGTCGAAAAGCGATGCCGACGGTGCAGAGCCCTGTGCCATCTGTCCGAGAGGAGTGGCGCAGGTGAAGGCGTCGGGCAGCGTGTTGCCGAGTCCGAAGATGCTGTCGGTGGCAACCCACACCGAGTCGCCGCTCATCTTCGTAGGATAAGAGAAGAAGAGGAACGCACGGGCGAGAAGTGCCACGTTGAAGATATTCATTCCGGTGCCGCCGAAGATTTCCTTACCGAAGATTACGGCAAATGCCACTGCGATGGCGATACACCACAACGGGCAGCCAACGGGGAGAATCATCGGGATGATGATACCGCTGACGAGGTAGCCTTCCTGTATCTCCTCACCTTTCCACTGTGCCCAGGCAAATTCTATTCCCAGACCTACCACATAGCTGACGAGCAGCTTGGGCAGCATCACAAGGAATCCGTAGGCGAACATCTCCAGGAGGGTGCCTGTCTGGTGTGCTGCGGCATAGTTCTGGTAGCCGATGTTATACATTCCGAATAGGAGTGCCGGCAGCAGTGCGATTACCACCATACTCATTATACGCTTTGAGTCAATGGCATCGTGGATATTGGTGCCGCTCTTCGATGTGGTGTTCGGGACATATAGGAATGTCTCGAAGCCATCGAAGACGCTGCGCAGCGAATGCAGCTTGCCGCCTTCTTCGAAGTTCGGCTTTATTTTGTTCAGATAGTTTCTTAAAAATGACATGGTCTGTTGTATTTATAGTTAGCTGTTTTCCTTTCTCAATATGTCGAGTCCCTGACGCACGATGTGCTGCAGCTCGAGCTTGGAGGAGTCAACGAACTCTGCCAGGGCGAAGTCTTCAGGACTCACCTCATATATGCCGAGCTGTTCCTGCTTGTCGATGTCACCGGCGATGATTGCCTTGATGAGATATTCGGCATAGATGTCCATAGGGAACACCTTGTCGTATTCGCCGCTCATTATCATGTGGCGCTCGCCGCCTTTCACTCTGGCATCGAGGCGATACTCCCTGTTCTTGCCTAAGAGCCATGAGAAATAGCTTCTCGACACGCTGAACTGCTTCAGGCGTGGCATTATCCAGCCTGCCAGCTCGTCGGCGTCGTTGCCTTCGGGGATTATCGTCACCTCGCTGGTGTGTGCGCCGAGGAAACGGCTGTATGATGCAGCACCTGTGTCGGCAGTTTTCTCCACCGGTTTGCCTGTCAGAGGGTTGCCCATGATGATGCGCACGTTGTCGCCACGGTAGGCTCCTGCCACGAGGGTTTCGATGTCTTGGCCCACGAGCATGTCGGCGTAGCATGGGGATGTAACCTCAGAACCGGCGAGGGCTACCGTGCGACGGAGGTCCACGCGGCCGCTATTGAAGAGTCTGCCGAAGAATATCACCGCCGTAGGGTCTACGGTCCATACCACTTCGCCCTTGTTCACGGGGTCGATGTGATTGACCTGCACTCCCACGTTGCCTGCCGGGCACTTGCCCTTGAAGGTCACCACCTCCACATCGGCAGCGCTGATGTTCTGCTTGTCGCCGACGCCGAGATAGGTCTTCGCCATCTTGCTGAGCGCCGTGAGTCCTGTCTGGAAATCTTTCTCCTGTCCCTCAAGTTCGAATTCGAAATCGCCTGCCAGCGGCATATCCCTGAGAGCGGAAACGAAAATAGCTTTAGGCTTTGTCTGCGGATTGGTTGACACGGCATAGGGCAACTGGTTGATATAACCGAAGAGGCCCGCTTCGAGAAGTGACTTCTCCACATCGTCGCCGGTCATCTCTTTCACGTTTTTCACTCCGAAGTCAACAAACTCCTGATTTGCGTCGGCTTTCACCCTCACGCTGAGGAGCTTTCGACGGTCGCCGCGTTCAACAAGACAAACTTCTCCGCTGACCGGTGAAGAGAATCCCACTTCGGGATAGTCTTTGTTGATGAACAATACATCGCCGGCCTTGACTCTGTCGCCTTCTTTCACCATCACCTTTGGTTTTACTCCCTCAAAAGAGGATGGCGTGAGGGCAAACACCTCACCGGGCATCAAGACGCGCTTTGTCTTTTCTGCCTTGCCGGCAAGGTTGATGTCAAGTCCACGACTTAATCTAACAAATTTTGTCATAAAATACTTGTTTAATTATTTTGCTAAGACACTTATACCATTGGAAACAAATTCTCGGCAAAGATATAAAAAGTATTTATATTATCATATAATTTGGATTTTAAAAGTCTATTAACTATTCGATAAAATGAGATTTACCCTACCCTTTGTCAAGCGTATATTACAAATCACATGCACTGTGGCAAGCGATTTGTGAATTAAGAGACCAAAGCGAACAACGCGCCGCTGACATATATTTGGTTTCTCTCTGGGTTTTCGGATTTCCGAATCTACAGCCCGTTCCTTTCACCACAATTATAGTCTTTCCATAAAAAAGATTTGGCACTTAAAGAGAAATGACGTAAATTTGCACACGCATTGACATTTTTTATCGCAGATGGAAAATTGACAATTTTATCACATGATGGGAATCGACAAAACTACAGACATTCTGAAACAGGCGGCGGAGAGTCTATTATCTCCGGAATGCTCCACGGGAGGCCGTCTACGACTGCATTGCGATGGCAAAGGATTGCTTTCGGACAATGGCATTGAGGAAATTTTGAAGCGTTTCCCACCTTATTTTATATCAGTACATCCGGCGGTGTTACCGTGTCAATACAAACACACTCTCAAGACAATAAGCAAATAAGTATCATAGATTTTTAATTCAATAATGGAACAGGAATTTGAGCTCATCGCCAAAACCTTCATGGGTCTTGAGCCCGTATTGGCACAGGAGCTAACGCAACTCGGAGCTAACAACGTAGAGATTGGTCGCCGCATGGTGTCGTTCACTGGCGACAAGGAGATGATGTATCGCGCTAACTTCCAACTGCACACGGCGATTCGTATCCTAAAACCGATAAAGCATTTCAAGGCCCAGAGCGCCGATGATGTTTATAACGAGGTGAAGAAGATTGACTGGAGCAAGTATCTCGACCTGAAAGATAGCTTCGCCGTTGACTCCGTGGTATTCTCCAACGAGTTCCGCCACTCTAAGTTCGTGGCATACAAAGTGAAGGACGCCATCGTTGACCAGTTCAGAGAGAAGACCGGCAGCCGTCCGAACATCTCGGTGTCGAACCCCGACATACGCCTCAACATGCACATCGCCGAAGACCGCTGCACGCTGTCGCTCGACTCGAGCGGTGAGAGCCTGCACCGTCGCGGATACAGACAGGAATCGGTGGAAGCTCCTCTGAACGAGGTGCTGGCTGCCGGAATGATCCTCATGTCGGGATGGAAGGGCGACACTGACTTCTACGACCCGATGTGTGGTTCGGGAACTATCGTTGTGGAGGCTGCCCTCATAGCACGCAACATGGCACCTGGACTCTTCCGCAAGGAGTTCGCATTCGAGAAATGGAAGGATTTCGATGCTGACCTCTTCAGCAGCATATACGACGACGACTCGCAGGAGCGTGAGTTCACACACCATATCTACGGTTCTGACGTGGACATGAAGGCTGTGAACACTGCCATCATGAATGTTAAGGCTGCCGGACTGAGCAAGGACGTGACAATCACATGTGCCGACTTCAAGGACTTCAAGCAGCCTGAGGGCAAGGCTTTCATGATAACCAACCCGCCATACGGCGAGCGTATCTCTACACCGAACCTGCTCGGAACATACAAGATGATTGGAGAGACGCTGAAGCGTAACTTCAAGAACGGCGAGGCCTGGGTGTTGAGCTACCGCAAGGAGTGTTTCGACGAGATCGGACTGAAACCGTCGCAGAAGATTCCTCTCTATAATGGTTCGCTGGAATGCGAGTTCCGCAAATATCTGATGTTCGAAGGCGGTTTCCGCGAGTTCCGCAGCGAGGGAAACATCCTGAAGACTGAAGAGGAGAAGAAGCAGATGGCTGAAAAGCACCGCTTCAAGGAGCACCGCGAATTCAAGAAGCGTCTCGACGAACTGGAGCATCTGGACGAGGAGGAGGACATCCGTTCGTTCAAATTCCGCAAGAGCCCGTATGCCGACGCACTGAACTTCGGCAAGAAGGCTGACAAGAAGCCGAGAACGAAGACCCGCCGTGATTTCGACGACGACGACAACCGCCGCGGACGCAAGAACTACGACAAGGGCGGAAAGAAGTATGACCGTGGCGACCGACGTGGCGTAAAGAACTTCGACAGGGGATATGACAGAAAAACAAAAAAGTTTTAACTGATATAATGATGAATAAAAACCTTATCAAGACGGTGGCACGACGAGTTGCCGCTGCTGCCGCCTGCATTCTGATCACTATGAACGCAGCAGCACAGTTGAAGCAGTTCTCACTCGAAGACCTGAACTTCGGTGGAACGAACTACCACAACATGATTCCAGAGTATCGCAACATCACATGGTGGGGCGACGAGCTCGTGCTCCGCAACGCTGAGGAGTGTAAGCTCGTGAACAAAGCCAACGGCAAAGAGACGACTCTCTTCACCGAGGCACAGCTCAACGCATGGGCGAAGACCAACGAGGATTCCAAGATACTGAACCTCGGCTGGGCACAGTTCCCATACGCCGGCAAGAGCCTCGTGCTCATAGCCAACAAGCAGGAGCGCATGCTCATCGACTTCAAGAAGAAAGCGGTGGTATGGCGCCAGGCTTCAAAGGGACAGGAGTTTGCCGACTGGAACAACGCATCGAAGGCTGTGGCATACGTTAGCGACCACAACCTCTACGTGATGGACGCTGAAGGAAAGACGACACAGCTCTCTACCGACGGCAGCCGCGAGATTGTATACGGACAGGCAGTACACCGCAACGAGTTCGCCTCGATGAAGGGCACATTCTGGAGCCCGGACGGAACGAAGCTCGCCTTCAACCGCATGGACCAGTCGATGGTGGCTGACTATCCTCAAGTGAACACCTTCGAGCGTGAGGCCACCTATGAGCCTGACAAATATCCTATGTGCGGAATGACGAGCCACAAGGTGACAATCGGCGTGTATGACATGAAGACGGGAAAGACGGTGTATCTGAAAGCCGGCGACCCTACTGACCGCTATTTCACCAACCTGGCATGGGCACCGGACGGCAAGAAGGTGTATATGTTTGAACTGAACCGCGACCAGAACGACTGCCGCCTCACCGCATACGACGCAGAGACAGGAGAGAAGACCGGTGAACTGTATCGCGAGGTGGACGAGAAATACGTGGAGCCTCTCAACCCTATCGTGTTCCTGCCTTGGGACAAGTCACAGTTCATCATGCAGAGCCGTCAGGATGGCTACAACCACCTGTATCTCTGTACCCTCGGCATGCACGGCAGCAGAATGGCAAGCAACACGGAGTCACTTGAAGTAGAGCAGCTGACAGAAGGAAAATGGGAAGTGCTCAGCGTGCTCGGTTTCAACAGCAAGACAAAGAGCATCATATACAAGTCTAACGAGGCAAGCCCTATCCAGCAGAACGTATACTCGGTGAGCGTGGCCAACAAGAAGCGCACACGCATCGATGAAGGCGGCAAGGGATGGCACGATGGTTCGACAATTAGCGCCAGCGGCAGATACCTGCTCGACAACTACCAGGAGCCTACGGTGCCCCGTCGCATCGTGGCTATCGACACTCAGACAGGCAAGAGCCACTGCATCCTCAACGCCAAGGACCCATGGAAGGAGAAGGGATACAACATTCCGGAATACTCTTGCGGCAAGCTGAAGGCTGCCGACGGCACTACCGACCTCTACTGGAGAATGGTGAAGCCGGTGGATTTCGATCCTAACAAGAAATATCCTACTGTGGTTTATGTATACGGTGGCCCTCACGCCCACAACGTGGACGCACGCTGGCACTACAGCTCTCGCTCATGGGAGACATACATGGCGCAGAAAGGCTATCTGCTCTTCATCCTCGACAACCGCGGAAGCGAGCATCGCGGAAAGGACTTCGAGCAGGCTACATTCCGTCAGCTCGGACAGGAGGAGATGAAGGACCAGATGAAGGGAGTGGAATATCTCAAGTCGCTGCCTTACGTTGATCAGGACCGCATGGGCGTTCATGGATGGAGCTTCGGCGGATTCATGACAATCTCGCTGATGACAAACTATCCTGACGTGTTCAAGGTGGGAGTTGCCGGCGGACCGGTAATCGACTGGAAATGGTATGAGGTGATGTATGGTGAGCGCTATATGGACACTCCGGAGAGCAACCCGGAGGGATATGCAAAGACTTCGCTCCTGAACAAGGCCAAGGATCTGAAGGGCAAACTGCAGATCATCACTGGTATGAACGACCCTACCGTTGTTCCACAGAACTGCCTCATGTTCCTCAATGCCTGCAGCGAGGCCGGCACTCAGCCTGACTTCTTCGCTTATCCTGGCGAGGGTCACAATATGATGGGTCACAAGAGCGTTCACCTGCATGAGCGCATCACACAGTATTTCGAGGATTATCTGAAATAAACCCCAATTTGGGATAATCACATTTTCTTGACTCTACATCAGTCAAGACTGCTATCACAACGAGGGCTTCTGCGATTTGCAGAGGCCCTCGTTGACATAAGGGATATAAAGAAAAGGTGGAGCAGATGAATAAAAATCATCGTCAGTATGCTTGTTTGCGGATAATTATCACTACCTTTGTAAAATACAAAAAACAAACGGCATAATTACCGTTTGGGGAATATGTTAGAGCACCACTGGCAATGGCTCTGCCATGATAATCCGAACCACTCAAAAAGATTCTTCAATATGACATACATTATAATAGTAACCACATCGATTGTCGCATATCTGATACTGAGATACGGATTCGGCATGGACGACCCGGAAACTTTCATGAAAAGCATGGGCATTGGAGTGATAGCAGGAATAGCTCGCTTGGTATACAAAAGCCATAAAAGGGAACAGGAAATCGAGGCCGATGCAGCAACCGAATCTTCAACAACAACCGCATCTTCAACAGAGAAGACTATGAAACAGACAGACAACAACATGGAAAGCAGCAGGACGGGAACGAAAGACCTGTGTCTGCAACTGCTCGACAAGCATGGCATAGAGTATGAACAGGATAACGAGAACAAAGATGAGTACTGGATTGAATACAAAGGCGAGCGGATGTACCTGAGAATGAGCAACGAAAGACCGTTCATCACCATCTTCGACACGTTCTGGAGAAAATACCCGGCGGAAAACCTTGAAATGGTATCGACAGTGAGAAAGGCGATAAACATGGCAAACCTGAACTACAACGGGTTCAAGTTGCTATACTCCTTCAACGAAGACTCCATGTGGCTACATACAAGCGTATTCATGCTGATGATTCCGGAGATACCAGACGTGGAGATATTTTTCACCGAAACACTTGACCAAACGATATTCTCACACAGGGCATTCGACGAGGTGATGTTCGAAGTCATGAAAGAACAAAAAAATGATTAACTATAATTACGCACTATTGTGTGACGGTAAAATACATACCAAGTTATTTTTTCACCGTCACTATTTGGCGATAAACACTTTATATTGTAATTTTGCACCAAATATAAACAAAAGAAACTCTATTTAGATTATGAAAATACTCCTTTTAGGCAGCGGCGGTCGCGAGCATGCACTGGCTTGGAAAATAGCACAGAGCAAGAAAGTGGAAAAACTCTTCATCGCTCCGGGCAATGCCGGAACAGCTCTCGTGGGCGAAAACGTGAATATCAAAGCCGACGACTTTGAGGCTCTGAAAAACTTCTGCGTGGACAACGGCGTCAACATGGTTGTGGTAGGACCTGAGGACCCACTGGTGAAGGGCATCTATGATGACTTCAAGAACGACGAACGCACGAAGGACATCCCGGTAATCGGTCCGTCGAAGAAGGGCGCCGTGCTCGAGGGCTCTAAAGACTTTGCAAAGGGATTCATGGAGCGCCACGGCATTCCGACAGCGAAATACAGGACTTTCGACGGAACATCGCTCGAAGAGGGACTGAAATTCCTGGAAACGCTGAAGGCACCATACGTGCTGAAGGCTGACGGACTGTGTGCCGGAAAGGGTGTGCTCATCCTCCCTACCCTGGAAGAGGCAAAGAAGGAACTGCGCGAGATGCTCGGCGGCATGTTCGGAAACGCATCGGCACAGGTGGTGATAGAGGAATTCCTGAGCGGTATAGAATGCTCGGTGTTCGTGCTCACCGACGGCAAGGACTACAAAATCCTGCCTGAGGCTAAGGACTACAAGCGCATCGGAGAGCATGACACGGGCCTGAACACCGGTGGAATGGGAAGCGTGACACCGGTGCCATTTGCAACGGAGGAATGGATGAAGAAGGTGGAAGACCGCATCATCAGACCTACCGTGGAGGGACTTGCAGAGGAGAACATCGACTACAAGGGATTCATATTCTTCGGACTCATCAACGTGGAGGGCAACCCTATGGTGATAGAATACAACTGCCGCATGGGTGACCCGGAGACGGAGAGCGTGATGCTGAGGATAAAGAGCGACCTCGTTGACCTGCTCGAAGGTGTTGCCGAGGGAAATATCGCAGAAAAGGAGATTGAATTCGACGAGAGGGCTGCCGTATGCGTAATGCTCGTGAGTGGCGGATACCCAGAGAAATATGCCAAAGGCTACCCTATCAGCGGAGTTGACCAGGTGGAGGGAAGCATCGTGTTCCACTCCGGCACGGCAATGAAAGACGGCGAAGTGGTGACCAACGGCGGACGCGTAATCGCTGTGAGCTCCTACGGAAAGGACAAGGAGGAGGCTCTGCAGAAATCGTTCACTGAGGCAAACAAGATCTGCTTCACTGACAAATACTTCAGAAGAGACATCGGACAGGACTTGTAGGAAACAACTGCTTCTGAATGAAAAAGAGAATACAGAACAGACTGGCAGAGAGCCGCTTCGCCTTTCCGGTGATGATCATTTATGGCTTAGCGGTATGGCTGGGGGCGGGCACCGTGGCTGAAGGGGCATACCTTCAGCTGGCGTTCTTCGTGGCTTCCACGCTGCTGATGATGATGCTCAACAACACCAACTCGCTGATAAGGATATACAGCCGCATGGTGTCATGCTCGTTCGTGGCAATGACGTGTGCTGCCACATTCCTGTTCAGCTCGCTGGAGAGCTGCGCCACGGGTATGTGTTTCATACTGTTCTATCTCTCGCTGCTGCGTTCTTACCAAGACAAGAGGGCACCGGGAATAGCGTTCTATTCATTCGCATGCCTGGGAATAGCAAGCCTCTTCTTCGTGCAGATTCTGTATTTCGTGCCTTTCCTGTGGATTCTGATGGCATCAAACATGATGGCGCTGACACACAGGATGTTCTGGGCTACAGTGCTCGGACTGGTGATGCCATACTGGTTTGCTGTGGGCTACTATGTGGTGACCAACCAGTTCGACGCATTCATAGACCACTTCGCAGAACTGGCTCAGTTTGAACCGCTCCTGCAATATGAGGCACTCGACATACACCGCATAGCGACATTCGGACTGGTGGTGCTGCTGGCGGTGATAGGAATAATACACTACATGCGCAACAGTTACCAGGACAAGATTCGCACGAGGATGATATTCGAGATGTTCATCACGGTGGACATCCTCTCATTTGTGTTCATCATATTGCAGCCACAGCATTTCGACAATCTGCTGCCGATAATAATAGTCAACACCAGCTGCCTGTTCGCCCACTATGTGGCGCTGACAAGGACCTGGCTAACAAACGTGACTTTCATAGTGATGTGTCTCGCGACATTAGGTTTAACAATTTTCAACTTGATGCCATGACGGAATTTCTTGCACAATTCGGATACCTCGGCATGTTCATATCGGCACTGCTCGCCGGCAGCGTGCTGCCTTTCAACAGCGAAGTGGTGATAGGAGCACTGAAGGTGATGGGACTCGACCCATGGATACTGCTCATAGCCGGAACGGTGGGCAACGTGCTCGGCGGACTGTTCAACTACTGGATAGGCACCTTCGGACGCATGGACTGGATAGAGAAATATCTCCACATCAAAGAGGAGAAGATAGAGAGGGCACAGCGTTTCATGGCGGGACGCGGAGCACTGATGGCATTCTTCGCCTTCGTGCCCATAATCGGCAGCGCCATAACGGTGGCACTCGGACTGATGCGTGCCAACCTGCCCGTGACGACATTGAGCATGACGGTGGGCAAGTTCATAAGATACGCACTGATAGTATTCGGAATACAACTGTTCCAATAAACTGCTAACACGACTGTCTAAAGAAGATTCTGACAGCAAACAGAAAATGATTTTCTGACTAACAACATAAATATAACATTTAAAATTAAGATTATGAAACCTACATTAGTTTTGCTCGCTGCCGGTATGGGCAGCAGGTATGGAGGACTGAAACAACTTGACGGACTGGGACCTAACGGAGAGACCATCATGGACTACTCTATATATGATGCCATACAGGCTGGATTCGGTAAGATTGTATTCATTATCCGCAAGGACTTCGAGGAGGACTTCAGAGAGAAGATCCTCAAGAAGTATGAGGGACACATCCCTGCAGAACTCTGCTTCCAGAGCCTCGACGCACTGCCAGAGGGTTTCTCTTGCCCTAAGGACAGAGTGAAACCATGGGGTACTAACCATGCGGTGATGATGGCAAAGGATGTGGTGAAGGAACCTTTCTGCGTTATCAACTGCGACGACTTCTACAACCGCGACTGCTTCATGGTGATTGGCAAATTCCTGAGCGAACTGCCGGAGGGAAGCAAGAACAGATATGCCATGGTGGGATTCCGCGTTGGCAACACCCTGTCGGAGAACGGCACCGTTTCTCGCGGTATCTGCTCTAAAGACGCCGACGACAACCTCACCACAGTTGTGGAGCGCACAAAGATAATGCGCATCGACGGCAAGGTGAGCTATATGGATGAAGAGGACAAGTGGGTAACAGTAGACGACAACACTCCTGTTTCCATGAACGTATGGGGATTCACTCCTGACTATTTCGAATACAGCGACGAATTCTTCAAGGAGTTCCTCTCAAAACCAGAGAACATGACGAACCTGAAGTCGGAGTTCTTCATCCCGCTGATGGTAAACAAGCTCATCAACGAAGGCACAGCGACAGTGAAGGTGCTCGACACCACAAGCAACTGGTTCGGAGTGACTTATCCAGAAGACAGACCTGGCACCGTGGAGCGCATACAGAAGCTCGTCAACGACGGCGTTTATCCAAAGAAGTTGTTCTAAGATTTCAAGTTGACGAGTTGACGAGTTAACGAGTTGACGAGTTGACAAGTAGACAAGTATACGAGTAGACGAGCGGACAAGCAGGTTAACAAGCAAACAAGCCGGCTCATCTACTCGTAAACTAAATATAAATCCCCGATGAACATAAACCTACTTACTGAGGTTGAGGTAGAGAGCCTCAACCGTCTTATCGATGAAGCAAATCATATTGCGATATACACACACCGCAGTCCCGACGGCGATGCCATCGGTTCGACACTCGGTATGGCAAACTATCTGAAACAGAGAGGAAAGGAAGACGTGAAGGTCATCGTGCCCGACATGTTCCCGAACTTCCTGCAGTGGCTGCCGGGCACGATGGACATTCTGAGACACGACAAGAAAAAGGAGGAGGCAGAAGCGGCTACCCGCAATGCTGACCTGCTGCTGTGTCTCGATTTCAACGATGCAAGCAGGACGGCTGAACTGGAAACGCTCATCACGGAATCTACGGCCCACAAGGTGCTTATCGACCATCATCTGAACCCGACGGTGGATGCTGACATCAGCGTGTCTCACCCCGAGGCGTGCAGCACATGCGAACTGGTGTTCCGACTGATATGGCAGCTTGGCGGATTCGAGGAGATGGACAAGGATGTGGCAGTGGCGATATACTGCGGAATGATGACCGACACGGGAGGTTTCACATACAACTCCAACCGTCCGGAGATATTCTTCATCATCAGCCAACTGCTCACAAAGGGAATCAACAAAGACAAGATATACCGCAACGTGTTCAACAACTACAGTCTCTGGCGACTGAGACTGATGGGCTACGTGATGTATACCAAACTTAACGTATTCGCAGAATACCATGCCGCTTATTTCACTCTGACAAGGCGCGACCTGAAGCATTTCCATTTCATGAAGGGCGATGCCGAGGGACTCGTCAACATGCCGCTGCAGATAAAGGGCATGAAACTGAGCATCTCACTGCGCGAAGACACAGAGAAGCCTGACACCATTTGGGTGAGCCTGAGGTCGGTAGACGATTTCCCCTGCAACAAGATGGCAGAAAAATACTTCAACGGCGGCGGACATCTCAATGCCTCCGGCGGTCATCTGAACTGCACGATGGACGAAGCTGAGATGCTTGTGAACAAGGCTATCAGAGAATTCCGCTGGTAAGCCACAATGCATTCATGACAATGACGCCACGTTAAAGTAACGTAATAAGCCAGTGAGAATAATAGGTATTTGAACAAATATTCGTATTTTTGCAAGGATAAATTCCAACGAATAAAAATGACAATGAAGAAAATAGCATACTTCCTGATGACGCTCGTGGCAGCAGTAACGGTATTCTCAAGCTGCAGCGACGACGAGACATACGCCGACCAGAAGAAGCGAGAGAGAAATGCCATCAACCGCTATATCAGCGAAAAAGGCATCAAGGTGTTGAAAGAAAGTGAGTTTGAAGCCAATGGCTGCGTCACCGACACTGCAAAAAACGAATTCGTTTATCTCGACGACTCCAACGTATACATGCAGATAATACGCAAGGGATGCGGCAAGAAGATTGAAAAGGGCGAGACAACCACTGTGCTCTGCCGCTACGAGGAATACAATTTGCTGACCGACTCCCTGCAGTCAACCAACATGATCGGTTATTACATCTCTGTAGTAGACAAGATGAACGTGCAGAACACGAGCGGCACATTCACCGCCTCTTTCGAAGCCGGCGAGAGTCTGATGTATTCGCTCTATGGCAGCACATCGGTACCAAGCGGATGGCTCGTGCCGTTTACCTACATCAACGTGGGCAGACCGGAGAAGGAGGGCGACGAGATTGCCAAGGTAAGACTCATCGTGCCTCACACACAGGGACACCAATACGCTACGAGCGGTGTTTATCCATGCCTGTACAACATCACTTACGAAAGGGGAAGATAAACCTATACAAAACAATAAGGCGGGCGAAAGCTTGCCTTTTTTCATCACAGATGATTATAATTAACAAAAAATTCACTCACCAATAAAAAGGAATTCAAAGATATGACACTGATAAAGTCTATTTCCGGTATCCGCGGAACGATAGGCGGACAGACAGGCGACACGCTGAATCCGCTGGACATAGTGAAATTCGTGACGGCATACGCCACATTCATCCGCAAGAGCGGAAAATCTGACAGCAACACCATCGTTGTGGGCAGAGACGCACGCATCAGCGGCGAGATGGTTCGCAGCGTGGTGTGCGGCACATTGATTGGCATGGGCTACGACGTGCTCGACATCGGTTTTGCCACCACTCCTACTACGGAGCTTGCCGTTATAATGTCGAAGGCTGCCGGTGGTATCATCATCACAGCCAGCCACAACCCTCGCCAGTGGAACGCACTGAAACTGCTGAACAACGAAGGCGAGTTCCTCACAAAGGCTGACGGCAACGAAGTGCTTGAGATTGCCGAGAAGGAAGACTTCAACTATTGCGACGTTGACCATCTGGGCCACTACAAGAAGGACGACACGTTCAACAAGAAGCATATCGACTCTGTGCTCAACCTCGCTCTCGTAGACAGAGAGGCAATCAGGAACGCACATTTCAAAGTATGCGTAGACACCATCAACTCTGTGGGCGGCATCATACTGCCGAATCTCTTCGAAGCTCTCGGAGTGGAATACAAGATTCTGAACGGCATCCCAGACGGAGATTTCAACCACAATCCTGAACCGCTGGAGAAGAACCTCGGTGGCATCATGGGCGAGATGGCAAAGGGCGGCTACGACCTGGGTATCGTGGTGGACCCTGATGTTGACCGTCTGGCTTTCATCTGCGAAGACGGAAAGATGTTCGGCGAGGAATACACTCTCGTGTCTGTTGCCGACTATATCCTGGCTAACACCAAGGGTGGCGGTAACACCGTTTCTAACCTGAGCAGTACAAGAGCCTTAAGAGACGTAACAGAGCGCTACGGCGGCACCTACACTGCTGCTGCCGTGGGTGAAGTGAACGTGACGACAAAGATGAAGGAGGTGGGAGCTCTCATCGGTGGCGAAGGCAACGGCGGAGTGATCTATCCTGAGAGCCACTACGGTAGAGACGCTCTCGTGGGCATCGCCCTCTTCCTCTCTTCACTGGCTAAGAAGGGTATGAAGGTGAGCGAACTGCGCAAGTCCTTCCCTAACTATTTCATCGCCAAAAACCGCATCGACCTCACTCCGTCAACCGACGTCGACGCTATCCTCGTGAAGGTGAAGGAGATGTTTGCCGGCGAGAAGGACGTGAAGGTTACAGACATCGACGGTGTGAAGATTGACTTCCCCGACAAGTGGGTTCATCTGCGCAAGAGCAACACCGAACCAATCATCCGTGTCTACAGCGAGGCGAAGACAATGGAAGAGGCTGACGCCATCGGAAAGAAGCTGATGCAGGTGGTATATGACATGCAGTAAGGCTGATTCCAATTGGTGTGAAGCATCAAAGATAAAAGAGGTGAAGCACATCGATATGTGACATCAAAAATCAGCGATGGGAAACATCAAAGATAATGATGCACAACATCAAAGGAAATGATGCACTACATGTAAGACAATCAAGATAAACATACAACGCGGTTCATAGGACAATACCATGAACCGCGTTGTTTTATTTTATACTGATAATGGACAAAAAAAACGTGCCCAAGAGGGGCAACCCCCGAAGCAAGAAACGTGCCCCATGTGAGAAAGCTGCTTGCCCCATGTGAGAAAGCAGCTTGCCCAATATGGGCAAGCACCGTGCCCAATTTCGAACCATTTCCCCTATGTTTGAGAAGACAATCTGGAGCCGTCATAGACTAACAGCTTCTGATGCAAGAAAAGTAAACTGCAGCTGCAATATACTAAAGCAACTTATGCAAGAAAAGTAATCTGCATCTCCCCTACGGGGGAGAACGAGAGGGGGCTGAAGTCAGTGGAAAAGAATACAATACAGATGATAACCATCGCATAATTACACTAGCCCCCACCTAACCTCCCCCGTAGGGGAGGGACGAATAGCAAATCTTACAAAAGCAGTTTATATTGACAGACTGCTATGCAATCACTCTGCCACCAGCTTCTTTCCCTCGCCATACGCCTGGTGGGCAATTCTGTTTATGATATTCTCAGCCATGTCTACGGCGATGCTACCGAGCGCCTCACACTCCGTGAAGCCCTCACATGCCTTGGAGAGTGTGGCAAAGGAACCACAGAGCAGCGACTCGAAATTGCGCTTGTATTCGCACACCATCACATCATAGAACTCATCTGAACGGCAGGCGAAGCGCATCAGATCCATCGGCGTGGTCTTGTTGCCGGCAGCTACGAAAGCCTGCAGCTCTCGCTCCAGTTCTTCTTCCACGTAATTGATACGGGAGATGGCGAAGAACACTTCCTGATTGAAAATCCTCGACACATCCTCGATATGCTCCGACATCACCTTCTTCACGTTCTTCGGCTCATACACGGTCATGTCGGCACTGTCGGCAGACTTGCCTTCTATCACTCCGAGAGTGAAATACTTAAAAAAAGTGCGCACCACAGCGGCGAGCACTTTGTCTTTTCCTATATTCTCCATAATCTGTTATTCAAAAGTCTTGAACTCATATCCTTGTTCCTTCAGCCAGCGCAGCGACTCGGGCAAAGCATAATGCAGTTTGTCGATGCTCTTGAGCGAATCGTGGAAGGTGATTATCGATCCGTTGCGGGCATAGCGCTTCACGTTGGCAACGATATCATCGGCTGTCATCCACTTACTGTAGTCGCGGGTCACGAGATCCCACATCACGATGCGATACTTGCGGCCTACCCAGAAATACTGTTCCCAGCGCATCCATCCGTGTGGCGGACGGAAGAGGTGGCTATGTATGAGATCGTTGGCTTTCTGCACATTCTCACTGTAGGAACGCGTGGTATGCTTGAATCCTCCCCAGTGGTTGAAGGTGTGGTTGCCCACTTGATGACCTGCCGCCACGATCTGGTCGTACAGCTCAGGATGCTTGCGCACATTGTCGCCCACCATAAAGAAAGTGGCATGGACACCGAACTCAGCGAGAGTCTTCAGAATGAATGGTGTTGCCTCGGGGATAGGACCATCGTCAAACGTGAGGTATACAGCACGCTCATTCTTGTCCATCCTCCATGTCGCTCTGGGATATAGCCAGCGCAACCATATTGCCGGTTGCTCTATAAACATATTTTGTCTTGTTGTTTTCTCGTTAGAGATATGATATGAGAAGACAGTCTATCGCCTGTTTCTGCCCTACTCCACTGTCATCATGGGGTTGTAGGCTGTCATGCGATAGACTGTCTGAAAGTTCATCTTATTCCTGCGGCATCTGTCCGCCTCTTGCTGAATACTGCTGTGCCACACGGTTCAGGATACCGTTGATGCGGCGAGCCTCAGCCGGGTCGAAACTGTTTGCCACCTCAAGTGCCTGGTTCAAGACATAAAGCTGAAGCATGCAGTCGCGCTGCGACATGAGGAAGCGGTCTTGACTGAGCGAGAGATACCAGTTGGCATACTGCTCCGCGTTCTTCACCACATATCCGAGCATCTGCTTTGCCTTTGCCTTGTTGCCGATCTCGGCGTAGGCGGCGGCATAGTCGAGACCTCCGCTCATGAAGTTCACCGGCACGTTGTATGCCGGCATCATCTTGTCGGCATAGGCGAGCACCTTGGCAGCCTTGTCTTTCTTGCCCTCTATAATGAGATGCAGGGCGAGGGTCGACATCAGCTTGCGGTGGGTGTTACACATGCGCATCACGGTCTCGTCGAGATAGAGTCCCGGTTTGTCGAGGCCGCCGAACTTGAATCGCTTCATCACGTTGTAGTATGTCTTCTCCGTGTCGAAGTTCTTAGCGTTGCCCTTGTTTGTGGTAAACGGCGTGATGCGGTTGGCGAGTCCCTCCTGGATGAAGTTGTCGCCGAGGTTCATGTAGTTCTCCTGTCCCACGGTCATCGCAACATAGATAGGACGCACCCAATTGCTCTGTGCGATGAGCTCGAGCATCATGAGGTCGCTCTTGTAGAGGGCGTTCTTGCCTTTCAGCGAGATTACCATGCGGTCTGGAATGGTGTCGCTCGCCATCATCATGCCGCTCTTGCGCACGGCGTCCTTGTCTATCGTCACATAGAGTGTGTCGGTAGGGATGAAGTGGCTGTCCTTGTCGCGGCTGCGCACCCAGTATTTCAACACGTTCTTGAGTTCGAACGGATTGTCGCCCCACTGTGCCTTTGCCTGCTCCGGATACTCCTTATAGAAGTTGAGCACCTCCTGCTTGGCGTCTGGATGCACCTCGATGTATTCGTTGGTGCCTGAGCAGTAGTCGAGTCTCGGCCATGTGATTGGCAGCGACGGAGAGTCGTATGCCGGGCGCACCATCTGGTCGATATACCAGTCGGTCTGCAGATACGACAGGTTGCAGACACGGGCATCGGTACGGATTCCCTCAGTATCCTGGTCATACCAGAGAGGGAAGGTGTCGTTGTCGCCGTTGGTGAAGATGATCGGATTGCCCTCGTCTTGCAATGACATGAGATAGTTCTGTCCGAAATCGCGGCAGGTATATCTTCCACTGCGGTCGTGGTCGTCCCATGTCTGGCTTGCCATCTGTATCGGCACGAGCAGACAGGCAACCGAGATTGCTGCTGCCAATGCTACATTGTCTTTCTTGAACTTCTCTCTTATCAGGTCGATGATTGCTGCCACACCCATTCCGCACCATATCGCGAAGGCATAGAATGATCCGGCGTAGGCATAGTCGCGCTCACGAGGCTGCATAGGTGTCTGGTTGAGGTAAATCACGATGGCGAGTCCGGTCATGAAGAAGAGGAAGAACACCACCCAGAACTGCTTTGTTCCCTTGTCGCCCTTGGCGAGTGCCTGCCAGAAGAGTCCGATAAGACCGAGCAGCAGCGGCAAGCAATAGAACACGTTGTGTCCCTTGTTCTCCTTGAGGTCGTCAGGGAGCTTGCTCTGGTCGCCGAGGCGCAAGTTGTCAAGGAACGGTATTCCTGAAATCCAGTTTCCGTGCTCCAGCTCTCCATTGCCCTGCAGGTCGTTCTGACGACCGGCGAAGTTCCACATGAAGTAGCGCCAGTACATGAAGTTGCACTGATATGAAAGGAAGAAGCGGATGTTTTCGAGCTGTGTAGGCATCTTCACCTGGATAGGCTCTCCGCATCTGTCGTAGTCCACGTTATATCCGTCTACTCCGCCCATCCAGCTCTCGTAGGCATCGGCATGGGATGAGTCGTACATACGTGGGAACACCATGTTCTGGGCATAGTTATATTTGTCTTTGGTGTTCACTATGAAGTATGAGTCTTTCTCGTCCTTGCTTGCTTTCTCCTTACGCTGGTACACCGGTTCTCCGATGGTCTTAGAAGGAATGCAATACTGTCCGTCTTCGTCGAATTTCACCTGTGAGGTGTATGCCTGTCCGTAGAACAGCGGACGGTCGCCATACTGGTCGCGGCTGAGATAGCTGCCCAGAGTGAAGATATCCTCCGGAGAGTTCTGGTCCATCGGCGGATTGGCGGTAGAACGGATCACGATTACGGCGTATGTGGAATATCCTATCATCAGCATCAGCATGGAGAGCAGCATGGTGTTCTTCATACGGGCGGTGATGAGGTATTTGCCGTCTTTCTTGTATTTCAGGGCGAGATACAATATTGTCAGCACCACGACTCCGATTACCACTGCCGACCATCCGAATCCGTAGAACGGAATACCGAGCAGGCCAACGGAGAGCACGAACGAGAGGTTGCCCCTCAAGCCGTTGTTGCCGTTGAAACTCTCGTAGATTGCCCACACCACGGTGGCCACGAGCAGCATGATGTATATTATCACTCCTGTGTTGAAGCTGAAGCCGAGGGTGTTGACGAAGAAGAGCTCGAACCATCCGCCCACCTTGATGATGCCTGGCACTACTCCATAGAGTATCGCTGCAACGATGATGAACGAGATGAAGAGCGCCACGAGAGAGCCCTTGCCGTTGGCATTCGGGAATTTGCGATAGTAATATACGAGCACGATTGCCGGCACACAGAGCAGGTTGAGCAGGTGGACACCGATGCTCAATCCCGTCATATACATGATGAGCACGAGCCAGCGGTCGCTATGGGGCTCGTCGGCATGGTCTTCCCATTTCAGAATGAGCCAGAACACCACTGCGGTGAAGGCTGATGAATAGGCGTATACCTCTCCCTCTACGGCGCTGAACCAGAAGGTGTCGCTGAACGTGTATATCAGCGCACCCACCATTCCGCTTGCCTCGATGGCGATGAGCTTTGACTTGGTGAGGTCTTCCCATCCGTTGAGGAGCAACTTACGCGTCAGATGCGTGATGGTCCAGAAGAGGAACAGGATACACGTGGCACTGAGCAGGGCGCTCATGGTGTTGACCATCCTCGCCACCTGCGACGGGTCGCTGGCAAAATGGGAGAAGAGGTTGGCGGTGAGCATGAAGAACGGTGCGCCAGGCGGGTGACCGACCTCCAGTTTGTAACCTGTTGTAATAAACTCCGGACAGTCCCAGAAACTGGCTGTCGGCTCGATAGTGCTGCAATATACAAAGGCCGCAATAAGGAAGGCGAGCCATCCGAGTATATTGTCAACTAATCTAAATTGTTTCATCAAGTTATATTGTTGTTAATGTTTTATGCCAATAATAGATTTGCAAATGTTCCACAAATGATTTGCAAAAATACTAAATTTAAAGCGAGCAGACTCACATTTTTTATATTTTAACTGATAAAGCCATAAATATGCCCCCAACAAAGGGGCACCCCGTTCTGGAATCATCAATTCCCGAACGTCTTCCACTCCGGTAATTCCGGAACGGGAGCCTCAACGCATATCGGCTGCTTGGAGACAGGATGCACAAACTCCACCCTACGGGCGAGCAGCGAGATGCTGCCGTCGGGATTGCTGCGCTTGGCACCATACTTCAGGTCGCCCTTGATAGGACAGCCGATGCTGGCGAGCTGACAGCGTATCTGATGGTGACGGCCGGTGAGGAGCTTCACTTCGATGAGGGTGTAGTTGTCTGTCGCACCGATCACCTTGTATTTCAGTATCGCCTTCTTGGCACCGGGCTTCTCGCGGTCGTAGCTATAGCTCTTGTTCTGCTTCTCGTTTCTCACGAGCCAGCTCTCTATCGTTCCTTCCTCGTGGGGCGGACGGTTCTTGGTGAGCGCCCAATATGTCTTATGCACGTCGCCCGTACGGAACATGTCGTTGAGTCGCGACAGGGCTTTCGACGTGCGTGCAAAGACCACAAGTCCGCTCACAGGACGGTCTAAGCGGTGTACCACGCCGAGGAACACGTTGCCGGGCTTGGCATACGCCTCCTTGATATACTCTTTCACGGTGTCGGAGAGCGGCTTGTCGCCGGTCTTGTCGCCCTGCACAATCTCTCCGCTACGCTTGTTGACGATGATGATATGGTTGTCTTCGTAAACTACGTTCATGCCTGATGGATAAAAAACTTCAAAAAAAAGAAGCTCACCCCTACCCTTCCGGAATGAAGGCACAGTGGACGAGCTTCTCTAAACCTTAGATATGTATCTGAATTACATGTTCATTCCGCCGTCGATCTGGATAACCTGACCGCTGACATAGCTTGACATGTCTGAAGCCAGGAAGAGGCATACGTTGGCGATATCTTCTGTCTGACCGCCACGGCGCAATGGAATCTTCTTCATCCAGTCCTTGCGGATATCCTCTGGCAGCTGGGCTGTCATGGCTGTCTCGATAAAGCCTGGAGCAACGGCGTTGGCACGGATGCCCTTAGGTCCGAGCTCCTGGGCGATACTCTTGGCGAGAGCAATCATACCTGCCTTTGAAGCGGCATAGTTGCACTGGCCTGCATTGCCGTGGACACCCACTACAGAAGCCATATTGATGATAGAACCACCGCGCTGGCGCAACATGATTGGAGAGCAAGCGTGGATGAAATTGAAGGCTGACTTCAGGTTGACGTTCAGCACAGCGTCCCACTGAGCCTCTGTCATACGCAGCATAAGTCCGTCTTTTGTAATTCCGGCGTTGTTCACGAGGATGTCGATAGAACCGAAGTCGGCATGGATCTGCTTCACGGTCTTCTCTGTCTCGGCAAAGTCGGCAGCGTTGCCGGCATAAGCGCGGCAGGTCACTCCGAGTGCCTCGATTTCCTTGCGTGTGGCCTCAAGGCCTGCTGCCATATCGTCGTTGAGCACGAGGTCTGTGAATGCGATGTTTGCACCCTCCTGGGCGAATTTCATTGCGACAGCCTTACCGATGCCGCGTGCCGCACCCGTTACGAGTGCTGTCTTACCAGTTAATAATCCCATTTTCGTTGTATTTATATTTATAATATGTATATACTGTATTTCTATCTACCCGTCACCTAATCCTAAGCACGGAGAAGGATAAAACTGTCTGATGCTTCAATCCTGACGCGCACTGTCTGAATTCTTGTTCGTGATCTTGCCCAGCGCGCCGTATACCACCTTGGCGACAAGCGGTTTGCTCGCCTCAGGAGTGATGCCATGACCCAGGCGGCCATAGATATAGGGCACTTCCAGTCCCTTGATGCAATAGTGGGTGATGTCGGCTACGAGTTCCACGTTGTCGATGTCGAACTCTCCTTCGCGCTTGCCGTCGGTATACACCTTGCGGAAGAGTTCTATCTCATCCTCGTCGAAATGCTTCCTCACCTTCTCCACCATCCAGATGTTGCGAAAGAAGGCGGCTCTCAGATTACCGTTTCTCACCACGGTTTCCTTTATCATGCTCAGATGGGTGTATATCAGTTCGATGATCTTGTCCTGAGGCCTGACATTCCTCGCCGCCACCTCGTCAAGCTTGTCCGACAAGCGCTCCAGCTCTCCCTCTATCACGGCATAATAGATGTCTTCCTTGCTGCTGAAATAGGTATACAGCGTGCGGCGCCCCTTCCCTGAAGCCTGGGCGATATCGTTCATAGTGGTGTTTTCGAATCCGTTGCGGGCAAACAACTGTCTTGCCACATCAACCAACTTCTGTCGGGTCTTTGATATTGACATGATAATATGATAAGTGTTCCGTGTATGTTCCACCGGCCATGGCGCTCAGACACACACCGATTGTACCCTCGATGCACATCCCGTCTTCTTGCACACGGCCATTAACATGTGCAAAAGTATTTATTTCTATGGAAATTGCAAAATAAATAACCATTTATGTTCTGTTTTTACATCTTTTTTAACCCCAACAGTCTGTTTACGACCTGTCGCCACCTTTATTAGCCACATAAACCTCCGGACGGAAACTGGATATCCACAAGCATTCACCACGAGCATTCACCCCTGACAAATTAAACGTGCTAATGACTGTTTTTGAGTGTTATAAATATGAATGTCCTCTTCTCATCCTGCCACAGACGCCCTGCACACCTTATTATATAATGCCCTTCCGACACGAATCCGAAATATCCGCTACCGACCTATAGACAACAATCTGCCAAACCCAAATGTCCATATATTACGGACCCATATAAGCCATTCCGCCGCAATCTCTCCTCCGCATCCATCACGTTCGTACCAAACATTCTGAATGGGAACGCTATCATATTGCGGCAATCCCTTCACCGCACACATCAAAACGTCCCAAATACCGATTCGAATCAACAAATACGGCATTATTCCATTGATGCAAGTCAATATTACACCAAATACTAAAGATTTCCGCTGAAAAGTTTTGCAGTTTCCCAAAAACTTCATACCTTTGCACACGCAATCAAGAAATGCACAAATAATCAATATCGCGGAGTGGAGCAGTTGGTAGCTCGCCAGGCTCATAACCTGGAGGTCGCATGTTCGAGTCCTGCCTCCGCAACTACGAAAGACGTAATGTAGACAATACATTACGTCTTTTTTTTGTTTATGCCACTTATAACCAAAGGTATAAAGGTTCACCAGTATACCAAAAGTTGCAGGATGTTTTCGAGGACGAATGACAACCATACCGATGTTGTATTTCGGATTATCAGCAGGGAAACAACCTACAAACGTAAATTCATCAGAACTTCTTTTCTCTGAGCATAGGCTCCTATGTTACAGAGTATTAGCATTAATAGTAATAATGTTCTAACTGTTTGTTTTATTGTTTTCATTCCGTCTCTACATCTTTAGGTTGTACAATCAGTTCCAATCGCTTGACATCGTCTTCTGTCAGTTGGACATTCCCTCCATTTCTGTAATAGTCGAGCACTCTTTCTGCGCCATGTCGGTCCAACACAGCATGTTCTTCTGCTTTCATGTAGTATTCTACAGCAAGTTGCATGTTTGATTTGCCATTATCGTCAGGTTCATAATAGAGGTCACCAAGAATCAGATAGGCGAGAGGTACACGATGAGCAATTATGCCAAGCTTTGTTGCATCTGCTCTCAGTCTGCCTTCCCAATCAGGTATGGTTAACAGCAGTTCAGCCAAGGAACAACCTTGATTTGCTGCCTCTTTTATCATATTCATCCCTGATATTGTGTCTCCTTGGTCAACAGTAATCATTCCGAGGAGTGTCTTTGCTTCAGGACTATCGCTCGCACGTAGTACATGCTCTATACTGTCTGGATCCTCTTGAATATACGACTTATAGCCATCCATAAGGAGAAATAATGTTTTGTAATCATTACCATCTGGCAAGCCGTAGATATAGTCATCTATGCGATTGATTGCTCCACGCCACTCAGCCATGTGAGCCATTGTAATCATACCAAAGAAATCCTTCTTTACCCCAATACCATCTCGATAACAATCTGCCAGTTTCAGATATGCCGAACCATCGCCCCAGCGAGCTTGATAGAGCAATGACATGATTGTATCTTGGGGAGCATCAGTCATGCTCTTATGCTCTGCCAACTTTGTTGAAGAAGCCGTTTCTTCAATTATCTGTTGTTCAGAGCAACTTGCAAAGAACAACAGCATCATCATATATATGCACCAATTCTTCATCATAATATTCTGTTTTGTTTTACTCAACATTGCATTAACTTTGAGGAAACCAATATTGCAACAAAATTTTTCATTGCCCAGATGTATCAATATTCTTTCTTATGATAGAGTTTTGTGGTTGAACACCCATTTGCAGCACAATTAACGCACTCTGTCTGACCTGGTTTATGCTCGTAAATCTGGCAACCGCACCCACTATTACACCTTCCATAATAGAAAGACCGGCCTCTAAAGGAGACATCTGAGTTTGAACGTGTCTCTACATAATCAGCCACAATCTCTCCTGTTCCACCACATCTGTTACAAGTATATCCTGCATAAACGCCATATCCGCTACATAGCGTACATTGGAACGTTTTCTGGCTTTCCTCCTCATAAACATCCTCACTTGCGTACGAATTCGCTGTAGAAGGCTTTGAGTCACAACTAACAATTGTAGCAGCGATCATAATACTGAACAATACGACAAAAATGCTTGCTAACGATTTCATTTCTCAATACCCTAATCCGTGTCGGGCACAACTTCTAAGTTTGTTATTTGTTTGTTTATGCGATATAGAGTATAGAAGTAACCTCAATCTATCACTTCATTGGCTTGACATCATCGAAATTCATCTCTTTCTCTATCAAGAAAATCTTTGGTCAGTTTTACCTGTCTTTTGTTTGCAAGACACAGATGTTCCTGCAAGTTCTTATTGACAGCATTGTTGTTTATCTTTCCTCTCTTGTAGTTCTTGATGAGTAGATTGATATTTTCGAGTTTGCTTCTTAGCAACCATTCAAACAGTGTACCTTGCTCACGAGGCAGATCGGAATACCACTCGTCGATGCCGTCACGATGTGCCCGATAAGTGGTTAGCGTGTACATATAGTCATCGTGAATGAGTTTCGTTGTCTCTTTGTCATTACACAGATCCGCCAGTTGCTTGTATGCTTCTATCAGCCGATAGTCAACAGGCATGACAGAACGCCAGGCTGCCATATTCATGTCGGCTTGGGTACCACAGTCGTATGTTTCCACAACTCCATTAATTACCCGAAATAGTTTTTCGTAACTATTAGGTTCTTGCCATTCGCCACCTGTTTTTTTATAGAAGTGCTTCATCTGTAGTCGTGCTACCTCATGCCAGACAAAGGATGCGCTTGCTTCATCCGTACCCGAATTGACCATACTTGCGTATGAATCGAACAGGGCAATAACGATAGAAATGGTGTCTTTGTAGGCTTTTGTAATCCACTTGTTATACTCTTCATTGTCCATGCCCAAGTCTTCCAGACTGTAGCTACCAGTTTTGCTATACGCTGTATCTGCGATGGATAGCAAGGAGTCAACCGTATGTTCTGAACAGGTAACGTATGCCATCACTTTTTTCTTGTCAACATCCAGATGTTTCAAGACAAATGGAATGCTGTCTTTAGCAACCATCACAGTATCGGATTCCTGATTATCCAATCCGCCTTTATTTCCTTTACAGGATACTACGGAAAGGACAAACAGAAACAATACCGACATTTTGAATATTGCAGTAGTTTTCATGTTGTTCATTTTTGTTATTTAATTTCTATTCTTGCCACCTCATCCACATTCTTTATCCTACGGATATTTTCAATGGCTAGCTTTAGTTCTTTGGAAGAATGCACCTCAGGAAACATGAGATTTTTTGCACAAGCATTTCTGCCTCCTTTGGTTTGGGCATGTTTTCTCTCGCAAGCGTCACCTGAATGTTATAGACAGCGGAATCATTTGTGGTCGCACTGTGTGCATAGCTAAGTGATTTCAACTGACACCATTTTAACATGATTAAGGAGTCACGAACTATTGTTCCTGGAGTATATGAAATGGAATCTGTTGGTATAAACGCTTCCTTGTCATCGTAGTCGTAAATGACAGATCCGTTTTTCAAAGCCTTGATATGAGTGCGTACTTGGCTGTTCTTTGCTTCTATTAGTTTTACTTCCAGTCTTTCATCAGATTTATAGTCGTACTCCGAGAGGTGCTCTTCTACAATTTGACAGATACTGTCCTGCAGTTGATGGCTAATATGATTGTCTTTACGATACTCGCTATTACAGATGTCATAGAGGGTGTAATATCCGTTCTTACGCAGTTCCAACTCACCAAACCAATGTCTTGATGTATGATAGACAAAGGCATCATACTCCGGTTTCACCAACAGGCCGTATCTGCTACGCAGTCCTATCTTCCCTGTTTTCTTGTCCTCTATGCTGAATATGCCTGGATAAGTGTCAAGGGAATAATATCCGGTTCTTCCTACATTGAAGCAGGTATATTGGTTGTTGCCTATGGCCAAACTTGGCAACAATATGCCCACATAGATGGCTGATATAACGGACAGTAACAATTTTTTCTTGTCCTGGTAGAAGGAACTACATACATAGATCACCATGCTAAAACTGATGCCCAACATGGACATTCGCAACAGTCCGGCATGGGGTTGGGCAAAGAAGAATATCAGCATGGATATAACCAACACCCACACTTTTCCTTTCTCCAATCCATAATATCTTTTAAGCAGATGGAAACTCAGTGTCGGAGCCACGACACAGGCGAACAGACATATCCTCGCATTCATAGCGAGACCAGCATACAATGTGCCTGTTGTTATCAACAGTAGGGAACAGTATGTCCTTGCAGTCTTATCCGTCCAGAGCAGTTTGCCAAGTGCGTCTTTCCATGTCAAGGTGTCTGTCAGAAAACCCTTACGGAAGATATTGACGAGGAAGACCGCCAAAGGAACTACCCACAACCATGTAGCCACAGCTAAAGTAAGCCCTACATACCACCATTGGTCAAAGTCGATGTTCAACAATGGAAATACTTTTGAGGCAAGTTCATTAAGTTTTATGTCAAGTTCTGTACTGACAGCGAAGGCTGCCAATCCCATGAACAGCAGTCCTGGAATCCATGATTTCTTTTCCCTATGGTAAAGCGTGAACGAGAGCAGCAGACGTGACATAATAAGTAACATTACAATCCATGTTGCAGGAGTAGCGACCCATGCTATTCTGCTTCCCAATGCGGCTATAGTCCACAATGAACAGATAGCCAAATCAATTTCTAATAGTATCTTTCTCATCTTATCCTTATTTTATTCTATTTCCATCAATATTGCCGTATAGTTGTCATCACCTTGTTTTTGACAGAGAAAGTCAAATACATCAAGTATCTCTTCCAAGGGCTTGTCGTCCAACATCCTTGCTTGCAGGATGTCTGGAGCTATGCTTTTGTATAGTCCGTCCGAACACAATAATATTCTGTCACCAGCCTTCAGCTGGATTTGTCGAATATCTGGTACAGCCACTTCGGGGCGGTAAGAGAAGAAGCATTTGGCAACAATCTCCCATCCGAAATCAAGCCGGATATGGTCTTTTGTCTGATAAAGTAATCCATCACCAGGTCTTTGTACATAACAACGACTATCACCAATATGTGCAATGGTTGCCACATCGTTCTCAATACTTACCATGACCATGGTCGTACCCATCTCTGCATGATGAAGTTCAAATGTCTTTTTGTCAATTGCACAACTCGCTTTCTTACAAGCAAGTTTCACCTTTGAGTCACAATCGGGCATACTGATATGCTTCTTCCAAAAGTCAGATATAGTATTGCATACCGTTTCACTGGCTGTCTCTCCAAAGGAATGACCGCCCATACCGTCACAGACTATTCCCACAAACCGATTGCTTTCAGGCATATCAATGACCTTGAAGGCATCCTCATTGTTATGCCTTCTACCAGTCTTGCTTATTGTTGTATATCTTATTTTCATATTAATGTTAGTTATACGAATAAGGCTCGTTTCAAGTAGTAAGCCTTGACAAGACACCTACATTGAAACGAGCCCTGTATTATATATGCGTATTCAAAGTGTTGGCTATCCCCTTGCCTGTTTTTTTTCTTTATGTGTCATTTTAATGTAATATCATCCGTTACTTTCATATCATCGTATTCATCATCCCAGTATATCATTGGTGCCAATTCTTCCCTTAATTCAGGGAATTGATACTCTCTTAACTTTTCCAATTTGTTTTCAACCTCATCTTTTGACTTTGCAAATACAAAGCTACGATGCCAATAATTGTCGCTGAGATAATCACATTCATCAAACCAAAGATGATGTTTCACGAACTGTCCTACATATACATCATCCTTGGGCATTTCCTTACACGAATAGTCTGCTATCTCGTAAATATCCTTAAACGTAGTTCCAAGGACATGTATCTGCTCTGTAATCTTAATTTTCTTCATATCGATTTCCCTAATCCGTGTCGGGCACAACTTCTAAGTTTGTCTGTTTATGAGATATAGAGATCAGAAGTAACCATATCCTATCAGAAAAAAATTCTTATTTTTCTATAAAGCTCACTTTGTTCAAACATTGCTTTGTAAGCACGATGAATCAAATGTCTCATTATACACCATTTAGCACCCATTTCCAAACAGGCACAACCTCTATTTTCAACCCATCGCGCTCCATCACTCCCTCGTCCTCGTATGTCACAATCATTGCCTTTTTCAGAGGATATAAAGAATTAAGGGCTACCAAGGCTTTTACCTCACGTTCCAATGTAGACTCGTCGCTCATTCTATAACTGGCTTGAACAGCCAGACCCTCGTCGGGTACATAGAAGTCAACCTCAATATTGCGGTTGAAATAATAGATGCCACAGCCATACTTCTTATATAATGTTATGGCACATAGGTTTTCAAGCAACAGTGTGTCAGGGTTGTTGATGAAGAGGTGCAACAGTCCGTTGTCCACAAAATAGTGCTTCTTCACCGTTTCTTTTTCTGTGAACTTAGAGGCATAGTTGTCCAATGATATCAACAGACAAGACTCCTGCAAATATCTCACATACTCCATAATGGTTGACGCACTGCATCGAACACCTGTCGACTTAACCAAGTTGCTCAATCTGTTCAACGAGCAGGGTTGCATCACGCTTTCTGCCAAACGACGCACACACAGACGCAGGGCATCCTCGTTCTTTATCTTATGACGCACAATAAGGTCATTGAAGAATATGCGGTTGTACAAGCTGTTGAGCCAGATGCGCTTCTCGCGGAAGTTGACCAATTCCGGGAAACCTCCCCATTCAAAGTAAGTTCTGAAATGACGCTGCAACTCATTAGCCTTCCTGCCATACTGCCATCCTCCTGCAATGTTTACACCAACAGCCGTAAGGTATTCGTTAAAGCTATACGGAAAGACATTCACACTAAGATACCTGCCTCCCAAAACGGTCTCTATGTCACGGCTCAGCATCTTGGCATTGCTTCCCGTAACATAAACACGATACTTCAAGTTAGCAAGACGACGCGCAAAGTTAGCCCAACCATCCACATTCTGTATCTCATCAAAGAAGAATATCGGCTGACCGCTATACATGCTGTGATAGGCTTGAATTATGAGATCGAAGTCTGTAGCAGCCATCCCTTGCAGACGCTCGTCATCGAAGTTTACATAAACAATGTCCTCCAAAAGCTTTCCTTCTGCCAATAATTGCTGCACACGTTGATACAACAAGTAGGATTTTCCTGCCTGTCTTACACCCACAAACACATAGTTGCCATACTCTTCCAAGTCAAGGGGACGCTCCACCAACGGTATGCTTCCTATATATTCTTGATTCTCAGAGATTATCGTTCTAAATATTTCCTTATCCATACTCTGCTTTTTCCTACAAAGATATGATTTTTATTCGGTGGCGCAAAATAAAATTCGCTATTTTTATTCGGTGACAGCGAATAAACAAGACTGATTGTTTATAATTTTACTTTTCGATAACTTCTCGTTCGATTCTCGATAGGGTCTCGATCACTCTTCGATCGTTCTTCATTCATCCTCCGTTAAACAATCGAAGAACAATCGCTGGCGTTATGGCACAAAAAACCATCATAAAGCCAATAAAAAGCATTCCCATCAGCTATTTCGAAGAACATATAAATTTACCCAATCCGTAGCTGCGTATCTCCATCCCTGGGCCGACACAACTTCTATTTTGGAATCTACATGTCATCTTTTTAAGGCGAAACTTCTTTACGACCTTTCCTTTTCGATCAATAGCACCAAATAGATTGACTTCTTTATCATCTGGCATGCAACCACCTCCCTCATAAATATCGTACACGCCATCAGGATTAAGCCACCATTCCACTTCTGCTACACCATTATAATATTGATGTATATACCCAGAAAAATGGAACGAATGTGCTTTCGCCATGTCAAGAACTTCTTGTGGCTGCCCTTTAAGACTATCCCAATCTATATCTTCGTCAGTAACAGTAAGTAGAATCTCAGAATCTGATATGAACTCATATGCGCATTTCGTCTCTTTGTCCATCAAATAACGAGGTTTAAAATCTGTCCCCATCACATGTTTCACCAAGGCTATACCTTCTCCAAGATCATGTACAAATACTTGATCTAGATAATGTGGAACACATAATTTTCTATATAGCTTTTCTTCTTCAGACATATGCGTATCATAGGCATTCTCGTCTGGAGTTTCATATATACAATCGGAGAGGACAAGCCGCATACCTATACAAGCTGTGGGCATAGGAGTGATGTAGCCTCGATCAGACACGCGACACAATGTGGCTTCGTTATACCAACTGCCACCACGACATATACGTAATCCCTCATGGTTTATTTCTATCGGATCCGTTATGTTTTTCAGTCCTATCGGATTCGTCTGGGGGGTATGCGAATATTCATAAAACTTGTCTTGACACCACTCTGAGACATTGCCACTCATATCGTAAATGCCTAATTCGTTTGGTTTCAGTTTTGCTACAGGATGTGTCTCATTATTGCTGTTTTCACTATACCAAGCCACTTCGCACAGATTGTTACTTCCTGCATACTTATAACCTTTGCTTTTATTTCCGCCTCGTGCGGCAAACTCCCACTCTGCTTCTGTTGGAAGTCTGAATTTCTTACCAGCAAGTACAGTTCGTAGTTTCCAGTTTAAAGCCCCTATAAATTCTTGGAAATAAGTACGATACGCATGCTCTACTGGCAGATCTTCTCCCTTGAATCCTGATGGCTCAAAAAAAAGAGGAAAGTCGCCCATCACAGCTTTAAATAATTCTTGAGTAACCAGAGTTTCACCAATATAGTAGTCTCTGGTGATTATTACCTTATGTGCCGGTTTCTCAACATCTTTTGGGGCTTCTTGTTCTTCCGTTGCCCCCATCATAAAGCTACCATGCTCAACAAGTATCATATTGAAAGATACTCCATTGACCATAAAGTTCAATTTGTCTTTGTTGATTTTGTTTTCTGAATTTAGCATCATTATTTTATCTCCTTTATTGAAAGAAAAAGAGACGATTCTTCGCAACTTACCAGTCTCTTTATTGAGAAATGTCCATCCAAACTCATACTTCATTTATTTTCCATGTATTAACAACCATTCAATCAGTTGGTTCACCTCTTTGCTCAACATTCTTTAGTGTAATATCATCCGCCGATCGGTTATTGTTGTATTTATTTTTGAAAACATTGAATAATCCCATAGTAAATACCCTAATCCGTGTCGGGCGCAACTTCTAAGTTTATTATTTGTTTATGAGATATAGAGTATGGAAGTAACTACATCCTATCAAAAAGCCTCTAATCTTTCGAAATCCTTCTTGAAATCCGACATTCATATTCAATATCGGCGAAATATACAAGGCATAATGCTATGCTTCAGGCTCATATCGTACCGATTTGGCTATAAGC